>DIEX01000005.1 GCA_002418835.1 Spirochaetia bacterium UBA5763 | reverse complement strand
TACAACGCCCGCCCCCTGTATCGAATGCCCCTCACAACATATATTTATTTTGACAGAAAACCATGCAATTTTATATTGATTTAAAAATGCAGAGGAGCTTTTTATCAAAGCTGAACATATAGTTTTAATCTTAATAACAGCAGCTTTAACTTTCACCTCCTGTTCACCTGTTGACAAGGTAAAGTGGAGCAGCATAGACCTTCTTGGAAATGAGATCCCTGTATGGCGCATTGTGCGTGGATTAAGCGGCAGTAACGGCACTGTGGTGTGGTCAGAGGAGAAGCAGACTGTAATGAAGGACTGGGATGTTGTTTCTGTAAAAATCTCACGGAATAAGCGGCAGTTTTTATTGCTCTTAAGCTATGACCGCAAAGAAAAAGAATGCAGGCTTATTGAATACAGGATAGACGGTAAGCCGGAATCACCTTTTTATATATACAAGTATGTGACCCTGACCCGTTACCGTTACCTCCCTGAATTCGTTGATTATTTTTTTGACCCGGCGGATGGGCGTTAAAATGATTAGGCCTCGTCATTCCGGCTGAAGTGACAACGNNTCTTAAGGTAAACAATAATTATCCTGTTTACAGGAATAGATTTCTATCATTTAGATTCCGGTATTGCCCAAGGGGCAAACCAGAATGACAAATTATGTGCTGATTCAATCATAAAAACTATAGCATTTTAAGCGGACACTCCCCCCTGCCTCAAACTACAGAGGCATAACAGGCACGCATATATCAACAATATGCTTACCCTGCGGGTGATCTTTCGGGTCGGGCCCGTAAAGCTCAAAGCATGGTTTGTCGTCAGGCTGATAACCGCTCTCAGGTAGCCATGTGCCGTACACCCAGGCCCAGGCCTGCTCATACTCATCAGCATTAATCTCAAAGTGAGCAACCGCGTAAGAACCACCATCAATCTTCATCTTCCCGATCTCGCTGTCAACGCGCACATTATCAGGCATGGTGAGGCATACGCTTACCCTGAGTTTATTCTCATCTGTGACTTCGGGATTATCGTGATACATTGCAATAAGTTTTGTGCCAGGCAGAAGCAGTTCCCTGGAACCTGCCCATGAGCAGATTCTGCTTATAAGCTTTTCAAAAAGGGATGGATCTCCCTTATATGGCCCCACGTGTCTCACGTAAGCAACTGTCATGTCGGGAAACTTTTTTACTTCTATTGAAGAGGGTTTAATTGTGTTCATCTCATTTCTCCTGCTGTTTTCTGTATTATAATCATGCAGATGAACTTCTTCTTTCCCTTTATTGCCCTTCTTTTTACCTGTATTGCTTCCGTTTTGACAAATACTGCTATCTGCCGCAGCAGATAGTTTCTCCTTTTTCCATGCAGATGGAGTTTTCCCGAACTTATCCCTGAACGCACGGGAGAACTGCGCAGAGCCTGAATAGCCGCAGTCAAAAGCTATCTCTGTCATATTCTTTTTCGGATTAATCACAAGCAGCATGGCTGCCTTCTCCACCCTTACACGCTGAATAAACTGATTTAAAGTCTCCCCCATCATACCAGCGAATATTCTGTGAAAGTGGAATGGAGAGAATCCTGCCACAAAGGAGAGATTTTTCAGAGTCAGGTCACCCTCCGCTATATTATTCTCTATGTAATCAATGGCACGGTTTACCCTGGCTGTATATTCCTGAAGGAGAAACCTGTTTTCTGTTCTGTTCCTCTCCATCTTACCTCTTCATAGACATTCTGCCCTGTTCCGCCATATGTTTTGCGAAATTATCATATCCGTTCTTTTTAATATAATCTATACAGCCGAACCTGTCAGACCTGAATACAAATCCGATTACACGCGATATGGGGTTATGAAAATCCTTGCACTCATGGAGATCGGTATATGTTTTACACTCCACGCAGCTTTTAAATCCGTTAGTCATACAGCATTTTCTTATTCCGCACCATGTTGCTTTTTCATTTCCGGCACAGCCGGGGCACTTCCCTTTCTGATACTTGCCGCATGCTTCGCAGTACAGGCCGCAGAAAGCGATATTGTCAGTATTAGCCTTTATCTGTTTTGTATCCATAATTATACCTCCTGTTTATGACAGCTATACTCATGTTTAGTATGTAGTCAAGAAAAAAACAGTTCTGCTCCGGCCGTCTTAAACCTTTCATGCCGGGTTACAGGCAGCCGGGGTTATTACACACCTAATCTCCTTGCATGAGTAACAAACACATCCTCCAGGGTGGGGGGTATCTTCTCCAGTGAGAATTCCTGTACACCCGAACTTTTCAGCGCGGATGAAAGTTCCCTCTTCATACCAAAGCCCTTTCCGCACAGCAGGTGTATGTCGCTGCCGAAGATTGCCGCCTCATCAATAAAGGGGAGAGCCGACAATGTATCAAATACCCTGATGAAGTTATCCACCTTCAGAGTATATACATCATGATGAAGTTCACTCTTCAGTTCCTGCGGAGAACCGTATGCAATAATCTTCCCTGCGATGATAAGTGCCATGCGTCCGCAGTGTTCAGCCTCATCCATGTAGTGCGTTGTGACAAAGATCGTTTTACCCCTGCGTGAGAAATCGTATATCAGTTCCCAGAAGTTTCTCCTCATTAAAGGGTCAACACCGGAAGTCGGTTCATCGAGAAAGAGTATTGAGGGATCATGAATAATCGCGCTCCCTAAAGCCAGTCTCTGCTTGATTCCACCGGGGAGTGAGCTTACGCGCTCCCTCCTTCTTTTCCCTATCTCAGCCATATCAAGTACATACTCCATCCTCTCCTTCAGGTGATTCCCACTGAGTCCGTATATGCTGCCGAAAAACTCCAGGTTTTCAATAACTGTAAGCTCGCTGTAAAGAGAAAACTTCTGCGACATGTACCCTATGGAATTCTTGATCTTATTCTGCTCATTTACAATATCATGCCCTGCCACAGTGCCGCTCCCCTCTGTGGGGGTCAGTATCCCGCAGAGCATCCTGATTGTTGTGCTCTTACCTGCGCCATTGGGCCCAAGGAAACCGAAAATCTCCCCGTGGCTCACAGAGAAGCTTATATTATTCACAGCTGTAAAATCACCGAACCTCTTTGTAAGTCCATTTACAACAACAGACTGTTCCATCATTCAAACCTCCTGTTCACTCTCCTGACACTAAGCGCGAGAAAGATCACTGACAGAAGAGCCAGAGCCAGCATACTCTCCCATAGCATTGTAACACCAACGCCTTTAAGAAATATCCCCCGTGTAATATCGATAAAATACCTCATAGGATTAGCAAGAGTGATTATCCTGAATACAAGGGGCATGGCATAAATCGGGAATATAAATCCGGAAAGTATAATCGACGGTATAAAGAAGAGGAATGTAGAGAGCATGGCCTGCTGCTGTGTCTGGGATATTGTTGATATATAGAGCCCCACACCTAATGTACAGATTATGTAGAAGCCTCCGCACAACAGCATCAGAATAAAACTCCCGTTAAATGGCACCCTGAACCACGCTATTGTTACAAAAGTTATAACTACTATATCCGCAAACCCCACGATTGCAAAGGGGAGTGTTTTCCCCGCCACAAACTCCAGCGGTTTTATGGGGGAGACAATTATCTGCTCAATTGTGCCGCTCTCCCGTTCCTTCACAACAGACATGGAGGTCATCATGATTGTTATGAGCGCAACAAGGAGGCCAAGAACAGCGGGGAGAAAGAAGTTTCTGCTTTTCAGTTCAGGATTGAAAAGAGTCCGCTCTTCAAGAGTTATCCCACCAGTGGAGATTGCTGTTCCTGTTCCGCGGTTTCTCATTGTAAGCATCACACTTTTTTCGAGGAATCTCTCTGAATAGTCATTGGTAATCTGGCTGATATAGGCCAGTATAACAGATGACCTGCTTGAATCGCTGCCGTCCACTATGATCTGCACTGCTGTCTGCTTCCCCCTCTTCAGGTTATCTGAAAAATCGTAGGGGATATTGATGAACATATCAACGTCCCCTCTGTCAAGTGCCGCACCCCCCATATCCGGAGATTCAGCATCCGCAGCATAAAGAAAATATCCGCTTGCAGTGAACTTTTCAATAAATGACCTGCTGTCAGAACTCCTGCTGCTGTCCAGAACCGCCATTCTTATATTCACAACATCTGTATTAACAGCGTATCCGAATATAACAAGCATAAGCACAGGTACGCCAAAGAGCATCATCTTCATCCTGTTGTCACGGAGTATCTGCCTGAACTCCTTGATGATAAAGCTTTTGAGTATATTGCCCCGCATAATTTTCGTTCTCATATAATCACCTTAATTCTCCGGCAGAGTGAGAGACATCTTCCTCACTGCAATAATCAGTACAACAGCAGCATAAACAAGGAGGAACAGAATCTGCACCCGCAGCATCATTACGCCTATCCCTTTCAGTGCTATCCCCTTCACTATTACAATGAGATACCTTGCAGGCACAGCATAAGTTATACCCTGTACAAGGAGCGGCATATTATTAATAGGAAAAATAAATCCTGAAAGTATAAATGAGGGGAGGTATGTTGCAACCATGGCAAACTGCACAGAAAGCACCTGCACCCGTGTTGCTGCTGATATAAGGATTCCAAGGCCCGATGTACCTATGAGAAAAAGGAGCGCCAGGAGATAGAACTCTACAAAGCTCCCGCGCATTGGGACTTTAAAGACAAAGTATCCGGCGCACACTGTAATCATTACATCGAATAGTCCGATAAACAGGTACGGTATCAGTTTCCCGAAAACCAGTTCCCACCTTCTAACGGGTGTTGTTATGAGAGTTTCCATTGTACCCCTCTCCCATTCACGGGAGATTGTAAGTGAAGCTATAAGGGCGGAGATGATTGCAAGTATAATAACGATAAGTCCCGGAATGATGAAGTTCCTGCTTTCAAGTTCCGGGTTATACCAGATCCTGCTCCTGACATCAACAGGCGGTGTAATTTCAGGGAACCCTGCTTTCTTCAGCCCTGACATCTTTATTTCGATGTTATGCGCCATGGTAATTGCCTTCATGTAGCCCGTTGCAACTGTTGCTGATGTTGAATCTGAACCATCAACAATGAGCTGAACCTGGACATCTCTGCCGGTCTTTATCCTCCTTTCAAAATCGGGAGGGATAACAACAGCCATTGTGCATATCCCGGAATCTATATACCTGTCTATATCATCATAGTTTTCCGCGTAAGCTATAACATCTATATATTCAGTGTGGCTGAACCCTTCGATAAAAGCCCTGGACGATGCGGTTCTGCTCTGATCATAGATCATTGTCTTCACATGCTTCACATCCATGGTGAGAGCGAACCCGAAAAGAAGTATCAGAATAAGGGGAGCGATCAGCGAGAGTATAAGACTTCTTTTGTCCCTGCGGATCTGAAGCCACTCCTTGTCTGCAATTGCAAAAAGACGGATTATTGAGCTACGCACTCTCATACTTTTCACCTTTCATGACAATCTCCATGAAGCAGTTCTCCAGGTTAGGGACCTTCTCTTTAACAGATACTTTGCCTGTTTTACTCTTAGAGAGAATAGACCTGATCCTTTCTGTGTCCCTTCTCCTGTTCCGCACAAAGACCTTCAGAGTTTTACCCTCGCGTATTATCCCGCTGAACTCACCGCTTTTATTAAGCGCCTCTTCAGCTCTCCATATATCATCAGTTTCAATTTCAATAAGAGCACCAGGCACAGAACCCTTCACCTCTGCCGGAGTCCCCAGTCTTATAAATCTCCCCTCATGCATAAGAGCCACCCTGTTGCAGCGTTCAGCTTCATCAAGGTATGCGGTACTCACAACAATTGTCACCCCGTCCGACAGGAGATCATAAAGTATCTTCCAGAACTCCCTCCTTGACACAGGGTCAACTCCATTTGTAGGCTCATCCAGCAGTATAAGCCCCGGGCTGTGGATAAGGCAGCACGCAAGCCCTAACTTCTGTTTCATTCCGCCGGAGAGGTTTCCTGCCAGCCTCTCTTTGAAGGGCCCGAGCCTGCTGAATTCATAAAGTTTCGGCGCGCGTTCATCTATAGTTTTGCGGGGCACACCAAAGAGTCTTCCGAAGAAACGTATATTCTCCTCAACAGTGAGATCCTCGTAGAGTCCGAATCTCTGCGGCATATAAGCAAGGCTCTCCTTTATCCTGAACCTGTTCCGCGCCACATCCATTCCGTCTATCAGTATCTCCCCCTCAGCAGGTATCGTTATCCCTGCCATCATTCGAAGGAGCGTACTCTTACCCGCACCGTCAGGCCCCACAATGCCGAAAATCTCACCCCTCCTCACATCAAAGCTCAGTGAGTCAACTGCCCTGTTCTCCCCGAACTTTTTCGTGAGATTATTAACGGAGATCACTTTTCATCCCCTTTCAATACTATATCAGCATCAGCAGGCATACCGGGCTTCAGTATCATATCTCTGTTTTCAATTGCAACTTTCACAGCGAATACAAGCTTCACCCTCTCCTCCTTTGTCTGAATAGTCTTTGGTGTGAATTCAGCTTTGTTTGATATTGAAACAACCTTCCCTTCAAAAATTTTATCAGGAGATGAATCTATCATTACATTAACCTTCTGACCTATCCTGACAAATCCGAGTTTCTTCTCATTAACATAAAGATACATCCAGGGCTTCGACAGGTCTGCCACTGTAAGCACAGGAGTTCCTGGGAACGCCATCTCACCCGGTTCAAGGCTTGTATCAAGCACAGTTCCATCAATAGGTGAGTATAATACCGCATAGTCTATTGCAGCATCAACATTATCCATTGCAGCTTTTGCAACTTTATAACCGGCCTCGGCATTGTCCAGGTCACGGCGCGAAACAGATCCTGTTCTGTACAGGTCACTAATCCTCTTATAGTTCTTTTCAGCATTCCTGAAGTTTGCCACAGCGGATACTCTCTGCGCAGAGAGTTCATCATACTGAAGTTTCGCCAGAAGGTCCCCTTTCTTAACATCACTCCCCTCACCGCGCGGAATATCCGCCACGCGCCCTGCAATCTTTGAGCTTATCTCAATTTCAGTGACCTCAATCGTTCCGCTTCCGCTGATTACATCTCCGTTTTCACCTGCATGTCTGAACACTTCAAAGTAAAGTGTCGCAGCAGTAACAACTATAATTACAACAGCAACTGGTATCATCTTTTTATTTTTCATCTGCACTCCTCCAGAATAATCTTCTCATCTTCAATTCCTGTCTCTTTCTTCAGCTCAGCAAGCGCAACATAGTATGAATACAAAGCGTTTATATACGATGTCTTTGCAGAGGTAAGCGCAAGCTCCGAGGAGAGAAGTTCCGAATTCTTAATAACCCCTGCCCTGTAGCTCTCCCTTGCAATACGAAGACCCTCCTCCGCAGTCTTCACATTCTCCCTCTGCGATTTTATCGTCAGGTACGCAGTGAGGAGTTTCGAATACGAGGAATTGATCGAAACCGAAATAGCACTCCTGAGCCTGGCCAGTTCCTGTTCACCCTCTTTCACCTTAAGTCTCTCCTCACGCTCCTGTGCCCTCAGACTGTCAGATGGGAAGAGCGCACCCCACCTGTAAGTAGCAGCGACTTTCACCTGCCATGTATTCTGCCACTGGTCACTCCCTGAAATTCCTGAGAAGTCCGGAGTAATCGGCCCCATGGGTGTGGCTATTGTTGAATCAATGCCGTTCGGGTCAAGCTTTGTCATACCGTAGTAACCACCCACAGAAAAACTTGGCCAGAGATAATAGGAGGAGTAGACATTCTCAGAGTGTTCCGCTATCTCAATCTTCTTACGTATCTGAATCACCTCCGGTCTGTTCTTAAGAGCAACAGATGTGAGCATATCAATTTGTTTATCAGGCTCAATGCAGATTACAGGTTTCACTTCTCCCTTCAGTACCTCTTTATTCACTGTGTACAGGTTTCTCCCTCCGCCAAGCCTGTGGTTGAACATCTCAAGGGCCACACGGCTTCCGCTCTCCGCGTTGAAGAGTTCAGGCTCAAGGTTCATCATCCGCACCTGCGCCTGTAAAACCTCAAACTTCGGCACCGTACCTGTTCCATACATATTCTTTACATCCTTAAGATTCACCTTCAGCACTTCAAGGGACTCCTTTTTAAGACCGATCATTTCATCCGCTAAAAGAAGATCAAAATAACTCCGGATAACACTGTACTCCACTTCGCTTTTTATTCTGCGCAGGTCCTCTTTAGATGCTGAATATGATTTCTTCGATGCCTGAAGTGAGTTATAGAAAACCCCGGGATTAATCCCGAACTTCATCTGTATAAACTTAATGTCAGCCTGGCCGTCCGAAAGACTCATAAATCCGTTCTCAGCATACTGTCTCATGACAGATGCTTCAGACTCAAGCACAGGCATAAGCTGGCCCCACACTGCATTCACCTTTTCATCAGCCTCGCGTGTTCTCAGCTCCGCGATCCTGTAATCATGATTGCTTTCAAGTGCAATCTTCACCGCTTCATCAACAGTAATACCGGCAGGTTCAGCCTTAAGATAAGAGACGGAGAGCAGAAGCATGGTAAAAATTACAGAAACACGGAAAATAATATCCCTCAATGCTACCTTCATTTTTCCCCCTCCTTCACTTCAATCCCCTCTTTCAGAATCCTGAACATATTGATTCTGAACTCTTCATAAAAATTATCTTTAAAAATAACTCCTTCAACAGCGGAGCCTTCCATCGGTATCCTTATGATATTAAAAAATATAATTCCGCCGATTATCTGAAGAAACGTCATGTACGGGTTCAGGTCTCTGATCTCCCCCCTCTCCACCCCTTTTTTAAAGAGTGGCTC
The DNA here is from genome assembly GCA_002418835.1 of Spirochaetia bacterium UBA5763. Taxonomy (GTDB): domain Bacteria; phylum Spirochaetota; class UBA4802; order UBA4802; family UBA5550; genus UBA5550. The sequence continues at coordinate 40,904 of DIEX01000005.1, read as the reverse complement.
AACAATTGTCATCACAGGCATAACAAGATTCGGCACAGCAATCTTCCTGAAGAACTCCCCGCCGCTGGCAATCTCCCTCATATATATTCTCATGAAACGTCTGTCTATAAGCTTCAGCAGATCAACGTATCTCCCTATGATTGAATAGAACTGTTCAATGGGCTCATAGCCATCAGCTGATGCCTCTTTTATCTGTCCATATATCTCTGTTGCGATGTCTGTCAGAATCCTTTCGTAAAGCTTCTCCTTGCTCTTGTAATAATAGTAGATCATCGCTTTGTTTATTCTGCCCCTTTCGGCAATGCTGTCCACCCTTGCACCTGCGTAACCAAGTTCAGCAAACTCATCAAGCGCTGCATTTATTATCTTCTCTTCAGTAGATTTATCCTTTTTTGTCATATATCCCTCCTGTAATACCACTTATCTGCTCACTAAACAGTTGTTTAAACTAACTATTTAGTTAATATTTATAATAAACCCGATAAAAGTCAATCTTTTCTTTAAAAAAACTAACTAAATAGTTAGTTTTTTGCTGATTATTCATCATAAAAACCGGAGAATAAGCTGCGGCATAAAAAATAATTGTCTTTTAACGCTTATCTTTTTTTCTTGTAAGAGATAAATAATCCGGGGCTCAGTTAATCATGAAAAAAATATGTGTATTTTGCGGCTCAAGCATGGGAAATAATCCCGTTTATGGTGAAACCGCCGAAAAAATCGGAGTTCACCTGGCGGAAAGAGAGATCGGCCTTGTTTACGGAGGGGGAAACGTGGGCCTCATGGGGATTGTATCTTCAGCAGTTATGAAAAATGGCGGACACGTAACCGGGATCATTCCGGAGAAGCTCTACCGGAAAGTGCCGCACCAGCATATAAGTGAACTTGTAGTAGTTAATGACATGCATGAACGTAAATCGATGATGTACCGCCTGTCAGACGGATTCATCTGTCTCCCCGGCGGGATAGGCTCACTGGAGGAGCTCCTTGAGGTGTTCACATGGGTACAGCTGGGCTACCTTAAAAAACCTGTTTGCATACTGAATATCAACGGATTCTACACCCCTCTTCTCAAACAGTTTGAAACAATGCTTAATGAAGGATTTCTGAAGGAAACCCATCATGAAAATCTTCTTATACGCACAGAAATTGATGGAATAACAGAGGAGATGTTCTCCCTTGAAATAAAAACAGGGGATAAATGGATTTAGCATGAATGACGAAATTAACTGGCTCCTTGAAAACAAACTGGTAGAGATTACATCACCCGGGGAGAGTCTCCCTCCTAAAAGTATCCTCCGCCGTATCAATAAAAAGAAAGTTCAACAGGGAGTCTTCACAGCTATGGATGACACCGGAGGCTATATACTTATGAATGTCATAGACATAGCGGATTCATCATACCTTGCTGATGCCGGGATCATCCGCCCTGCAGAGGGGGATTCAATCTACCGTTTCACAACCGGATTCAATTCAAGCCCGGGGGCAGCAGCAGCAATGGAGATCCTTGAAGCCTGGACACTCTACATAAAACACCCGGAATACCGTAAACCCATGGCTGAATTCATGAAAACATCATTCACGCCTGAACATATACTCTACCTGAAAAAAGCAGACTCACTGAATACACTCTTCATACCGATGCAGCAGAAACTCAAAATCGGAAGGTACAGGGAGACAGTTAATCCTGAAGCGATTAGAAAGGAGCGTTTCAGGGAACAGATTAAAAACATGAAAGGCGGTGAGCATATAACATACATCGCCATGATACCGCAGACATCAACCTATGAGCCGAAATTCTACTCCATAGGGACAAAGCCCCATGAGGAGACACACTTCTCTTTAAAAAGAGAAAGCTTCAATTTCAAACCTACCCACGGCGGTCATATAAAGGCCGAAAAAAAAGGTGAAGGGATAATCTATTATGTAGATGCGGGTTCCAACTATATCGGCAAAGGGGTTAAAACAAAACTTGAAACTGCGGAAAGCGTGGTAAAAGCGCTGCGCAGAGACTGCAGCGGCTGCACATTTATTCCGCTGGAAGGGAGAGGAGCCTTCGGCACAGAACAGAGCTACTAAGATTCCGGAGCAACTAAACAAGAGGAAATAACCATGGACATGATATCAAGAATTTACTGCGCTGACCTTAAACTACGCGCTTACACAGCAACATCCCTGGAAACAGCACGGGAAGTCACATCCATACACAAAACAACACCTAATGCCACAATGGCCCTGGGGCGCACAATCAATGCTGCGGCTTTACTCAGCGCAACACTGAAACCTGAGACAAACCAGAGCATACTGCTGAAGTTCTCCGGAGAGGGCCCCCTTAAGGAGGTGCATGTTCAGGCTGACGCTTTCGGCAACATCAGGGGATACATTGCAAACCCTTCCATAGATATTACAGATCCAATCGGCCGTATAAGCTTTTCAAAAGCAATTGGAGCAGGGCTCCTTACAGTAATAAAAGATATAGGGATGAAAGATCCGTATAACAGCGTGACCCCTATTCTCTACGGCGAAATAGCACAGGACCTTGCCTACTATCTTGTTACATCCGAACAGATACCTTCAGCTGTAATCATCGGGCTTAACCTCGGTATCGAAGGGGATATAAAATCTTCCGGAGGAATCCTTATACAGACATTCCCTGACACGGAAGAGTCAGTGATCGGAATGATCGAGGAAAACATACGGAACATGAAGACTAACCTTGGCGACAGGCTCGAAGCAGGTGAAAACATCTACAGCATAGTGCAGGAGCTCTTCAATAACAGCCATACAGAAATTATGAGCGCCACACCGCTGATTCATAAATGCAGGTGCAGCCACGACACGCTCCTCAGACTGATGAAGACACTGGATAAAGCAGACATACACGAAATGATTGAGAAGGATGGAGGAGCTTCGGTAACCTGCACTTTCTGCCGGAAAGAATATAAATTCACACCGGAGGAACTGAAAGGGTTACACAGTTAGCCTTTCTCCTGCACCCTTGTCATTGAAACAGTCTTACCTGAATCATTAATCTTAAAAATGATTCCGTTAAGCCAGGGGTTATCATCAGCGGGCTCAAACTTGACCCTTGTCTGTGTAAGAAAAAACCTGATAGAACGCTCCTTGAGCATCCCTATCACTGAATCAAGAGAACCGGTCATACCTATATCAGTAATGTAGCCTGTGCCATGATGTAGAAGCCTCTCGTCAGCTGTCTGAACATGAGTATGAGTACCGAAAATTGCAGAAGCCCTGCCGTCAACGTACCAGCCCAGAGCCTGCTTCTCTGATGTAGTCTCCGCATGAAAATCAACAATAATAATGTCAGCCTGATCTTTTACAATCTTATATATCTCGTCGAACTTCCGGAATGGGCAGTCCATGGGGTTCATCATAACTCTCCCCATGAGGTTGATTACACAAATCTTTGTCCCTTTTATATTTCCGAGGCAATAACCTTTACCCGGAACATCGGGGGGGTAGTTTGCAGGACGTATGAGGTTCGGCTCACTGTCAATAATCTGGAGAATATCATTATTACCCCATACATGGTTGCCCGAGGTAATAACATTCACACCATAAGAAAAAATCTCACGCGTAATTTCAGGAGTCATGGAAAGTCCCCCTGCGGAGTTTTCACCATTTGCTATTACAAAATCTATTCTTTCACGTTCGACAATGGTCTGCAGCTTGTTGCCGAGAACTCTTCTCCCCGCCTTCCCTACAATATCACCGATTGCCAGAATTTTAAGTTCTTTCATTATATATTTCCTTTAATGACCTGTAACCTGTCATCGTCTGACATGTCGATTACTTTTTGAAATAAAAAAAGCTGCCCTGCCGGGTCAGCCTTTTTTATTTTATATGCTGAATCGATCAGCGCGCGTAATCGATTATTCGTGTCTCTCTGATAACTGTCACTCTTACAATACCGGGATACTTAAGCTCTGACTCAATCCTCTGCGCGATATCCCTTGCCATGACTTCAGCCTTTTCATCAGACACGATGGCATTATCCACCATAACCCTCAGTTCGCGGCCTGCCTGAATGGCGAAAGTCTTTTCAACACCTTTAAAATCAGAGGCAATCTTCTCAAGGTTTTCCAGCCGCTTAATATAAGTATCAAGTGACTCTCTCCTTGCTCCCGGCCTTGACGCTGAAATAGCATCTGCAACCTGTACAAGCACAGCTTCAAAAGATTCCTGCTCCCTGTCATTATGGTGTGAAGCAATGATGTTTATACACTTATCGGATTCGCCGAACTTCTTAGCCATCTCGGCTCCAACAATAGCGTGAGCGCCTTCACCCTCGACAATGCTCCCCTTCCCTATATCATGGAGAAGCCCGGCCCTTTTCGCGAGCTGAACATCAAGGCCAAGTTCACCTGCCATGATCCCCGCAAGGTTTGCGACCTCTATACTGTGAGCAAGAACATCCTGCCCGTAACTTGTCCTGAACTTAAGCTTACCGATGTTGTAAAGAGCATCCTTATGCAGCCCCGGAATCCCGAGGTTATACGCGGCCTTTTCACCCTCTTCAAGCATTGTCTCCTCGATCTCCTTTGTGATCTTCTCAACAACCTCTTCAATCCTTGCAGGGTGAATTCGTCCGTTCTGGATAAGCCTCTCGAGAGAAAGCCTTGCTATCTCCCTTCTCACAGGGTCAAACCCTGAAATAACAACAACCTCAGGCGTATCATCAATAATCATATCAACACCGGTGAGGTTTTCAAGGGTTCTGATGTTTCTCCCCTCACGCCCTATGATTCTCCCCTTCATCTCGTCAGAGGGGAGTGACACAGTAGTTACTGTATTTTCAGAAGTATATTCAGAGGCATTCCTCTGAAGTGAAGAAACTATAATCTCCTTTGCTTTCTTGTCAGCGGTTCTCTTGGCTTCCTCTTCAATCTTGTTGATGAGTCTCGCTATATCAAACCTTGTTTCATTTTCAACTTTTTTCATAAGAAGCTCTTTAGCTTCATCTGAATTCATACCGGCTATCTTTTCGAGTTCCTGCCTGTGCTTTTCGAACTCTTTTTTCAGTTCATCTTCTCTTTCTTTAGTCTCCTGATCCCTTAATGCAAGTACTTTCTCCTGCTTCTGAATATCATCAATTCTGGCATCTATTGTCTCTTCTTTCTGAATAAGCCTTTTTTCAATTGACTGGAGCTCCTGCCGCCTCTCTCTCGTTTCCTTTTCCAGAACATTCTTCTCTTTTAAAAGCTGATCCTTTGCTTCAAGGAGTAACTCCTTTCTCTTGTTTTCAGCTTCTTTAAGTGCATCCTGGATTATTCTATGAGATCTGGCCTCAGCCGAATTCAGTTTAATCTTGCCGAAATATGCTCTTAAAGCATACCCCAGGAATCCGGTGACAGGGAGAGCTATAACTAAAATAATGGTTAACATACAAAACCTCCCTTACCAATTATTTTCAACAAATATCAAATACTGTTAATAATTGATCTGGAATATCACTATTCCCGCTATGAAACAGAACCGGTTTAAAATTCTAATTCAGAGCGTTTTAAGAGGAGATCTTAGCGCGGATTCTATCTGCCACATACGGAGGGACAAGAGTTGATATATCACCATTATACATTGCCACTTCCTTAACAAGGCTGGATGAGACGAAGAGGTTTTCATCCCTTGCCATAAGAAAGACTGTTTCCACGTTCGACGAAAGCCTTCTGTTAATTGATGCGAGAGTAATCTCGTATTCAAAATCACTCACAGCCCTTAAACCCCTGACTATGCATGAAATCCTGTTCTGACTGCAATAATCAACCAGGAGTCCGCCAAACGATATAACTTCAATGTTTTTATCATACTCATTGCAACAGTGCTTGAGTATTTCTATTCTCTCTTCAAGGTCAAACAAAGATTTTTTGGCACTATTGATAAGTATTCCGACTATCAACCTGTCGCAAATTTTTGTTGCTCTCTCGATAATATCGAGATGTCCATATGTTAAAGGATCAAATGATCCAGGGTAAATTCCAATCCGCATAAATCTCCGAATTTATTAACAAGCGAATATTAATATTTAATTACTATTCTGTCAAGAAATAATAGATGCATGTTACAAAAAGAGTTTTATTATCATAAAAAATTACAGATAGAGCCGTAGCTATTCTCCGGAATTAAACAGTAGTTCCACATCTTCAATAGACGCACCGGAAACATGCCTGCCGTCATTGATAAAAAAGAAAGGTACAGAGTCAATTCCGAGTTTTTCAGACAGCTTTTCTGTTTTGTCCACCACTTCACTCCCCTTTGGGCATATAAACTCTTTCTTAGTATCAGACTTTTTCCATTCAGGTTTATTATACTCTATAAAATTAAATGAGGGATTTACTGAATTCCTGCACACAGCTTCAATACACTTCTCTCTCCCCTTATCCCCATGGACATTCAGAAGAAGAACCTTCACCTTGAACCCCACCCGATCAGAAAGAACTTTAATTTCACCACCAATCCTGTTACAGAAGGGACATAAGGGATCTGTAAACATATAAAGTGTTTTTTCAGTCTTTACTTCAGCGGGTAAATACGTGAAAACAGCACAGCTTTCAACTTCACTGATTGAACTTTTTAATAGAGATTTATTTATATCATAAAGCATGCTTTCAGTAAGAGAGCTGCCGTTTTCATACATCTCTCCGGAAATAAGGAACTTTTTATTCCCGTAAAATGAAATAACCCTGTTTTCTGTATTAATAATCACCTCGCAGAGTCCATTCAGCTCCCTCCTGGACATAACAGTAAATGTCTCAAGCGCCAGATGCTTTGTTATCACTTCATCAGTAACTTCTTTACAGGTATTGCCTTTAGAAGCTCCCTGAAATAAAAAAAATGTCACAAAAACAGCTGCAACAGTCCCTGTTTTCATCTTTACCACCCTGATCCATTTACTCTGCCGGGAACAACAGCCGGCAATAAACCCCATCTGCCAACAGCAAAAGGCCACTCAATAAAACAGTTAATCCGTATCTGAAAAAAATTATTTTGACAGAGATATATATTAAAATATAAAAATTACTTTCTTAAATATAAAGTTCAGGTATATTTGAAATATGAGACCCGGTAAACATCAGCTGCTCATACTAACAGCAGTTTTTCTGCTAAGTTCTGCATCAATAGCTGCCGGTGCAGGTAATAGCGGCACATTCACCAACAACGAAGATAAAAAAGAGGAATCCTCATTTGAGTCATGCGGCAAAGGCTCTGAAAAAGGATGCAAAAAAGAGACTAAAAAGAAATTCCAGGTTAAAAAAAATCCCGAATTAAAACCGGAAAATCAGAAATAGGTTACAGTACCGGCATACCTCTTACGCCAGTAATCCTTCCTTATATCATCATAGCAGACATTTTTTCCTCTGCTGGGTGCATGGATAAACGTATAATCACCCATGTAAATTCCTACATGTGATATCTTCCATCCGGATATTCTGAAAAAAACCAGATCTCCAGGTCTGGCTTTTTTAATCCCTATCCGTTTACCTTTCGCGTACTGCTGCTGTGCTGAATGCGGAAGCTTCAGGCCGTTTCTTTTATATACATAACTTGAGTACCCCGAACAGTCAAAACCTGCGGGGGTATCACCACCGAACTTATATCTTACTCCAAGATATTTCTGCGCGGTTTTTACAATTGAATACCGCTTAGGCCCGTGAAAAAGACTGGATAAAGAGGATTGCCGATATGTCGCACATGAAGTGAATAGAAGCGGTATAAGTATTATTATTGAAAGATATTTTTTCATCGATAGATATCAGATCGGATGGTATAACTTAAAACTCAATTCAAAAACCGCTCTTCAAATTCAGATTTATTTATAACAGACATAACGCGGTTTATTTTTGTTGTGTCGAAAATTTTAATCAGCTCGGTTTTTAATCCGAAAACGTACATCTCAATATTATTCTTCACTGAACTGTTAAAAAATTTAACAAGAGTTCCAATAGCTGATGAATCGATAAATTCAAGTTTTTCACAATTAAAACCAATAACAGAGGGCTCCTTTTTCAGGATATTTTCCCAGCTCTGCTCCACCTCTATAATATTTCCAATATAAAAATATTTAGGCAAGGTTATAATTACGACTTTACCTTTATGATTTATTTCCACTTCGGATATATACCTGAACCTGTCCATTCTAATTCATCTTCTAACTTTTATTATAATAATCTTTTTTTTTCAATATATTTTTTTAGCAAAACATATTAATAATAATTTTATTATAAAATAATTTATTCTTGCGTCAATTGCAACAAAAAAGATTTGCTTGTCATGATTTAACGGAAATTTTTAATATGTAAAATTGCAAGTATTAATAAAACATGCATAATGACAGGTTCATTATTAGCAATTATTTATTAATATCCCGGATAAAAAGCATATTAAGTGACAAATAAGGGTAATAAAAACCCGCAAAGGCTTTTTAATAAATAACAATATCATGTCAGGCACTGAAGAACTTAAGGAGAAAACAATGAAAGAGATTACCGGCGGACTCGAAAATGTGAAAGGATATAAGTTTTCTGCAATTCAATGCGGTATCAGGTATACCAATAAAATTGATTATTCAATAATAGTTTCTGATACGATGAGTAACGCCTCAGGTGTCTTTACCACGAATAAAATATGCGCGGCTCCTGTAAAAATATGCCGCGAGAGAATAAACAACGGAATAAAGGCTATACTTATCAATTCAACAAATGCAAATGCATGCACAGGGGATGAGGGATATCTGAATACAATTACACTCACTGCTGATATAGCTGAGAAGCTGCAATGCAGCCGTGACAATATACTCATGGCCTCCACAGGAATTATCGGGCGCCAGCTCCCTTCTGATAAAATGCTGTCAGCACACGACGAACTGATCGATTCATTAACCGCTGAAAACGGCACAATCATAGCTGAAGCTATTATGACAACTGACACTTTCCCCAAGCAGGCAGCAGCATCATGCGTTATAAACGATCAAGAATACTGCATCGCAGGTGTAGCAAAGGGGTCAGGAATGATTGCTCCGAATATGGCTACCCTTCTCTCTTTCATTATCACCGATGCTCCTGTTGACAAAGTTTTTCTCGATGATCGATTTAAAAAGCTGATTAAAAAGACATTCAATGCAATTACAATAGATGGCGACATGTCCACTAATGACACAGCTATAATACTCTCCCCTGCTGCTGATAAATATTACAGTAACGAATCTGAACTGTCAGATTTCATAAAGGCTCTGGAGTATGTCATGAACCGGCTCGCAGCACTTCTCATCGAAGACGGAGAAGGTGCAACAAAAGGTGTTAAAATATATGTAAAAGGAGCTGCCACAGATGACGACGCTTCTCTTATATCAAGGTCTGTATCTGAATCGCTTCTGGTTAAAACAGCCATTTTCGGAAACGATCCCAACTGGGGGCGCATTGCATGTGCAGCAGGCTATTCAGGAGCTGAGATTGAGGAGAAAGAGCTCTCTATATACCTTGAGGATAAACCTCTATTTTTTAAAGGGAAACCTACCGATATTGATTACAGCAGCATAGAGGATACTCTGAAAAAACGGAATTATACAATTACCATCGACATCGGACTTGGTATGGGTGAGTCGGTCATGTTTACAACAGATATATCTTATGATTATGTTAAGATAAATGCACAATACTCAACATGAAAATCTGTTGTAACCGGTATATCAGCTTTCATCTGCCGGATTTCCCGATTGTATAACAGTTCCAAAGATACTGAAGAGCTCCCCGTGACTCTGTATATGTAAAAATACATTGACATCAAGCCGAAAATTTATAATATATGGGGAACAAGACCGGTTTTACGGAATCTGATATCTGATGAATATGAAAAAAAATGAAACTACACACAAATTTATGCGGGGTAACCGGAAGTCTGCCTGGATAGCTTATACTGCGCAGTCAAAACAATTAAAGCTTGCAACAGCTCTGGTTATTTTTTTTACATCAACCGGATTACTCTTTGCGGCAGATGAAGCAGAAAGAAAGCCGAAAATTGTAATATACAATTTTCAGATGCTCAAGCCTGAGCCGGAAGAGACTGAACGACGTAAAAAACAGAAAGATTACGGTTATTACTCAATTATACTCCCCGAAACTATTTCAAAAAAATTAGGCGAATCAGAGAGATTTTTAATTAACAGGGGTAAAAAATACCTGCTTAATAATGAGCCTGATCCAATTGATATTATAAGGGAAAATTACTCTAAAGAGCTTACTTCCGCAGCAAAACCGACCTCTTCAGATTATGTAATTACAGGCCAATTTGAAGTAAAGAATGACATTCTGAATGTCAGAATATTTATATATAATGTCATGCTTAATGAACTTCAGGAGGTCACAGCCTCTGAAAAGGAAACAGGTATATATCTCAAAGATACACCAGATTCTCTTTCTGATGATATTGAAGAACGAATCAAGGATATCATTGTCGAACAGATAGATAAAGATACTAAATCACAACTCCCCGCTTTATCTCATTACATGTCAGCTGGTTTTGATGCCGGCTACATATACATGTCAGGTAAATATAAAGGTATTTTCAGCAACACTCAATACTACAGCCCGTATATCTCTTTTAATATTGCGAGATACTTTGATTTAATACTAAAATTTGATCACTTTACAACTGATTCATACGACGAATTTATTTATAGTGATTATTATTTAAGCGTCATGAGCGGCAGTGCATTACTCGGTTTAAAGTACCAGGTTTTCAGTAATATGGGAATATATCTGACAGCCGGGGGGGGAGTATCTCGCTCTGAATTAACTGTGGATACTGGAGAACCTTTCACTGTCTCAACCTCCATTAAAAAGGAAACAGATCCGGTTGCAGAAGCCGGTTTCGGCCTCAAAGTAAACATTTCTTCATTTTATTTGAGAACGGGAATACTTTACAAAAGAATATTTACAGATGAAGATCCCATGGATCTCCGTATAATCTATGGTGGAGCGGGTATACATTTTTAATGGATTTATTCTGTAAAAGATGATATTTAATTAAAGATTTGACAAAAAATACCGATATTAGTATTAGATTAAAGAAGGGATATACAATATGGTTATCGAAAAAATTGGAAATATAAACAACATATCCGAAACCAAAAAGAGTAAGCCAATTAGCGGCAAAAAAGAGGATATCAGAAGTGATTCTATACAGATATCCAGTGAAGGTAAACTCGCTGCTGAAAACGCTAAACTTACACAGGTTATAAAAGAGACACCTGACATGAGAATGGATCGCGTCAGAGATATTAAGCAGAGAATCAATGACGGATCGTATGACTTTAATGACAATAAAATGCTCGAAATGGTAGCTGATAAAATTGCCAGTTTTCTAGTCAAGTAGTTGAATTTTCTGAACTGGCACGGAATGAAGCGGGGATAATTACTATGTCCGCTTTTTTTATTCAAAAAAAATGTAGGGAAAATAACCTTGAGCAGGCAGATTCAACCTGAATTTCATCTCCCCACAGAGATATATATAAAACCGGGGATAAGCAGGAACTCTTCTGAAATAGTTTCAAAATTCGGCTCCAGGGCAGTTATAATCACAGTTGCCAGCGATTTTGAAATATTCCAGGAACGTCTTGCTGAAATATATTCTTTTTTTAAGAATATGAATATCGGATGCATTATTTACGATGAAATTCCCGCGGATCCATCAACAGAGGACATTGATGCTGCTGTAGCCTTTATTAAAAAAACAAGATGCGATCTTGTCATAGGTTTCGGAGGAGTCCAGTCTATAAACTCCGCAAAAGCAGTGGCCCTTCTTTCATCTAACTTTATTTTCTGCCATGAAGCACTGGAATCTGACAGAATCTTCAATGCGCCGACAAAACTGATAACCATGCCGGCCTATCCCTGTTTCGGTTTTGAGATATCCCCTCTTTTCTTTCTCAAGGAAATTCAGCAGTCAACTCATAAGGTTTATTACGATTTAAATCTTTACCCCATAGCGACCATAGTCGACCCGGAGCTGACTTTTTTAATTCCTGAAGAGAAGATGATTAAAACATCGTTAAGTTCACTTGCACTGGCAACAGAATCGGTTATCTCAACCATGAATAATGATGTAATCAATACATACGCATTAAAATCAATAGATCTCATATTCAGAAATCTCCCTGTCACATATAAGGAACCGGGAAATATAGTACCGAGAAATTATCTTTCAACAGCTTCTGTAATGTCAGGGATAGCTTTTTCTGTAGCATTCCTCTCCGTGTCTCTGGCAATAGCACTGGCTCTTTCATCCAAGTCAACTATAGACGTGGACACCGCTGTGGCTCTTATCATTCCGCACATCATGGAATTCAACCTTACAACTTCTCCGGGTAAATATGTCCAGATGTCAAAAGTTATGGGTGAAGATGTAAAGGATATTACTGTTATCGAGGCTGCGATCAAAGCTGTTGAGGCAGTAAGGAAGCTTGAAATTGATATAGATTTTCCACAGAGGCTATCCAGTTTCAATATAGTGCAGAACCAGTTTAAAGGGGTAGCTGAACTGGCAAATACTTACCCCTTTATTAAGAACACCCCGAGGATGCTTTCAAAAAGTGAGATTGAGACTATTCTCATAGCCGCATTTTAACTACAGAGACATTATCTCCTCAGAAGAGAATATCTGGTTAATATCAAGAATTACGACAAAACCGGTTTTCAGTTTAGCAATACCTACAATATATTTCCCGGAAATACCTTTTACAACAGGAGGAGGGGGTTCGATATCACCGGAATCAACTTTTATAACATGACTTACCGAATCTATGGCAAGCCCGACCTGTTTCCCTTCAATATCAACAACAATTGCCCTGCTGGAATTACTCAGGTCCGCAATTATCCCGAATTTTTTCCCGAGATCAATAATCGGAATTACTCTCCCCCTGAGGTCAATTACCCCGAGGATATGACGGCTGGATTTCGGAAGCTTGGTCACTTTAGGGATCTTCAATATCTCCTGAACCTGCAGTATGTCGATTCCGTACTCTTCACTTCCGATTTTGAAACAGACTATCTGAATAGAGTTTGTAACTTCCTGTTTTTTCTGATGCATATTCCAATCCCTGATTATTTAATATCCGGTTCTTTCAACGTAAATTCGCTGATCTAAAATAGCAATTATAATCTTTACTTTTCAAGAAAAAAACAGCAAATGCCGGTTTTAAGAGCATTCAACCGTAAAGACAAAACAGCTGTCAGACAAATCGCTCTCCGGAGACTTCATAAATAAAAATACTCATAAATATAAAAAGCGCTGCCGCTCAGTAGAAAAAAAAGTATCTTAATAAACACAGGCTCCCTGTTTCTGAGCACTATATCAAAAAGACCAAGAAGAATTCCCCATACTACAGCTGTGGCACCGAGTGCAAGAAAACTGTATTGATTTAAAATATAAAAAATGCCGGAAACTGCCAACCCTGTGAGGATATCTATCAAATCAATTAAACCGATTCTTCCAGCTCCCATTGTGATCTTTGCAGGGGTGTCAGCATATATATTTTCCGCCTGGTCTGTTTCCCTGAAATATCTCTTGCGTACTGAAGAAAGCTGTTCCCTCTTCTGCTGTTCCTTTTTTCTGCTTTCCGCGTCTTCAGAAGATTCAATGCCATAATTTCTGTTTATAAGCTTTAAAACATCACTATTGGGGAGAGTGGAAAACTCATCAGATCTTTCTGATATCTTCTCCCCTACCCTGGCGGATTTACCGGCACTGTTTCTTTCACTAACGATTTTACCGCTGTTTAAAATCGAATAATATGAGGCGTTATTCTCCTCGCTTACTTCCACATAAAGCCTGACTCTCTTTTCAGCTACATTATAATCAACCCTGATATAATCTCCATTATTCAGAGTAGTATACATAGCACGCTCATACCCTCTTATCTCAGAGGGGCGCCGCTTCCATGAAAATTCGATTCTATTTCCCGCCATACAGCCACCTGACACTATAATAAAAGAGATTGGCCGTTTTGCCAATCTCTTTTGTTAAAAGACCTATCATTATTTCTTCTTATGACGATTCTGTCTTCTTCTTTTCTTTCTTTTATGATTTGCGATTTTTTTTCTTTTTTTCTTTCTACCGCAGGGCATATTAAACTCCTTATAAATAATTACTTTTTATGATAAATCTATCTAAGATTATCTACATCACCCTTAACACCGGGATTACTATTATCACTTGTTTCCCCGAAAACTGCAGGAATACCTGTTTTATCAGATGATATTATAACCTTGATATTGTCCCCCATTTTGTCAATATAAATATACTTTAAAATCTGGGGATTATCTCTAATTAATGTGGATACTTTTGACAGCTTTTCAAAATAAAATTCGAATTCACTCTTTTCTTTCAAAAGCTGCTTTTTCATCAGAATTTCCTGCTTTTTGCTGCTGAAATCGAGATCTCTCATCTCCCTGTTTTTCAGAAGAGCTTCCTGATATAATTTTGTATCAGGATAATAACCGGGCAGGATAAACTCAAACTTTTCTGTAATAATGCCCAGTAAAGCCAGCTTTTTGCTTATTTCTGCGGCAACATCATCATTAAGCCTTTTCTGCTCCAGCATGAGACGTTCCCTTGTATACAGAGGCTCAAGGTAATCGTTAAACATTGTACTGCATATCCCTGAAGCAAGATTAGAAATATACTGATCCATCTGTTTTTTATCTGACAGATAAACAGGATCAGGGAGGTTTTCTTTGCTTAGACGGTATGAAATATTAAGAGGAATCCTTATAAGATATATGTCATCTGTTAAGGACGACAATGAAGGAATCTGAATTACAACATTAAATAATGATGTATTCTTAAGTCCCGCCTTTTCAATTTTATACTTCCATGGCAGACTCCCCTGCCAGACAAAATTATACCTGTTCTTAAAACCTGCTACTATCTGATTATTATTATCCTTTACCAGGCCGTATTCAGTATCATCGAGCCTGAAGAAAGAAAAAAGAAAACTATAAATAATCAGTAGAAAAACAGATATTTTTAACAGCAGTTTAATTATATCTTTCATAATATAACTCTGAGATTAATTCTCTTCTTCTTCCCTGAACTGAACAAGTTTACTGGGAACCATTGTAGAGATCGCATGTTTATAAATAAGGTTCTGTTTTTTATCGACTTCCATCAGAATTGTGAAATTATCAAAACTCAGAACTCTTCCTTTGATTGGAACACCATTTACAAGAAATACTGTTATATCTGTTTTATTCTTTCTTGTAGAATTCAGGAAAATGTCCTGTAGATTGTTAACCTGTTTACCCATTGTAATAACCCTCACTTATTGTTTTAGCCAATTTTTTATTTTTTCTTTTATTTTTTGTTTTTCAATAGATTCAAACCAGATAACATCTTTCATTCTTTTAAACCATGTCATCTGCTTCTTGGCGTATTTTTTTGTATTTGTCTTTATCTTTTGAACTGCTTCTTCAAGACTTATTTTATTATCAATATATTCATTTATTTCAGAATATCCAATAGTTTTCATGGAATTTATTTCCGGAGAATATCCCATACCCCTAATTCTTTCAACTTCTTCCACCAGGCCTTTTCTTATCATTTCATCAACTCTGGCTTCGATTCTTTTATTGAGAATATCTTTTTCCAGATAAAGCCCTGCAATTAGCAGATCAGAACTGCTTCGCTGTTTCTCCTCCTGATGGTAAGCCGAAAGCGGTTTTCCTGTTCCTCTGTATACTTCCAGCCCTCTGATTATCCGCTGCCTGTCATTGGGGTGAATTTTACACGCAAAATCCGGATCAGCTCTCTGAAGCTCCGCAAAAAGAACATCGAGCCCCATTGATTCAGCCTCTTCGGAAAGGATTTTTTTTATACTCCTGTCAATATCAGGTATTACAGAAATACCGCTGAAGAATGAACTTACATATAAACCTGTACCCCCGGCAAAAAGCGGAGTTTTCTGTTTCCTGTAAATCTCTTCACATGCTGATGCAACTCTGCTGCAAAATTCTCCGGCTGTAAACTGATAATCGGGATCAACAATGTCAATTAAATAATGAGTGATCCTTTCAAGGTCTTTTTTATCCGGTTTACAGCTTCCGATATCCATATACCTGTAAACCTGTACCGAATCTGCTGAAATAATTTCAAAGGAATCACCGGCAATATCCAGCGCCAGTTCACTTTTCCCTGATGCAGTTGGTCCGACAATTACTACGGTTTTTATAAATCAGTCCTATTAATTATTCAATATCTTTTTCGACATAATCAAATTTTATTTCTTCAGTAAGAGCCAATTTCAGGACATTTGGTACGACCTTCCAGTTAAGGTCTGTCTCAGGGTAATTATCAATATTACCGACTTTATCCACTGCTTTCATTACAGCCTTGGTAAAGACATATTTATTTTTATTATATACCAGAAGTCTATCAAGTGGTATAATCATCAAATTCCTCCAGAATTAAATTAACTTCAGTCTGCATGTTGTTTATTTTACTGCTTTCAGCTTCTATTATTGATCTTAGTTTTACCATGGATGATTCAAGAACATTATTTACGATTACATAATCAAAATTTTTATATTCAGAAATCTCATCAGCAGCATGTTTAAGCCTTACGTTAAGCTGCTCTTCACTTTCGGTCTGACGTCCTATTAAACGGGCTTTAAGAATAGCTTTGGACGGCGGTATAATAAAAATATAAACAGCGTCTTTGAGTTTTGCTCTTAAATTTTTGCTCCCCTGAATATCCACATCGAAAAGAGGAAACTTACCGCCATTAACAATCCTGTCAATCTCTTTTTTTGATGTCCCGTAGTAGTTACCGTAGACTTCAGCCCACTCGAAGAATTCATCATTATCAATCATCCTCCTGAATTCTTCTTCGCTTACAAAATAATAATTTACACCGTTTATCTCTCCATGCCTCATCTGCCTTGTTGTAGTCGAGATACTGAACATGAATCTGTCGTCAGACCTCAGTAATCTGGTTATCAGCGTAGTTTTACCGGCGCCGGATGGAGCGGATATTACGAAAATCATTTCAGTTTTCCGTATTATTAATAAGCCTGTTAGAAAGCGTTTCGGGCTGCATAGCTGACAGTACAATATGGTTGCTGTCCATAATAATTATCGATCTGGTCTTGCGTCCATGCGTAGCATCGATAAGGAGATTATTCTCCCTTGCTTCATCCTTAAGCCTCTTTCCTGAAGCAGACGAAGGGGTGATCACAGCTATAATTCTTTCAGCCACAACGGCATTACCAAAACCGATATTTAATAGTGATGTTTTCATATGATTAAACTTATAACTTTTTAATATAAAAATCTGTCAAGGCGATTTTACTCAAACTGCCATTTATACCTGAAAAGAAAAACGAAAAACCATTTCTTATACCGGCTTATACAATATTTCTACAGTGTTCCCTTACCTTATCAATATGGTTTTTAATATCAACCACCATGTGTGAAATCTCGGAATTGTTAGATTTTGACGCGATAGTATTAATCTCCCGGAAAAGCTCCTGGGAAAGAAAATCGAGTTTACGCCCCATCTGCTCCTTCTCTTTCATAAGAATTTTCAGCTTTTCGAGATGATCATTCATCCTCACAAGTTCTTCGTTGATATCAAGCTTATCAGCCATTATGGCAATCTCGGTATATAGCCGGGTATTATCCAGGTTCCCCTCTGTCAGAGTTTTAAGCCTGCTTTTCAGGGTCTCCTTTTTTTCATCAATTACCTTTTTTGATATTGCTTTAATCCGGACTACATCCTTTGCAATCAGAGAAAGAGATGTCGTTATATCTTTACGTATAGATATACCCTCTTTTTTACGCATATCTATTGTCTTGCTTATGACCGAATCAAGAGTGCTGTATATATCCTTCCTGGATCTCTCTGTTAAAACAGATCTCTCCTTCTGTGTTATACCTTCAAGGAGGAGGAGCGAATCAAACTTCAGCGGTTCTTTAATCTTGAGATCCTTCTGAAGTGTCTCAAGCTCAGAATAATACTTCTTCATCAGATCGGTATTCAGCGATACAGGTTTAATATTATTCCAGTCGAATATATCAATATTAAGCTCGATTTTTCCCCTTGTGAAATTTTTTTTGATAATCTGTATCAGTTCATTTTCATCATTACGCATAATTTTCGGCAGATTCACAAACACTTCGAGATATTTTGAATTCAGTGATTTAATTTCAACCGAGTACGAAAATTGATCTGAACTCTTCTCTACAAACGCATAACCAGTCATACTTTCCATGTCTTTTTCCTAAATAACCTTTGTATCTTTCCCTATTGTTTTTATTTTTATCTCTCCAGTCTCAAGATAAAAATCTATTGTTCGCCCGTAATCACCGCCCACATCCTCAGAGACAATCCGGATATCAAGATTTGAAAGAATAGCCTTTACACTGCTGATATTATTGCGCCCTATATCCCCCATGAGAGAGTTTTCAGCATGTTTAAACATCGTGGCGCCCCCCGCGATTTTGGCAATGAGCCGTTTTTTATCAGCACCGGCTTTTATCATATCGCTGATCATTGCAGGTATAGCTGTATCAGCATACTTTTTTATATTAGAGGCCTCTTTTTTGCTTGTGGGGAGCATGATGTGCGACAATCCCCCGACTGTTTTTTCAGGATCATAAATGCATATCCCCACACATGACCCGAGTATTGTTCTTAGAATATTCGGAGCTCCGGATACACCATAATCAGCGATACCGACATTGATCAGTTCAAACGCCATCCGTTAACTCCTGGGCCTTGGAACATATATAGGTGCTTCAAGAATCTTTTTATACACAAAATCCTCTGAGATAGAATGGAGAGTTTCTGAATGCCCGATAAAAAGATATCCAAGATCATAAATTGACTGATAGAAATTTGCCACAAGTTCCTTCTGATGAACTTTATCAAAATAAATCATTACATTCCGGCAGAATATAATATCAATATTTTTTGGAAACGGATTTTTAAAAAAATTGAGATAGTAAAAATTCACCATCTTCTTAAGATCATCATTTATTTTATAAACCCCTTTCTCTTTGTCTTCTATAGTAAAGTGTTTCTTTAAAAGTTCCGGGGGAACTTTTTCAATTCTCCGGCCGGAGTAATACCCCTCTCTTGCGAATTCAAGAACAGAAGGTGCTATGTCAGTTGCAATAATCTCGATATCCCACCCGTGAAAAAGCTTCATCTGCTCCATGACGCATATTGCTATAGTATAAGGCTCCTCTCCTGTTGAGCATGCGGCACTCCAGATTTTCAGCTTCCGGTCTTTCTTTATCTTTGCAAGCTCCGGCAGGCAGTAATCAGTTAAAGCTTCAAAATGCCTTTCATTTCTGAAAAAATAGGTTTCATTGGTTGAGACAACATCAAGGAGTTCCTCATACTCCTTTTTTTTTGCATCACCTGTAAGTTTTTCAAGATAACTATAATAATCACTGAATTCACTTAAGGATAAAGCAGAGAGCCTCTTCCTGAGTCTGTTGGAAAGGAGTGTAATTTTTGAATCCTTCATGTAAATTCCGCTTTCATCATAAATAAGCTTCGCAAATTTACTGAACTCCTCTTCAGTTAATCTTTTTATGTTAAGCTCCATGCTTTATACCTGATCCTGAATTATGATTATAGAATTTTATTATAGTAACACATATATCTTTTAATTTAACACATACATCTTAATTTATCTACCCTAAAAATTAATAAAAAGCAGAATTATCTGTTAAGGCTTATTACGAGCCTTACTTCCCCTGACGGGAGACCGGAATATCGTGATAGATCTTCAATTGAATATCCTCTGCCGTGAAGATCAGTTATAAGTGTATATTTGTCAGGCGTATTACTGAAAAGCATGACGAGATCCTCCTCTTTTTCATACGGAATGATCTCTATCTCCGGAGAATCTGCATCTTCCTCAATAGCTGAAGCAGATAAATCGATATCGGAATCTTCAATAAACTCAAATGAAGGAGTTCTATCTTTTGCTGCTCTTTTCTCAGGTTCCCTGACTGACGGATTCTTTTTATCAATTTCAGATGGAGCTGCAATATCACGTGTTATGTTCGATATCTTATCAATAATTCCCACAAGGATACTGCCGTCATTTTTTGATGCAATTTTGCGTGTTTCGGTTTTTTTTGAAGCTGCTTTTTCTGACGATACGGGTTTCTGTTTAGCATCAGGTTGTTCTATTTTCATCTCAACAGATTTACCCGGTTTTATCTCCCCATCGTCAACAACAAGATCTATACCGCGCAAATCACCCTTCTCGTTTAATAGCCGCTTCATCATATTGATTCTGTTTTCAAGAAGAGTAATATTTCTTTCCGCTGTGGAATTAAACTCTGTGATAATCTCACCCATCTCTTTTTTCAGTTTCTGTTCCTGAAATGTTGCCGATGTCCTTTCAATCTTAAGACTTAGAACAAGATATATAACTGCGCCTGTAAATATGTTAAATATAAAAAGAAGAAAAAATTCCATCTGAACCTCATTATGTCACATAAATGTTAAAAAAAATATGTTATTTGAGAATATCTATAATTTTACCGATCTTGTCATCCTTCATCCTCTCTTTAGGAGAAGGTTCCTTCTCATCTTTACCTTTCCCGTGCTGTTCTGCTCCGGCACCGGAACGTTTTTTCTCCTCATCCATTATTGAGGTTTTTTCACCTTTTTCAGCCTGTTCCAGTCTGGTATTAACAAGGTTCGATTTTTCCGCCGCCTGTTTATCAAGAAGATGCTGCTGTTCCGCGATAACCCCCTGCCGAGCCTGTTCAGCTTTACTTACTTCCGGAAGCTGACCAATGTTAGTCTGAAGATCTATCGGTTTTATCGGCATTTTCTTATCCCGTCACGTCCTTCTTCTTACGAGGGTTGAAATCCTCTGGCTCCCTTCAACAAATTCCGGCGGTTCATAATCTGATATATGAATATCCTCTCCATCAAGAGAAAACTTGACATGAGTATAATTGTCTTTAATCTTGAAATCCTTGTCTTTAATATAGACTTCAACACCGGGATAGGCAACCTTTTCAGCGCAGACTTTCCCTTTATGTTCAAGCATCCCTATATATGAAGTCAGCTCTTCTAGCTCACCTGCCACTTCCTCAAAACGGGCACCCTGTTTCTCCTCTCTTGCTGTCAGGTCAGCAAGAAGTTTCTCCTTATCTTCAGCAAGCTTTCCGCCGGCATTCCTTTTCTGTGTTGTCAGTGTTTTCAGGTCAAGACGGAGTGTTGTAAGTTCTGTCTCCAGTTCAGTTTTTGCCCGTGACAACTCGTCAACCTGCTGGAGTATTTTAGGATTAACACCGACCCTGATAACAGTCTTTGTGGCGCCCTCAGCACCGAGGAATCTTGCGTTGACTTCGTCCCCTGCCCTTATTATACCACCGGCAATTTTGGCCCTTCTTCCGACTGAATATATCTTTTCACCCGCATCAATTCTGGAATGGAGTATACCTTCAGGAACAACAACATTTTTCTCTGCCACAAGATTTGAGTTCTGAACGAACTTCGCGAAAATCGACCCCCCGGTTGACTCAACTCTTGCTTCATCTTTACCGCTTATACCCTGATGAACTACTATATCACCTTCAGCCTCAATAAATGCTTTCTGGACAGTACCCTTAACTTCAACATTACCTGCTGCCTTAACTTCAAAATTATCCTGAACACTCCCCTGAACAATTACTGAGCCTAGAAAAACGATATTACCTGTTTCAAGTGAAACGTCACCAGGAACAATAAATACCGGTTCAACTGAAATGCGGCCTACTTTATACACAACCTGTCCATTTATCTCGGCAGTGAGTTCTGTCCCGTCTTCAGAAAGAATTGTACCCTTGCCGAATTTAATTGCAGTATCCTTTCCGGTTTTTGCCGGTATCACTCTGTTGGTTATTGTCCTGCCGGGGATACCCTCCTCCGCCGGGACTTTTACAGCCAGAAGCTGTCCAACTACAACGTTTTCAAGAAGCTCCAGATTCCTGAAGTCAACTTTTCCGGAATCATCCTCCTCAAACTGTGTTTTTGATTTATCTATTCTTACCTTATAGTCTACATAGGAATCACGGCCGTTTCTGGGATACTGCCCTTCAGATGCAAGAAGGGGACGCCTGTAATCCATCTCCTCAAGGTAGTCCTTAATATCATCCTCTTTAATTCCGGTAACCACACCGGCATTTCTCAATGCATCAATTACATCGTCATAATCCATGTGGCGGCCGTTAAATCTCGGAGTATTGAAATATATAAAAGCTTTCATTTCGTCTTCGGTTACTTCAACTCTCATTGAACCGTCATAATTAGGATTCGGGAGCCATTCTCCTATCTTGACTCTCTCACCATCAGATTTTTTCACAGCTTTGCCTACAGCGTCCCTGTCAAATGTGGAAATGCGCATTTCATAGCACTTGTTCTCAACGCTTTCAACAGCAACTTTTGCCCCCTTGCCTTTGGGAGCTTTAACAGTGAGCCATATTCCGCTTTTAGTAACCCGTACCTTATATGTTCCGTCAGAATCCTTTCTTTCATCAACACTGATACCGGGGATATGCCCGCCGGAAAATTTTGCGTCCAGCTCTTCCAGATCATGATGTTCAGAGGTATCCATTCGAAGTGGTGTAATTATTACCCTGTAGGGGAGTCTGCCGAAACCGAGAAACCCTTTTGTCCCTTTCTCAACGACCTCGTAATCGAGCTGCGAGAGATCAACATCAAGTTCCCGTGCGGCAAGCTCTAAAGCCTGCTTAACTGAATCAGCATAGACTTCAATTGATGAATCATCATAATCCCCGGCGGGATTATCATCTATCTGCATGAAAAGATCTTTAAGATTAGCCATATCAACCGATTATGTTGGATTTAATCCTGCCCAGTCTTCCCCTGAGCCTCATTATTGCCTTTGTGTGGAGCTGAGAGACCCTGCTTTCTGTAACCTCAAGGACTTCTCCAATCTCTTTCAGCGTGAGATCTTCATAGTAATATAGAACTATGACCTTCTTCTCTTTTTCCGGAAGTTTTTTAATGGCATCAATTATGTAATCCTTGATCTCCTCTTTTTCCACAAGAACATCGGGATTCATGTTTTCCGGCGCTTCAAGAGTCTCCAGTATAGAGAGTTCATCATTATCATCGCCGAGATACCATATATCATTAAGCGAGAGCATGGATGTTCCGCTTAATTTATTCAGGAGAGACTGGAACTCCTCGCCCGACACTCCAAGTTCCTTTGCAATCTCCTCATCTTCAACTGTCCTGCCAAGCTTATTCTCGAGTTCGGAGATAACCTGCTCGATCTGTTTAGCTTTCTGTCTGATTGATCGCGGGATCCAGTCAATTGAACGGAGCTCGTCAAAAATAGCCCCTCTTATTCTTGTCATTGCATAGGTCTTAAACTTAATCCCCCTGGCAGGGTCATACTTATTTATCGCATCAAGAAGCCCGAATATTCCATAAGAGACAAGATCGTCAAATTCAATATTCTGCGGCATACCCATTGAAACTTTTCCGGCAACATATTTAACCAGCGGTGCATATTTAAGAACGAAAAAATCTCTTATCTGCTGATCGGCACCCTTATTGTACCTCTCCCAGAGCTTATCTTCATCAATGGCTTCATATTCTTTAAACTTTTTACTGTTCATAAACTCATTCCCGGAAAAATTTAATCTTTATCCTTGCTCATCATTGTTCTTATAGCCTGCGCCATAATTTTAGGCTCATAGCTATTGAACTGCTCCTGCACGATTATATGCTTACCCATTTTACCGCCCGATGTATTGAATGCTGCATCAAGCCCGGAATCCTCTGTTGTTTTATATCTGTCAAAGTCCTTCTGAGTAAACTCGGTAAACTCTTCGCCCTTCTCCTTTCCTGACTCACCATATTCATCAGCACCCGGTTCAATATCGGATAAATTAATTTCCGCCTGCCCTTCAAGCCCGGATTCGCCGCTCTTCCCCGCTGCTGCAAGGGCTTCGTAAATCTCAGGAACATATTTTTTAAGAATTGTTATAATACCATAACCGACTATAAAAAAAACAGGAGCCATAATTAACGAACGGATTATTGTTACTGAAAAACTGACCCCGGAAACAAGCCCGGTGAGAAAAGAGAAAATAAATGCCGCCAATCCGAAAACTGCACCATACTTCTGCTCAATCCCCATCTGTTCAAAAAACTTCATATATTATCCAGAACAAAATATCACATTTTAATTTATTCATCTTAAAAAACAAATCAAGCCTTTTTCTATTCATCCTTATCCGAATTTGACTGGCCGAGTAAATTTTTTATAAATGTTGTAATACCTGTACCCCTTTCATACTCTACCTGCTTATTATTCAGCCTGTCGGCAATCACCTTTACACAGCCCGAAGCCTTTGATTTCGGATAACTGACATAGAACGGCTTCTGGTTTCTTACCGATTTAGGCACGCAGATATCTTCATAGACAAACCCGAGATCCTCAACTTTTATATTGAGGAACTGTCCCGCTATATTAATCACCCTCTGCGCCACTCTTTTACCTTCAGCAACTGACTGAGCCTTATTAACAATAAGCTTGATATGCTTTTCTGTACTCTGTGACGCAATTGCCTTGATAATGCCGTACGCGTCTGTAATTGCAGTGGGCTCAGGTGTTGTAACCACTATAACCTCATCAGCAGCCATTACGAAACTCAGTACGTTCTGTGATATACCTGCACCTGTATCAACTATGAGATAATCATCGTTAGCCAGTTCAGCGATGGAACTGATAAACTCCTCCCTCTGTTTAGGTTCGAGGTTGGCAAGCTGATGAAATCCCGAAGCTCCTGCAATTATTTTTATCCCTTCAGGCACCTCAATAATTATATCCTTGAGCTTCTTTTTCCCTTTTATCACATGATAAAGGTTATATTTTGGGATAATGCCCAGTATAACATTTATGTTTGCGAGCCCCAGGTCAGCATCCACCAGGGTGACTGATTTTCCATCCTCCGCAAGAGCAATTGAAAGGCTCACGGAAAGGCTTGTTTTACCAACACCCCCCTTGCCGCTGGAAATGACAATAGTTCTTGTCGTTGACGGTGTATCGATATTTTTCTCAAGAACAAGTCTCCTTAAATTTGCCGCCTGATCCACAGCAAACCTCCTATTTGTTAGTTGCCCGCTTATTTGACCATCAGATCCGCTATTTCATCCGCATCCGCTATGTGAATATCGTTTGGAACTTCCTGACCGTCAGTAAAATACGATATAGGCTTATTATACTTATCGGCAACATTGATTACATTCCCAATATAAGAAGTTTCATCAACTTTGGTAATTATTATACTGTCGAACTGCATAACATTAAAAGATTTAAAAATCTGGTTCAAATCCTTTTTCTTTGTATTAGCGCTTACGCACAGTATTTTTTCAAAATCATATTCCACACTATCGGCAAATGTCTTGATTTCAGCAATTTTAAGGTCATTATTATGGCTTCTCCCGGAGGTATCAACCATGATAATATCAGCTTTTTCTTTAGCAATTACCTCACGGAAACTCTTCTGATCGCTCACAACATGAATAGGAATCCTCATAATTTCAGCGTATTTTTTAAGCTGCTCGGTTGCGGCAATACGATAGTTATCTATTGTGATAAAAGCGATCTTGCTCCCCTCTCTAAGAGAATGAATAGCGCCTAATTTTGCCATAGTTGTAGTTTTACCTACACCTGTTGGCCCGATGAACATAACAATCTTCTTTCTGTTCCCCTTTTTTATCGGGCCCGCTGTTACTATCCGGTTTTTAATCAGGTCCTTAAGGCTTTTTTCAATCTTAAACTTATCTTTAAGATCCTCACGACTTATACTGTTTTTTACTTCTTTTATTATGAATTCACACTCTTCAGGTTCAAAATCATTTGAAGCAAGAATTTCTTTATACGGGGAGAGCGGACTATCCTCTTCGCAGCTGATATCCCCGGTTTTCTGCCCTTCAAGGAGCCTGTTCAGGGCATTCTTGATATCATTGACCTCTTTTTCAATATTCTTCACAAGGTCGGATTCTTCAACAGATGATGTTTTTGTCTTTAATGAATTATCAGCACTCTTCTGACTCAGAGTATCAGGATTAAGTTTTCTTACTTCTTCATCTTTATTATATGACGGGGTTTTCAAACTGTTAAGGCTGTCATTAAGACTGTCAATAGATCTGTTGATTGCTTCAACCTTTGTCTCTTCTCTCTGGCTCGCAGCCCTGTCCAGTATATCCTGTACTTTCCCCAGTTTAACACCATCTGTTTTATCATCTACAGTAAAATCAATGGTGCTTTTTTTTGCGCCAGCGCCCGTTAAATTACTTCCGGGGAAAGGCCTCTTATCTTTAACTGCCGCAGTCAGTTCAACTACCTCTTTCGCAAAAAATTTAGAATTGAAGAATCCCCCCTCCTTCACATACTTATGACTGATAGGTATTGCTTCATCGCCATGTTCCAGCCTCAGCTTCTTCATGGCTTCATTGTAGTTCTCAGCAGTAATTTTAAGGTATTTCATCTTTCTAACTCCCCTGAAATTTATATTTTCTCGCTGGCATGGTGATTTATTTCACCTTTATTATGCTGTAGCAGGCATCAGTGCTGACACCACTACATTTACTTTTATATTCTTTGAAATCTCATTATATGCAAGAACCGCCGGAGCCTGCACCTCACGTTCAAGAAGCGCAAAAGTTACACTCCGTATCTGCGGAGATACCAGATATACCGGTGTAAACCCCATTCTGCTTGCCCTCTGGTAAGCGTCCAGAAGAGCATTGACAACAGCATTGTGAGTATCGGGATCCATACCAAGCACCCTCCCCTCAACAGGATCATCATGAATTGAACTGCGGATTACGCTTTCAATCTCCGGATCAACTGTTATTACAGAGAGCACATTATCTTCATTTGTAAATACTCCCGCTATCTGCCTTGCAAGCGCTCCCCTGACATATTCTGTGAGCATCCCTGTGTCAGTGGTGAAGTCGTAGTATGTTGCAAGGGTCTCCAGTATTGTGACCATGTTACGGATTGAAACACGCTCACGAAGAAGATTCTGGAGAACTTTCTGAATTTCCCCGTACTTCATCTTCTCTTCAATCTCTTTAACAACTGCCGGATAGTCACCCCTGATATTATCAATGAGCTTCTTAACCTCTTCCCTTCCGAGAATTTCATCAGCATGTCGCCTGATTATCTCTGTCAGATGTGTGGCAATGATAGTGGGGCAGTCAACAACAGTGTACCCCCTGCTCTCCGCCAGGTCTCTGTTATCGGGCTCAACCCAGATGGCATTCAGGTTAAACACAGGTTCCACAAATTCCACACCGCTGATTTTTTCAGATATATCACCGGAATCCATTGCCATAAGTTTACCGACCTGAAGCAATCCGCGTCCCACCTCAACACCTTTGATAAGTATGGAATACATCTCCGGCTCAAGTTCCATGTTGTCCCTGATACGGATAGGGGGCACAATGAGCCCCATGTCAAGAGCGCTCCTGCGCCTTATGTTTGTAATCCTGTCAAGAAGAGTCCCCCCCTGTTCAGGGTCAACAAGCGGTATAAGATTATAACCGATCTCCACTTCAAGGGGGTCAATCTGGATGAGCGGAAGCACCGATTCAGGCTTACTGTCTTTGGCTGCGGCCTGTTTGGCTTCAACCTCCCGGTGTTCTCTCTCCTCATCCTGGGTCTGAGTAAGGAGATATGCCAGTCCGGCCAGCCCCCCGGCCAGAATAATCATGGAGATCTTCGGGAAACCCGGAATCAATATTGATGATGCCAGAGCTGCCGCAGTAATATACAGGGCCCTTGGCTGAGATGAGAGCTGCTGGGAAATCTGGTCTCCGAAATTATCGTTTGAAACAGCCCTTGTAACAATTATACCGGTTGCGGTTGTAATAAGAAGTGATGGAATCTGCGATACAAGACCATCACCGACAGAAAGAAGAGTATAAGTACGCAGAGCAACATCAAATGTTTCATTCCTCTGCACCATTCCTATAATAAATCCGCCCAGAATATTTATAACTGTAATAATAATACCGACCTTAACGTCCCCCTGGACGAATTTAGAGGCACCATCCATTGCCCCGTAAAAGTCAGCCTCTTTCCTGATCTCTTCACGCCTCAGCTTTGCCGCTTCCTCGGTAATAAGTCCATTTGACAGGTCGGAGTCGATGCTCATCTGTTTACCGGGCATTGCATCCAGTGTAAACCTTGCTGCAACTTCAGCTGTTCTTGTTGCACCCTTTGTTATTACTATAAACTGTACGGCTATGAGAACGATAAAGATTATGAAACCTACAACGTAATTTCCTCCGACAACGAAGTTACCGAATGTTCTGATAATTTTGCCGTCAAACGAAGCACCTTCAAGAAGGATAAGTCTGGTGGAAGAGACGTTAAGTGCCAGCCTGAATACTGTCGTCACAAGCAGCAGCGACGGGAAAATGGAAAAATCAAAAGACCTGTGAACGAAAAGGACAATCATCAGAATAAGGAGCCCCATCATAATGCTGACAGCGAGAAGAAAGTCCAGCAGAAAAGTGGGGAGAGGTATGATCAACATCATGACAACAGCAATAACCCCGATACCCATAAGTATATCGGTTTTCTGCATCCATGCCCTCTGGCCCGGCGAGAGTGATAAACCTTTTGCGTCAGCCATTCATCTAACTCCTGTTAAATTGCCCTTTTTACCCGGTTTTCTCTTTTGTACAGTTCGGCATATATAAACGATACTGCACGGAAAAGGTCTTCCGGTATAACATCACCAACCTCAAGTCGCTTGTACATCTCCTGCGCAAGAGGGCGGTTTTCTATTATTTCAATACTGTTTTCTCTTGCTATTTCTCTTATCTTGAGCGCCATACTGTCAGCCCCTTTGGCTATTACAGTGGGAGCTGCCATTACCAGCCTGTCATATTTGAGAGCCACGGCAAAGTGCGTCGGATTAGTTACAACCACATCTGCTTTGGGTACTTCGCGTATCATGTTCCGCATAAGTATATCCCGCTGCATCTCTCTCATCCTGGCACGCACATGGGGATCTCCCATGGTTTCCTTAAATTCCTCTTTAATCTCCTGCTTTGTCATCTTCAATGATTCCATAAACTCCAGCTTCTGGAAAAAATAATCAGGGACAGAAATCGCAAGAAGAAGAACAGCGCTCCAGACAATTATTTTAAATCCCATAAACGATATATTCTTCATCGCAAGGGCTATCGATATATTCGGAGTTTTAAGTATCTCCTCAAAGTCATTAGCTATAATCAGATAAGAAACAAATGCTATAACCACAATCTTAACAATAGACTTCACAAGATTAACAGCCACCTGCCTGGAGAAGAATATCTTCTTAATCATGGTGGCCGGATCAAATTTAATTTTACTCCAGTCGAGTTTCAGGGGATGAGTTGATACCTGGAAACCGACCTGAGATATCTCTGCAAGTATGGCTCCCATATTCGCCGCAATAAAAACAGGAAAGAGGAGCTTCCCCGATTCCAGTATAAGCTTGAGTAACTCAATTTTGATATTCCTCTCGCTGAAAGAGAATTTTGAAAAAGATGAAAAATAGTACTTTGTAATCATCGCCAGTGAATCGTACATCCAGGAACTGAAGATAAAAATTACAAAACATCCCGCAAGCACAACAACGGCCTGCGGGTACTCCATAGTCTTTACGACCTGACCTTTCTCCCTGGCCTCGCGAATCTTCTTCTCTGTCGGCTCCTCTGTCCGCCCTTCATCCTCTGCCGCGAAGAGCTGAAGATCCAGCCTGAAATCTTCAGAAATTTCTTCTCTGCCCAGATAATATTTTTCAAGAAATTCGATCATCTATTCTTTATCCCGGCCAGTTCAGCAGCACATTTGTCA
This sequence comes from Spirochaetia bacterium UBA5763, assembly GCA_002418835.1. Classification (GTDB taxonomy): domain Bacteria; phylum Spirochaetota; class UBA4802; order UBA4802; family UBA5550; genus UBA5550. Next base: position 10,986 of record DIEX01000005.1, on the reverse strand, counting down.
GCATTTTGAAACTTCTTTCAATACCAACCTGCATAATTTTTATTATAAGAGGTGTTGTAACAATCAAAAGTATAAAAGCTGCGAAAATCTGAAACGGAAAACCGAGCATCATAATATTCATCTGTGGCGCGGCCTTGGCCAGCACCCCCATTGCAACAGTAATTAAAAAAGAGATAGCAACTATCGGAAGAGCTATTTTTAAAGCCACTATAAACATTCCGCTGAAAGAGTACGAAATAAACTTCAGATACCCCCCTGTTGCCCCCCTGCTCACGCCGAATAAAGGAGCGAGTTCGAAGGAACGGCAGACTGCCTCAATCATAAAATGGTGGCCATTAATCATAAGAAAAACAAGGATACCGATAAAATTCTTTAACTGGCCTATAACAGGAACAGAAACCTGGGACAGAGGATCAAAAACCTCATTTATACCAAAGCCGATCTGCGCCGCGTAATACTGTCCAGAAACCTGAAAAGCCGTGAATATAATTGAAACCAGAAACCCGATAAAAATCCCTATCATTGCCTCCTGAAGTACCATGAGATAATAAAGCCCCATGCTGGAAGGCACCTTTATTGTCCCTGCTGCAATTACGGGAAAAACAACAAGAGTGATAAAGAATGAAAGCATAGCCTTCATCCTGAACGGAATAACCCCACTTGAAAAAAATGGGGCTATCATTATCATTGCATTTATCCTTACAAGAACAAGGAGAAACGCCTGAAAATTAGTGACGAAATATTCCATATACCCCGTCTCACCCTACTCCGATCTTTTCGATGAGCATAAATATATTATTTGTATAATTTACAAGGACCCGTATCATCCATGAGCCCAGCAGAATAATAGTCAGAAATATTGCTATAATTTTAGGTACAAATGTCAGTGTCTGCTCCTGTATGGATGTGGTTGTCTGAATAATTGATATGACAAGCCCCACGAACATACCTACACCGAGAATGGGCGCTGAAACAATGAGCACCGTCATCAGCGATTCTCTCATTATTTTAATTACAAGCAGATCGGTCACGGAATTCCTCCATCAATTATCTGAAAGATCTCACAAGCTCGTAAACGAGCAGGTTCCATCCATCAACAAGGATAAATAAAATCAGCTTAAACGGTAGAGAGATCATAACAGGGGGGAGCATAATCATACCCATTGCCATAAGTGCACTTGCAATGATCATATCTATTACAATAAAAGGAAGAAAAAGAAAAATACCTATTTCAAATGCTATGCGGAGTTCGCTTATCATGAAAGCAGGTATCAGGCAGTAAGAGGGTATATCCTTTCTTGATTTAGGTTTTTCAATTTTAGAAAGTTTTACAAAGAGAGCAATATCCTTCTCTCTTGTCTGTTTAAACATGAACTCCCTCATGGGCTCCATACTCCGGTCAAAAAACTGCTGATTGGATATCTTCCCGTTGAGGTAAGGCTGAAGAGCCTTATCGTTCATTTCTGTAAGAGTGGGAGCCATTATAAAAAATGTAAGGAAAAGCGAAAGTCCAACTATTACCTGGTTAGGGGGCATCTGCTGCAGGGAGAGAGCACGTTTAACGAAATCAAGTACAATCACGACCCTGGTAAATGCGGTCATCATAATTATAATTGATGGTGCCAGTGTCAGTATAGAGAGCAGAAAGAGAATCTGCAGACTGAGCGCAACATCCTTTGGCCCCGTTGCTTCACTTATGTTAAAAGCAATTTTAGGGATCGGCATATTGACCCCGCCGACATTCTGTGCAAAAAGCGCAGCCGGGATCATTACAAGAGCTGTTATAAAAATGTAAAAATACTTTCTATTCTTCATCTTCTTCATTTATTGTTTTCAGTCTCTTCTTCTGTTTATCCAGGTAGCTCATATCAAAATCTTTTGAAGAAATTTCCTGTACTTTCGCTTTACCGCTGCTGTGGTCTCTCCGTTCACTTATCTTATCCTTAACATCATGGAAACGGTCTACTACCCATCCCACCTGGTCAGAAATAAAATCCTGGAAAGTGAGATCCTTAACCGGAGTTGACCTTGAACTGAGAAGCCTGATCCTGTCGATCTCCTCCTTATCCTTAATCTCTGTAAGCATACTGATACCGCTTTCGGAAATGCCGAGCAGGTAAACTTTACCCGCCACATCAATAAGCTGCAGTGATCTGTTAGGCCCAACCGGAACCATTGAAAGTATCTTGATTGCTTCATGCCCCGATAACTGGAGACCGGCTTTCTGTGTCACAAACTTGTAAAACATATAAAAGCCGCCCACAAAAAGCCCCAGAACAATAAGAGTCTTGAATATCATCCAGATAACAGACTCCTCCTCAACCTGCGGCCCGAAATCCTGGTCTTCAAAACCCTGCCCCGGGACTTTCTCTTCGGCCTGTGTATTGTTCTGCGTATTGTTCTGTGTGTTATTCACCGTGTTATTCTGTGCATTCTGATTTCCGTTCTGCTGCGAATATAATGGAGCCGCATACAGGAAAAGAAGAGCTGAAAGCAGTAACACAGGAAAAATCCCGGTGAAAAAGGCTAAAGTAGATTTTATATCTGAACGATAAGATAGTGATGAATTATGTCTCATATTTTTCCAGTTTAACACAAAAATTTTCCCTGCAAAACAAAATAATAAATGATTATTACAATTTAAGAAAAGTCTTTACGGATACCTGTGAAAATTATCTGTTTACTGATTTGAATCTCTCATCCTGACTCACAATATCTGTGACCCGGACACCGAAATTTTCATCGATAACAACAACCTCTCCCTTGGCTATAAGCTTCCCGTTAACAAGGAGGTCAACAGGTTCACCAGCCAGTTTATCCAGTTCGATAATTGAACCTTCACCAAGACCGAGTATATCCTTTACAAGCTTGGTTGTACGGCCAAGCTCAACTGTCATTGTCATCTCAACATCAAGGAGCAGGGTTATATCACCATACCCCCCTGTTGTTATGCTTTCACCCATCTGCGGAAAGCGTACAGAGCTTATCTGCGCCTGCGGAGTCTGGTACTGATACTGCGACTGCTGCTGCGGCTGCGGAGCACCGATTGAACCTAAAGTACCGGCAATACCTGCATCTATTATATGGTACAGTTTGGAGCTCATCACACCGTCGATAACCATATCATAAGTTATCTTGACAACTTCACCTGCCGGAAGCTGAAGCTCGGCAGAATTCCCTGCAACAGAAACCACAGCCGGTGTTGTACTTATTCCGCCGCCCACCTTGCCGCTGAACTGCGTGGCAAGAGATGAAATAAGCTGATTGGTAAATTCCTGTATTGTACTCTGGTGAGCATCAGTAATCTCAGCAGGGGGAGTTCCTGTCTCATCACCCATCATGAGCGATGAGATTATCCCTGCATCACGATAATTGAATATAACCAGATTCTTACCTGAAACTGAACCTGTATAATTTATGGCAACCTGAACGTACCTGCCGCGGAAATCATTCTTAACAGAATCCTGGGTTTTCGCTTCAACAACCGGATTGGAAAAAACAAGGTTTCTCCCCCCGAGGTACCCGCTGAGTGATGGAGCAACAAGAGATATTGCCGAATTGACAATGTTTTTAATATTGTTCTGCTCTCCAGGAGTAAAAGAGGAACCGCCCCTGGACGGGGGAGCATCAAAGCCCATAGACGGTTCAGGACCTGAGACTATATCATCAGCACCCTGCAGCAGAGCATCAATTTCGTCTTGTGATAAGGAGCCGTCTCCCATACTTCCCTCCCGGAAAAATCTCTATAAATTAAATCTAATTTATAAGATACTCTTTAAAATAAACTTCTTTAATCTTGCCTGCAATCATTCTAAGATTTATATGAGCTTTTATCTCTTCAGACAGGGTGATCATGTCACTCTTGTCATTCAACTCGTCAATAGTCTTCCCCTGAAGAAGGACATTCACTATATGCTGGATCTCATCCTTCCTGTTCCCCAGTTCCGCACTCATTACCGGATTTGCCTCATAAGCAAGCGAAATCTGCAGCTTGATAAAATGAGGTTCAGCATCAGCAGTGGCCTTTGAAAAAGCGGGAAGCTCAAAAGTCGCAAGGGGTTCAGGCGGAGGAGCCGCAATTATATCCTGGCTCTTCTGATATCTGCTCTCCTGTATATTGCTGGACACAAGAAAAGATATACCAACCATAAGAACAATCAGAATTATCCCGCCAGCCACATAAAGAAGTATTTTTACGATTTTGGATGTGCCGGCATTACCGCCCGACTCCGATTCGGAACCTTTCCCCTCTTCATCCATTAAATCTCTATCGTCATCACCCATAGCCAACCGCCATTTAATATTATAATGACTGCGTAAAAAAAGTACAGCAGACAGATTATTTTATCCCGCAATGGTGACTGAATATATCACCCGTCTGAAAACATACTTCCCTGAATATAATTATGAGACATAATAGCAGAGTTTAATCTTACATGTCAATTAATTTATTCATAAAGCATTAATTATTCATTTTAAAATTACACCATTCTATTCTTTTTAATCGGATTTAAACATGAATAATAATACTCTTTTTTTAAATAATAAGAGGATGGCTGTAATTACATATACGGGGTTCAGTCAGGGCTTCAGGTATGTATACCGGTCTTTCACAGCCTCTTCAATCATCTGTATAACCTCTTCCGGAGTCTCCTTTACGATATACTTTCTGTCATTTGTGAGCATAATTAACGTATCCGGCTTACTCTCAATAGTTTCGATATGATATGCATTAAGTTTAAAAGACTCATCATTCAGCTTATGAAGTGTTATCATCATCGCCTTCCCCTCCCCCTTTTTTTATCTACGCCATCAAGATACTCTTTAAGTTCCATCCTGACAACTTTACCTTCGGAACACCCCGGCTCACTACAGTCAACCACAGTACAGGGGGTTTTCCCGAAAAGATCTTCAAGCCAGTATTTCGCAGCAAGAAACTGGTGATTTGTGTAAAAGAGGGCCCCGTTTCTCCTGATTTCATAGCACCTCCCCCTCCTGGCAGTGCTGATCTCGATATTCACATCCGGATTGAGCCTCCGGGAATCCAGAAGTCTCTTTTCGCTGTTTACAGTGCCACGGGCATAAAACCTGTCATAAAAGCCCATATCGTTCCCCACAAGGAGAAGTGACGCCGGTCTACAGCCTGAAACAATGGAAACAGCCTGAGTTGTCACGATACTCCCTGTTGCCACGCTGCCGAGATCTCTGCCGGCCATGTCCCACAGCTCCGTGTAGGGCTCACCCTCAATCATCCAGTTATAAAAACTGGCCTCACCTCTCCATTTTCTGAGATTCGATGGCGATGAGCAGCAGAAGGATAGAAGGCGTATCCCTTCAGTATCCAGCCCCGAAAAAAAATCTGCGGGAGTTGTTTCACATGTTATAACAAAACGGGGTTTTATTCCTGAAACGAGAAGCGGCCTCAGTGCCATATCAGATGCCAGGTAGACAAAATCCATCCTCTCCCTGTATTTTTTAAGGTGCACTATGTTCCTGTCGAGAGAGGGCCCTGCACCGATTACCACTACATGCTTCCCGCTGAAATCACCGGTAACCCTTCTTAACCCGCCGGAGCAGGATATCAGGGAGATATTTTTCTCAAGGTTATTCCTTAGAGTTCTTCCCCTTTCATTTTTAAATCCATCATTAAGGTTTGTATAAATATCATTCCGGTTTATCATAGGTTTCTTTTTTTAAAAGCAGAACTCTCCGGAGAACAACAGTTTACAGATCCGGATTAACTATTATTATTTAGACACTGAACCTCAATAATCAAAGAGAAGCAAGTAAATTATTGAGCGGTTCCGGGAGATGGGGGGACAGGAAAGCCATGATTGAGGCTTTCAGGATGTATTAACTTCAGGGCAGAGGGATATCTAACTTTTAGTTTCCTCCTGAGACCTCAACATACTGGTTACAAATTTTACTATTTTAGTATAGTCCAGATCGATGGAATCAAACTCTTCTATAAGCCCCATGAAAAAAACTACAACCTGAATAATTCTGGCTAATGTCTTTTTATCAAGATAATTAGGTTTTTTGTCGCTGCCGGTCGTTTCTTTCAGAATGTTTTCAAAAAACATGCGGTGATTGGCAAAAAACTTTTTAAGCATTTCCCTGATAGTTTCATTCTCAAAAGAATAGAGGATTACATTAATAAGAATTATAATATTAGACCTGTCGAGGATAAAGCTTTCAACACTGAGAAGAGACGAAATAGGGGCTATCTCCTCAGAGTTAAGGTCAATCTGAAGAATCCGCCTGTGGTTATGGTCCAGCTCTGAATAGAGCTCGCTTATCAGTTCAATATATATGTCATCTTTGGTCGGGAAATAATGAAGGACACCCCCTTTTGAATAACCGGCTTCGTCAGCAATCTCCTGAATGGAAATCTGGGAATAGACGCTTTTCTGAAGGAGCCTCTTTAATGCGTCGGTTATCCTCTTCTTCCTTGCCTTGACCTTTTCTTCTTTGGTTGCTCTCAAAATGTTACCTTATACCGTTTTTACTACCATAAAAAAACGGGAATCGATTCACGCAATTAAAAAAAACTGAAACAAGTCAAAAAAACGTTAATTTTTATAAAAATAAGATTTAAATGCATTATTTATCCTTAAAATCTTTCCTTGACATATAATGATATTTATCAGGAAAGATAGATACTGGATTTTATTATGAAAAAAGTCTATACAACTGAAAGCGCTGAAGAGACCGAAAAACTCGGATTTGAGATAGGGAAAAATGCCGTTAATGGTGATGTCATTGCAGTAACGGGTGAACTTGGTACCGGAAAAACCGCTCTTACAAGAGGCATTGCCGAAGGGATGGGGATAACTGAAGATATAACAAGCCCCACATTCAGCCTTATGGAGATTCATGAAGGTGAAAAAACGCTTTATCATTTTGACCTTTACAGAATTAAAGATGACAGAGAATTCAACAATCTCTGCTTTGAGGAGTACTGGGAGAACAACGGTATCTCGGTAGTTGAGTGGGCTGAAAGAGCAGGGAGCCGGCTTCCTGAGAGACGGATAGATATCACCATTGAATATATCAGCAGCACTGAAAGGAGGATTACAGTTGAACATCCTGACAATTGATACCGCAACAGATTTTGAACTTATTTCTGTTACATCAGACGGTAAGACATACGAATTCGCTGAAAACGTAAAGATGTCTCACTCGGTTACGATGTTCCATAGCATTAAGCAAATTCTGGATGAAGCATCACTTTCAATTAAAGATATATCTCTTATCGGTGTCGGCGTGGGGCCCGGGTCATTTACCGGGGTGCGCATAGCTGTTTCAACAGCCCGGATGATTGCCCAGATACTTGACATCCCCCTCGTTGGTGTAACTACCCAGGATATTTTTGCAGCGTCAGTTCACCGCGAGGGCAGAGAGAAGGTGCTTGTGGCTTTTGACGCGAAAAAATCGAGGGTATTCGGAGCCCTTTACAGCGATACTTCAGGATCCTCTCAGGAAAAACTCATAGATGCAGGGGACTACAGCATTGAATTTATGCTGAAACCTCTAACAGCCGGAGATAAACTCCTATGCATTGGAGACGGATGCAGCAGATACAGGGATGTTATAGCCGCAGGTGCTGATGCCGCAGGATTCAGTTTCAATATTATAGAAGAATTTATACCATCCGGAAGCACTACATCACGACTGGTACTTAAAAGATACAATGAAGCCCCTGATAAATACAGATTTTATAGTAACACCGGTCCGTTATATGCGCGGAAATCTGATGCTGAAGTTGCACTGGACGAAAAAAACAGCGGGAAAGTCTCTCGTTTATTTTCTTGAGGACTTCATACTTTTGATGAGTTTCGATTTATACTCCGATTCCATCGGCTTAAGCACATCATAAAACCGTTTCAACTCATCTTTTCTTGAGGAGTTCCCTTCAAAATCCACCCCGATCATAACATTACCGTCCGGATCATTGAACACGGATTTAATATCACCATAGATTGTAAGGGGAGCCTGAAGTTTAAAAACTATATCGAAAATGAAGCCCTTTGATTTCTGAATATATTTTTTGAGGTCGTTATCTGTGATTTTGAGCTTTGCGCCCCCCCTGCTGATATCAACAATCTGCTGATGCACAGATACAAGCATAGTATTTGCATCTCTTATACGGTCCACAAGCTTAAACGACATATCTTTCAGCTCTATTACCTTGTCAATCCCCAATACTTCACTTTTTGAAATCGCCTGAAGATACGCAAAGGGGATTGAATTCTCATCCTCAGTTAAATATATAACAGGAACTATTATTATAGACTTAAATCCCTTCTCAACATTTCTTTTTATGAGCTTATCAAGATCAGCGCCGTAAAGTCCTGCAATATCAATAAAATCATCGGTCATCGCCTTATAGGATTCCGGGTTCGCCACATCCTCAATAAACAGTGTTTTACCAGTATTTTTGATATTTTTCAGCACCAGATCCCTGTTATCAAGGCTGAATATATCAATTTTAAATATATCGCAGAATCTTGAATTTGCGGACTGGAATTGATCAATAACCACCTTTATACTGGTGGGGACATTGAACCTGGTCAGGTCAATAGTATGCTTTGAAACACGGAAATTTGTTGCTACAGCATCCCCCTGGTTAACCTTGAACCGGAGATCCCGCCTCCCCTCTGTGGCGCGGCGGGCGCTTTTAATTTTGCATTTATAGTACCCCGGGCCCAGTGTTTCAACAACTTCGAGGTCTATTTCAATATATTTATCAGAAAGGCCGTATATAATAATGTCACCGACCCCTTTATAGTTGGGATCAGTAACTATCATTAAAGTTCTGTCAGGATTATATTCATTAATCATAACTTCCCGCTTGTCAACATCATACTTCATGTAAAGTTTGCGTGTCGAGAACTGTTCCTTAAGGATGGCTATGACATCATCCACAGTTTCGAACTGATTGAAGTTTCTGAGTTTTCGCTGTTCAACCTTGACCAACAGAAGACCTCTAAATCATTAACTTAAAGCATCAGGCATTTTAAATATCGGTTGATTATTTTTTTTTCAATAACAATTTACAAACATCAAAAAAAAAAGAGGGTATCAACCCTCTCTTTTTTTACAAGTCAGCATCAACGAATTATTTCTTTGGTGCTTTTGCTTTAGCTTTTGCTTTAGCTTTTGCTTTCGGCTTGGCTTTTGCTTTTTCAGCTTCTTTTTTCTTTTCTACAGCTAAATCTTTTGTAAGTTTAGCTATAGCCGCTTCTTCAGCTTTGATGTCTTTCTGAAGTTTTGCTACTTTGTCTTTCTTTCTCTTGATGTTATTATCAAGTTGTTTAACACTTGCCATGAAATACACCTCAAAATTTTTTGTAGTGATGCATTATTAAATTAATAATACATTAAACACTTTTAATTGCAAGTAAAAAATTAAAAAATCATATAACAACGAGCTTAATACACTGATTATATCGGTTAACCGGTGTTTGCACATTAATAATTTTAAACTTTTTTCTGTTTTATTTATATCTTGACTTAATACCGGACTTTTTTTGATGTTAAAGCCCGGAGAGCAGCACAAAACACCAAGGAGCGGAGTGTATGTCAGCAAAACTGCCAGTAGTATCAATCGTCGGAAGACAGAATGTGGGTAAGTCCACACTCTTTAATGCATTAATAAAAGACAAAAAGTCCATAGTAGACTCATTCCCCGGCCTTACAAGGGATGTTATATCGCATACCATAGTCCATGATTCAGTAAGTTTTGTGATCTCCGACACTCCGGGACTCGATCTTGCCGGCTCATCAGAGCTTTCAGAGCAGATCCTTGATGGCGCGAGAAAACATCTTGCCCGAAGTTCGGTGATTGTACTGCTCCTGGAGTCACCGGGGCCCGAATCTTTCGACTTTGAGCTTGCGAATATCGTCAGAAAGATGGCATTACCGACTATTGTAGCAGTAAACAAGATGGACAGTGCTGAAAAAATGGAGAATATGTCGAACTTTTACGAGCTCGGTTTCACTGAGATCATACCTGTGTCGGCTCTGCGGAGATTCAATATCTCCATGATGCTGGATAATATAGTGAGACTCCTCCCTGCTAAAAAAACAGCGATAGCTGAACCTGACCTGAAAATCGCTGTCATAGGGAGACCGAACTCCGGTAAATCGACCCTGTTAAACTCATTTATGGGTTATGAAAGGTCTGTTGTATCCGATATCCCGGGTACAACAAGGGATTCTGTTGACGAAACCTTCACTTATCACAGTAAAACAATCCAGATCATTGACACAGCAGGGATCAGAAAGAAGAGTAAAATAACTGAAAACATCGAATACTACTCCTTTACACGAACAGTTGAGTCGATAAACAGATGTGATGTGGCCATACACCTTATAGATGCCACAGTGGGGCTCACAGAGAATGATAAAAAGATATCTGACGAGATACTTAAAGCGAAAAAACCGATTATAATCGCCATAAACAAATGGGATGCGGTGGAAAAAGACCACAAAACCTTCAATGAATATAAGGATAAGCTGATTTTTAAATTCTACAGGGCTGAAGACTTCCCCATTATCTCTGTTTCAGCGAAAAATAAGCAGAGGATTGACAAACTTCTTCAGACAGCTTTCTCTCTTCATGAAAAAGCGACTAAAAGAATCGATACTCCGACACTTAACCGGGTTATATCTGAACTCAAAAGCGTGGGTAGAATACCGCAGCTTGGTGAAAAGATAAGGATCTACTATGCGGTTCAGATAAATACAGTACCACCTTCATTCAGATTTTTCGTAAATAACGCTGAACATTTCCGCAAAGACGTTGTACGGTACTTCGAAAAGGCTCTTAAAGAGGCCCTTGACCTGGAAGGTTTACCTATTGTAATTCAGATTGAGGGAAAAAACAGAAATGACGGGAGAAGAAAACCTAAATCCTGACCCTACCCTCCATGGATTTGGCTATTGTAGCGCTGTCCACGTCTATGAGAAAAAATATCAAGC
>DIEX01000026.1 GCA_002418835.1 Spirochaetia bacterium UBA5763 | reverse complement strand
AATTACTTAGTTTTTCAGGAAACTGTTAAAATCAATAATTAATCAAAGTTTATAAATTCAGTTTCAGTATATAAAAAAATCAGAATTTATTCCTTAACTTTTTTATTAAATGAAGCTCTATTATTGCGGCATCCGGTATATTTTATTTATAATAAAAGCTATGTTCAGGAGTTGTTACTAAAAAAAATATATTTGTGCTTTTTTTATTTATGCCTTTGACAAAAAAGGAGCCATTATTTAAAAAAGTATGTTTTAAAATGTATATTTTTTTAATGTATATTAATATTATTATTGATTTCTACAATATTTTAGAGTAAAATATAAGAAATTTTATAACAGGTATAAAAAATATTATATTTTTTTTGATTTACGGTCGTAAGTAATATATATTTTTTTATAAATATTTTAATTATATTAAAATATAAGGAGATCATGAAAAACCTGTCTGTTAACTGATTAACCTGTTTTAAAAGGGCTTTTTCATGATTTATGTGTAGTATTTAAAACTATTTTTAAATGAAAATATTTTCCGGGAGTATGGCGATGAAAATTGAAATTACTATTCTTGGTCTTTTGATGGAAGGGAATCTTTACGGTTATGAAATTAAAAAGAAGATAGTTGAAAGGCTTGAAGACTATGTTGACATTAAATTCGGCTCTATCTATTACGCCATAAAAAAATCAGTGGATAACGGATGGGTAAAAAGGGTGGGTACTGAAAAAGAGAGCGGAAACCCTGAAAGATATGTATATGAAATCCTCCCCGCCGGTAAAAAGCATTACAAGAAACTTCTTAAGCAGTACTTTGATTCAAACTTTATCCATTTCGATGTTGATATAGTTCTTATGTTTTTTGATTTTCTCTCTGATGAGCAGAAAGAGCAGTTCCTTGAAGAACGTACTTCAATAATGAAGGATAAAATTGACAGTATAAAAGAAAAGATTGAAAGAAATGCAGGGGAAGAGAAGTCATACAGGCACATTCTCACCTATCTTGAGCATCACCTTAAGGCTGAGCTTGCATGGCTTAAGACTCTGAAGAGCTGATTAAGCCAGTTCATCAACTATGGGCTGGAGGTAATCGGCATCTTTTTTATATACTGCATCCGCAAGGTCGTTTTTAAGTTTTGAGATGTCGAGTTTAAGCCTTTCAGCCTGATTTACTTTTTTATCTTCTCCAGGTTCCGCATCAAGTGCATGTTCAATGAGGGATTTATTTACCGCACCGATTTTTATTATGTTGAAATAATGTTTCTGCGCCAGTGAAAATGCCACGTTTTTAAGGAGATCATTGTCTTTCTCACATATCTCCTTCAGCTCGTTTTTCATAATCTTTGTGATAACAGTATTATTTTTTGCGCGAAGGGTTGCTGTGCGTTTTTCATTCAGAAGGAGAGCCATCTCTCCGAAGACAGTACCCTTTTTGTCAATAGTTGCGACCCTGTTCCCGCCGATTTCAACTTCAATTGAACCCGCCTGGAGGATGTACAGTTCCTCTCCTGCAGTGTTCTCTTCGCATATAGCAGAGCCTCTGGGATATTCGATCATTTTATCAGAGAGCATGTTTGATGATTCAACTGTGAGGGATTCCTGGGATTTGCAGAAGGCTTCCCCCCTTTTAAAGTTGAGGGATGTAATATGTTTTTTAAGGATTTCATTTATCCAGGGGAGCTTCCGTTTATCGAATTCCTTTGAGAGGTCGGCCACTCCTTTGTAATATTTTATGGAGAGGTCTTTAAGGAGCCTGTCATTGCCGTCAAGGGCATCCATATTTTTGTTTATAATTTTATTGGTAAGCAGAACCTGCTTTGCAAGTACAATTGACGCATTTATAAGAAAAGAGAATGAGTTTATGCTGCTTATGAATTTTTCGTGAGGAATTCTTTTAATTGTGGAGTTTGCAGTGGTTACTGCGGTTTCCAGCCGCAGGGTATTCTCCCCCAGAATATGTTTCATTATAAGTTCAGTTGAACCAACAATAAGGTTCTGCCCTTTGATTGAGTATTTGTCATTGTTCGAAGCATAAAGAAACACGCTCCCTTCGTTAAGAAAGAAAGCGCTGTCAGGTTCGGAATTTGATGAATATAGTTTTAAAAAATTTTGTGACATATAACTACTGGAGTATCTTGTCTACGATAGAAAGGAGTTCTTCTTTTGTAAAAGGTTTTGTCACAAATGCATCTGCATTAATCATCTCATCATTCATTTTTATTGTATTCTGATTGAGGGCTGAAACAACAATTATTCTGGATTTGGGGTCTCTGGCCTTAATCTCTCTTATGGCATTTATTCCATCTTTGCCGCCCATGGTTATGTCCATGGTCAGAAAATCGGGTTTAATTTTATCATAAAGCTGGATGCCGTCCTGTCCGTTATCAGCTTCACCTTCAATAGTGTGACCGCCTGATGTCAGAATATCAGCTATTATTTTTCTCATAAATTTTGAGTCATCAACTATTAATGCCCTGGCCATCAATTATCCCCTGTAAAATGTATCTTTTTCCAATAATTATTACTGTTATTTATATTCAATAATATAATAAAAATGTTCAAGTATAAAATAAAGCATTAAAAAGATGTTTCTAAAAAAAACTGAAGAAATAAAGAGGCAGAAAATATTAAAATCAGTATTATCGTAAAAGAAAAAGGGAGTTGAAAAAGAGATTAATAGAGAATGAGTAATAAAAAAATTCAGCGGTTTTTTAAAAAAATGAATTAATTTCAATTAATCTTGACATATATGAGTAACAGAATTAAGTTAGTAATAGCTAATAATATTAACTGTAGCTATTGTGAAGGTTAAAATGAATCACATGAATAAAATAGAATGCAGAAGACTGACAGATATGGGAACAGGTTCTCTTGCGATAGTAGACAGGTTTGAAGGCGGGGGAGCTTTTAAGGAAAAACTGATAAGCATGGGTATTCTCCCGGGGAAAGAGATTGAAATTATCTCATCAAGAAAAAACGGGCCTGTAGTAATCAGGGTTAATGACACAAGACTTGCCCTGGGCCATGGAATGGCTTATAAAATTTATGTAAAATAGACATGATTTGTTAATGCTCAACCCTCTCTCTTTTTGCTCACTTTGCCCTCTTTTAAAAAAAAGTAGTTTATCAAATAATCTTCTCATATAGTAATTACTTTCCGGAGTAATTTTAACTATGACAATCAGAACAATTGCAATAACAGGAAACCCTAACTGCGGGAAAACCACGCTGTTTAACGGCCTTACCGGCAGCAGCCAGAGAATTGGAAACTGGCCCGGTGTAACAGTTGAAAAACTTGAAGGGATAATGAAACATGAAACCGGCGATATAAGGGTCATTGACCTCCCCGGAATTTATTCCCTTTCAGCTTTTTCCGAGGATGAAAGGGTTACCCTTGAATATCTTATGAGCCGTAATGCTGATCTCGTTGTGAATATTGTTGATGCCTCAAATCTTGAAAGGAATCTTTATCTTACCACGCAGATCATGGAACTGAAAGTCCCTATGATTGTGATTCTTAACCGTATAGATATGGCCGAAAAGCAGAACAAGGTTATTGACAGCGCTATCCTCTCTGCTCAGCTCGGGTGCCCTGTTATTGAGGCTGTCGCAACAAAAAAAGATGACATAGAAAGAATAAAGGAAAGGGTAATACCTTTTATCGGTTCAGTACCCCCTTCGCCGCGGAGAATTGAATTTCCGAATGAAATAGAAGAGATTATCAGAAAATGGTCTGAGCCTCTGAAAAATCTCAGCACCATCAACGCTCCTGACCCTGCATGGGCCGCGATAAAAATTCTTGAGCGGGATAAGTGGATAACCGATATTACTGTTTCGCATAAACTCCTTTCTGCTGAAGAGATAGAAACTGAAATTTCCTGTATTGAGAAACTTCTGCATGAGTCCTCGGATATAATTATAGCTGATTACAGGTATGGTTTTATTCAGGGTATTACCCGGAAGTGTGTTTATAAAAAAAGCGATAGAAAGGAGATTACAGATTTCCTTGATAATATTCTGCTTAACAGGTTTCTGGCGCTTCCGCTTTTCGCTCTGGCTATGTATGCTGTGTTCTGGGTTACACTTTTTGCCGGGGGAGCATTAATCGATTTCTTCTCTGCTGTTACAGGCGCGATTTTTATGGATGGAACAAGACTTGTTCTTGAATCGGTAAACTCTCCGGAGTGGATTGTCACTGTGCTTGCTGACGGTGCGGGTGGCGGTATACAGGCAGTTTCGTCATTCATTCCTGTTGTTTTTGCAATGTTCTTTATGCTTGCCCTGCTGGAGGATTCCGGATATATGGCCCGTGCTGCCTTTATTATGGACAGGTTTATGAGGTTCATCGGATTGCCTGGTAAAGCTTTTCTCCCTCTTATGATAGGCTTCGGATGTTCGGTCCCTGCTGTTATGGCTGCACGGACCCTTGAAAAAAAGAGGGACAGGATAATCACTGTTTTCATGACTCCATTTATGTCATGCGGTGCAAGGCTCTCAGTGTACGCACTTTTTACAGCTGCTTTTTTTCATAGGAGCGCGGGGCTTGTTGTTCTCTCCCTTTATGCTGCGGGAGTTATACTTGCGGTAATCACCGGGCTTTTGATTAAAAAGACAATTTATCTTGGTGAGCCATCATATTTTGTAATGGAACTCCCAACATACAATCTTCCGAGGCTGAGACATATAATGCTGCATACATGGATCCGGCTGAAACTTTTTCTGTTCAGCGCCGGAAAGATTATTGTTGCAGCAGTTATGATTCTTTCATTCATGAATTCTCTTGGTACTGACGGAACATTCGGTAATGAAAATACAGAGAAATCTGTGCTGACAAAGATAGGCAGGAATATCCAGCCTATCTTCACACCTTTCGGTGTTCATGAGGAGAACTGGCCTGCTGCTGTTGCACTCTTCTCCGGCCCCTTCGCAAAGGAGGCCATTGTAGGTACCCTGAATACCCTTTACAGCCAGATGGAGCAGGCAGATGCTGTCCCCGGAGAGGAGAAGATTTCGATCCCGGATAAAATTATTAATGGGTTAAGGTCTATACCGGCTAATCTTGCTGAATCAATACCCGGTAACGCTCCGGCAGAGCCGGAAGATGAAACAACAGGCACTATGCTTGAAATGATGAAGAAGTATTTCGGAGGGGGAGCAAGCGCTTACGCCTATCTTCTATTTATACTTCTTTATTTTCCGTGTATAGCTACAGTGGGAGCTGTGTACAGGGAGGCGGGCGGTTTTATTGCCGTTACCCAGGCAGTGTATATGACTCTGCTGGCCTGGTGTGTTTCTGTGCTCTTTTATCAGGTTGCCGCAGGTCATGATCTTTTCTGGATATGGGTTTCAATTTTTATTCTTATATTAATTGTGCTTGTTTTTTTTATTGCAGGTAAAATAATCAGAAAAAATACAGGTCTCAACAATTCTTCCGCCCGGTAATATTATGAACAATAAAAGTGATTCAAATATGAATTTCGGAAATCTTATTCTCATCGGGCTGAGCCATAAGACAGCCCCTGTGGAGACAAGGGAACTTCTCTCTCTTCCTGCTGCTCAGCTTCCTGCTTTCTATGAGCGCCTTGTTGAAACGGGTATTGATGAATCGGTTTATGTATCAACCTGCAACAGGGTTGAAGTCTATATGACAGCCGAGGATAAAGAATCAGCAGTTGAAACAATCAAGAAGCTTATGGAGTTCCACACCAAACTGCCGCATGAGGTTTTTAAAACTTCGGTATATGCATGCTACGGACTTGATGCAGTGCGTCATCTACTCAATGTGACATCATCCCTTGATTCAATGGTTGTCGGCGAGAATGAAATTACAGGACAGGTGAAGGAATCATACAAAAAGGCCGTGGAGTGCGGTGCAACAGGAACTATGCTGAATAAGCTTTTCCATAAAGCCTTCGCAACTGCGAAGCGTGTGAGGACAGAAACAGGGATTTCTAAAAATCCTCTGTCAGTTGCATCAATTGCCGTTGAACAGGCAAGGAAGATCTTCCCTGATATGAGTGAAAGAAGGGCGCTTCTTATCGGCGCAGGTGAAATGGGTGAACTTATCCTGAAGTACCTGGTTAAAGAGAATCTTAAAAAGATTATTATAGCAAACAGAACTGTGGAAAAAGCTGAAAATATATGTGCTGAGATAGGTTTTGAAGCTGAGATTATCCCTCTTGTAAAAGTTGATCGTGCGGTTCTGCAGGCTGATATAGTGATATCTTCAGTAACTGCGCCTCACCATGTAATTACTGCTGACGATACACAGGAGTTAATGCTTGAACGTGGAGGACGTCCGCTTTTTTTCATTGATATTGCTGTTCCGCGTAATATTGAACCTTCAGTTGCTGATATTAAAGATGTTTTTTTATATAACGTGGATTCGCTGAAAAAGATTGCGGAAGAGAATAAACGGTGCAGGGAAATTGAGATGGAAAAAGCTGAAAAGATTGTGGAAGATGATGTTGATGATTTTGTGTCATGGTGTGAGGAGAGTTCCCTTGCCCCTATGATAACTGCGATTAAAAACAAGTTTGATGAAATCCGTTCCGGAGAAGTTGAAAAATTCCGGAACAGAAAGATGAAACATTTTTCTGAAGAGGATTTCAAACTTGTTGAAGAGCTTACAATGTCAATCATGAACAAAACACTTCATAATCCGATTATGAATCTGAAAAAAAGTACTGTTGCATGCCATGACTCCGGCTTTGAAAATATTTTTAAAAACGCGAAATTTGTAGAGGACCTGTTTACTAAATGATGAATAAAAATACCCCCAGACTTATATTCTGGGAGCTTACTAAGAGATGTAACCTTAATTGCGCTCACTGCCGCGCTGAAGCAGAGGATATAGATTATTCCGGTGAACTTGAAACAGATGGTATTAAAAAGATCATAGATGATATCACATCGAAGTATTCACCTATACTTATTCTTACAGGGGGGGAGCCTCTTTTTAGAAATGATATTTATGATATTGCTTCTTATGCGGTATCAAAAAAACTCCGGGTTGCTCTTGCAACAAATGGTACTCTTATAACAGAGGAGAGCGCGAGAAAAATAAAAGATGCGGGAATTGCTAGGGCAAGTATCTCCATTGACGGTAAAAATGCTGCTTCGCATGACGGGTTTCGCGGAATTCCAGGGGCATTTGATAAAGCCCTTAACGGCGCCAGGCTCCTGAAAAAGAATGGCGTTGAATTCCAGTTTAACATGACTGTGACTAAAAGAAATGTCGCTGAGATTGATGATATCCTCTCTCTTGCGATAAGTGAGGGGGCTGCCGCTCTTCATCTCTTCATGCTTGTTCCTGTGGGATGCGGTGTTGAGATTGCTGAAACAGATATGATCTCTGCTGAGAAATACGAGGAAGTTTTAAACTGGTTTTATGACAGGTCCCGTGAAGTAAGTATTGAATTCAAGGCAACATGTGCTCCGCATTATTACAGGATAATCAGGCAGAGGGCAAAGGCCGAGGGGCGTACACTCTCTTTTGAAACAGACGGAATGGCTGCAATGACACGGGGATGCTTGGCTGGTACCGGTGTATGCTTTATTTCACACAGGGGTGAAGTGCAGCCATGCGGGTATCTTCCGCTTTCTGCGGGAAATGTTGTTAAGACGCCTTTCCCCGAAGTGTGGGAGAATTCTGAACTCTTTGCTACGCTCCGTGACTTTAACGCTCTTAAAGGAAAATGCGGCGCATGTGAATATAAGAGTGTATGCGGGGGATGCAGGGCCCGTGCGTTTTACGCTGAGGCCGATATGTTAGGTGAAGAACCTTACTGTCTTTATGAGCCGCAGAAAGGACGGAAGTAACATGGATTTCAGCCGCGGAGAAACCCTTGTTCTTAACAGGGTGCAGATTGGAATTCCATGTGCCAGTGAACCCTTCAGAGTAATTGCTGATGAGATCGGTCTTACCGAGGATGAGGTTCTTGAAATAATTATACGATTAAAAAAAAATAATATAATACGGAATATCTCCGGGATTTTCAATGGAAAAAAACTCGGATATTATCTGAGCCTTGTGGCATTTGAAGTTCCGGTTGAGAAGGTGGATGGCGCAGCGGAGATTATAAGCTCTCATCCCGGTGTGAGCCATAATTACCTGAGAAATCATCGTTACAATATATGGTTTACTCTTGCTGAAGAGAGTGAAGAGGATTTTGAAAAGACAGTATCGGTCCTTGCAGTGAAAGCTGAGGCATCGGATTCACTTGTTTTAAAAAATGAGCAGCTCCTCAAAATCGGGGTTTTTCTTAATGTGGGGGAGAATGAAGATACCAATGATCTTACAGCACCATTGAGCCCGGAATATACCTCGTACCTTGAGCTTGATGCAACAGCAAAAGACGCGGTTATTCTTCTTCAGCAGGATCTTCCGGTTGAGAGGAGCCCGTTTAAAAAAATTGCGGCAAGGGGTAAATTTATAAATAGTGAAGATCAGGTGCTTTCCTACTACCTGGCTTTTATTGAATCGGGTATAATGAGAAGATATGCAGCAGTTCTTAAACACCGCAGTGCCGGGTATACTGCAAATGCCATGACTGCTTGGAAAACTGATGAATTGACTGATCTCGATTTTTTTGTGAATGAAAAATCAATTTCGCATCTCTATATGAGAACTGTATATCCCGGAAGATGGGAGCATCCGCTCTTCGCGATGATACATGCGAAATCTCAAACAGAACTTAACGGTATTATAAAGAGTCTTTCTCACACAAGCGGCATTACTGACTATCTTGTTCTTGAATCTCTGAAGGAGTTCAAAAAGAAGAGAGTAACATATTTTTCTGAAGAATTTAAAGAATGGAAAAGGCTGAATTATGATTGATATAGGGAAACTTTACTGCGGCGGAACATCCACAGGTGACGGTCTGAGATACGGCACAGAGGCGAAAGCGGACTGCCACGGCAATACTGCACACAGGGTGGAGAAAGACGCGTCACTCCGCAGGCCAATTGTGGTATGGAATACAACACGCACATGCAATCTCCGATGCGTTCACTGCTATACAGATTCGGACAATAAAAAATATGATAACGAGCTGGATACTAAGGAGGGGTTGAGACTTATTGACGAGCTCTCTGATTTCGGAATTCCTTCACTTCTTTTTTCCGGCGGAGAGCCTTTCATGAAGAAAGATTTCTTCCAGCTCCTTGAGTATGCGGCTAAGAAGAACGTCAGGCCTGTTATATCAACTAACGGCACGCTTATTGATAAGGACGCTGCAAAGAGGGTCAGGGATGCCGGAGTTGTTTACGTCGGTATAAGCCTGGACGGCCTTGAGTATATTAACGATAAATTTCGTGGTGTAGAGGGTGCCTTCGCGCGCACAATGAAAGGCTTTGAGAATTGCCGCGAGGTGAACCAGAGGGTGGGGCTGCGTCTCACTCTTACAAGAAAGAACTATGAGGACCTTCACGGCATATTTGATTTTATCGAAAAAGAGGGGATAAACAGGGCTTGCTTCTATCACCTCGTTTATTCAGGGCGCGGCGGATCTATGTATAAGGATGATCTTTCCCACTCTGAATCGCGTAAAGCAATGGATATAATCCTTGAAAGAACAGAGGATTACTTCAGGCGCGGGCTCGATATTAATGTGCTTACAGTTGATAATCACGTTGACGGTGTTTATCTCTACCTCAAGATGAAAGAGAGGAAGATGGAGGGTGCTGAGGATGTATATAAGCTTCTGAAATGGAACGGCGGAGCTGCTAATTCATCTGGTGTGGGCATAAGCAATATCGATTTTAACGGTAATGTTCACCCTGACCAGTTCTGGCAGGATTATACTTTCGGCAATGTGCGCGAAAGAAATTTCGGCGATATATGGATGGATGAATCTGATCCATTGATGAAAGGGCTGAAGCATAAGGCAGAGTTTATCAAGGGTAAATGTAAACTCTGTAATTATAAAGATCTCTGCACAGGTGCCATGAGGGTTCGCGGTTACAGGGCGTACGGTGATTTCTGGGCCCCTGATCCGCAGTGCTATCTCTCGGAGTCTGAGATCGGACTTGATGCTGAAAAGAAGGAATACCTGAAAAAGACCGGGGAGGAGTTCCCTGTGCCTTCGGAGCTGGCCCGCTGATGAAGCTCTACCCTGTAATGGTGAACATGGAGGGGAGGCTCGCTGTTGTTGTGGGCGGTGGAGGAGTTGCGGCGCGGAAGACGGCTGACCTCCTGGAATCAGGTGCGAAAGTGAAAGTAGTCTCCCCTGAAATAAATAATGAGATTGTTGAACTTGTGAAAGATAATGAACTTGAAATTGTGAAGAGGGAGTATGAGTACGGCGATCTTGATGGCGCAGCACTTGTATTCTCCGCTACAAATGACCGTTCTGTGAACGAGCTTGTATTTATGGAGGCCGAGGGGCGAAATATTTTTATCAATGCTGTTGATGATCCGGAGAACTGTTCTTTCTATGTTCCGTCATTTACACGCAAGGGTGATTTTCTCTTCGCTTTATCTACAGCAGGTGCTGCCCCAGCGTATGCTGCGCGCATCAGGCGTGAGCTTGAAAAGCAGATACCTGAGGAGATTGATATACTTCTTGATAAACTTCGCAGGGCACGGGAAATTCTGAAAAATGATAATATTTTTTCTGACCTTGAATCTCCGGAACGTGGAGCGATATTGAAAAAAGTTGCGAACAGCGATGAACTTCTCGATTCTCTTAAATGCTGCAAAGATGATGAGGATATAATTAACTGCCTCTCCGGAGTAAAAGATTCCTGCGTGGATTAATTCAGCACTACATTATCCTTCACTCCCCATGCAACTGCAATAATTGCAGCAGAAGCAAATACTACTCCAGCAATAAAAACATAAGGCTCCCCTGCATCCGCAAGGATCATCCCTGAAGTAAGCGGCCCGATTGTCTGGCCGAGCCGCAATACTGATGAATTAATAGACATGAACGCACCCCGTATCTCCATTGGCGCGATAATTGAAATTTGTGTCTGAATATTCGGAATCAGAAGCCCATTCGCAAATCCATGTATAAAAACCGGGAGAGCGAAAAGAAAAATGTTCCCGGAATAAAATGCAATTGTAAAGGATATAATATAAAGCATAAAAGCCGATAGTATCAGTTTTTTCGGTGAGAAAATTCCTGACAGCTTCCCGAGGTTCAGTGCGCCGATTATTGCTCCAACAGATGTCGCGGAAATAACAAGTCCGATTTCAAAAGAAGATGCCCCGAACCTGTGACGCATTAGAAATGGATAGAAAGAGAGAAGTATTCCATAAAGAAGAATAAAAGCAGACATCGTGCCGAAGTAAAGGGAGAGAACATTTTTTTTCCGTATAAGATGAAATGATGTATTCAGATACTCCCTGAATTTTCCGTTATGAATAAGATGCGGCGTATCAAGATTGAGAGCCACAAGGAGCGCAACAGGGAACGCCAGGGATGAAACAAGGAACGGGTAATGCCATCCCAGGAGTGCAACAGCCCCCCCGATTGCCGGATATAGCATTGTTCCGATTGATACTACTGAGCTGTTATAGCTCATGGCCCTGATTCTCTCCCTGCCGGGGAAGAGGTCTCCGATAATTGTCTGGTTCAGTGACCCTATGGAGGCAGAGCCGGCTCCCTGCATAAAGCGGAGTAGAAGAAGCATCCCGAAGCTGTCTACAAAGAAGCATGCACTCCCGCAGCACCCGAAAACCAGAAGTGAAGGTATAAGCACTTTCTTTCTTCCGAACCTGTCAGCAAGAATCCCCATGAGCGGAGAGAGGAATATCCCCGGAAGTGTAAATACTACAATAAGAAGATTCACCTCACGGGATGTTAAACGGAGAGCTGTTGCTACTGCGGGGAGTACAGGTGAAATTACAGAGACCTCCATGACAGCAATTAATGTTACATAGAAAATTATATGGAGATCGTTCCTGCGAAGAATGGGATCGATTTTCATGATAGAAACTCAGTTATAAACCGGGCTAATTCACGGCCCAAAATCCTGTGATTATCTCCATCTATATGAGAGCAGTCTATTCCGGAAGTTTTAATGAAAAGCTTTGTATCGAAGAAATGAACTGATTCCTTTTGCGCGATATTTTTGTAAAGCGGTCCCAGCGAGATCATTTTATTTATCTGAAGTTCAAAAAATCTGGCCCCGTCAAAATTTCTGTCAATATGCGGCGGGCCTATGAGAATTATTTCAGGCGTAAGGTGAGGTGATGATTTATGCATTTCACGGATTTTACTAATCAGGGTTTTCATCCCTTCAGCGAGTGCAGTGAGAGATACTTCTGAGGGATCAAATACATCATTCATTCCCAGGGCAAATATTACAATATCTATCGGGATATGAGGTAAGGCCGCTTTTTCAATCCATGAGATTCCTCCGGCTTCTCTATGTTCAGGATTAAGGTTAAGGAGTGTTCTGCCATTAAGCCCCTCTTCGATGATGAAGAAGCGTTCGCCAAGACATGTTTCAAGAACTTTAGGCCAACGGGTAAACTCATTGAAGCGCGTGCCATCAATTGCATTGCAGCCCCAGGTGTTGGAATCACCAAAGCAGAATATTTTTTTCCTCTGCACTTTTTCCCCCGTAAGAGAAAATATAATATATAAAAATTAGAAATTCAAGCGGAATATCTGAGGCGTTATTTACAGACAGGAATTAACTATGCGCGGGTAGCACTTTTTAAGTTTTTTTCATATCTTTTCCTTGACATATTATTTTCATCTATTTTTAGTAATATAAAATTTTTAAAAATATTACCGGAGATAGACTGAAATGAAAAAAATAATTTTCTCGACGGTTTTAATAATTATAGTATCTGCACTTTTTATATCATGCGCAAAAGCTCCTCAAGGGAATGGGACAATAATTTTTACTGCAAATGGTGAGGATTTTGTCAGGGAAGGTTTTACTTCTAAGGATGGATGGGCTATTTCTTTTGACAAAGTATATGTTAACATTGTAAACCCCACTGCTTATAATAAAGATGGCCTGAAATCGATACTTCAGGGAACATATTTTGTTGATCTTGCGGCAGGGGATGCGAAGGCTGAACCTGTAGTAGTAGGGCAGACAGAGAAAGTGATTCACGGAAATTATCAATCTCTGAAGTTCGGCATTAAAAAAGCAGTTTCGGGAGAATATAAAGATTCTTCGATAGTAATGACCGGTACCGCAAAAAAAGCAGGCAAGAGTGTGAACTTCACAATTAAGCTTGATGAGGAGATGGACTTTGACGGGAAAGAGGGCTTTGTCGGTGACGAAGTTAAAGGTGTTCTTGCTGAAAACGGAAAAACTTCAGTTGAGATGACTTTTCACTTTGATCATATTTTCGGAGACAAAGAGGCTGCAGCGGATGACCATATAAATACCGGTTCAGTGGGATTCGATTTCTTCAATACTCATTCAAAAGATGGAAAACAGGAAGTTACACAGGAGATGCTCAAAAAGAGTGCAGATTATGGTAAACTGATTAAGGCAATCGCAACTCTCGGCCATCTGGGTGAGGGGCACTGTGAAGTTTCCAATATGACTTCAGCTTCTTATATGAAATAGGATTAAAATGAAATTAAAAAGTTTTTATATACTTATAATAATTCTGGCTTTGGCCATGGCTGCATATAGCCATGGTACAAAATATGAGATAGTCAAAAGCGGAAAGATCGGAATTAAAGCTATGTTTGACACAGGTGAACCGATGTCAGATGCCGATGTTCTTGTTTTTCCTCCAGGGGCGACAACTGCTTCAGTCACAGAGAAAGCGGATGCGAAAGGGAT
This sequence comes from Spirochaetia bacterium UBA5763, assembly GCA_002418835.1. Lineage (GTDB taxonomy): Bacteria > Spirochaetota > UBA4802 > UBA4802 > UBA5550 > UBA5550. The sequence goes on along the minus strand of DIEX01000026.1, from coordinate 149,283 downwards.
TTTTTATTTCGCGCCTGACAGACCGGGTACCTGGACTCTGCAGGTGCGGGATAAGACCGGACATGGGATGAGAATAAATCTGGATATTGATGAAACATTGTCAGTTAAAGGAGAATTACAGACCGGTTACGGCCTCAATACATTGCAGAAAGTGATAATGGCTCTCTGTGTTATATGGGGGGCTACAGGTACAGCTCTTTATTTTAAAGGGAGAAGAGGACAGGCCTGATGCATATAAGTGACGGTGTTCTCCCGGGCAGTGTCTGCATAGTTTCTGCGGCTGCGGCTGTTGCTATTGCCGCAGCATCACTCAAAAAAACTGATACAGCGGAAATTCCTAAAGTTGCTGTAATGACTGCGGCATTTTTTGTGGCATCCCTGATTCATGTAAAGATCGGGCCGACCAGCAGCCATCTTGTGCTTAACGGGCTTCTTGGAGCAGTTCTCGGAATAGCGGCCTTTCCTTCTATTCTTGCGGCTCTTGTTTTCCAGGCAATAATGTTTCAGCACGGCGGGATAACTACGCTTGGAGTGAATGCATTGACAATGGGAATCCCTGCTCTTATATCCGGTTTGATCTTCAGATACAGGAGCAGTACAGGCACTGCGGTTCGCGGTGTGCGTGCGTTTATTTCCGGCTTTATTGCGGTAATGCTCTCAGCAGCAGGAGTTGCACTTTATCTTTTAAGCGCGGGAAAGGAGTTTTACAGCACTGCTAAACTTGTGATGTATATGAATATTCCCATAGCAATTATTGAGGGGATCGCTACAGTTTTTATCGTTTCTTTTCTGATGAAGGTAAAACCGGATCTGCTCTCTATCAGAAAAAGCTGAATAATAAAAAACGGTCTGTCATCTGTGAACGTGACTCCCTTTTTTATGCTGAAGAGAATGCGGGCTTTCAAGACCATGGTGAAGCATCAGTTCTTTGTTTTCCATTATTAAGGAGGTTTCTCCGTCAGCCGCTATTCCACCTTCGTCTATAATTATCACTCTGCCGCATGTCTCCAGAATAAATTCCATGTCATGAGAAGCAATAAGGCTTGTGTGTTTTGCTCCGTTTATGAAGTCTATAACTCTCCTCCTCCCCCTCATGTCAAGGTTTGAAGTAGGTTCATCATAAATAAGAAGTTCCGGTTTAAGGGCAATCACTGAGGCAATGGCTGCCATTCTTTTTTCTCCCCCTGAGAGGTGATGTGGAGGCCTTTCAGCAAGAAGGGAAATGCCTGTAATATTCATGGCTTGCTCAACTCTTTCTAATACTTCATCTTTACTCAATCCCATATTTACAGGCCCAAAAGCTATATCTTCAAATACAGAAATATTAAACAGCTGGTCATCAGGATTCTGAAAAATTAATCCTGTTTCAGGATTAAACTCAGCGTTTTTTATAATTTTTCCGTTTATAATGATTTCTCCGGCATCAGGAGAAAGTATGCCGCAGAGGAGATGGAAAAGTGTGGTTTTCCCCGCGCCGTTGGGTCCGATAACACCGAGGCTCTCACCTTTGTTAACGGTGAGAGATACATTGTTTAAAACCGGATGGCCCGCGTCATAGGAGAAGGAGATATTATCTATTTTAATCATTGTTTAATCCTCTTAATTGAATAAACCCTGATATTCAGATAACAGGATCATCAGCGGTACTGTAATAATCATTAGAGCAAAGAGGATATCACCTCTACCTGCATTAAAAGTTTTATCAGAAACTATACTTCCGTTATATCCCCGCAGAAGCATTGCACGGTATATCCTTTCTGTCTGTTCATAGCTTCTTACGAGGAGCGAGCTTGCAAGATTTGCTGAACTACGCAGGGATGCGAGAGTACTCCTGCTTTTGAATCCGCGCAGGGTAAGAGCTACACGCATCTTTCGAAGGTCCTCGAAAAAAACAAAAAAATAACGGTAGGTAAAAAGAATAATGTTAAGCATTTTGTCAGGAACTTTAAGTGATTTAAGTGCGGCAGCCATATCTCTGAATGGCGCAGTACTGAGCATTATATTAATAAGAATTATTATGGCTGCTACTTTTAAACTTATAAGAACAGAGAGAATAATGCCTTCTTTATAAATCGAAAGATATGACAAAGAGAATATAACATTTCCCCCTGATGAAAGGGGGAGAAATAAAAAAAGCGGGAGAAGAAATATCAGCGGCAGATATGTTTTTTTAAAATAGTAGGTCAGCGGTATGCCGGAAAAAAAAGTAAGAAGAGTAGCATATATTAAAGCTATGGCAGCTGATGATAAAGTTCTGCATGAGGATATAATTAATGAAGAAGCAAGAATTGAGATGATCTTTAAACGTAAATCCATTCTGTGGAGTATTGAATGTAAATGAGCTTTTTCATCTATATCGATATGCATTGGTTTTACTTATTCTTTTTTTCTGCAAAGAATTCTTATGTAAGTTGTTTAATTGATGACATATACTGAAGATGTATTTGTCAAATAATTTAAAAGTTATCAATATAATCTTTAAGAATTCAAATGCAGATTTCCTCATCAAGCATGAACAACGGTCCCGTTACATTTTTATTAAAATTTAAATGTAACATTATATGAGCGTAAGTTGCAAATCATTATATTGAATTAAGTATTTGAAATAATTAAAATACTCCTGTCAGGTTAAATCTATGGAAACAATTATTGAACAAATTCTGCGAACCCTTACAGATATGCATGATGCCTGGCTTTATACTTTTCTGTTTTTAAGCGCTGTCGTGGAAAATCTTTTTCCGCCGATTCCCGGTGATACAATTACCGTGTTCGGAGCTTTTCTTGTGGGTACAGGGAGGCTAAGCTTTACTCTTGTTTTTATTCTTACAACAGTGGGGAGTGCTACAGGTTTTCTTCTACTGTATATGTTCGGAGCTTTTCTTGAACGGGAGTTTTTTATAGAGAAGGATTACAGATTTTTTTCGGCTAAGAGTATTCTTGCGGCAGAGGAGTGGTTCAGGAAGTACGGATATTATGTAGTGGCAGCAAACAGGTTCCTCCCAGGGATAAGATCTGTCATATCTCTTGCGTCAGGTATATCAGGGCTCTCTCCTCTGAAAGTTTTCCTATACTGCAATCTGAGCGCAGCGGTGTGGAATTTTATATGGATTTATACAGGGTACACTCTTGGGAATAACTGGAATCATGTGAGAGAAAAATTTATGTCAATTGCCGGGAACTATAATACAGTTGTGGCAATAATACTGGTAATTGCCGCTTGCATCTTCGCTGTTAAAAAGATCAGGGATAATAAAAAAAGATCAGTGTGATGTGCTGCTGAACCTGTATCTGCTCTGTCTCTGTTCGGCTTTTTTCACAGTATCGGTAAGTTTTTTAATGTTGGTGCGGACTGTTTTCATCTTCGCTGAGGAGTGAGATATTTTCTGCCGGAATTCCTCTGTATAAAATTTTTCAAATTTTGCTGTCATATATTTTTTGTAAACTTCTGAAATTGAATGAAGATATTTAACTGTTTCAGCAATGTCCGGGTTGCTGTTTTTTATCCCCTGTTTTCTGCCTGCTCTCCTGAGAAACTGTACTGATATCAATGCGGAAGATACCCGTCTGGTAAGGCTTATGTCGGGTATATATTCAAAATATCGCAAACTCATTCTACGGGTATAGCCTTTCACAGAAATCAGAAGTTTTCTTGAACTGCTGATAATGGTGTCCCTTGACTCTCTAAGTCCGAAAATAATTCGTTTTTCATATTCAGAAAAATGAGTATTAATTGTTTCATGAATCTGCTGAGGGAGTTTTTTATTATGAACTGTTTTTTTCATCAGCGAGTGAACTGATTCCTTATATTTTGCGTATTTTACCAGGACGTCAGACATTCTTCTGTTGAGGAAAAAATTCTTAACATGGAAAAAGAGTTCTTTGACTCTCTGATATATGCTTTCAATACCAATTATAAATGTGAAGAAGAGAAGCCTGATAAGGTGTTCAATAAACTTATCTTCGACCCTGTGGTTTTTTATCTCTTCAAAATAGTTTTTTCTGCTTTTCACTGAATTTAAATCCTGTCTGAACTAAAAAATAAAAAAACTCAACCGTGCTAATAATACTATTTTTCTATGTTTTAATATGTCAACTGCATTTTGTTATATGGAAGTCCGGAGTTGCTGATGTTACAGGGTAAAATTCTTTTTAATGTCAGTTGCGATAATAATTCCAGTGATTATCAGAAACATACTGAAAAGATGAATTAACAGAAAATCCTCCCCCAGAAAAAGAAATGCCCATAATGAGCTGAAAAGAGGGAGCGTATAGTAGATAATTCCTGCTTTAGCTGCGCCGATTATTTCTACAGATCTGTTCCATAGAAAAAAAGCCGTTATTGAAGCGAATATCCCGGTATAGAGTATGGATATTATAACTTCAGGAGTAAAATTGATTACAGGCAGGAAGTATCTCTCAATAAGAAAAAAAGGGAAAAGCATTGCAGTACCGATACCGAAAGTGGCGATGAGAAATGTCATTCTCCCAATGCCGGAAGGTTTACGTCTTAGAAGTATGCTGTAGAGAGCAAAGATCATGGCAGCTATGGTCATCCATATATCTCCTGCACTGAAGGAGATTGTCAGCAGCACGGAAAGTGAGCCTCTACAGATAAGCAGAACCACACCCGTGATTGTAACAGCAACACCGAGCCATCCGGCAATGGAGGTTTTTTCTTTAAGAAGAAAATGTGATATCAGTATTATAAATACAGGCGTTGATATTGCTATAAGAGAAAGATTAATGGCTGTTGTTGAATGTCCGGCAATATAGATTAGAGTATTGAACAGGGTTACACTGAGCAGAGCCATGATGATTATATAGCTGATATTTGTTTTTACAGCCTCTTTTTCGCGGATAAGATTTTTCAATGCGAATGGTATTATGAACAGAAAAGCTGTGCTCCATCTGAAAAAAGAGAGTGCCACAGGAGGAATGTTCTCGATTACGCCGCGGGCCACAATATAATTCCATGACCATATAAATGTTGCAGCAAGTGCCAGAATGGCGCCTGCCATAGTTGACGGGGATTTCTTTGCTTCCATATTAATTTTTCCTGTTTAAAGCGGCAGGTTAATCCGGCGATAATGGTGGTCAAGTAATATCGAATGTTAAAAAGAATAAAAAGAGTTGAATTATATGGAATATCTTATTAGTAGATGAAAAATTTTCAAAAAGGTATAATAATGGCTAAAATTAAAAGAGTATTAATAAGCCTCTCGGATAAAACAGGCGCAGTAGATTTTGCAAAGGGGCTTTCTGAATTCGGTGTCCAGTTTCTATCAACAGGGGGCACAGCAACTATTTTAAGAGAAGCGGGTCTACAGGTTATGGACGTATCTGAGTACACCGGTTTTCCTGAGATGCTTGACGGAAGGGTAAAGACCCTTCATCCGAAAGTTCATGGAGGTTTACTGGGTCTTCGCGGAAAACCTGAACATGTGGAAACAATGAAGAAGTTCGGTATTGAGCCTATAGATATGGTTGTGGTTAATCTCTATCCATTCAAAGAGACAATAGCAAAACCTGACTGTACATTTGAAGACGCAATTGAAAACATAGATATCGGCGGACCAACAATGCTCCGTTCAGCATCCAAGAATTTCCAGAGTGTGACAGTGGTCATTGATCCTGATGATTATAACAGAGTTCTGGATGAGATGAAAAAAAGCGGCGGGGAGGTTTCATATAAGACTAACATGGAGCTGGCGTACAAGGTTTTTAAAACAACTTCAGGGTACGACAAAATGATCTCCGATTATCTTGAAAAGAGGATATAGTTCAGAACTCGATCCCTATTCTTGCTTTTATTCCTGAGTTATAGTAGTGTTTTATTTCACGCATCTCTGTCACAAGGTCCGCACAGCGCATCAGTTCATCAGGTGCGCCGCGGCCCGTTAAAATCAGTTCCATTGGTTCCGGCTTTGCTTTCATCAGTTCTTCGATCCGGGGAAGATCAATCAGTTTAAAATTCAGCAGATTCAGTATTTCATCCAGTACAATTATCCGGAATCTGTTCTGCCGGATAAGTTCCATTGCCCGGGCATAACCTCTATCAGCTTCTGATCTGTGCTCTTCAAAAATTTCCGGATTATTATCTGTAAGGAGTTTAGGGCTTCCATACTGTTCGATAGTAATTATGGAGCCTGTCAACTTTGCAGCGGAAATTTCACCTGTCTCCTGTCCTTTCATAAACTGGATGAAAGCGGAAGAGAAGCCGTATCCCGCAGCCCTGAAGCAGAGCCCAAGAGCTGCCGTTGTCTTCCCTTTGCCGTTGCCGGTGTATATATGAATGTACCCCTTCTCAATCATGATCAGTCGCGCACGTCCGGCTTAAGGTCGTATCTTTCTGTGTTCTCTATTTTTACATCAACAAACCAGATGGGGGGTTTGCCGATCCCCTTTGAAGTATAGTAATCTTTGTTTTTCACAATATCAGTAAGGTTCGTCTTCACAAATTCTGTGATATAATCAGAGGTGATTTCAGCAGCCACAGGTGTAAGTTCAACTCCATAAGCTTCATTAGGAGCTGTCCTGATATGGAATCCGCATTTTATGAAAAAACCCTTTTCAGAATTCATCTCAAGGCGGCGCATAACACCGGGATCTTTCACCTTGACCCACATTGAAAGCCTGCCGTCAGAGATAAGGGCTTTGCCTGAAAAACTTTCATGTGATATATTGAAAAAATTTCCTCTCATTGATTCAATGATGTTCCCTATATTACTCTGTACCGGATTTTTTTCCATTACTTCAATCCCCGTTGATTCGGAGAATATTTGTATAAGTTTTTCCGGCCAGGGATTAATTTTAGTCTGGTATATTTCATCAAGAGAAACAGGCGTCCTGACATATTTCGGATTTTTGCCTGTTGCGGCAAGGATCCCCTCTCTCCAGCCCGGGTAATCCGCAAGGGAGTGAAAAACTCTCCCTCTCTGCATGTAGATTTCATGCTTGCCGCCATTTCTGTCATGGACACGCTGGTGATATGATATGGTGAAGTTTAATCCCCCTGTGAGATCTGCCAGTCTCTCCGCGTCGCTGAATTCAGAACCTGTTCGGCCGCCGCTTACAGTGTATATTCTGATCTCTCTCCTCCTGGCGTCAGCAGCATACTTCTCTGCAAGGAAGAGTGAATCCGTTTTGGAATTATTGATGACAATAATGTGCTTTAAAGCTTCTCTCCTCCATTTAATATTACCAAGTGCATAATTCAGTCCGGAGAGAAAGGTTTTTGTGTCAGCAGTTCCTGATGGAGTTAGTGAATTAAGTCTCTCTTTCAGTTCTTTGATTGAATTATGGTGCACTGTGGCGCTTTCGAAAGAGCGTTTATCGGAGTAGGGTATAATATATATGCGCGAATCTATTCCATATCTGCTGATCATCGCAGCTGAGAAATCTGATATAGCTTCCCTCACCTGAGCCCACTCTGTTGACATTGAGTATGACATGTCGGTTAAGAAGGCAATATCAGCAGTTCCTTTTGATGATGAAGCTTTCTTTTCGCTGAAGTTTACAAGTGTATCGCGTATCTCCTGATGTACTATGCTGTAAAGATCGCGAGCCTTGTTCGAGTTTCGTGATAAAACACTATTGCCCTTTACAGAGAAAAAAATATTTTCAAACTGGTATACACCCTGTGTCTTTCTAATCGTTCCTATGAGAACATAATCAGCCCGGCATTTAAGGCCTATTGTATGAAGATCCTCTCCGCTTATGGTTCCTTCAGGCTTAACTCCTGTCTGCTGCATGGCAATCTCCACCTCTTCGGGTGAGGAGACTTCTATATTTTTCATGAGAAGAATTCCCAGGGAGATAAGCTTCGAGTAATCCCTCCCTGTAATTTTTTCAAGGGGCTGGTCAACCCGGTAAGGGACCACAGCAATTGTAGCGGAGAATGCACAGGTTGCAGTAAGAAGAATCATGACAAAAGAGATTAGTCTTTTCATAAAAAGAGTTACCTGTTTTTTGTAAGAAGATTTAAGAACCGGTTCATTTCATCTTTATTTTCAAAAGCTGAAACTGGTACCGGGTGTATGATTTTTTTTGAGCTTAGTATAATTATTATACTCTTGCTGGTTTTATATTGATATATATCATTCCACCTTATCCTGTCCGATCCTGAGCCTGTAATCCATTCAACATATTCATCATTAAATTTTACTGTAGTGTTTAACCTGAGATTCTGTTGCGAGCGGTAGATCTTAAGCAGGCGTTTTCTATTCAGTGACGGCACAAGAAACAGAGCTAACAGTAATAGTATGAATGATATTAGAATAGATGAGAAATAATTAATCTCATTGTTAAAAAAGATAAAGAGTATAACAGGTATTATTGCCAACTGTATAATCCATCTTTTCCATCCGAGAAACAGGTGCTGAGCATTCATATAGTCGTTAAATGTAATTATGAAATCTTTCATTCTTTTATCCTGATTGATTTATGTCTTATGAGGTAATTAATAATCAAAAAGGTCAATAAAAAACAGCAATTTCCGGGTATAAAAGCACTCAGCTTAATAAAATAATTTGACATCCTTAATTATAAAGGTCTAATTAATAGTAAGTCATATACCAGGGAGGGGGTATTATGAAAATAACAACGGATGTTAATTTTGCAGGGTCACGCCCTGCAGGAAGCGTTATGACACGCGCTTCCGCCGGCGGGAATAAAACCGCCGAATCAGATCGCCGTTTCACGGCGGAATTTGCTGCTAAACTTCAACGGGACAGGGCAATGGCTGATGCGCTTGTAATTGCTCAGTCATCAAGGCAGATTGTTCAGAAGGCAATTGATGCCTCTTCACGCATGCGTGCCATAGCTTTTGAGGCTATGACAACAGGGAGAGTGGACATTGAACAACTGAATGTTGAGATTGCAGGCATTCAGGGGACTTTTGCAGGGCAGGGTGAAACTGTATCTGTGCCTGTTGACAGAAGTTCTCCTGCAGCTATCCGCACCGGTGAGAATCTCGCTGCGGGGATTCAGAAGCTCACTACCTATGCCGGAGATCTGAAGGAGGGGAAAAGGGTTGATCCCGAACTCTTTGCAGCAGTGGAAGCTGATCTCAGGTCCGCTGCTGATGAGATCGATTCACGGATCTTTTCAATCTCGTCACAGTTCACAGGTGTACGATTCAGTAACGGCAGCACGGATTATGTCAGACTCAACAGTTCCACGGCGGGGCTTATCATCGGTAATCCGTCCATCAGTATGAATGTTCAGGGGAATATCAGCACTGAGCTTGCAGGAATTCTTTCAACAGCATAAAAAAAAAGCTAACCCCGAAAAATTAATTGACTTTAAATTAATTTCGGGGTTAGTATCCCAGAAATTACCAACAGTTCTTACCTTTGTATTAATGTTTACTTTCAGATCAATCCGGTAATATTCATCCGGTTAATAAAACTATTGCAGATAAAAGAGAATGGCTTCTTCTAAAAAAACCATAGCAGAAAAAATTAATTACGGCATTAATCCCTTTTTTTTTAAAGGTGCAGATCAAAAGGGTGGAGTTGTCAGAAAAACAGGTCTTTCGGGCCGCTTTGAAACAATAAACAGGTTTTATTCATCACTCGAAGGAGATGATACAATTCATCAGATGAATATTAAAGACTGCTATGCATTAAAGCTCGCTGATGCGATTAAAGAGAGAATTCTTTCCGGCGATGTTACAACGGATAAGGATGGAAGCTTTGGTAACAGGTTTTATTCAGAGCTTGCTTTATCAATTGAACCGGATGATGTTCAGAGAGACGAGGATCTCACTGTTATCTATCTCAAGCAGATGATGAACATAATGAAAAGCTGTGGACTTGTTAAGATAGAGAAGAGAAAAGCATCTTTGTCTGATGCAGGTCTATCCAGAGATAGACTTTATTTTAAACTTCTTAAATCTTTCTGGAATGAAACTGACTGGGCTGAGATATTTCCATCATCACCGGAAGCTGCGGCGAAACTTTTTGCAAACCGTGAAGTTTTTACCGGTTTCCTTGAAGAGTTTTACACAAAGGTAAGCGTTGAGGATCTCTCCAATGATTTTTTTGAAATGACAGAGATCGCTGAAGCTAACGATTTCTTCATGATATCATTTCTTGATTTCTATCTCATCACATGGCTGAGGCATTTCGGAATTATTGATTATAACACAAGCAGCAATTCGGAAGTTGTACATATTATGCTGAACGATTACGGCAGGGAGATTATTAAAATCCTCGGCTGACCTTATTGGAGACGGCGGGAGTCGAACCCGCGTCCTACAAAATACCCCTGAAGCGTCTACATGCTTATCTTCATCTTTTAATTTAAGCCGCCAGTCCAGGATGAAGAACTGTGCCGTTGGCCTGTCCCCCTTTAGTTTCGCCATCAACCCGGGAGCGTTGTATCAGGCTATCCTCTGTAATTGATGCCTTTAAGCCACCCAGAGGCGAAATATGCTTAAAGACATAGCAGGTATTAAGCTGCTAAAGCGTAATTTTCGTTTGCGATTATGTTTATTCTGCCATTATTTACGAGATGACAGCGCACTCGGCATGCAACTCCAGGACCACTGTTGCAGTCGAAACCAAATCGTCCCCAGGTTACCTCCACCATTCAGATTGAATGACAGTATATTTGTCAATTACATTAAATGCTGATTGACACTTCACGGAATTGTATGTTTAATGAATAATATTAAAGTTACAGGAAATAATATGAAATTTGCGGGAAAAAGAGCTAAGACACTCATTTTTTCATTTTTTATGATAATAGTCTTTTTTCATGGAAATTTGAAGTCTGAAACTGTGGAACAGATAGATTTTAAAAACATAAGCGGAAACTGGGAGCTTATGTATGATAATAATTACGGGTACAGTTTTAAACTGGGGAAGAGTTATAAAGCGGTTGTTATTCTTTATCTCAGCACGGCATCAATTATTTTTAAGGGTGTTTATACTATTGAAGAAAAAAATATACTGAGAATAAATATTTCAGAGATGAAAAGGGAGGAGAAGATTAAAGGCCTGAATACTTCAGGAGGTTTTAAAAAAGCCAAGTCTTCATATTTTCTCTTTCAGTCAAGAATTGTTAATGATAACGGCAAAAGGTTTCTGGAGATACGTCCTGCAACAATCTCAATTGACGGGAATGATTCAGGCGGATATTTTGAGCCCCTGATCAGGCTTGCCAGATGAGAGGAGATGATGAAAATTGAAAACTTCACTTTCCGGAACCTGCCCGGGCTTGATCTTTCCGCACGGATATACTCTCCGGACCTCCCCTCTGAAAAGGGTGTGATTTTCAGCCACGGTCTTTATTCAAGTAAGGACGGCTATAAGATTAAAAAGATGGCTGATGGGATTGTAAACTGCGGCTATACACTGATGACCTTTGATTTTACATTCGCCGGTGAGTCCCCTGGTAATATAGCGGATATTTCAGTGCTGGAGGAGGTTAATGATCTTATTTCTGCGATAAAAATATTCAGAGATAGGGGGATAACCAGGCTTCATCTTATGGGCTCAAGTATGGGTGCCGCTGTTTCACTCCTTGCTGCAGCGGAATTTGATGATAAATTCGAATCACTTATTCTTATTGCAACGCCTCTGGATCTGCTGGGGATTATTCCTGATATGACTCCGGAAAAGGTTGATCTGCTTGAACTTCACGGATACACCTCTGTGCAGGGGATAAAGCTTAAAAATTCCTTTTTCAGGGAGATTAGAAGTATTGATATGGCTGATGCCGTAAGAAAAATAAATTCTCCGGTGATTCTCTTTCATGGTGGTATGGATGAGGTTGTAAAATTCAGCAATCATGAGCTTTTTTTGGAAAATATTAAATCTGATGTGCTGCCTTTTGTAATTTCTGACGGTGATCATAATCTTACAAGGGAATCGGATATAGAATTTATGATGCAGAAGATATCAGAGTGGCTCAGGAGATTTAATGATTAATTATTTTGTTCTTTTTTTCGGAATTATTCAGCTTATTATAGCTTTGGTTGAAATTATTATGCCTCACAAATCATTTCTTACATGGAAAGTATGGGTTTCCTGCAGGTTTTTCCCTGTTCATGGAGCAGCGCTTATTGTTATCGGATTTCCCCTTACAATTTATAACGGGTATCTTTCCTCTATTATTTTTTTTATAGGACTGGTTGTAGTTTTCACGGGACCGGTGATTCTTATTTATCCTGAGAAGATCCGTGAAGCATTCAGTTTTTCATCAGATACATTTCAGGAGAGTAGCCTGAAAAAAATTGTAAGGTTAGATGCCATTATGAGGATGGCAGCAGGAATTATTCTGGTGCTGAGTTTTTATAAAAGCTGATCAAGAGCCGCTGTTTCCCCTCTTTTTATAATTGACACAATTGAAAAATTTTTAGTTAATCTTCTGGATTTGGAAGTTTGGCCTGATTGATTAATGTCTATCAGGTCATTTTGAACCCTCTTCAGTTTTTCGGGTGAGAAATCGCAGAAATTCAGTGGAATGGACAGATTAGCTTTCAGCTATTTCGAAGGTCGTCTCAGTCGCGTTCGCTTCTTCGAAATGACAGTCAACTAATCATAAAAACATCATAGTTAAAAATAAAACTAAATTCATACCGGAGAGACAATGGAATTTATTAATATATGCCAGAAAAAATTTTATAAAGGGAAAATTCACAGCAGTTCAAGCTGTGAAAGCGATTCTACTTCAGCTGAGAATATACTCTCCGGAGAAGGATTCTGGTGTACTAAAAAAAGAAGCGCCGGAATAAAGGAATTCGTTGTAATTGATTTTGAAAAGGAATCAGCAATTGATTATATAAAAATTACAGCATCAGGGAACGGTGCTTCTGCGTTCCCCAGCGGATTCAGACTAGAGGGGAGCAATGATACCGAAATATGGAGTATTCTCTACTCTGAAACAAATACATCCCTCGATTCAAATGTGCACGAAGTTCATCTCCCTCTTACTGTTGTAAGGTACCTCAAGATTCTGATTACAGATCCGGCAGTACTTGGCTCAAACTACTATTCCGAGATAGGGAGGGTTGAAGCCGGCATTTTCGGTGTAGAGGAGATAAAATCAAGCAGCTACACATCTGGTAACGGTCCGGAGAATCTTCTAATAGAGGGCGGCAGTTACTGGGAAACAGAGCAGGCAGCAGCAGGAAAAATGGAGAATGTCTGCATTGACCTGGGGAAAGTCTGCTGTCTTAACAGGATTATGCTGACATCTTCGATAGACGGATTTCCTGATACTTTTCACATAGAGACATCAGTTGATAATGAAATATGGATTACATTAATACATGAGAACGGTTTTGAGGCGGAGCCGAATAAAAGATATGGCTGGCTAACAGATGTAAGGCCCGCGCGTTTTGTCAGGTTTGAAGCTCCGGCTAAGAAGTTTCTTACCGGAAAATACGGAGTCAGAGTTGCGGAGTTAGGGGTATCAGCAGCTCCGGTAAACCATCTGCATACACATAATGTAGGGGATATTGCTCCCCATGCATCTGTTTTCCATGCGGGGATGGTACGACTTGCCCGCGACGGTGAGAGTGAGCCGGGAAGAGTTGTTCAGTCCACTGACGCAAGATTAAGGGATGCAAGCACTGTTTTCAAGGGTATTGTGCAGCTTGCAAATGACAGTGAGTCAAGGCCGGGCATTGCGGTTCAGGCTAACGACAGCAGGATTCAGCCTGCGTCAGAAATGAAGCCAGGTATTGTGAAATTGGCTTACGACAGGGAAACAACTCCTAATGCAGCAGTGCAGGCCAGCGATTCCAGACTCCAGCATGCGACAGAGGACAATTTCGGTATAGTGAGGCTCTGCTCAGACGGTGAATACAGGGAACATTCAGTTGTTTCCGGTAATGATTCAAGGCTGCAGAAAGCTACAACAACCTCTCCAGGTATAACAATTCTGGCTGAAGACGGCGGAGCAAACCAGGGAACAGTTGTGCAGGGTAATGACAGGAGAATTAAAGATGCTACAACATATTCTAAGGGCATAGTACAGCTCGCGGGTGATGGAGCGGTTGTTGAGGGATCAGTTGTAATCTCCACTGACAGGAGGTTGAAGGACGCAACAACTGTGAGTAAGGGGATAGTTGAACTTGCAGAGGATGGTGAGGACAGCTCAGGTGTTGCGGTTCAGGGAAATGACAGAAGGTTGAAGGATGCCACCACATCAGTTAAAGGTATAGTTGAACTTGCGGAAGATGGTGAGGAGAGGGATGGAGTTGCAGTTCAGGGGAGCGACAGCCGTCTAAAGGATTCCACTACATCAGCAAAGGGTATAGTTGAACTTGCAGAGGATGGTGAAACTGCTCCGGGGGTTGTTGTCCAGGGAAGTGACCGGAGATTAAAAGATGCTACAACATCTGCAAAAGGTATAGTTGAGCTTGCTGAAGACGGTGAAGATAAAGATGGTGTTGCAGTACAGGGTAATGATAAGAGACTGAAACCGGCCACAACTATCAGTACAGGTATAGTTAAGTTCGCTCCGGATGGAGGCACAGAGGCCTGCACTTCAGTACAGGGGAATGATAAAAGGCTTCGCGATGCAACAACATCTGCTAAGGGTATAGTAGAACTTGCTGAGGATGGGGAAGAGAGAGACGGAGTTGCTGTGCAGGGCAGTGATAGAAGGCTGAAAGAGGCCTCAGAAACTGCTTATGGAATAATGAAATTCGCCTCTGACGGAGGTAAAGACGCTCTTACAGCTGTGCAGGGTAATGACAGAAGACTTCGTGATGCAACAACTTCAGCTAAAGGTATAGTTGAACTTGCGGATAATGGAGAGGATAAAGATGGTGTGGCTGTGCAGGGTAATGACAAAAGGCTTAAACCTGCAACCACAGTGAGCAGAGGAATAGTCGAACTTGCTGAAAATGGCGAGGACGCTCCTGAAGTTGTTGTGCAGGGTAATGACAGAAGGCTTAAAGCTGCAACTGAGTCAGCTTCGGGCATTGTAAAGCTTGCCGGAAACGGAGAGAGCACAACCGGTGCTGTTGTACAGGCGGACGATGTAAGGCTCAGTGACAACAGGGATCCTCTCCCTCATACTCATGATTACGCTCCGGTTAAGCATGACCATAACAGTCATACAGGAACAGTTGCAATCAGAGCGGAGAAGAATGAACCTTTCAGCGATGTGACTCCGCCATCTGACGGTTCCGCTGTTGTTTATGCGAACAATACATCAGAGAAGACATTTGCCATTGGTATAACAGGTATTGCCGGTGCTAACGCGAAAGAGAAGATTAATGCTTATGGAGTTATGGGCCACAGCAGGCATGTTGGTGTACGTGGACAGGCAACCGGGGATTCCGGAACAGGAGCCGGTGTTGCCGGAGCATCCAGATTCGGCGCAGGGGGGGTGTTCAGCAGTGAGCATGATTTTTCGCTCATCGCTGACGGTTATGGCCCGACTATGAACAGGTTCGACAGCACCATGAATCTTCAGGGTGAGGGGAAGGCTATATTGGCAATGGGCAGTTCTGATTTTCACGGCAGGGTTAATCTTAACGGTGACGGGAAAAATCAGGAATTCCCCGGAGGGATAGTTGAACTATTTGAAGTTGATGAGGCGGAGTTTGTAACACCTGGAGACCTTCTTGTTGTGAGTGAAAATGGAAATTCAGTTTTATCCAGATCAAAAAAGAGATATAACAGATCCGTTATAGGAATTGTTTCAGGAAACCCCTATCTTGCTATAAATAATTCAGGAAAAGAGGAGAGACTCTATCCCGTTTCTCTTTCAGGTAAAGCTCTCTGCAGAATTGATGCGAGGAATAATCCTGTTAAACCCGGCGATCTGATTGTTGCGTCAGATACTCCCGGATGCGGTATGAAAGGGAAAATTGATTCGTTTGAAAAAGTCGGCACTGTAATAGGGAAGGCTCTTGATTCTCTCAGTGACGGAATAGGTCTTGTACCTGTGTTTATTGTTCATATGTAGCACTGCTATGTTGATGAATAAAAAAAAGGGGCTTTCAATGCCCCCTTTTTTTTAAGTATAAAATACGTTTTTACGGATTGAGTTTTTTCATAAGCTCAATCTCTGTCTTGTTGAATATTGTATTTGTGTAGTCATTAAGCTCTTTTGCAATATCCTTGCTTATATATATAATTCTCCGGCAGTAAGGTTTTTTTTCATAGCGGTCAACCCACATTAAAACAACAGTTTTCTCTGAGTCCCAGGCAATAGCCCCCTGGTTGTCTTTTAATGTTTCTCCTGAATGAACACCGTACTTCTTCTTTATCTTTTCATAAACAGCATCCTTGTCCAGATACGGGAAGTTCAGTGAAACGTAGAAAAGGCGACCTTCATCTCTGGGCGGATTTGTTTCATCTGCTTTTGCTGTATCAGATGTCTCCGTTTTTTCAGCCGATTTTTCAGCAGTTTCGGGATCCTTATAGAAAAAACCGTAATAGTACTGAAGTTCATTTTCTTTTGAGATAATTACTGTTTTATCATCTGTATATGTAAGCCTGCCGCTTATTTTATCTTTTGCATCTGAAAGGTAAGTGCCCCAGGTTAGGTTTGCGTATCCTTCGGGCAGAGTTGAAATTTTGTCGCCTGTAGTGTCTGCCGCTTTGTCAGCTTTTTTTTCATCAGTGCCTGCGGGCTTTACATTAGTTTTATTATCTTCGGCTGCCGGAGTTTTTCCGTTGGTAGTGTTTCCCGGCTGGTTCTGCCCGAATGCCGAAATAGCAAGTAATAGTACAAGGAGGATTCCTATTGTTCTGCGCATGTTTATCCCTCTGGATAGTATATCAGTTACAATAAATTATCGGCAGAATCATCTGTTAAATTTCGTAATTTTATACGATGTACTGGAATATTTAAAACAACTATTACACAAGGATTACCGGAGCTTCAGATTTCTTAACCGCTTCGCCTATAAAATAAGGGGTGTGCCCGGCTTTTTTCAGGGTGTTTACTATGCTGTTAGCTGAATTTCTGTCCGCAAAAAGCATCATCCCGATACCCATATTAAAGGTTGTGTACATCTCCCTCTCCTCAATTTTCCCTTCATTCTGCAGCAGTTTAAAAACAGGTAGAACGGGGTATGAGTCTTTTTCAATCTTAACAGCAGTATTTTCCGGAAGGATTCGCGGGATGTTTTCGTAGAATCCGCCCCCTGTTATATGCACAATTCCTTTAATATCCGCTCCTGTATTCAGGCACTCCATCAGTTGTTCAACATATATAATAGTCGGAGTGAGAAGAGCCTCGCCAAGGGTCATTCCCAGTTCAGCGAAGGTCATGGAGAGCTGATATTTCTTCTGCTCCAGCAGGAGCTTTCGTACAAGGGAATAGCCGTTTGAATGTATGCCGCTTGATGGAAGGCCTATGATTACATCACCGGCTGTAATTTTTTCACCATTGATAATCTTTTTTTTATCCACAACGCCAACAGAGAATCCCGCGATATCGTATTCGTCATCCTTCATTACGCCAGGGTGTTCTGCGGTCTCTCCGCCAACAAGTGAGCATTTGCCGCGCAGGCATCCTTCAGCTATACCCTTTACAACATCCGCCATCCTGTCAACATTAAGTCTGCCGCAGGAGATATAATCGAGGAAGAATAGAGGTTTCGCGCCGCTGACAATTATATCATTTACACACATGGCAACTGCATCTATTCCGATTGTGTCATGCTTATCCATCATCTGGGCAATCTTCAGTTTTGTACCCACACCGTCAGTTCCGGATACAAGCACAGGCTCATCCATGTCTTTAAAACCCGCGTCGTAAAGCGCACCGAATCCGCCGATGTCTGTCAGTACGCTTTTAGTAAAAGTTGAGCGTACAAAGGGCGCAATCTTTTTTACAAACCTGTTTCCACCTTCAACATCAACGCCTGCGTCTTTATAGGTAATTGCCATTAGTTTCTCCGGAAGTATAATTTTCTGAATAGATTGTTTTCACAGGTCTCCATGTAAAGAATAATTTATTTATGAGTTCAGCATGAGGAGATCTTTATTTTAAAAAGTTTCCATTTGCCATCAGCAATCATGAAAAAGAGCGTGTACTGCTGAGCTTCATAACCGTAGTGGACAAGGATTGAACTGTCAGATTCTTTTTCAAATGTCATTTTGTACATGTGTGGTTCTTTTATAGATGCCTTTTTAAAGAATTCGTTTTTTTGTATTTCGAGTGATTCAACTGTCCCTTCAAAAGCCTCCAGGTACTGAAGAGGAAACAATGTATGGCTGGAAACTTCTTTTATATTTTTCTTTATCCACGCGGTTTTAAATCTTTCAAAAAAAACATGGAAATGTTCCACTTTGTTTGCAGGCGAGTTTACAAAACTGCTGAGTACATATCCATTTTTACCTGTTGCAGTGCTGACTTTAAGCCATACTCCTAAGTATTTATCAACAAAGATGGCGCTCCCTGTCTGTTCAATAACAGTTATTTTATTTCCTTTCTTCAGCTTTGTAATAACTTTTGAGCCTGCATCCGGTTTTTCCCGTAAATTAACAACTGCTGAATTTATTACACTGTTTGAAAAACCGGCGTAGAGCTGTTCTTCAAGAGTAACAGACTCACCCTCCTCTGCTGAAAGAAAAAGCGGTGAGATAAAAATAAGAAGCGTAACAGCGAAAATTTTAAGTTTCATAGTATTCCCTTTTATCTTTTAATTATAGCAATAACAGAGTGATTTATAAAACTATTTTGTCAATAATGATAAGGTGATGGACTTAGCGCCGCTCACTATTTTTTACCGGATTCCGTCTCATTAAATTCATTGACAGTATACCGGATAAACTGTTAGATTCTGAAAAAATTCAGGAGCCTTAATGTGAGTATTGACTGGAAAAAACTGCAGAATGGATCAGATATAAGGGGAGTTGCAATTGAAAAGGGGGATGAGAAGGTTAATCTAACTCCAGAAACTGCATCATGTATCGGCGCTGCGTTTGTGAAGTGGCTCTCTGAAAAAAAAGGGGTAGCGATTTCAAATTTAAAAATATCCATCGGGATGGATTCAAGGATAACCGGTCCTGCTTTGAAAGAGGGGCTTGCATACGGAATTACATCTTCCGGGGCATCATTTGCTGATTGCGGGCTTTCGTCAACTCCCGCGATGTTTATGAGTACAATATTTGATGAATTTCAATGCAGCGGAGCTGTGATGATAACAGCAAGCCACCTTCCATTCAACCGCAACGGCTTCAAGTTTTTTATATCAGAAGGGGGGCTCGAGAAAGGGGACATCTCAGCTATACTTAAAACAGCATCTGAACTTACTCCTCCTGCAGAAATTTCATCTGCTGAAGGTGATAAGCTTCCACTGATGGAGAGATATGCATCTCTTTTTGTCGATAAGATAAGGAGCGGAATCAAAAGCGGTAAAGATTACGAAAAACCCCTTTCAGGGATGAAAATAATCGTTGATGCCGGTAACGGTGCCGGTGGATTCTTCGCTGATAAAGTCCTCACCCCCCTGGGTGCAGACACAACGGGGAGCCAGTTTCTTGAGCCTGACGGGATGTTCCCCAACCATGAGCCGAATCCTGAAAATGATGAGGCAATGAAATCTATACAGAAAGCTGTAATTAATTCTAAAGCTGATCTTGGATTAATTTTTGATACGGATGTTGACAGAGCTGCTGTTGTTGACGGGTCAGGTGAGATTGTTAACAGGAATACGCTTATTGCTCTTTTGTCCGCGATAGTTCTCGAGGAGCACCCGGGCACAACTATAGTAACCGATTCTGTAACATCTGACGGATTAACAGAATTTATTGAGCAGAAGCTTAAAGGGAAACATCTCCGTTTCAAACGCGGATATAAGAATGTAATTAACGAGGCGGTGAGGCTTAACGGCATTGGAGAAGAGTGTCACCTTGCAATAGAAACCTCCGGACACGGTGCAATGAAGGAGAATTATTTCCTTGATGACGGAGCATATCTCGTAGCAAAGATTCTGATTCTTGCAGCAAGGCTCAGGCTGGAGAAAAATTCCGGGCTCCTTTCAATGCTTGAAGGTCTTAAGCAGCCTGCGGAGGAGAAGGAGTTCCGTGTTAAGCTGCTTGATGAAAATTTTGCTGCCCAGGGTGAAAAGATTATAGAAGGGTTGAAGTCATACATAGAGAAAGTTGAAGGGTGGACTGCTGCACCGGTGAATTATGAAGGACTGAGAGTGTCATGTACTTCTAAAGATGAAAAGGGCTGGTTTCTGTTGAGACTCTCTCTCCATGACCCTGTGCTTCCGCTTAATGTTGAGTCAGAGCTTGAAGGGGGAGTAAAAAAAATTACAGGAAAACTCGCGGAGTTTTTTAAGCAGTTGAGCAACATTAATTATGATGCTGTGGTGAAATACTGTGGTGAGTGAGTTATAGATTTCTCACCCGAAGAATTGAACGGGTGATAAATGACAGAGCTTATCTGCGATCACAAGTGGTTGTTTCAGAACAGGACGTATGAAATACTGAAATTAATGAATAACTATATATGGAGAACAGAATGAAATATCTTGTAGTCGGTTCAGGCGGGAGGGAACATGCCATTGCCTGGAGATTAATAAATGATGGAAGCGCAACTGAGGTTTATGTTGCACCGGGTAATGGCGGTATAGAAGATAAATTCAGGGTTAATATTAAGGTAGATGATTTTGACGGCCTCCATAAATTCTGCAAAGAGAAATTGATCGACATGGTTGTAGTGGGGCCCGAGGTTCCGCTGGTTGAGGGAATAGTCGATTTTTTTGATGAGAAAGGAATCCCCTGTTTCGGACCTTCCGGAAAAGCTGCAATGATTGAAGGGAGCAAACTCTTCGCAAAGAGGATCATGGAGACTTACAGCGTTCCCACAGCAGGTCACTGGGATTTTACAGGAAAAAGCGGAATAATTGATTTTGTTAATAAACAGGATAAGTTTCCCATAGTTATAAAACTCGACGGCCTTGCAGCAGGAAAGGGTGTCGGCATCCCCGAAAGCAGGGAGGAGGCTATTGCGTTCATCAACGAGAACGTAAAAGATGACAGCCGGGTTTACGTTGAGGAGTTTCTTGATGGAGAGGAAGCATCTGTCCTTGGAATATCTGACGGTTACACAGTTCTACCGCTTGTTGCTGCACAGGATCACAAGCGGGTGTTTGACGGAGATAAAGGGCCCAATACCGGCGGTATGGGGGCCTATGCCCCGGCTCCTGTTGCAACACCTGACAGAATCGAGTTTATACGCACGCATGTTCTTCAGCCTGTAATTGACGGCATGAGAAAAGAGGGGACACCGTTTAAAGGGATTCTCTATGCGGGAGTGATGATTACAAAAGAGGGAATTAAGGTGCTTGAGTTTAATGCCCGGTTTGGAGATCCTGAAACTCAGGTGATACTCCCGCTACTTGATATGAAACTCGGAGATCTGCTAAAAGCGTCAGTTGAGGGGAAACTGAAGGATATAGATCTGAAATTCAAAAAGGCCCATGCAATGACAGTGGTTGTTGCAGCAGGGGGCTATCCGGGAGAATATGAGAAAGGGAAAGTTATATCCGGCCTGGATACAGTTTCTGATAATATAATGGTATTCCATGCGGGTACAGACAGAAAGAATGGTGATGTTATAACTTCCGGCGGACGGGTACTTAATGTAACAGCATTCGGAGATACATTACGGGAAGCAAAAGATAAAATTTACGCTGAAATTGATCGAATAGAATTCGACGGAGCTTTTCACAGGAAGGATATAGGATATAGGGCATTATGAATCCGCTTTATCTCCAGTATCTTTCCCCCTGAATGTCAGAGGAAATTACTTCCCCCCGCACCCCCGGAGGGGGCAAGGAATAGCATGCAAGAGAGGATTCCAGGGGAGACATTGATAAATGAAATATATTCATAACGGAAAATATATGAATTCAAATCCTGGAAAGAAAAAAACTGCTGTATCCAAAAAAGGAAAATCCTCTAACAGGGATTTGACTAAGCTTATGGAGAACATATCTCATCCGTCGCATGGCTCGATAATGCCTTATTACAAATCGGATGGTTTTATTCTATATAACGATGATTCCCTTGAGATACTGGAGAGGATCCCGGAAAACTCGGTGGACATGATATTTGCTGATCCGCCCTACATGCTTTCCAATGACGGGTTCACATGCCAGAATGGAAAGATGGTAAGCGTAAACAAAGGGAAGTGGGACAAGAGCAGCGGCTTTGACGAAGATATGAAGTTTCACGAGATATGGATTTCAGCATGCAGGAGGGTTCTGAAGCCTGAAGGCACAATCTGGATTAGCGGTACGTACCACAGTATTTACCAGTGCGGTTTTCTCCTTCAGAAGCTTAACTTTCATCTGCTTAATGATATTACATGGTTCAAGCCGAATGCTTCACCTAATCTGAGCTGCCGTTTTTTTACAGCATCACATGAAACAGTCCTCTGGGCGCGCAAAGATAAAAAAGCAAAACATACCTTCAATTATGAACTGATGAAAAACGGTGAGTTCCCGGAAGATAAGATGAAGAAGGAGAACACGCAGATGCGCTCAGTCTGGAGTATCCCCACCCCTCCGCAGAATGAAAAGGGATCGGGCAAGCATCCCACGCAGAAGCCCCTTGCTCTCCTTAAAAGAATCGTAGCTGCATCAACAAATCCCGGTGATCTGATTATTGATCCATTCAACGGTGCAGGTACAACGGGAATTGCTTCTCAACTCCTTGGCGGACGGAACTATATCGGAATTGAAATAAACCAGGGTTATTGTGATCTCACTGTTAAACGTGTGGAAAAGCTGAAGGAAAAAAATGCCGGAGCAGAATAGAAAGAAGGGTTCTCTCGCCAGCGGCCAGGGTAAGGTTCTCGAAGAAGCTGTGATTTCCACTTTTACGCGTAAAGGTTTTGAAGCTGTCATGTGGAGCGAGTGGAACAGGCACAGAGATAATTTCGGTTCGGAGCTCCTCCTTAAAAATGTTCCTTTTAAAAATATATACGGCCACGACGGGTATACTGAATTTCTGCTTAAGTCTGAAAAATATAATCTTGAAATCCGCATTGAATGCAAATGGCAGCAGTCAGGGGGGAGCGTTGATGAAAAATTTCCATACCTGTATCTCAACTGCATTGAAGCAATGCCCGAAAATCACATCGTCATAATTGTAGATGGCGGCGGTGCAAGAGAGGGCGCGGTGCAATGGCTCAGGAATGCAGCAGAAAATAATCTCTACAGAAATGAACAGAATATGGATAAGCATCTTGATGTTTTCACACTGAGCGGTTTTATTCAGTGGGCCAACCGCACATTCCGCTGATAACACGACATAACTGAATTAGCCCCTATGGGCTGAATATGAAAGAATAACTGTAAAAAAATGGGCTTTTTTTCATTTTTATTTTTGACATTAATCAGCCAATATCTTATACTGTAAAAGAGCATTGAGACTTTTAATGATTTTAAGGTGATCTTTAAACGGATTATTGAGGATTATTAAAACGCTCTGAATATACGGAGGTTTTTCATGAACGCAAAAGTTAGTGCAAAAGAAACATTGGATAGACTGCAGGTTTCTTTGAAGAAAAAAGAAGAGGAAGCAATGCAGGCCAAGAGCAAAGGGATGCATACAACATATGGCAATCTGATGCTTGAAATCAATCTTCTTAAAAGCAAAATGAAAAAAATGCAGATGGGGAGCAAGTAAACCGTTCTGACTGACATGGCGCCAATCAGTTAGAAAAATATGTCTCAATAACTGATATTATGTCTCAGACCATTCCGGCCTTTAATAATACATGCAAATCAATCAACCCGAGCGGGCTAAAAAATTCAGCATTCATTTCAGTTTTCCCTGGCTTTTAAAATCTTTTTATAATTTTCAGTAAGTTCTTTCAATGTCAAGGCCCGAGAGCATTCAGGCAGAGATGAATCGAAGGTAACGCCATAGCCCTTTGTCTTTATCCTTGAATCAAGTACAGCAACAACACCTTTATCAGTTCCGCGACGGATAAGCCTTCCGGCGCCCTGTTTCATTTTGAGCACCGCATCAGGGATCTGCAGATATACAAAAGGATTTTTTCCTTCACTTTTAATTTTCTCCACCTTGGCTTCCATGATTGGAGTATCAGGTACTGCAAAGGGGAGGCGCGCAATGATTACACCTTTAAGAAGATCCCCCGGGAGGTCGATCCCCTGCCAGAAGGAGTGAGTACCCATGAGCACTGCGCCCGGGTGACGCATATATGAGTGAAGAGCCTTTGACGCGCTCATCTCGTCCTGGGAATAGATTTTATTATCGATAAGATCTTCAAGTAATGCCTTCATGCTTTTAAGCATATTGTATGAAGTGAAGAGGAGGAGACAGTTTCCTCCAAGGATTTTAATTATTTCTGCCGAAGCTTTTGCTGCCTCTTTTGTGAAACGGGGTTCCTCCGGTGAAGGGAGATCCGCTCCTAAATAGATTACCATCTGCTCTTTATAATTAAAAGGTGATTTAAGTACAATACCGGTACCGCGCTCAAAACCCACTGTGTTAATAAAGAATGAAAAATCATTTTTTACAGAGAGAGTCGCGGACACAAAGAGTGAAGACTCGTAAAATGCAAAGACCTCGAACCGCATTATGCTGTCTATGCTGATTGGGCGTGCGGTAAGTGAAACATTCCCCAGGAGATCCCGCTCGGTCCGTTCGATCCAGTAAACATAGCCAGGAAGGCTCAGAATGAGGAATGATTTAAGTGATTCGAAGTATCCCTTTATGCGCGACCGGGCTGGCTCAAACTCCATGCGGAAGTCCTCATCCTCACAGTCCTTCTCGCATTTTTCAAGAATTGAGAGGAACTTTTCCATCTGGAGTACCAGCTTTTCACCAAGGTTAAGTTCTTTTTTAATCCTCCGGACTGTTTCGCCCTCGTTGAAGATGGAGCGGACTTTTTCAAAGAAGATATTGGCCTCTTTGGCAATAAGCTCAATGGAGTTGATTGCCTCTTCACGAGTTTCACTGCTGGAAAATGAATTTATAATTCCCCACTTGCCGCGGTGATGAAACCGCTGCAGGAGAGATAGAAGCAGATCGTAGTCGATTGAAAAACCGAGCTGCCTTGAAGCAATATTTTCAACAGAGTGAGCCTCGTCAAAGATCACTGTTTCTGTAACAGGGAGATATGTTTTTCCTGAGGCGATGTTCGAAAAGAACAGATAGTGATTCATCACAAGCAGATCAGAAGATGACCACTCGCGCCGTGCAGCCTGGAAAGGGCAGATTGATGATACAGGGCACCTCTGCTGATCGCAGAGTTCGGAGTCACGGCATATCTCTCCCCATAAGTATGAAGGAACATCCGCCTCGTGCGATGTAAATATCTTTCTCTCCCTGAAAAGAGCGCTTACGCGGTTCAGATATTCAAGGTCCCCTTTTTCGAAATCACCTCTTTTCAGAAACCGTTCAAATCGTCTGCGGCAGGGGTAGTTTCCGCTCCCCAGGCATATAGAAAACTTGAAGTCTGATCCCAGGTACTTGCGGAAGATGTTCTGAGCAACAGGAATATCCTTGTCAGTGAGCTGCCTCTGGAGAGCTCGTGTTTCAGTTGATACCGCAACTCTTTTGCCGCTTTCAAGAGCGTGGCTTATGGCAGGAATAAGGTACGCCATGGTTTTACCTGTGCCGGTGCCTGCTTCAACTATTCCATTTTCGGAATCAGCAAGACGTTCCTGGATGAAACGCGCCATGTCAAGCTGGCTCTCCCTGAATTCATATTCCGGGAGTTCGAGGTCAAGGTACCCTTCAGGGCCGAATATATCTTTCATCAGTTTTTTCAGATAATTATAAAATGCTAATTACCTGTTTAGTGGGCTGTATCTTTATTATCAAGACCTTTTTTTTAGAAGAAATATAAGAATGATTACTGCTGCAATGGCGATTATCGCGACGTAAGAAGGGAGTTTAAAATGTTCAACAGCTATAGCAATAAAAGGTGCAATAATAAATATCAGTGTCATTAATTTTGTGGCGTTCCCCTGTTCAGGGATTTCCTCTTCCTCTCCGGGCAGGTGAATATTTTCTCCTCTGTCATGATCAGAAGATTGAAAATCAGGAATTCCTGATGCTGCCTGGTTTCTGCTCTCCATGCTTTTTCCTGAAGATGAAGGCATTGCGGGAGTTCTTTCTTCCCATTTTGTTTCAATGGGGAGATCGCTCTGTTTTCTCAGCAGAGAGGTTAATCTGCTGAAACGGTTTATCTCTCCACAGGAGCCGCATATAACTGAAGTTGTTGTTTCAGGTATTGTAAGCTCATATCCGCATTTTCTGCATCTGATTTTTATAAATTTCATATATTATTCCGCCGTTACTATTCTAATGATATTGAAAAACAGGGCTGTATTCAAGAAGTTTTTTAAAGCAATTTATTGTCATATCTCATTACAGATGCCGTGCCACAATTGAATTGCCTGATTTTTTTTCAGGTCATGGTGTTGAAAAAATAATTTTACCTGACCTGCTGAAATCGTAATTCCCCAGATGTGATACCATCTTTCTGAAAGAATCAGAGTTCAGTGTTTCAATAAAGTGCTGCACCTCGTCTCTGAAAAAAGTCTCCTGAAGAACAACCATGTCAAAATTTTCTTTTATAAGCGGGATGAATTTAAGCCCCAGTATTTTTGCAATTGCACTTGTTGCAATTCCGGTATTGCTCTCTCCGCTTATTATCATAAGCCCGACTTCAAGATGAGTATTAACTTCTGTAATATAACCGTCAATAGATTCCCGGCTTATCTTCTCCTCCGCAAGTATCTTATCCGTTACAACTCTTGTTCCTGATCCGGCCTGCCTGTTTACGAAACGTAGTTCTTTATCTGCAATAATTGAAAAGCTCATATTTTTTTCTTTTGAATCAGGGTGGAGGAGAAAGCCCAGTTCTCTCTGGAAGAGGTGGACTATGGCTATCTTTTTGTGCGGTGCAAGATTTTCGAGCATCTTAAGGTCGTATTCACCTGTAACAGGATCCGCGAGGTGACACCATGCTATATCAGTGAGGCCTGTGCCGAGAAGGCGCAGTCCCTCTGTGCTCCCTGTGACTGAAGAAAAGATATGTGTTCCGGGGTCACCGTTTTTCATGTGATTAATGACTATATCAAGCACAGGGTCATTGCTTCCGGCAGCGTAAAGATCTTCTGACGCACTCCTCGCGGATTCATCAATGACAGGGCCCTCTTTGAGTGCGCTTGTTGTAATCCACCTGTCAATAAGCCTTTTCGGGAAAACCCACTTTCCTGTTACACGGGTGCATGGAATACTTTTGGCCTTTATAAGAGCATAAACCTGTTTTTCGTTTATGCCGAGGTATTCGGCAACTTCCTTTGTGCTCATATTTTCTGCGGGCATGGAGTCCTCCTTGATAATTGCTGACAGGTATATTCATTATTTGTATATTAATGCACATTTAAAGAGGGGGTTTAAAAAAATACAATGAATAATCATTTTTCATGTAATAATTGTATTTGACTATACCTGGAGATCATATTTTTTTAAATATTGAACGCATTTTTAAGGTAAGTATAATGACTGAAATATTAGTATGCATAGATGATACAGACAATCTTGAAAGTAAAGGCACAGGGCACCTTGCCGAGATTCTCAGGCATGATATTGAAACTATTTACGGCGGAAAAACTACCCGTATTACCCGTCACCAGCTTTTTGTCTCTGATGAAATTCCCTATACTTCGCATAACAGCACTATGTGCTTCAAGGGTGAAATAGAAAGCTGTTTTATTGACGAGATGATCCTTTATGCAGGGGAGCTTCTTGAAAAACTCAGCGCAGAGGGATCTGACCCCGGCCTTTGCGTTGCTGTAGCTGACAGAATTAATGAAAAGGAACGGCTCATAAGATTCGGCTGCGATGCCACCTGCAAAGTTCTGAATAAAGAGAGTGCTTTTAAACTTGCGGCTGATGCAGGAATTCATCTTTCAGAGCATGGCGGAACAGGGGGCGGTGTAATAGGGGCCCTTGCGGGAGTGGGCCTGCGTCTCGCTGGAAACAACGGCAGGTTCAAAGGGTGGATTGATGTGAAGGATAGCGACAGGATAATTACCGTGGAAAAGCTTCTCCGTGATTATGATATTGATGAAATCAGGGATGTAAGCGGAGAAAAAATCGGGCCAGGGGATAGTATATCTCTTGAAGAGCGGATTAAGACAGTTCTTCTTGACGGACGATGCGTACTCCCTGTGAAGAAAAACAGGACGGAAAGTTCAGGTTGGGTAAATCTCAGCAAAGATGAGATTAGAAAATATTAAAAATTTAAAAAATTTTTTAATGTAATTTTTCAGGACAAAAAGTTTGTTTTTTCTCTGTTAAATAGTTTTAATTGTTAAAACGGGTTATAATAAAATATTGTAACCCGTTTTTATTTTTAAAACACTTAAGATTACAAATATCAAATAACAGCCGTAAAACGGTGAAGTAACAAGTTGTTGCAAATATTATTCTTATAAAATAGAGGACATTAATACTGTTTTAGAGGAGAAAATCATGGCTGGAAAAATTTTTTACAGGGAAAGAAGAAAAGTCGAGAAGGGTGAGGAAAAACCGAGATATGCTGTTGCTGCTGTTTATGAAATGGAACTACAGTTCGTTTCTGAACATTTCAGAAAGTCAGAACTTGAAGAGATCGCAGCAGCTACAGGAGCTGAACTGGTTCTTCTGACAAATGACAGGAAAACAAAAAAGCACGTTGATTAATTTTTTATCGGTTATTGTTTATCCGTTATTTGGATAAAATAAGATAATCTGCTGAGTAAAATCTGCGGGTTTATATTCTATTGTTATTACTGCTATATATAATTATTAATTGCGGAGAGAATTATGGCACTGATACGTGAAAAAGACGGGAAGCGTTTGCACATAAAAAGCAAACTGATGGGTGAAAGTCTTATGGGGAAGGATCTTCTGAATAATCTGAATGTCGCGCCTCAGAGGAAATTATTTCCTGATGTTAACATAATGAAAGTCGGGGGTCAGTCGATCTCTGACAGAGGAGCGAAAGCTCTACCTCAGGTTGTAGCTGAAATCGGAGCAAACAGGGATAAGCACAAGATGCTCGTTACTACCGGCGGCGGAACAAGGAGCAGGCATATATACTCGCTGGGAATGGAGCTGGGGATGCCCACAGGTATGATGGGGAAGTTCGGGAGCGCAATCTCTGAACAGAACGCGCTTATGGTTGCAACGCTTCTTTCTCAGTGGGGAGGTATACAGATAGGTTCTGACCAGATTCTGGAATTGTCTCTCTATTATGATCAGAAAGCAATACCGGTAATCCCGGCTATGCCTCCGTATGATCTATTTTCAATACCATCGAAGAACGGACGTATCCCGAATCTGCGCACAGATTCAGGGACAATAATTCTTGCTGATCTTATTGGCGCAAAGAACTGCATATTTATTAAGGATGAGAAGGGGCTCTTTACTGATGATCCTAAAAAGAATCCCGACGCGGTATTTATCCCGAAGATCAGCGCAGAGGAACTCATAGAGAAAGATCTCCCGGATCTGGCTATTGAAAGGGTATGCCTTACAATTCTGCAGGATAGTGAAGTGGTGAACTCTATCCAGATTATTAATGGTCTTGAAGAGGGGAATATCACGAGGGCACTTAATGGAGAGCATGTGGGGACTATAATTTATTCAGAGAAAAAATAAGAAGAATTTTGTTAAACATATATTTTTTAAATTAGAGAACGAAATGCGTCCGGGAAATCCGGCGCATTTTTTTTAAGGTTGAAATTACTTTATTATCTGATTAAATATTGATATAGTAATAAAATCTATCATATTCGGATAAAATCATGAAAAGCGGTTTTATAAAAAAAATAGATGAATACATATACGAAATCCCTTCAGACGCAAAGAAGGGGATGAATGTACCAGCAAGGATTTACGCATCAGAAGCTTTAATCAATGACATGGATGAAGCCGTATTCTCGCAGATAACAAACGTTGCAACACTTCCGGGAATTATCGGTGAAGCTGCATGCATGCCTGACGGACATTCCGGTTACGGATTCCCTATCGGCGGAGTTGCGGCAATTGATCCTGTTGCCGGAATTATCTCCCCGGGCGGGATAGGCTTTGATATTAACTGCGGTGTAAGGCTCCTTTCAACGAATCTCACTTATGATGAAGTTCATCCGAAAATTAAAGAGATTGTTGATGCCTTTTTCAGGGGGATACCCTCCGGCGTGGGCTCTGAGGGTATTATTTCACTTTCAAGCGGGAAATTTGACGATGCAATGATCGGCGGTGTTGAGTGGGGCGTAAAGAATGGTTACGGCGACAAAAACGACATAGAGTGCTGTGAGGAGAATGGAAAGATTGCGGAGGCAGATCCTGCCTGTGTTTCAAATAAGGCAAGGGAGCGGGGTGCCCACCAGGTGGGATCTCTCGGCTCAGGGAATCACTACCTTGAGATTCAGGTTGCGCATAAAGGGAATATTTATGACAGTGAAACAGCAAAACTTTTCGGTATAGAGGTGGATAACTCCATTGCAATAATGATTCACACCGGCAGCCGGGGTTTCGGGCACCAGGTTGCAACAGATTACCTCCGTAGTTTTTCTTCCATGCAGAATAATTCCGGGTATATCCCTCCGGACAGGGAACTTGCCTGCGCACCGTTCCATTCGGATGAGGGGCAGAGCTATTTTAAAGCGATGAACTGCGCCATCAATATCGCTTTTCTCAACAGGCAGCTTATCAAACACAGAGTGGCGGAGATCCTCTTCGATATCTTCGGTAAAAAGAGCGGGCTGCGGATTGAGACTGTTTACGATGTGTGTCACAACACTGCTAAGCTTGAGACACATAAAGTGAACGGTAAAATGAAGGAGCTGCTTATCCATAGAAAAGGCGCAACAAGGGCATTCCCTCCGGGGAGCAGGGAAATACCTGAGAAGTACCGCGCCGTAGGTCAGCCTGTATTGATAGGGGGGAGCATGGAATCCGGCTCTTACATTATGTGCGGCACAGAGGCTGCGGAGAAAACGTTCTTTACCACGGTTCATGGCAGCGGCAGGGTGATGTCTCGTCACCAGGCAAAGAGCAGGTTTAATGGCCGTGAACTTCAGAAAAGCATGGAGTCCAGAGATATATATATACGCACTGCTTCATATTCAGGACTTGCGGAGGAGGCAGGGGGTGCGTACAAGGATGTGGATGAAGTTGTTGCCTCAGCGGAGAAGTGCGGTCTGGGAAGAATTGTTGCAAAGCTCACACCACTTGGGAACATAAAGGGGTAGCATGGATTACGAACTGATTGAAGATATAACTCACGCGGATGTTGCTGTAAGGGTTAAGGGCTCCTCTTACAATGATCTTTTTATAAAAAGCGGAAGAGCACTGATGAGCGAGATGGTTGAGAACTCCTGCGAGATTGCTCCGGTTATAATAAAAGAAGGAGTTATATCAGGGGATAATATTGAACTTCTATACTTTGAGTTTCTTAATGAGATCCTTTTTTTCAAGGACGCAGATGGGATTCTCCTCCTTCCTGAAAGTGTAACAGTTATAGAAAACAATGGAGAATACAAATGCAGCTTCAGACTTGCCGGTGAAAAAATTATTCGTGATAAACATATATTCAGAGTTGATGTAAAAGCTGTGACAATGCATAGACTTAGAATTTATAAAGAGGATGATCTTTATATTGGCGAGACAGTTTTTGATGTATAAAATCTTTTTGATCATTCATAAAATCTTCTGCTAAAATTTGACTATCCACAGAATCTCTGTAAATTTAATTCAGACTTCCGGGAATTTTTTCAAGCAGTCATATCAATATTTTTTAAGAGGTGGTTCAATGGGTGATCACGAGTTGAATCTGAAGGGCAGGCTTCAGTACAGGTTTGATAACTTCATGTCCAAAGGAGGGTTTTCTGTTTTTGCAGCTCTTATACTTCTCTTCTTCGGGGCATTTATACTTATGTCTGTTGTGCGGGTTGTTGTTAACATCATAGCGCCGCAGGAGAATTTTACCGGGATATTTGATCAATTCTGGCGGGAGTTTCTGCAGATATCTGATGCCGGTGCTATTGCAGAAGATTCAGACGGGAATGTGCTGAATAAAATTACAGGTATTATAACGGTTTTTCTCGGGTTAATTCTTTTTTCAAGTTTAGTCGCTTTTATTACCAGCCAGTTTGAGGCCAAGCTTTCTGAGTTAAGAAAAGGGAAGAGTAATGTTGCAGAAAAAAATCACACCCTTATCCTCGGTTTTGGAGACCGTGTTCTGGAAATAATAAGAGAGTTGGTGATTGCAAATGAATCTGAAAAGAATCCTGCTATTGTTGTACTGGCAGAGAAAGAGAAAGATGAAATGGATGACTTTTTCCGTGAACGTCTCCCAGATACGAAGAATACAAGGATTGTTACCCGGTCAGGTTCCACGTCGAGTATATTTATGCTGCGCAAAGTCAGTGCTCCCGGGGCAAAATCGGTTGTTATACTAAATGATGCGGCAGTAGATGCGGGAGATGACCAGAAGACCCTTGCTGACGCAAGGGTGCTTAAAACAATTCTTGCATTAATTTCATGCACTGGAGAGGAAAATGCCCCGCCTATAATTGCTGAGTTTCATTATAAAAATATGCGTAACCTGGCAAAAAACATCTTACCGGAAAAAATTTCAATTATTGATGAGCATTCAATACTTGCAAAATTAATGGTTCAGACATCCCGTGTTTCAGGCCTCGCGCAGGTTTATGACAATCTTGTCGGATTCGAAGGGTGCGAGTTTTATTTTTATAAACCGGAGGGGGGTGTTAAGGGATTGAAATATTCTGAGATAATCTTCCGTTTTTCTGACTGTTCTGTTCTGGGACTCAGGATGAGTGACGGAACTATAAAACTCAACCCATCGCCTGACGAAGTATGCGGTGATGATGAAGTCATTGTTCTCGCCGAAGACGATTCAGTGATAAAATTTCTGAAAGAGCCGGTTCCTGTAAATCCGCTCGAATCAAAGGGTTACATGCCTCATCCGAAATCCATAGAGAACCAACTGATTGTGGGGTGGAGCGGTAAAACCCCTACTATCCTTGCTGAATACAGAAACTATCTCGCAAAAGGTTCACGAATTGATGTTGTTGTTCCTGAAATATTTGAATTTATGAAGAAGGATTTTGCTTCGATTCAGAAGAAGAATCCAGGAATAAAGATGAAACTCGTTGTGGGTAATATCCATTCTCCCGCAACAATTGAAAAACTTAAACCGGAACAGTATGATAACGTGATAATACTCTCAGGTGATGGCGGAGATTCAGAACTCCGTGATTCAGAAACAATAGCGACTCTCCTTCAGTTCAGGGGCTACTTTAAAAATTCATTGAAAAAAGAAACTTCAACTCAGCTGATAACGGAGGTTGCTGATTCTGAGAATATTGAAGTTATACAGGAGGCTGGTGTAAAGGATTTTCTTATATCCAACCAGTTTGTTTCCAAGATATATGCTCAGGTATCTGAGGAGCCGGATGTTCTCATGATATATGATGATCTTTTCAGCGAGGAGGGGAGCGAGGTTTACGTTAAGCCTGTTTCAAGATTTCTCAAGTATATACCGGAAAGCATTACATTTGGAGAACTTTGTGCTGCGGCAATTAAAAGAAATGAAACATGTTTTGGAGTGCGGCTTAAGAGCGAGGAGACTGATATCACAAAGAATTTCGGCATATATGTGAACCCCCCGAAGAGCAAGGTGTTTTCTCTTACTGAAGAAGACTGGCTTATCACTCTTTCTGAAGATGATACATGACATGGAACAGCCAGTTTAAAATTTTTGCCTGAATCCCGTGTATAAATGCGGGATTCTTTATTTTTAAAAAATTTTTGTAACATGTCTTTGATGGCATAACAAAAAGATCTTTTCTGTGTATCACGGTAAAAGTCATTTAATCTGGTTGATTTTTTCTTTAGCGTTAATTAATTTAATTTGGATATTGAAGAAAAATTAAGGAAGCCCGGGAGTTCTTATGAATACATATCTGAAAACACTTGTAGTTGATGTGAGCAGCGGTTTTTACAGAGTTAACCGTTACAAGGTAGGTGACTTTTTCGGGCCCGTAGATCTGGGGCTTCATCTTTCAAGACAATATGACAGCCTCAATATAGGGACGGGCCTCCTTGCGGGTTCAATTTTTCCCGGTTCAAACAGGCTTATAGTAACAGGGTTCTCTCCGGGATGGGCAGGTTTTTACATCTCAACAATGGGTGGAGCAGGACTTGTTTTCAATAACCTCGGTATTGATATGCTGGCTCTGACAAGCAAAGCTCCTATGCCTTCAATACTCTACCTGAACAGGGTACATGGTGAAGAAGTTCAAGTAGCAGTTCATCCGGTTGATATAGGTGAAATCTGGAAATCGGGCAGAAAAGGGATCTATTCTCTCACTGATTATACTTTTGAAAGATTCGGAAAATACTATGATAATGATCCCCGGATTCTTGTAACAGGCCCTGCTGCCGCAGTTACAGGCATCGGAGCAATTGCCTCAATGCCGATAAAGAAGGGTGAAGTAACCTATGTTGATACATGGGCAGGGCGTGGAGGATTCGGTTCCAAGATGCTTCAGGAACATGGAATTGTTGCAGTTATCTACGGCGGTACATTTATTGACGATGACTTCAGAGACAGGAAGGTTGCTGACCAGTGGTTTGTAGATAAGTACAACAAAAAACTGGCAGCCAAGGATCTTGAGGCAACAGCTAAATACAGGTTTGAGCCGAACATGGATACAGGGGGAACTTTCGGGGTAAACTATGCAACTCTCGGCGGAAAGATGCTCTCTTTTAATTACCGCAGTATATACTGGACAGAGGAGAAACGCCTTGAAGTTCATGAAAAATTTGTGAGAAACCATTACCTCAAGCAGTTTAATGAGGAGACAATTAAGCCGCAGAAACAGACCACATGTGGCGAACCCTGCGTGGCAGTATGTAAAAAAATGAATGATAAGTACAAGAAGGATTATGAGCCTTACCAGACAATGGGACCCCTTTCAGGAATCTTCGATCAGCGTGCAGCAGAGAAGCTTAATCACCACTGCGACATGTACGGGTTTGATGCGATCTCAGCAGGTGGTGTTGTGGCGTGGATGCTTGACTGTCTTTCTGACGGTCTTGTTTCCTGTGAGGATCTCGGAATATCACAGAGGAAGCCTAATTTTGATCCGGATAATTTTGATGTGGTTGCCGACTCCATGAATAACGCAGAGATAGGGTGTGAGATACTGGATTCAATTATATATAAAAGGGGTCTGATGGATCTCCAGGCGGGAGCCAGGAAACTGGCAAGGAGGCTTGCCGGAGCAAAGAGTCCGGAGATTCTAAACAGGTTTGTGACCAACGGTTTTGCAAGAAACGGATGGATGGTGCCTAATCAGTACTGGACACCGGGTGCTCTCTCCCCTATGGCTATTATGGGTAAATATTATATGCATTATGGGGATGAGTTCTATCCTCCACGGGAGCTTGGAAGGCAGGATGCGGAAAGATTCAAAAAGGAGCTGATTCTTGATAATATGGGAACATGCAGATTCCACAGGAAGTGGGCAGAGGAGATGATACCGGAGGTTATGGGTTCTCTCTTCGGACTTCAGAATGAATATTTGCAAAAGATCTCCCGCGCTGCCGCAAGGATGAACAGCAGGAACTCCTCAGTTTTCTGGGAGAGTGAAAGGAATATAGATTTTATATACAGGTTCCTTATAAGAAAAAGGGATGTTGATGGAGAAAAGCATCCTGAACTTGAAAAATGGATTGCGGAATTCGAAAAGGACAAGCATGAAGCAGCACTTGAATTCTGGTATGAGATACACAAGGGGATTCAGGAGACCCTGAAGGATTACTGATAACAGGTAATACTGTAAAAAAACCGCCGGGAGATGGCGGTTTTTTTACAGTATAGGGAATGTTTATTTCAGCTTATTTTTGCCAGCAGTTTTTCTTTAGTCTTCTGAAACTCCTCTTCAGTGATTGCTCCGCTTGCCTTAAGCTGGCTGAGTTTTTCGATTGTAACAAAGACATCCTCTTTCTTTATGCTCTGTTTGAGATTTTTTGCGTACTCTTTCCCTTTATTCAGGAGATCATTATACTCCGATTTAACCGAATCAAGATTGAAATTGTCAATTGTCCCTTTCCCTGAAAAGTGCGAGTCAAGAATTTTTCCCATGGCATAAGTTGTTGCGCCTGATGTTATCACCTGTGAGCCGATACCCAGCAGAGTCCCCACTCCGGGAATTGCCTTAATAAGGCTTGAACCAATGCGTGCCACGGCAGCACCCATCATGGATGACGCCAGAGTCTTTCCTTTGTTTGAATCGTAGTCAGCGCCATATAGCTCAGCAAGCTGCCTTATCATATCATACTGAATTGCTGATACTGCCACAAGGTCAGCCATAGGAAGTGGAATAGCCCCTGCAGTCATTGCGAAAATTACATGCATCTTGATTATTTCATCTGGATTTTTTTTCTCTTCCATTTTGTATCTCCTTCTGTGTAAAATAGAACATCAAACTGTCATTTCGAAGAAGCGTCAGCGACTGAGAAATCTATCTTTTAACAAAAAATTTTTAGATTTGCTTCCAGCTACTTCGTTGGTCTCATATATGTTCAAAATGACATTTCCCTAATCATTTCATAAATTGTTATAATTAATAATATATCAGTTTCCCTTGTTGCTATCACTCCAGCCGGAATGACATCCCCTTAATCATCGCCTCTATTCTCTTTGTCCCCTTCGGGGGTGTATTTAAATGAAATAAAATTTTTTGATAATGTCAACTTTCAATCGAAGTTATAACGAAGAATCCATATTCTGCAAGGAGATTGGGGGCAATACTGATTATATTTGATCTGTCAATACCTGATACTGAAAAATGTTTTTCAGAAATTATACTGAAGGAGAAATCCGGCGCCATGCGGATCATATCTTTTATAGTGAGCAGGTGAATGTTGGGTGAGTCATACCACTGGTATGGTAAAAGTTTATTAACAGGCATTGTTCCATTAAACATAAGGTATGCCCGTGTTCTGTAGTAGCCGAAATTAGGGAAACTGACTATAGCCTTTTTCCCGATGCGAAGTACTTCTCTAATTACATAATCGGGACGCTTTGTGTTCTGTATTGTCTGGTTAAGAATTACATAATCGAATGAGTTATCCCTGTAATCACTTAAGCCTTCGTCAATGTCAGCCTGATAGCAGTACACCCCTTTTTCAACACACTGGCTTACCCCCTCTTCAGAGATTTCAACACCGAAACCGCTGACGTTTTTCTGCTCATGCAGCAGCTTAAGGAGAGTGCCGTCGCCGCATCCAAGGTCAAGCACCCTGGACCCCTCAGGTATCTCAGCTATTACAAGGTCATAACCTATTTTAAATTCTTCCATTTATATTTCACTCTTCTTTAATTCACTTTTAAGAAAATTTTTTATATTCTTCTCCAGAAGTTCATTGGGGAGAAGAAAGGCATCGTGTCCGTTATCGGTTTCGATATCAGTATAATTAACATTCTTGCCGTTAACCCTCAGCGCCCTCACAATTTCTTTTGAGTTGCCGGTGGGGTAGAGCCAGTCTGTAGTAAAGCTTATGATCAGGTAATTGGCGCTTACGTTTTCAAAAGCCGCAGTAAGGCTCCCCCCGTAATCCGCCCTGAGATCAAAATGGTCAATTGCCCGTGTTATATATATATATGAATTGGCATCGAACCTTTCAACAAATTTTACACCCTGGTGGCGGAGGTATGATTCAACCATGAACTCCGGGTTCATGTCCTTTCCAGCATTTGCTGAATCCTGGAATTTCCTCCCGAACTTTTCATGCATATGTTTCTCGGAGAGGTATGTTATGTGTCCGATCATTCTTGCAAGTGAAAGGCCTGCTTTAGGTAAAGATGATTCATAATAATTTCCGCTGTTCCATTTCGGATCGTTGAATATTGCCTGACGCCCCACCTCGTTAAGGGCAATCCCCTGTGCAGAGAGTGAAGCTGATGTGGCAATACCTATACATGATTCAACCATGTCCGGGTAGGAGATGGTCCACTGCAAAGCCTGCATCCCCCCCATGGACCCACCGGCCACTGATAGGAGCTTTTTAATACCCAGGTGGTCAATAAGCCTTTTCTGTGCATTCACCATGTCGCTTATTGTGACCATAGGGAAATCCAATGCGTACGGTTTCCCCGTGGCAGGATTTATTGAGGCCGGCCCTGTTGAACCTGAACACCCCCCTATTACATTAGAGCAGATGATAAAATATTTATCCGTGTCAAAAGCTTTCCCGGGGCCGATATATGTGTCCCACCATCCGGGGGATTTATCTTTTTCCGAGTGGTAACCTGCGGCATGAGCATCCCCTGACAGAGCGTGCAGTATAAGCACAGCATTGCTTTTATTCTCATTCAGTGTGCCGCATGTTTCATAAGCAAGAGTTATGGGGCCGAGTTTTCTGCCGCTACTCAGCTTTAAAGGATGGGGAGGTTCGCAGAATGTAAAGTATTCAGTCTTTACAATTCCTGCGGAGGTATGTTCAGGTTCCTTCTCTTTTTTAGTCATAAAAAAACCGCCTTCATAACAGACAGCGGTTCGTGTTTCAAACCCGCTGTCTCATCTTCCGGAAATAACAATAACTGTTATATCCGCTGGAGTTAGCACCTGCCGGACTCTGCCGGTGGTTGCCGCGGTTTCTCCGGGCCAGTCCCTCCGCCGCTCTTGATAAGACGTCAGTTGTTAATAAGATGCTAATAAGACAGTACTTTGTTTCTGTCAATAAAAAAGAAAAGTATTACGCAAGAAGTTTCAGTGCCTGTTTTATAATATCCTCCAGGGTAGCATCTTTTGATGATTTGATAATTTCATTTACGCAGGCCGCTGCCTTGTTTTCGTCAAATCCAAGTGCTGCAAGGGCCTCCACAGCATCATGCCTGTCTGATGCTGCTGCTGAAACAGGGCCTGATATTCTTTCAAGTTGAGGGAGCTTGCGTTTAAGATCGAATATGAGCTTTTCAGCTTTGGTTTTACCGATACCGGGGATCTTTGTCAGCGCGCTGATGTTTCCGCTTTTTACGCTCTCGATCAGACTTTCCGGCGTCATCCCTGAGAGAAGTGAAATGGCCATAGAGGGGCCTATGCCGCTCACAGCAAGGAGTGATTTGAATATGTCCCTCTCAATTCGTGAGTGAAAACCGAAAAGCCTGAACTGGTCCTCTTTATGGAGGGTGTGTACCAGGAGAGTCGTATTTTTCTCCCCCTGAATTTTTTCATAAGTGGAGAAAGGGATCGTCAGTTCAAATCCTATTCCATTGACATCGATAATTACTTCTGTGGGCTTAAGGTCTTCAACAGCCCCTTTAAGTTTTCCTATCATAATAATTCTGACCGTGTATTAATTATTTTAATTTCCGGAGATATTAACCGGGGTGAGTATGATGCAGGTTATGAAGGGGTTTACAGGTTCTTCATTAAAAACTGTTCAATATATAGTTTCTCTGCGAGTTTCATATTGCCGAGATTCAGTCTTATCATTTCATCCTTGAAGGCCTTCAGATCTGAAATATCTATCATGTTCTTAAAATTTGCCCCCCCTGTACTGAATTTTTTAATCAGATTGTTAAGGGAGTTAATTCCGCTTTTACTCACCAGGAGAATCTCTTCTGTCGCGAGATCGATTGAACTCCTCACAAGGGCAATCTCTGTTTTTTTCATATCCATCTCGCCATATTTGCGGCCGAATATTTTATGAAAATATGTAACAGACTCTTTCCCTGTTATTAAGTGGTATGTGCCGAAAAGAATTGAAAGAATAATTGTAATAAGGATAGAGAGAAGTATTCCAAGGAATGTATAAACAATGCCTGCTGTAAGAGGGTTTATATCCCCTGACGGGACTGCGGCAAAA
The DNA here is from genome assembly GCA_002418835.1 of Spirochaetia bacterium UBA5763. Lineage (GTDB taxonomy): Bacteria > Spirochaetota > UBA4802 > UBA4802 > UBA5550 > UBA5550. Next base: position 109,405 of record DIEX01000026.1, on the reverse strand, counting down.
TGTATAATATGGAAAAACCCGTAATAGATGCAGAACATAAAGGCAACCTGTATCGGATTGTATTTCACCTTCCATGTAAGTTCAGAGGAATCACGCTTCTCTGTTGTCCTGATGCTGGAGTTGTCCGGGATAACAATAGCGTAAGAACTGAAAGGGTGGCGTCTGTCAACAAGGTCTGATGGTATTTCACTGTTCATCGTTACCCTGAGTCCCATGGTTTTTTCAAACTTGCTGCTGAATGAAAGAGCTTCAGCCTCATCATAAATACGCGCCACAAGCATCAGGGACCCGTAACGGTTTCTCAGCATTATTTCATATTCAGGTTTATCCCTGTTTATCAGGTACTGGATTACAATCTCATTAAAATATTTAAAAGGAATTTTTAACGGGGAGATGTCCCATCCTGTTGATTCAACAAGGCTCAGGTATCCCGGTTCCTCATTGATAACTATCTTATAGTATTTGGAGTTAAATAAAAAAAACAGCCCGCTAAAAAGAAATATAACACCGAATCCGATGAGAAGGTGATCAATAACAGGGATATCGTGAAGAATATAAACACCGGTCGCCAATGCAATTGCCCCTATGGTTGCAACTGTAAATAGCATCATTATCGGAGTTTTAACATTTATGCTGTTTTCTGAAAAGCTGACTTTTGATTTCATAGTTCAGTCACTTCTTTCTTTATATTTTTGTATAATAACATTGTTAATTATAAAAGTTCTCAAACTTTATTCAAGACTTTTTTTTATTAATTGAAGGGGGGAGTGTTCGGCTGTGAATTAAATTCCGGGCATAATGATTTTATTCAGCCCGCAGCCGATAAAATCATAAATACTCTATAAAATTATACCGGCTTCCCCTATGGTGGTGGCGACAATAGATTTAATCAGGAGATGAATTTATGCGCCGGGGGTGAGAGTATTGGTCAGGGGTGAAATAAAGGCGGGAAGACTATGTGATTTTTTAAATTAATAGCCTTACCGCCTCATTTCTGTTATTTGAGTGAACTTTTAACGTTTAAAAGTTCATTAAAAATTACATATATTGAGGTTCCTTGTAAGAGTACATGTCGTGAACGTGCCCCTCTCTCTGTGCCATGGGGGAGCGTATTTCAAACCTTAATTCGCCGGAATTGAGAGACTCATGAAGAGCCTTTAAATTGCGGATTCCCATATCCTGGAATGAGTGCTTAAGGCCCTGAAGCAGATAGGGGATATAATCATTGAGTGTGCCTTTATCTATAACCGCACCTGATACACCCTGTGCAACAATCACTTTTGATTCTTCAGCAAAATACCTGTTTGTACCGCCAGCCTCCATTGCTTCAAGAGAACCCATCCCTCTGTATTTTTTCAGACGGATACCATTTTCGTAGAAATATTCACCCGGAGCCTCTTTTGTACCTGCAAACATTGAGCCCATCATTGCCGTAGAGGCCCCCAGAGCAAGGGCCTTGGATATGTGGCCGATATTGGCAATACCTCCATCAGCAATTACAGGTACGCCCTGTTTATTAGCGTAGCGCGCTGTGCGGAAAACTGCTGTTGCCTGCGGGCGCCCCACTGCCATTGTTGTCTGGGTAGTACATATTGAGCCGGGGCCCATACCTATTCTCAGTGCGTCAGCTCCTGCACTTATAAGTGTTTTACACTGCTCCTCAGTAACAACGTTTCCTCCTATTACATCAATTGAAGGGTATTTTGATTTGATGAATTTAATCATCTCCACCTGGTAAACTGAGTTCCCCTGAGCCGAGTCTATTATAACAACATCAACTCCAGCTTCATGCAGGGCTGCAAGTCTCTCCCTGGATTCCTCTTTTGTTGAGATTGCCGCTCCGACCCTGAGATGTTTTTTTTCATCTTTTGATGATAAGGGGTAACCTCTGTTTTTCAGAAGGTCGCTTCTGCTCATCAGTGAAACCAGTCTCCCCTCTTTGTCAACTATGGGGAGCTTCCCTTTTTTGGAAGCGCGGAGTATTTTATTCGCGTCTGAGAGAGTTATCCCCTCTTCAGCTGTAAGAAGATCTTTAGTCATTATTTCTGAAAGTTTTCTGGCTCTGTCCTTTTCGAAATCTATGTCCCTGTTTGTTACAATTCCTATGAGCCTTGAATTCAGGCGGCCGTTTTCAGTAATCGGTATTCCGGAGAAGTTGTATCGCGCTTTAATCATGTCGATATCACTTATCCTGTGGTCAGGCGAGAGAACAAGTGGGTTGTTGATAAACCCGTTTTCATATCTCTTTACTTTGCGGACCTCTTCAACCTGCTGATCAATTGTATTGTTGTAATGAATGATCCCTATGCCTCCCCAGAGAGCGAGGCCGATAGCCATCTCCGCTTCTGTAACAGTGTCCATGGGGCTTGAGATAAAGGGGCTTTTGATTTTAATATTGCGCGTGAGGTTCGTTTCAAGATTCACGTCATCAGGAGCAAAGTCAATATATCCGGGGAGTATTATAAAGTCGTTATAGGCATAGCCGGTGGGCTGGGTAAATATCTCTTCTGCGGAAAATCCGTCTCTGGTGGTCATCAGTAATCTCCTTTTTAAGGTAAGAAATGTTATTAAATTAATAGATAAGTAAGAGTTATAAAGCAACTAAAACTTTTGAATTATGTTTTGATATTCTAATAATAAAATGATTTGCTTTTGAACGGGGTTAAGGCCACTTTATTAAAACCTCCTGTTTTGATGTGGCAGGCTGACATCGTGTCAGCTCGGGTGAAACCCCTTAATAAGCCCCCCGCAGGGGCTTCCCTGCGAGCGCATGAAACGCAGTTTCAAAACAAACTGTTTGTTAAAGGAGGTCATAATTTTTAGAGCAGGGTTTTGTCAAGAAATAGATTGATTCAGTAAATTTTTATTGATAAGTAGCGGGGTACATTTCAGATTAACAGGCAAACTTGCATTATTTATAATATGGGGAAACAGGGGCTTTTATGGGAGATTGTATCAGATGCGGAAAATGCTGCCAGGATGTGATGCTCGCGGAGTCCCCGGAACTCCTTGAGAAGGCCTACGGCTACTGGAAAAAAACAAAACAGATAGACCCCAACTTTTCAGAGATATACCTCATATATCCGATGCTTACATTTTTATTTGAGGAGCCTGATGCAGACCTGCCGTATCACTACAGATGCAAACATTACTCTATCGGAGCGGACGGACTCCCCGGATGCTCAATTCATCATATCAGGCCCCGCATGTGCAAAGACTTCCCGTACTACGAGGATGTTACTCATCTTCAGGAGGAGGAGAATATCAGCCCTTATGAAGGGTGCGGGTATAATCTTCCGGATTGATTTTTTGCCACAGGAGCAAGGGGTTGCCTGAATAAACAAGGGGTTGCAGCCCCTTGCTTATTCAGGCGGCAGATACTCTTTGTGAATATTCGACATACTGCGGAATATACTTTTTTTATTGTGCTGCTCCCGGATGTCATCTGCTCTATCATCTCACGGGCTTTGATCCTCGTTGTATCTTCTCCATAAGGGCAGCGTTTAACTTCAGAAGGGAATACCCTTATCTCAGCGTATTTATCAATCTCCTTCTTTTCAAGAAGTATCAGGGGCCGTATCACATGCAGTCTGCCGCTGAACATTGAGAGGGAAGGGGGGAGAGAGCTTGTTATTCCATTGAACATCATGTTCATTATCAGTGTTTCTATTGCGTCATCAAGGTGATGGCCAAGGGCAAGTTTATTGCAGCTCATCTCCTCCGCGAAATTAAAGAGAGCCTTTCTCCTGTGCCATGAGCATACAAAGCATTTAGATTTGCTCCGGTCAATGGTGAGGTCTGCTTCCATCTCTATGAGGTGAAAAGGGACATCGAGAGACGCGCAGAATTCCCGCATAAAGTTTATATCAGATTCGTAGCCTATATTTTTTATGAATACATATACTGCAAAGAGTTCGTAAGTGACAGGGAGCCTTCTTCTTCTGCGGGCAAGAGTTTCAAGTAGAACAAGGGAGTCTTTCCCTCCGGAGAGTGCAACTGCAACACGGTCGCCACCGGCGATCAGAGAGTAGCGGTTGATTGCCCGTCCTGCGGTCTTTTCGATTTTTTCTATGTAGCGGAGATCTTCTTTTTCTGTCATAAAGTTTTTAATACCGGTTTTACGTCTTCCGAATTTGTAAATACCTGAATCTCATAAGATAAATTCCAGAACTTCTACTATGAGTTGCCGGTATTCCTTACAGGAAACCGGCATGACAAAGAATAACTTATATTAATGAAAAAAACGCCTGACTCAAGTAATTAATATCATCGTTGATGTATTTTGTATTGAAGCCGATATAATTTCAATTGAATTCAATATAAATTATATTGAAACTGATATAAATTCAGTCAGCCTCGATACCTTTTGCATTGAATTCAATGTAAAATCAATTGAAATCGATATAAATTCAATCAACGTTGATGTAAATTATATCGAGCTTGATGTAATTTCTATTGAAGCTGATATAAATTCAGTCGGTGTCGATGTATTTTTAATCAATGCCGATAAGTTTCAGTTAAACTCATGCATTATCGGAAAAGGGGAAAGGTATCATGGCGTTTTGCTTCGCAGTATCTCTGCATCTATCTCATCAATAGATTCAAAATGCCTGTCTCTTGTTAATAGTTTCAATGAATACTGTTTTGCCAGTGCGGCTATCCAGATATCATTCTCAGGGATTGGGGTTCCCTTCTTCTTCAGCTCATTCTTGATATGCCCGTAAATTCTGGCCGTCTCAACAGTTGTATTAATTACTGTTGATGAAACAATAAATTCTTCAAGCCTCTTTAAATTGCTTTTTTTCTTCTTTGAGCCGTATGAGCCGTAATACAATTCCCCGATTACAATATTTGGAACAAAGACTTCAGAGCATGTAATAATCTTCTTTGTGACAGCATCATCACCATTAAAGAGATCAATAATAATATTGGTATCAACCAGATATCTACCACTCATTGATATCAACCTTCTCACATCCGTTCTCAATTATCTTTTTCAGCTCTCCGGCATCTTCGTGGTTCAGTTTTCCTGAAAACCTGACCATCTCTTTGCCTGATTTCCCCCGGCTTTGAGTTATCAGAAGGGCGTGCGCGAACTCCTGCACCTTTTTCTGAGAATCAAAGGGGAGATTTTTTAAGTCCTCTATAAGCTTTTTTTTGATTTCCAGATTGATCATATTTCCTCCTGCGTGGATAAAACCTATATTTTATACAGGTTTATGTCAAAAGAAATATTTCTATGTTTCTAAACTATCCCACCGCATAAACTTAATGTATTAAAAATCCGTTCCCCGCATCCGCACACCGCATAATTGTCGCAGCCCGTTCGTTAACCCTTCGACAGGCTCAGGGCGAGCGCACATCGCCAACTTTTTATGTCAGAAACCTAATGTATCCCCGGCGACGTCGGGCTGCTTAGCCATTATGCTATATGCGGATTCATTGCAAAATGTAATAAAAAATTACCTGTTCGCCTGGCTACTTCTTGAATTCGCTATAATGACCTAACTCAATATCGATTCCGATCCATTTTGAATCTTCTTTAAATTCAAGCATATCTACTGTTTCTATCTTATAATTCTTTTTTTGATTTGAATTCTCCTTTTTATTTTTTTCAATTGAAGCTTTAACATCACATGCCACTGTAATCATCATTGAGCAGGGGATTCCTTCGTAATCAAAGTCATACCAGATATACATGTCAACTCCACCTTCATTGCCTATTACGGATGGCCTGTTTACATCTATATCTTTAAAAAAACTCTTCTTATAAAAATTCAATATATCAAAAAATGTTTTCTTAACTTCACCGTCTTTTGCTGGAATATAAATATTGCCTAATAAATATAAATCTTTGTCCGTTTGTTGTTTCTCTAAATCTTCATAAGTGATATCCTCATGAATACCGTTATAAATAGGAACCTTAATTTTTTTATTATTAATATCTAAAATTACATTTGAATATCTGATTATATAGACTCCGGTTTGTTTATTAATTTCTTCAAATTTCGGCAGAGTTTTTTTACTATCTGTCTTACACTCAACAAATTGGTAACTAACTATAAGGATTAAAGCAAACAACCAAGTAGTCATAGATCTTTTCATAAATTATTCAATCCCCCTTTTAGTCTTTCAATCATTGTAAAACTTGTATATTGTTAACAGTTCTTGCTGAGCCATCACCGTGACTTTGAGAATATTTTTTCTTTTCATATTTAGTTCCTTCATTGGTAACCTTGTATGGCTGCATTGTCTTTGGATCTACGTATTTATCCCCCTGATAACCGACATCATCTATCTTGAATCTGGTTACATTACCATTTGCATCAGTATCATAGTCATATATAGTTTCTCTATGCCCATCACTTAATGTTACTTTAACAGGCTGCCCACTATCCAGATGATTTATTATATTATCTGATGTTACTGTCCCACCATTGACTAAAGAATAATTTGAAGTTGGTGCAATAATCTTAGCAAGCTTTTCATCATCAGCGACACTGAAATTCCCTTTTATAATCGAATCTCCATAACTCTTTGCAATATCATATACTTTTGTTAAATCTACTTCACCTGTTGCGGGATTGATTATATCGGGATTTATCGTTCCATCTTTAATTGCCTGATTTACAAATATGCTAATATCTGCTGTAATATTACAGCTTCTTTTTATTAAATTACCATTTTCATCAAGTAATCCAATATGTTCATCGATTTCTGATTGTTTAAATTTACCTGGGGTATAATCTTCCTCTTCGGTAGAGTCATTCGTTTCTGTAGCATGTCTGTATTCGGTCATCTTCTGATCTGTCGAAAGCTGGTTGGAAGCTATCTGTTCTGAAGTTGATCCTCCATTGTCACCTTCAGTATTTGAACCAACCGTTGGGTTCTCCCCATTTCCCTCATCATCACTGGTAAACAGATGGTCGTTAACCCAGTTGCTTGCATTCTCAACCCCCTCCGCGCCTTAGCGTCTTTGCGTGATGCCCCTTACTCTTTCAGATAAGCTAAATTATAAATATACAACCTGAACCCGCCCCATGCACCGGGGTTCCTGTACCTGCTGTCATTCCGTGTTTTATCCACTGCTGATGCAAATGATTCAATCAGTGTGCCGCCGTTATTTACAGACCTGTAAAACTCCCCTGCAAAAACTCCTCTGTTAAGTTCACTTACAGGCGATGAATTGACAACAGCAGCTTTAACTCCCGCACCCCTTGCATTGAGAATAAAGTCAACGGGCCCTGCTCCGTGATGGTCACCAATTGCAGCATAAATAAAATCCGGGGAACCTATGGCAGAAACCAATCCCCTGTTATCAAGGAGATATCCCTTTTCAGGTGAACTGTATGAAATCTCCCCTGTTATATGGGCGATCCCTCCTGACGCTGAATCAGCATCAAAGCTCTTAATCCCCGATTCGCGCACAGCCACCTTCTCAACATGAGACTGAAATGCCTGGCCCGGCTTCCCGATAAAGCGCACAGGTGATCCGAAATTCCCTTTAGATGATGAGTACAGCAGAGGTGATGCCATGTAGCTTATCTTCACCTCTTCAGAGAGCATTTTTCCTTTACCGATAATTTCAAAGGGTATCTGCTCTGTGAATGAATCTGTTGAAAAAACAACCTGCTTTCTGCTTTTAAAGTATGCTTCAAGGGGCTGAAAATATTCCGCCAGGTCTGAAGATGCTTTCTTCACTTCAGATTCTTTCAGCACTGAAAGCCTGTATTTCGGTAGCAGCTCTGAAAGTGTTTTGTACCCGTTTTCAATCCAGAGTGCTTTTTTCATTTTGCTGTCAACAATCCAGATGAATATATCATTTTTAACTTTTGATATATTTATATAGCCGCACTTTTCAGGGAGCGCCTGCTGAATTGCTGTTATATCTATTGTGCCTGCTGATTTTACAAGGTTTACTCCTGTTATAGATGAAGTGATTAAGAGCTTTTTCATTTCGTTGTAGAAGTGCGCGTCAGAATGCTGTCCTGTTTTCATCTTGTAGTTGATGTATTCGTCAAAAACGCTTACTGTCATATCCCTGTAGCCGTGTATGTTCAGAATATCCGGGTTAAGTTTCAGAACAGCAAGTGATGAAGTGAAGAGCTTCTCAAATTCAGCGGCATCCTGAGCCGTTGCTTTTTTAAGTGAGCGGAGTCTGTTAAGTTCAACCATGGATAACTGGAGATCAAGGAGGTACTTCTCTTCAGTTTTGAGGGGGCGGATGTTTTTTACGATGGTACACTTCTCTTCAGCTTTTTTAAAATTCTCCCCCCTTATAAGAAGATTGGCAAGGAGAAGCTGAATTGCCGCATAGCCCCTGTCATCAGGGCTGAACCTTTCGTCCGCAGCGGATGCTTCATTATACGCACCCCTGTAATCCCCGGATATCATAAGCTCCACAGCGATTCTGTACATCGAATCCCGTATCACATGGAAAACAGAGGAATCGGATGAAACCTTTTTCATCAGCTGGAGAATTTTTATTTTTTCAGCATTTGTTCCGTTTTCAGGAATTGATGCATAGCACTTCTGAAGCAGCGCTATTATTGCAGGTGTGTATGATGCAGGTGCGATCTTTTCAAGGTCAAGGCCAGATATGTATGAAACAGCATCCCCCTTAACCGATCCACCGGCCAGCACAACAAGCGGGGGGAAAGCGGAGAGGGCGTCGAAGTGATCGCCGGACTTTATAAGTTTCATGCTCTCATCCGCGGCTTTACTCCCTGAATCACCCAGGGCGGCGATACGGTCAACCCTGGGGGATATCCCTGTATCGGGCTTATCCCCTGTGATTACAAAATTCATCATCCTTTCATTCAGTGAGAGCTGCTTCATGGGGGCCAGGTTCATCACGCGTGCGCTCATCTCAGGATTATAAAGATAAATGTATTCAGCAGCAAGTATCATATATCTTTCAGCAGTTATAAGCGTATTATACGGTTTTGCTATTTTAAGAATTTTTTCTGCCGCTGAATCACGGCCGTTCACTGCGTCAAAAATTGCATCGATAAATTCAAGATCAGGGTATTTCTCAATCCCTGTGATTTTTTTCCGGAGTACAACTGCTTCAGCAAAATCCCCTTTATGCAGAAGCGTGTAGAGCTTTCTGAATACCAGCGAAGCCCCTTCGTCGGCATTTGACGGGTTGTACGACTCCAGTGCTTTAAGTGAAGAGGGGTAGTCCCCTTTAAGAAGATGCAGGAGCCATGCTGAAGTCATATACCTGAACTTTTCATCAGGAGACATTGCTCTCCATCTTGCGAGGTGAACAGCACCACTATCAAAGTCAGCTTTATTTACTGCCCCGGTGAAGGCCGCGAATTCAGATGCAGCGGTTTTTTTATTGTCAGCTGGTTTTACATAAGAGAGTGCATTGATGTAACCGGTTTTTATATGATTAGAACCTATAATCCCGCTGCCGGTGTAAAGGGCTTTGATGACAGATGATATGTCTCTGCTGTCATTACTCAGTGAATAGATGATACTCCCTGTCCCTGAATAGAGTGCAGCTTCAAGCATCAGAGAGAGGCGTGAGGCATCGTCAGCAGCACCTGCAAGAATTATGCAGCTGGGTGAAATCCCCTTCTCAGACAGGAGTTTTTCCCTGCTTATAAGGCTTCCGTTATCCGGTGAATCAACAATAACAGCATAGCTCGACAGGTGAAGATCCTCTGAGGGGGATTCAACTTTCACATCAGCAGAGGGGCTTTCGATCCCCTTTACTGAAGAGATAATATCACCCGCAGGGGGTGCTCCCTTTGAAAAAATTTCAGCCCTGTCTATAGTATTTATGAAAGAGAAGTTCCCGGTGATTCCACCCCTGTGCCTGTTGACAAGTTTCAGGGATGTGTCATTCAGCAGTATAAAAATTCCTCTCCTGGATGAGCCTTCGTTTATCATGGAAGACAGAGCATCTGCAGAATCAGCTTTCATGTATCCTGAACTTATCTTTCCATCAGAGAGCTTCCATGAATAGATCCCTTTTCCGGTTTCCATGAATGAATATATGTCATGGTCTGTTTTCAGCTTAACATCGCTGAGTTCCAGGTATGGAACAATTCTGCTGTTTTTATTTTCTATTTCACGGAAGAGTTTAGCAAGTCTCTCCTCCTGAGCTTTCTCTTTTTTATTGAACTCTTCAACTTCCGGAGATGCGGCAGCAGCGCCTGAAACAAGGAGTGCTGATCTCCTGTCCCTAATCTCCCCTAATTTTGCAATTTCAGAGAGATAAGTGAAGTAGGCGTTTCTGTGGTATTCATCGCCGAATACAGGGTTTATTGAGTTTACAGATGTTATCCGTTCAACACGGTTAAGTCTTTCCTGTAAATGGAACCCGCGGTCCCCTTTTCCTGTATTAACAAGAAATTCGGCGTACCTGTTATACATCTTTCTGATCTTCCCTGCGCGCGGGGTGTAGAGAAGCGGGTGTTCTTCTATATGGGATATTGCTGCTGACATATATCTTTCAACAAGGGCCCTGTAATCACCGCTCTCAACCTCTCTCCCGTAATCAGCGAGATATGACCCAAGTGCAAAATCTGCGTTTATCCCTGTCCACCCGAACCTGTACTGCGTGGATATGTTTCTGGCATCTATGAGCGCAACGTATCCCTTTTCATACTCGCTGATCTTTTCGTAGCAGTGCGCCGCATTCACAAGGAGTTTGACTTTAAGTTCCCTGTTCCCCTGTTTATCTGCAACGGATATTGCTCCCTCAAACATTCTGAGAGCTTCAGCGTAGAGATTATATATATCCCTGTTGTGCGTATAAAGATTATAATGGGGATTATCCCCTTTTTTAACGTCAGAAGATGAATAAAGGAGTTCAGCTCTGTAGAACTTCATCATTGCAATTGAAATGTCGAGGGAGTAATATATTTCCGCTGTCTGTTTTTCAATGGTCTTTTTTAATGCCGCAATCTGTTCAGGTGTTACTTCTGCTTTTTTTGCATCTGCAGCAGCTTCAAGTGCCTTCTTGTCCTGTGTGAATCGCATGTCAAAATAGCTGTTTCTGTATTTTTCAATTTTAGACAGAAACTTTTCAGTGTCAGAGAGCCAGTTGTGACCTTCATTTTTTCCTTCATCAATCATAAGGGCATAAAGGTTCGCAAGATTCATCATTGAGGAGAATATCCCCTGGAGGTTGTTCTTTTCGGATGCAAGTTCACCCGCTTCGCTGAATCTCTTTTCAGCTTCAGCAATGCTCCCTGACCTGAAGTAGTAGTAACCGAGGTTGTTCAGTGACCTGATTCTTGTTTCATAGGCCACGGATGTTTTGTTTTTCTCAAGGAGCGATATCTTTTTCTTCAGGTATTCTATTGCGCCCGCATAGTTGCTGTTTTTCACCGCGAGTTCTTCAAGCATGGAAATGCTCAGGAGTTGCTTGTTCCATCTGTCCAGGGGGTAGAATATCTTATTGTCTCCGATAACTGCGGTGTCAGGCCCCATGTTGAATACAGGGAAGGGGCCTATCCCGACGAGTTTAATGCGGAGGTAGTATTTCTTTGTATCATCCGGGTAATCACGAAGGAGCCGGTCTGCGGTATCTATGTATGATTTAGCTGTATCGTAGTCTCCAAGTTCCTTGAAGCAGAAGGCGATCTCCTGCATGTAGCGGGCTTTATCAATTTCGATTTTATTTTCTTCAGCATGTTTAATAATTTTTTTGTACCAGTTGATTGCTTCAGCGAATTTCTCCTCGTACCTGCTGAAAAGGGCGAAGTATCTGTAAAGGGCAAGTATCTGGTTTTTGTATTTAGAGGATGAACCTGCCGCAAGTGTGCTGTATATGCCGTAAGCCCTGGTTATCTCCTCACGCGCTTCTTTCACTTCACCATTCTGCCAGAGTGTGTATCCTGTATGAAAATGGAAGAGAGCTTTCTCTATGTCGGAGCTGAAGGTCTTCTTGAATTTACGCGCAGTGTTGTAATGGTTCAGAGCCCTTGGATAGTTAACCAGGAGGAAGTAAGTGTTCCCCAGATTAATGTGGATGTTACCCTCGTTCTCCGGATAGAGCTTTTCGTTGTTGGCATTGATCGCTTTATCAAGTAATGGTATATTTTTTTCCCATAGCCTTTTTGGAAAATAACTCCCGATTGATGATTCAATATCATCACCGTACTCCTTTCTCTGAAGGTCTATGAAAAGATATATCCAGCTCTTCAGCAGGTATGGTTCAATAAATGTATCGTCAAGAAAGAGGGCCCATTCGATCTGTTTATCAGCAAGGTAGAGGTTTTCAAATACTTTATCTCTGGAAAAAGTTGAGATCAGAGCCTGTGCATCGGAGTCGATGAGCATTGCTTTTTTTGTGTAGATGTAGGCAAGGCCGTAGAGAGCTGCACGGTTAAAGTCCATCCTCAGTACAGGGAGTTTTGAGTTGTAACTCTTCTCAAGTTCATTAATCCCCTCTTCACCTTTCCATCCTGTGTAAGCGTCTATGTAAAGTACATGGGCGCGTGGAGCGTATTCAGTATAGATTTCAGGGTAGATCCGTTTGTTGTGCATCAGTGTAATGAGATTGATATACTTGTCATAAATCTGTGATGCAGCGGCAAAGTCCCCTTTTGATGAGCTTCGTTCACCCGCCTGTTCGTAATAATTTATAATCCATAAAAGTTTATCACGGAAATTTTCTGTTTTAAATCTTCGTGAATAACGGTTTACACCCGCGCCGTAATATTTTTCAGCTTCGGCATTTCTGCCGGACCGTCTCTCCATCTCCGCGAGCCTGATGTTGGCTGTGTAGTATGTCAGGTCATTGGGGTGCGAGAGTTTTATCGATTCTTCCAGATCATTTTTTGCGGTATCAGTTTTCCCTGCGCTGTCACTGATGATTCCGGAAGCCAGTGTCAGTATTGCCATGATTTTTTTATCTTCGGAAAATTTCTTTTTTAAATTTCCTATGTTGCGAAGAGCTTCCGATGCATCTGCGGATGAAAACCGGGTTTTCTCCAGAGGATTAATAAGATTTGAGGTAACAGATATTTTCTGGTTCGTGTTCCCTTTGTTTATAATTGTAACAGCTGCATCAGAAAGTGTTCCTTTGCGGAGGTCATCACTGATTAATGAAATTTTAGTCAGAACATCAGTTCCTCTTTCAAAATCAGGAAATTTTTTCAGCAGGTCTTTGTAGAGTGCTGCTGCTTCATTCTTTTTTCCTGAAAGCAGGGCCAGATCACCAAGATCCTCAATGGCGAATGGAGCGAAATACCTGTTGTTTTTATCTTCACTCATTTTCAGGATAAGAGCATCAGCCTGAGATCTCCGGTTCTCGATGAGGTCAATGAGAAATGCGGCATAGAGGTCATTACCTGCGGCCTTCTTTTTAAGAAGAGCAGTGCTTTCAGAACTTGCGGCGTTGTTTTTTTTCAAAAAATAGTATAGAGCTCCCTCTTTTAATGATCGGTTTACATAAGCCCTGGAGGACGTATCGCCAGCCTTTCCATAGAAAGAATAAACTGCGTCAAGCGCCATGGCATATCTCTCTTCATCGTCATATTCAGAGATATATGTTTCACAGAGTTCATACTGAAGTTTTGCATTAAGTTTTTTCGGAATTATCCCCAGTTCAGGGATGATGTTGAGGTTTATATTCTCACCGGTTATGTCAGTATAGATAATTACACCATTATAATCCCTTGTATTCAATACAGGGAGCCATTTTGCTTTGAATGATGTATCCGATTTTTTTGTAAGGGGATAACTTAGTTTCTCTTTCAGATCGTATAGCCTTATGACAGATCTGTCCTGAAGGTCCAGTTCCCCATTGCCATTGGTATCATTTTCGATGGAGGAGTATATTATTTTATCGCTCCCTCCGCTGTATGACGGGTAGAGTTTGATTGAATCACCTGTTGTGAGCCGTTCAGATTTACCTGCTGCAATTTCCACAGAGTAGATGTCGCCGTAAATATTATCGCTGTATGAAGTATATACAATCTTCTTTCCGTCAGGGGAGAATGCAGGGTAAAATCCGTCTTTTGGCGAAATTTTTCTTTTCGAGCTTCCGTCTCTCTCCATAAGCCAGATGCTGCCGTTTCCATCTTTTGATGATGAGAAAGCGAGAAGTTTGCCATCCGGGCTCCAGCACGGATTTGAATCTTTTATGTTGATGATAACACCTGTGTCAGGATTTTTCTCAGCAGTAATGTTTACAGCTGTGTTGTCAAGAGGGGGGATCTCCTCACCGGAAGAGGCCCTCTTCAGCAGTTCCTCAGGTTTTAATTTAATAATAAAAATATCACCTTCCGGGTCGTCTCTGAAAGAGACAAAGGCCACTCTCCTGCCGTCCGGGGATATAACAGGGCTTGTATCCTTTGAAGGGTGAGCAGTGAGGCGTACTGTTGTGATGTCACCCATTAGCCTCAGGTATATGTCGAAATTTCCTCCGTCCATATTTGAAGAGTAAAAGAAGTAGTTACCGTCAGCGGAAATGTCCCCGTCAGTTTCAATGGACTGGCTTATTGTGACAGGAATAACTCGGCCCACATTGAACCTGTACTCCTTGTCAATAATGCCGCGATAACTGAATTGTACATCAGCAGTTTTTTTATCATCACATGAGATGATAACCGCAGCCTGCAAAAGTATTGAGAGAGGTAATATATATTTTAAGAGAATCTTCATGTTCATAACTATTTTTTCCTGGTCCACTTGCCTGAATTGTCCTGAACCCAGTCACCCTTCTGAGCAAGGGCCCTCTGCTCTTCTGAAAATATTTTTCCGAATGAATCTATTTCGCTTTTTGAAGGTTCCTTACCTCCGCTTTTTGCAAGGGTCTTCAGGAATATATCTCTTCGCGCTTTATTCTCTTCATCAATAACGGTATGGAGAATTTTTTTCAGTTCAGGTGATGATTCGTATTGCGGGGACTCAATATATGACACATATCCCGCTGAGGTTTCGCCTATTGCACCTTCAGTTTTGTACTCCCTGATTTTACCCGCGTGGAATTCCTGGACTTTAATAGATTTGATTATCTCCGGATCCCCGCTCCCCTGGGAACCCCCTTCAGTTTTACCCACAGTTGTGCGTATAGAAGAGACTGTCCATGCGTCCTTTTCCAGTTCCATGTAGTCTCCGACAATCTGTCTTTCAATAACAGTCTTCTCGCCGGTGAGGTTGATTTCCGGCGGAACAACAGTAAGGCAGCTCGGTGTGGATTTGCACCCTGAAAGGGTATAGCAGGCCAGTGAAAGTATAATTACTGCTAAGAGATGTTTTTTCATATTATTTTGCCTCCGAAACTTTTCTTAAATATTCCTGTATAGGTATCCGTTCAAATGATACCTGCGAGTTATCAACTGTAACAAAAAGACTCAGCATTTTTCTTGTGAAAGTAACCGTAGTATACACAAGGCCTTTATCAAGCCTGAAGTCGAAGCCTTTGATCAGCATGGAGTTGTCCACAGCAAATTGAACAGGGGCACCGAGTTTCGATTTACCCTGCTCTTCAGAAAGTCCACGCATGAGCCTGTTCGCGAAGTCAGCCCCGATTTTGTAGATATTGATATAACCGGAAGCGGTGAGTTCTTTTTTTATATCAAGTCCTTTCCCGGAGAAGTTGGCGTTAAGTGAAAGCTCCGCGTTTTTCCCACCCTTCTTCGGATCAGGATCATCGAGACGCGCGATGTTTATGTTTGAAGCATCAAGGATAAGGCTGAACTCCATATTCTCAGTCTTAAAGTCCGCAAGGTTAAAAAGGATAGACCTGCCGTAGATCGATCCATCCATGATCGAAGCTTTGAGGTCTGAAATTCTGAATACATTGTCGCTGAATATCATATAGGCTGAGAAACCTTTCATATATTCATAAGGAATTTTTCTTGCGGGGTGTTTGGCGCTTATAGATTTAATTGTGAAGTTTGCTTTTTCACTGAAATATTCGCTGTCAATAACCTGCTTCTGCGTAACAGCAATATATGATTTCCCTGCTTTTCGGGCTTTAAATTCATACTCAAAGGGGAAGTTCATGTCAAGATCCGTAAGAGCGAGCATTTCATCGTCATTCCGGACATTAAATCTGTTGAATACAAGGTTGCCTGAAGCTTTCCCTGTATCCAGGTCTCCTTTCATCCTCGCTGAAAGTTTCATCACACCGGATGTTTTCCATGGGCCGAAAATGTTCCGCAGCGCAGGGTTATTCAGTTCCAGCGAAACCCGGAGATCGGAGTCGGATAACGGTGCTTTTTTCAGATCAACAGTTCCGTTTGCTGCAAGGAGGAGGTTCATGCTTTTACTGCCGAGATTCACTTTATTGATGCGGACTCTTTTTGCATCGGCATCCTGTTCTATTGATGCGTCAAGTGCCAGGTCGTTCACTCCGTAGTCCGGTATCTTTGCAAGTAAGTTAAGGGTTGCGGAGGTTTTGCTTCCGGTGAGAGAGAATCCGGTACCTATTGTAATATCAACAGGTTTTTTGAGAGGGATATCAGCAACCTGTTTTCTGAAACGGCCGGGAACCATCGCAGGGAGCGGGTGAGTGTTGATCCGGAGTTTATCGATATTGATATTTCCGCTCATGGCTTTCCCGAGATTGACAAAGCCGCCGAGGTTCATAGACACTGCCTTCTCCCCTCCGGCAGGATTATAAAAATCGAAAGAAACCCCGTTTATCTTCACCTGAGAAAAATTATTTATCCCTGATGCCCTGGCAGAGAACTTCACTCCATTGTCACCGGATTTGCTCCCTTCAATAGTGTAGGCGAGGTGAGGAACCGCAAGGTCAGCTCCAAGATCCAT
This sequence comes from Spirochaetia bacterium UBA5763, assembly GCA_002418835.1. Classification (GTDB taxonomy): domain Bacteria; phylum Spirochaetota; class UBA4802; order UBA4802; family UBA5550; genus UBA5550. The sequence continues at coordinate 92,659 of DIEX01000026.1, read as the reverse complement.
TGAACTTCCATACATCCTCATAAAGTATGCAAGAGAGAGGAGGGGAACCCTTGCCTCGATTCCGGGATTTTTAAAAAACAGGTTTCTGAGATTAATCGCTCCCTCAACTTCAGGGGCCTTTGCTGTGCCGTGTACAGACAGCGGTGCAAGAGAAGCCTCTCCGCTCCATCTCATTGATCTGTCCCCTGTCATGATAACATAGTAGGGGTAGAGATCCCCAAGGGGTATGCGGCTCTCATCCATCTTTATATCGAGCACCTGGTTTTTTGTGACGCTGCTGACTCTCCCTGAAAGCCTGATCCAGTTGCTGTTCTGGAAACTTACAGAGAATGAATTTATTTTGAGTATATCATTTATCGGATTATAAAAAATATCGTAAGCTATAAGAAAACTGAAAGGGGAGAGAAATTTGTTCTGAAGCCTCAGAGGCATCCTCTTCGCTCCGGCATTCAGCGTGCTGCTGAACTGCGGAGTATCACCGTTGCTGAAATTGAGCATCCAGTTAAGTATAAGTTCAGGTTCTGTTGCAGCAGCAGTGGAGTAGAACTTCACATTCATGCTTTTTTCCGGGTTAAGCTCAAACTTCATGGTTTTAAGTATCCGCACAGCTTCAACTGACCTGGGGATAGTTTTAAAAGGAGGAACGTCAATTAGAGCTTTAAAGGTGAGACCTGTCATGTCAGCCTTCATATCGCTCCCCCGCACATAAACGCGGAGGTCATCCAGAATAAAGTTAAAAAGAAAGTCAACAGCTATGGGGAGTTCAATATCCCCTGTTGAAGGTTCGGATGGTTCCTTCTCCTCCTCTTTCTCCGGTTCCTCCTTTTTCTCAGAGGGTTTCATCAGTGTAGCTGCATTCCAGACTCCGTTTTTTTCTGTAAGGTAAACCCTCGGTTTATACAGGCCGATCTCAGGGAACCTTATGCTCCCCGTGAATATCTTAAAAAAACCGTATCTGAAAACAATTCTCTCCATTTCAAAGAGTTTCTCTTTGCTGAAGTCATCACCACTGCGCACAACAATATTGTTTATTGCAAATCCGCTGTATAAATTAAATTCTTCAACCTTAAGTTCAAGTGTACCATTGGACATACCGTTGAATGTGCTCTTCGCAAGATTCTCAACTGTTCCAGGTGTAAGGTATATCCCTGCAAAAAGAAGCACAGCAGCAATTATCACCACAAGCGTGAGAGGTATCCTGATAAAGAGAGTTTTTGCGATCTGTTTCAGTATCCGGAGAGGCAATGGACGGGATTTACGTTTAAGATTAGCTTCAAGTTTTTTTTCTTTCCTGGTGAGTTCGCGTTTATCAGCGGGATGATCTGACGGTTGTTCTGTTGTTTCAGAAACCGGTTCAATGGTTACTTCAGATATTACAGTTTCCTTTTCTTTGCCGGTTTTTTTCTTTGGAGTGGTCTGTTTTTTTGACATATAATTAAACCTGTTTATGTTCTGTATTTATACGATGAGATTTGCAGCATTTCTATGTAATATTTGAGTCAGGCGAAATTTAATAATAACTGATCTGTATATTATCATAAATAATCCTTCTGATTATCACCCCGGTTTTGCAAGGCAGATACCTGGGTCTCATGTCTGAGATTCATGAACTCATACAATTAGATGCCGGTGTTTTTTAAAAAAACCGTCATGAGAGAGCAGATAACCGGTTTAAATAAAAACTGCCTGACTGAACTATAGCGGTTAACGTTTGAAATAGTTCGAATCTGTCACTTCGAAGAAGCGACAGCGACTGAGAAGTTCGTTAACTGTTATAAAATAATGATTTACCCTGTAATATACTGAAAATAACAGAGGCTTCGAATTCAGTTGTATTAATGATCAGGGATTGAGGATTTAAAATCAAGTAAAAAGTTGATTATAATGCTGAAGATGTGATGGTAAAAATCAGAAATAAAAATTTATTTTCCCGCTGAATTCGTGCCAGTTAAACGAGTAATCTTTGTTATATGAATAATCCGCTAATACAGAAACTGAATTTGTAATTTTGATTCTTTCTGAAAGGCCTGCGGATAATCTTGTGTGTTTCTCTCCGAATTCAGCGTGATAAGCAGAAGCATAGATATGGTTTTTCCACGGGCCTAAGATTGTAAGAATTCCGGTTTCGCCCCCTGCAAGAATATCACTGTTGTTATCATAATCAGGATTAAAGTATGATTTAACTCCTGCAAAAAAATATATCTGAACTTTCTCCGCGAGAAGCGTACTTAAGCCGGCATTCCCTTTCAGATGGAAAGCTAATGTCTCTTTTTCACTCTCACTTATATTCTGTATCAGTCCTGTGTTCAGTACATAACAGGGATTCATAAAGAAGGAGTCTGACGGAGGAAGTGAGACAAGATCAACAATATCAAATCTCTGAAGAACAAACCGTTTATCATCGTAATAATAGCGCCCCTGGATATTGCCGAAAACAATCTGGGAGTTCATGTTGTATCCGTCATCAGGATCCATGATTTCATGGCATGACTGTCTGTATGCGAACTGCGAATAAACTCCTTCAAGAGAGTGGCCTGTTTCAACAGCAAATCTTCGCGATTCGTGAGATTCATCAGGCGCAACAGGTTCAGGGATATCTTTTATCGGGTCATATTTACCCATGGAATTACGTTTTGTCAATACAGCCATAAACCTGGATCTATAGTCCTCTTGAGAGATGTCTTTTTTAACGGCCATGAATTTAAGGTAATCTGTGGCGAGATCGCACATTATTATATTTTTTTCTTCGTCTCCGGTGAGTGACTCTATGTCTGACAATTCATGCTCGCCTTTGCAGAAACCGAGAACAAAATTCTGTTCTTTTTTATTCAGCTTTGACCTGAAGAATTGAATTTTTGAATATAGTGAAGGCCTGAAAACTCTCCTGCTGACTATTTTTTTATCCTGGGCCGCACGGAGTGTGTCAACGGGTTCGACACCCCACCAGAAGTAATCGGTGATCCCTGTCTCCGGCTTTGCAGCCTCGATGAGGAATAATAAACTATAAGAGCAGTTTTCATCAATAAAGTAATAGTCTGAGTAAATATTTTCCATCTCAACAACATGGCGCACCATTCTCTCTTTTTCTTCAGGAGTCATGGCAATTTCGTATTCCCAGAGATCTCGCTGCTCTGTATCGCTGTATTCCCGAATTTTCTGATAATATGGAAGAAATGAGTAATATCCCTTGTAAAGCCCCAGGAGCCCTTTGTATACAAATAGCGGAAGCAGCGCATCGTCTGTGGCAGCGGCATAATTCAGAGATTTAGCGAGAAGTCTGCTCCCCCCCTCCGACTCAACAAGAAGAAGGGTGTGTCCGTACATTGAAGCAGGATTATTCATAAAACCTGCGGGGAACACAAGTGTCACAGTAGATGGATTTATTTCTTTATAGAACTGGCTGAACCAGGTATCGCCGTCATATGGGATTTTTGCTGTATCAATTTCGAGTTTTTCCTTAAGCCATGCGTACCTTGCAGAGAATTTTTCAGTTGGATGCATTATAACATTTTCCTTGGACCTGAAGAAACTCCGTATTGTTTCTTCAAGTTCAGCTTCAGGATTATGTTTACCTTTTTTTGCAAAGAAAAATGCAGGATCATCAACCTGGCTTGTGAATCCGCCGGTGATATTTTTTTTGTAATGAAGAATTATATGCCAATATGGATCATCTGCAAGTTTCAGTTCTTTCGATTTAGTTATAAGTTCAGAGATATACCTGTTATTATCATCGCCGGATAATGTAGTGTCTGCTCCGTATGAAATTCCGCGGAGAATTATTAATAAAACAAGTACGGCCCTGAGGCCGTACTTTACATTTGTTATGAAATGTTTAAATATCACTATCAGCTGTTAACTTTATTGATATTTGCAACTACATCTTTTGATGTTACATCTTTTGATGTATAGATGTTGTTGAAATTTTTATGAAGTTTGTCTTTGAAAGCATCTTTGTTTTCAACTTTCATAAGGTGAGCAAGAGTATCAACATATTCACCATCACCTTTTGCAATATCATTAGCAAGTGAATCCATGTTTTCAGCTACATATACATCAACAATGTTAACACCGATTACTGCGCCTTCTTTATAGCCCAGAGTACCGGTTGTGATTGCGAATGTACCGTTACCGCAGATTCCGTTAAGACATGTAGCTACAAGTTCCATCAGTTTTCCCTGTTTTCCTTTGAGGAGAACAGTACCGATACCAATACCTGCGTTGTTAGCGAAAACATTAGAAGCTACGAATGTGAAACAAAGAGCAAGAATTACAACTGACTTTTTCATGAGACCCTCCTGTTTAATTATTATTATATAATTAATGATAATTTTGAGAATGTCAATTTTTTTTATCAGAATGTTACTAAATATTTTGTAATTTAATATCTTAATTTGCATGTAAGGTTTTCCCTTGTATCTTTCTTTAGAGCAGTTAAAGAATTCAATCTGACCAGTTCCCGAGGAGTTTGTCGTATTCAAGCATCATCTTTGTATCTTTTTTGCCTTTTGTACAGATGATTTCATACTTTAATATAGTCATAGTATCGAGTTTTTTACTGTATGACACAAATTTGCTGCCATTTTTACCGCATGCGCGCTCAGCAGCGGTTTTAACCGGATCGTTCTCATGGTCTTTTTTCAGTGCATAAGAACTTCTTACCCGGGCTTTCCCATCCCTCACAGGCCAGATATAGTTTTCATTTGTTCTGAAAGTATGCTTTGTGTTGCGGTTATCAATGTCCGCTGTCCAGATCAATCCCTGTTCAAGAGGATAAACCGTGGAGGTCCAGTAGAAATATTTCATATTATCAAATGATTTATTAAGTTCTTCAGGAGATGTCTTAAGAAAATAATCAAACTCTTCTTTTGTTGGGAGCCTCCAGTCAGTATATCCTGCAGCATCGAGCTTCTCTACAAATGTAACTGCATCCTCCCATGACATGGTTTTTCTTGTATAGTTGGCATCCTGCAACCAGTATATACCTGTGGAGTTATCTTTAATCATCCCCTGGCCTGTGTCTGAAAAACGCGACCCGTTATCTGAAGGTTCATCAGTTAGCAGAGTTTTACCGTACGGATAAACCGGCATTTCAGGTTTTATTGATGAAAGCTTCCCTTTTCCCTGGATGGAGCATGTTGCCAGTGTCATCATGGGGAATTTGACAGAAAGAGTAATAGGTCCATCCGGAGTGCTGATCTCAAGGCGGTCACCCATTTTAACAGATTTTCCTGAGAGGATTTTAATTGTTACCTCTTTTTTTGATATATTAACATTTTCAACTGTTCCTGTCTGATCGTTAGAAGCTATAGAAGTTTCGGAAAGGATAATTATAATAATGAAGGCTGAAAATGTTTTTTTCATAAAAGGGCTCCACTGCTGAATGAATGAATTTAAACTGCGTGTTTTAATATAAAAGACTTCAATGTTTTTCAATTATTTTTTAACAGAAGCATTGATATTCAGCCGGTAATACCATGAAACAACAGGAAATATACTGTTTTTATTGCCTGAAACGACATTGGCTGAATGCAGGAGAATTTTTTCGTTGATTTCTGAAACGTCTTTCAGGAAGAAATTGATATACCCTATTAATGGGTATAAATCGATATCTGGATCATCTCTTTAGCAATCGGATAAAACAATAGGCAATAAAACATGCTGAGCAGACATTATATACAGTGCTCTTTGATGAGCAAAATTGTAATCCTCATATCCTTCCTGATTTGCGTTCATCTTAATGCTTTTTCAAATGAAAAGGATGCGGCTGATAAAAACAGTACAGGAATGAAGCTGCTTGCTGGTGACCGGCCTGTTGAAGCTGAGAAGTATTTCAGAGAAGCTATTAAAGACAACAGCGGGGTTTCTTATTACTATAATAATCTTGCTGTTTCACTTATACAGCAGAAAAAATACAGTGAAGCAATAAGGGAGTTAAATAGAGCATTAACAATAGATCCCGGTAACGTAAAAGCTGCATCAAATATTGCTGTCTGCTATTTTTATATGTCTGACTACAGTAAAGCATATCATTATTATAAAATGGCTAAAAAAATGGATTCAGATTATGTAAAGATCAGATTTACCAGGGAGAAGATAAAAGATAAGACAGACAAAATCGAAAACAGAAATTATAATGAGAAAGAGATAGATAAAATTATAGATAGTGTGACAGAGGAATAACGCTTTTATAGAGAGTTGCGACTCTGCATTGTTTACAAAAAAAATATCCCCGGTAAATTTCCCTTGTCATAATACCCTGAATTTTTATTAGATTTATTTCTGATGAAAAGATTAGTTTTAATATTGCTTCTGCTTATACAGCTTCCAGTTTTCTTCTCCTGTTCAGATGGGGGAGGGGGAACACCTGCTTCTTCTTATGATTATCATACACCGGAGGAGGTTCTCGCTTTTCTGGATGAAGTAAGGCTGCAATATCCTTTAATAACAGCCCTTGAAAGCGTGGGAACTGGTTTAAGCGTAGACGGCCGTCCTATCCGCGCAATTGTGATATCTGACAATCCCGGAACTCCTAAAGGTGAACCTGCAATCCGCCTCACAGGGGGAATTCACGGAAGCGAGATGATATCAGTTGAACTGATGATCAGATTCATTGAATATCTTACTTATAATTATGATAAAGATGCAGAAGTCACTGATCTTGTAAATAAAAGGTATATAGTCATCATACCTGTGCTGAATCCTGACGGGCTTGCAGCAAAAAGAAGGTATAACAGCAGGGGAGTTGACCTGAACAGAAATTTTTCATTCGCATGGGAATACGATACGGGTGGTTCACACGGGAGTGAGGCTCTTTCGGAACCTGAATCAAAGGCAATGGAGTCATTCTCGCAATCCAATGTTTTTCATCTTTCAGCAACTTTTCATTCTGGTGCGGTGCTTTTAAATATGCCCTTTGATTATGATAGTGAGAAAGACAGTGTTAAACCTGTTGAGAATACACTTGTAAGATCTTTTGGTAAAGCATATACTATGGAAGGAACGTTCCTAAATAATCCGGATCTCTACCAGTCGATTGACATGGAGGATGGTGTTATTAATGGAGGTAACTGGTACGAGATTTCCGGCTCACTTCAGGACTGGAGCTACAAAGAGACAGGATGCCTTGATGTGACAATAGAGGTGGCGCGCCGCAATCCTTCAACAGAGGCTGGTGTTCAGGAGGTTTTTGAATATAACAGGAAATCACTTCTGGCATATATTAAGAAAGCAGGTTACGGAGTGCATGGGCAGGTAACATCTGCAACTGAGCCGGATGGCGTAAAAGATGTTGAAGTAACAGTGGTTTATAATAACGGTGCCGGTGATATTGGGGATATAGTTGTGAAAACTGATTCAAAAGGTTATTATCACAGGATTCTTTTGCATGGGAACTATAAAATTATTTTCAGTAAATCCGGATCCGGATATTCTGATAATATAATTTCTGGAGTATCTGTTCCAACAGATTTAAGTCTGATTGAACAGAATGTTACACTCACGACTCCGTAATTTCAGTCAATTAATTTCACGGCAACAATACGAAGCCTTCCCGAAGCCAATACGAAGGGAACATGAATCAATTATATATTAAAAAAGCCGGTTATTCCGGTTTTTTCGCGTCATCCTCTTTAGGAGCAGGCTCTCGTGTGACTTGAAGTTTTTTAATTTGTATTGAATCTTCATCAAACAGATCCTGAAAAATTGTTTTGTTGTCATTCTTAAGTACTATTTTATCTATAGAAATTCGCGCATTTTTTATACTAAATGCGAGATACCCACCATCCTGTTTTTCATTTAAAGATACGGACATCGTTTCTTTATTATTAATATAAAGAACAACTTTGTTCTCTTTAAAAACAATATTATAGTTATTCATTATACCATATTTAATTTTACACTTTGAAGATTCAATTTCTTTAATAAATGTATTGTTCTTTGTTGCCAATGGTTTAGTTTTATCAATTCTGTCTGAATAAATTAAAGAAACTTGATTTATGCCCCAGTAGTTCCCGGAAAACCGGAATGCATAAAATTTATAAAGCCATCCTTTACCTTCATCTGTTATGCTAAATGGTATAATAAATTCAACAGGGGAATCAACACGCTCAAAAAGCATTGAATCGATTTCAAGTGATGTGTAAGTGGAAAATGGTTTTAATGACTGCAACGAATTGAAATTAGTGAATTCATAATAGTTCCATGGATTAACACGCCCTGATGCGGTTGTTGCCAAAGAATTGGCAACAACCCATGAACTTCCGAACTTTTTCCAGTTTTTGTCTTTGGAGAAAGCAGGATTTGAAATTATAAGTATAATTATAAGTATAATTAATTGTGATTTAATATTCATTGATTTTATTTAAAGATAGCATTTTTATTAAAATGCTATCTTTATTATTTGATTTTATTTTTTCTTTGTGGCAATGCTTGTTATTCTAAGAGTCTCGGCAGCTCCTTCAGTCAATGTATAAGATTGGGAACCACCATTTATTTCTATTTCATATTCTTGAGGTGATGCTGCTGTATCAAGACATTCTCCTCTTCCAGTTTCAAGTGTTACAATTTTTTGTTCACTTGTATCAGTATTTGGAACTGTTTCAACCCATGTTGCATTCGCAACAGAGTTTTCATCAACCCATCTTATATCCTTTACATCTGTACCTGATTCATTTTGCCAGGTAACTGCAGCATCAAAATTATCATCCTCTCCACACGCAATCATCCCCATTGCAGCAACAGCAATCATTGAAACAAGAAAAAGTTTTTTCATATTTGAGTCCTCCATAAATATATCTTTTCTCTTAGTTTTCTTAACAGTCAAAGGCTGTTTTGTTAAATGTAATTATTTAAGGGGAAGAGTCAAGTCTTTTCCCATATAAGCCCCCTTCCCAGGGGGGCAATCTGCGACAGCAGATGGGGGATCGTTAAGTATTGGAGAGAATAAATTTTCTGCAATTCAGGAATCTGACGTGTCCTGAATTGAAAGATCCCCCCGCCCTATCGGGCACCCCCCTTTGAAAGGGGAGATATTCAAGTTAAAGCAGACTAATCCCCGCAGCTCTCCCTGATGAAAATGCCCACTGAATATTGTAGCCCCCTGTGTCACCATCCACATCTATGACTTCACCTGCGAAGTACAGGTCCCTGACGATTTTTGATTCCATAGTTTTGCGGTTAATCTCATCCCGGCTCACCCCTCCGGCTGTTGCCATTGCGGTACGGAAGTCGCCTTTCTCTTTAATTTCAAAGGGGGATGCATTGATAAGATTAATTATCCGGCTCCTCTCCGCTCTGGAGATTTCACCGGCTTTTTTTAATGGGTCAACCTGTGCATTAGCAAGCAGGGCATCAATGATTCTTTCTGGCATTTCGAATATCTTCAATATATTCCGGATCGATTTTTTTCCCTCATTTTTTAACGCTTCAGGGAGGACCGATTCAATTTCCTGCAAACTTTTATCTGTGAGGGAGATTGTGATGCTGTCTCCGTTTCTCGTGTATCTGCTCAGATCAAGTATGCCGGGACCGGAGAGCCCCTTTGGTGTGAACAGAATATCTCCTCTGCCGGATATAATTTTTCTGTCACCACGGATCAGTGTTATCCGGCTCTCTTTGATGGAAATTCCGGATAGTTCCCCCAGTGTGTAGTCTTTAATATAGAGAGGGGTAAGTGCCGTAGTGATCTCTTTAATAGTATGGCCGAGAGATGCTGCCAGTCTGAATCCGTCGCCTGATGAACCTGTTGCAGGGTATGAACTCCCGCCTGCCGCGATTACGAGTTTTTCTGCTGCATAAATTTTACTCCCGGCAGAAAGGATAAACTCCGACCCGTTGTGTGATATACTCTGCACCTGTGAGTTATATTTTATCTCAACAGAATTTTCCCTGCATAATTTCAGCAGAAGCGAAAGTATATCCGTTGCCTTCATGCTTGCGGGGAATATTTTCCCGTCATCACGTGTAACAGTTTTTATTCCGTGGGATTCAAAAAAATCAATAAGCTGGATGTTCGTAAAAGCGGAGAGTGCAGGTTTTACAAAGTTTGCTGAATCGCCATAATGTTTTAAAAATTCCGGGGCGCTCCCTGTGTGAGTGAAGTTGCACTGGCCTGAGCCTGAAAGAAGGAGCTTTCTCCCGGGTTCTGAGTTTTTTTCAAGGATAAGAATTCTCTTTCCTGCTGCTGAAGCAGTTATTGCACAGAAAAGTCCGGCAGGTCCGGCTCCTGTGATTATAGCATCATATCTATTGTTCATTTTAGAATTGCTTAAATGAGGTGGAAGTGTTTACTTAAGTAAAACAGTAACACCGGTTATGAAGGCTGTAACCAGGGTGAGCCCCAGTCCTGTAAACCACATCATCATCGTGAAGCGTTTATCCACGCTCTTATGAATCTCCTCAAAGCGTCTGTCCATCTGTTCAAATCTTTTGTCAACCTGGTCAAAGCGTCTATCTATTTGTTCAAAACGTTTATCGACCTGTTCAAAGCGTTTGTCGATCTGCTCGAAACGCTTTTCAACCTGTTCGAACCTTTTGTCGACCTGCTCGAACTGTTTGCCGTTGAAATTGAGAGTCTGAAGTATAAGATCTCTCTGATTTTTCAGTTCCTCTTCTACACGGACAATTCTTTCCCGTATCTCAATTTCAAAATCGCGGGAATATGATTTTGATTTTACCCCTCCGCGTATGGCGGGAAATTTTTCTACAAGGTATTCCCCTATCTGCTCAAGGTGTTCTTTTGTGAGTTTTGCAGCCATTATTGTCATCCCTGTCTCCTGAAAATATTACATTTACAGTATTGCTGTCAAGCAATCTTAAAAATTAATACGATCTGAATCGCAGGTTGTTGAAAAATTTTTTAAAGAATTACCGGAAAGATTTTTGAGAAGAGATGATTCAATTAAACCCGTTTATGCTGAATTTAATTTGTTGTAATTATCAGGCTGTTATTTTATATTAAAACAGCTGACGAATTATTTAGGTACTGTCATTTCGAACGTATGTGAGAAATCTCAAAAGTGATCCAAAAAGACAGATTTCTCAGTCGCTGTCGCTTCTTCGAAATGACAGATTCGCTTTATTTCAATCGTTAACTGCTATAGATAAAATTACTTCCGGAGGAGTATATGAAGCCTTCAATCCGTTTTGTATTTGCGGTTTTAGCAATTATTCTCGTAATGCCTGCAGGTGCCTCTGCAATGAGTGTTAAATTTTTTATCGGGCAGGTCTCTCTCGTTAGAAGCGGGAAGGCTCTCCCTGTTAAAGTGGGCGATATAGTGGGGAATGGTGACATTTTAAAAACAGGTAAAGGTGCGATAGTTGAGCTTTCCCTTGACGAGAAAAGTACAATTACAGTTCAGGCTCAATCAACTGTTCAGATAGGGAGTAAAAACCTTAAAGATTCAGATGGAATTTCCGTGGTTTCAGGTGAAGTTAAGGGGAAATTCGGGAAGCTGAAAAAGGGTGAATATAAAATCGGGAGTCCCACCACTGTATGCGGTGTGCGGGGTACTGAATTTGATGTGGCCGTGAGCAAAGGGGGGGACACTTATGTTGTTCTCAACGAAGGTAGTCTCGCGGTTCGTAATCCGTATAAAAGTATTGATCTTAAAGAGGGATCATCTCTTGAAGCTGATGTGGCATCCGAACCTGTATCAGGGAAAATAAAGGTGAAGAGTGACGCATGGGAGAATATGCGGAATGAGAACATTGAAGAGAACCTCGATGACAGAGCGGACAAGTACGAGAGCTATATGGATAATTTTGAGGGTGATGCCGCTGAAGATGCTGAAAAGATAAAATCCCTGAGAGATGAAACAAAAAAATCTAAAACTAAAGAGGATCTCGAAAAGTCAGGCGAAAAGATTGCCGCTGCTGATTCGGAGCTTGAAGACAGTATGATGATGAATGAAGCATCTCTCAATAATATGAACAGTCTTTCAGATGAATACAAAGGGAGTGATGCAGCGGGCCGTTTTAAAAGCGCAGTAAAAAAAGGAGATGCTGTTCTTAAACAGCAGATAAAAAACAGACAGGCTATAGATAAAGTCAAGGCTGAATATAAAGAGGCTTATGACAGGATTATGAAAAAGTTTCAGGACGATAAAAGTAACATTCGTAAAAGTCTTGATGAGTTTAAGAAAAGTCAGCAGGAGGGGATGGAATAATTTGTTTTTCCCCTCTCCTTGCGGAGAGGGGTGGCCGTCAGGCCGGGGTGAGGTCTTTTACCTTATAATCTTTCTGCTGAATGATGAATCGACAAATCCCTGGTGTTCCACAAGTTCCGTATCCTCCATCTCCTGCCTGAACCTCAGAACATTAAGCATAAATATCTCAAGCTTGCTGATGATATTCGGCGGGAGTACCGCGCCGTCAACCTCAAGGGACATTACCGGGTAATTGCGTTCCCTGCTCCAGGGTGTGATAAGACCCTCGATTACACGGCCTATAAGACACGCAAAAGGTGAAATGTTGATTACACCTGAGTAGTCGTGCATCATTGCAGTTGAAGCAGCTCCGCTTGAAATTGAAATTTCTGAATCGAGCTCGCATGTTACAAAATGCTTATGCGCGTTGCCCATGATCTCGTCCATGTTGTGCGGAGTATGAGGTATAAGCCCCGTTGCAGAGAGGGCCTCTTTCACTTTGTGATCTACTTTACTTTTCCATATAGATTCAATCCTGAATAGAATCCTCTCCCGCAGTTCTTTTGAGAACGGTTTTTTATACCACGGCAGCAGCCTGTATTTCTTCATTATTTCGTGATAGCGGACAAAATCGGTGTAGTATAACCACTCAGTAATACCTGAAACTTTTGCGATGATCCCCCTCTTGCTCATGAGGCGAACAAGTTCGTCAACAGCAAAGTCATCCCGACGCACGTATATCTCTCCAACTATGAGAACTTTCGGTGTCTCCTCCACTTTTCTTTTCAGAGGGATCTTTGCAATTTCGGCGGCGATCCTTTCAAGTGCCGGTATCGATTTTTTGATATCCTTCTCTGCGATTGTACCAAGCTCATGCCACAGTTCGTCATATTTGGCGATTGCTGCGGCAGGATCAACAGCGCATGTACGGAGAGATGTTTCGATATCCTTCATGTAGTCCGCTATTACGAGGCCCCACCAGGCGTTTTGTGAAAAATTCGGGCCCATTTCATTATAAGAGTTTTCCGAATCCAGTGTAATAACTGCTACGTTCTCAAGTCCCATGTCCCTGAAAAGGTTTTCGTAAAATACAAAGTACTGCCCTGTTCTGCAGGGGCCTGTTGTAGTGGGTACAAACAGCAGGTAAATTTCATCTTTCCTGTATTTATCAGATTCAAGGTACTTCAGGGCGCTTCCAAGTACAAGCTGCGACGGGAGACATTCCTTTCCTGACATGTAGCTCCTTGCTGCCTGAAGAGTGTAGATATCCGGAAGCGGCATTGCATCCGCATTTATCCCGATCCCCCTGAGAGACGATGCAAGGAGTTCAGATGAGAGACGTCCCATATTTGAAAGCAGAAGTTTTACCCTGGGATTGCCGAAGATATCTATTTTCCTGTTATTGACTGTATCAAAGAGATGAATTTTATCTTTCCCATTATTAATAAATCTCAGTCCGTTGTCGTATCTCTCTTCATCTTTACCGCTATATTTCAGCCTGTACCCTTCGATGATATCGAGAAAAGCTTCCACACGTGTATCTATCCCCGCATCGGCTGAATGCGAATCAAGTTCGAGAATGAGGAACGGCTTGCTCCCCATCATCCACTTGATGTAGTGCAGCATGAATGAGTCAGGAGCGCATGAGAAGTTTGAGATAAACGTGATGAATATATTATCTTCGTCTTTCAGGAGTGATGCTGCTTTCATGTCCTGCTGGCCGTAGTACCAGTACATGTTGCTGAATATATCCGAGCCTTCAAAAGGGAGCATGTCAAAAGGTATAATGGAGTATCCCCGGCTTGCGAATTTTTTCGGTATACCCATGTTCGCATCTTTTGTAAAGGAGTTATACGGCCTTCCGAGAAGCGCAATCACAGGATGATCGGACTTACGCGCCCTTTCAAGTGCTTCTTTGCCCAGTTCTCTGTAACGGGTAAAGAATTCATGCTGTTTTTTGTAAGCTATTTTGAAAGCGCGCTCAATCTCGCTGGTTGAAACACCAAGTTGCGGTGCCATTTCCATGAACCCTTCAAGCGCCTTTTCAGTTCCGTATTTGAATGTGACAACAGGTGAAAGGAGACGGTTTTCATCAACCTCTGTGAATGCTTTTTTGATGTAGTACGGGAGGCTCTGCGTTATGGGGCAGAAGTTCGCGTGAACATCCTCCTCGTAGCTGGGCATATCCCTGAAGTGCGGGACAAAGATAAAATCAGCTTCAGATTTTATTACGCTCTGTACTGCGCCGTGTGCAATCTCCGCAGGGAAGCAGTAGGCGCTTTCAACACGGGCGACCCCCTCCTGCAGAATTTCCTCTGAAAGTTTTGCTTCAATACCCAGTGTATGGAAGAACCATGAGTAGAATGGCCAGAGTGTATATACAGAGAATGCCCTGGGGACTCCCACGATATAATCTTTTTTTCTTTCAAATGATTCACGAGGAGGCACCATCTCTTTAAACATCAGTTCATCGCGTGCGTCAATATAGTTGAATACTGATGCTTCATTGATCTCTTTCTTCTTGCGCGAGTTGGCGTACTTGTTACAGCGGCCGCCGAACATATAACTGTGGCCGTTAACATTGAGAATACGGATGGAACAGTAGTTGTCGCATGCGCGGCACTTGAATTCCCTTTCATATATAATTTCAGTATTGAGAATCTGCTCAAGGTCAAATGATCCCTTTTCAAGTAACCCGTCAGCAATCTTCTGCTTTGCAAGTATCCCCACACCGAAGGCTCCCAGGAGTTCGGGGCTTGGAGGTACTGTGATGTCCTTGTCGAGAAGCATGGAGAAAGCCAGGGGCACAGCCTTGTTTTTCGCAACGCCCCCCTGTAAAACTATGTTCTGGCCGATAGCCCTGTTCCCCACAACCCTGTTGAGGTAGTTTGAAACAATTGAGGTAATGATACCTGCTGTTATATCCTCCCTGGTTGCTCCGTACTGAATTGCTTTTCTTATGTCGGAGTTTATAAATGCTGAACAGTGCTCTCCGAATTTAAGAGGGGAATCGGCCTGAAGCGCTATGTCTCCAATCTGCCGCACGTCCGTAATATTCAGGTCCCCTGATGCTGATTCCTCAAGGAATGAACCTGTACCTGCAGAACATGCCTCATTCATCGCGTAGTCAATGGGTACCATGTTTTTGAGATACACGTACTTCGCGTCCTGGCCGCCGATTTCAAATATTGTGTCGATATCCTGTTTGAAATATGTTGTTCCTGTTGCATGGGCAATGATCTCATTGTAAACAGCTGGTGTTTCCATAAAAACGCCGAGGATCTCCCTTGATGAACCGGTGGTTGCCGCAACAGAAACTTTTATAGCTGTACCCCCTGTCTGATCCTTAACCTGTATAAGCACCTCTTCAATACATTTTTTCAGGGCCTTTACAGGGTCGCCGTGGGTCCTGCCGTAATAGTCGGCAACGATCTCATCTGTTTCTATGTCAATGAGAGCAACTTTTGTAGTGGTTGAACCCCCGTCAATTCCGAGGATATATTCTCCGCCCGGTTTAATTTTTCCCCTGAGAGGCTCGATGTATTTTACTCTGCCAAGGGCGCTTGAGAGGGATTTGTATCTTCCGAAACCTATATCATGTTTCTTGAAAAACATATCGATCCTGGGGACTTCATTCCCTGACCTTGCTGCAAGGAGAGCAGCGCCGAATGCCTCAAAATATGTTGCCTGCTCAGGAATAATAAGTTTTAGTTCCGGTAGTTTCTCTTTTATGAACTTAATCATGTGGCTGTTTCTGGTGACGCCACCTGTTAAAAGAACTGTACCTTTTTCAATCCTGGCCCGTTTAAGGAAGTCAGCCACTTTCGTTGCCATTACATCACTCAGAGAGAGTACAATGTCATCCTTTGTGGCCTCACCTTTGTTGAGCTTATGTGTGCAGTCGCTCTTCATAAATACTGAGCATCGCGAAGAGAGAGGGTGAGGCTTTGCTGTATCAGGTACATTGAATATATCATTGAGTTTCATGTCCATACGGCCCAGCTGCTGTTTAAAGAATTCACCTGTGCCTGAGGCGCATTTGTTTCCGGAAAAACTTGTTATTATTTTTCCGTTATTATCTATTGTATAAACAACGAAGTTCTCCCCGCCAAGGGAGACAACTGCGTCTGTTTCAATTTCCAGTTCTCTCAGTGTCTCTTCAACACAGATCGATTCAATAACATTATTGGCGTTTATCAGGTAGCGTCCCTCTGTTCCTGTTACAAGGAGTTTTGTCCCTGCAGGAATATCGGAGCCTGTGATAAAATTTTTCAGCGTGGTTAGAAAATCACCTTCATGTTCAATAATCCTGTGCCATAACATTTTTTCCTCATCCATCAATACTGCCTTTATGCTGGATGAACCTATATTAATGCCTAAGCTATGCATTTCTGCCTCCTGAAATAATGCGGGTAAATTTATGATGTTTAATGTTTATGTCTATCTTTTTTTGCATGAATTTAATGTGGTATTAGCATGATAGAAAATGTATCTTCACAGATAAAGAGTTTTTTGTTTAAAAAAAACTTTTATATTTAAATATAATAAAAATTAAATGAAACTGTGATAAATAATTATATTATCTTATAAAAAGCAGGTAATAAAGACTACTGAAATATATAACATCAAACATTAAGAGATGGTTGCATTTTTTAGAAGTATTTATCCTGCATGAATCTGATATAAACCGGCTGATGTTAAAAATAAAGTAAATTTGCTGATAATGCGGATGGAAGATGAGGAATATTCTACTTGTAGAGGATGACAGGATAACTTCAAGGCTGATACAGAAATATATTCTGGATATCGGATATAACCTTGCCGGAGCTGTGTCCTCCGGAGAAGAGGCTACCCTTCTTATAGAGGAAAAGGAGCCGGATCTTGTTCTTATGGATATAAATCTTGAGGGGCAACTTGACGGTATTGAATCAGCAAAAAATATAAACAGTAAATTCAGCCTCCCCTTTGTGTACATCACTTCATCTGCTGATTATTCAACAATAGAAAGAGCTAAAGAGAGTAACGCCTACGGCTACATAATAAAGCCCTTTGATAAAAGAGATCTTCGCGCAACAATTGAGATGGCTTTACTCCGTCACCAGATGGAGCAGCGGATACGTGAAGATGAAAGCAGGATGTCAACAATCCTTAATTCCATTGTTGATACAGTGGTAGTTGTTGACGGAGACGGGCTTGTTACTTATGTCAACGCTTCGGGACTCCGGATGCTGGCGAAGGAGAATCCATCTGTAATCGGTAAGCCTATAGTTGAAGTTGTGAAGATCGGCAGCGATGCGAAGGAGGATGATAATATCTTTTTCCCCATGTCAATGAACTACATTGAGTTTAATAATTACCTCACAACTCCTTCCAGGCAGATACCTGTTGATTTTACATCAACACCTTTATGGATGGATAAGGGCAAACTGAAAGGAGCTGTGCTTGTGATAAGGGACATTACCCAACAGGTGGAGTATGACAGGAAGATTCAGGAGAGTATGGAGACTCTCTCCCGTGCCATGTACGGAACAATTGAAGCCATAACAAAGACTGTTGAAACACGGGACCCCTACACCGCAGGTCATCAGAAGAAGGTTGCTGACATTGCCAAAGAGATTGCCAAGGATATGGGGCTTAAGCGTGATATTATTGAGAGTGTAAACCTTGCAGGCCAGATCCATGACCTTGGGAAGATAGCCATCCCTGCGGAGATACTTAATAAACCGGGGAGGATTAACGAAATTGAGTTTGCGCTTATCAAAACTCATTCCCAGATGGGCTATGATATTTTAAAGAATATAGATTTTCCCTGGCCAATCGCTGATATAGTTCTTCAGCACCATGAAAAATTTAACGGCACAGGATATCCCAACGGAATTAAAGAGGATCAGATTCTTATTCAGGCCAGGATTATTGCAGTAGCAGATGTTCTTGAGGCCATGGCCTCTCACAGGCCCTACAGGGCGGCCCTCGGAATAGATGTGGCATTTGAAGAACTTCTGAAGAATAAGGGTATTCATTTTGAACCGGATGTTGTTGATTCATGCATCAGACTTTTCAAAGAGAAGGGATTTAAAGTTAACTTCTGACAATAAAAGAATATTATCTCGCAAAGCCGCAAAGTACAAAAAGATTATTCTAAATCTGTTATAGCATTTCACTGCGTCTTTGCGCCTTCGCGAGCTTTATTTAATGCAGTTTTTTTAAAACAAAGTATTTACAAATAATCTTTATTTTTCTCTAATACCGTATATTTCCGGGCAGGGGTTTATGTCAGATAATATTACAAGACGGAGAATAACGGTAAAAGGTATTGTTCAGGGTGTGGGATTCCGCCCGGCGATTGCAAAGGAAGCGGCTCTGCGCGGACTTTCAGGTACTGTTGCCAACACCCGTGATTCTGTCGAAATTGAAGTTCAGGGGCCTGAAAAATCTGTTCAGAAGTATATTGATGAATTCCGGACATTCCTCCCCCCTAATGCGCTTATTGCATATTTTAATGAAGAGCCGATACCCGCTCTCCCTGATGAAAAATCATTCGTCATAATTGAAAGTAAAGAGAACGGCCCCACGCGGTTCAGCATTCCGCCTGATATAGCTATGTGCGACCAGTGCCGGGAGGAGTTTAATGATCCCGGCAACAGAAGATACAGGTATCCCTTTGTCACCTGCGGTAACTGCGGACCCAGATACACATATATGAAAGACATGCCTTACGACAGGGTGAAGACCACCATGTCTGATTTCCCTTTCTGCGAAAAGTGTGCTGCTGAATATAACGATCCCTCTGACCGCAGGTATCACATCGAGGGCTTCTCCTGCCCTGTGTGCGGCCCTGCTGTAAAAGGTTTTGATGAAGCTGCTGATGCACTCCTTGCAGGGAAGGTTGCGGCGATCAAGGGACTTGGGGGTTACCATATAGCATGTTCAGCCATAGATTTCGATGCGGTGGCTCTCCTCCGCGAAAGGAAGAGGAGACCCGGTAAACCCTTTGCTCTTATGTTCAGGTCAGTTGAAGCAGCACGGGAGTATGCAGATGTATCTGCTGAAGAGGAGAAGCTTCTGAAGTCGAAAGTCTCTCCGATTGTTATTGTGAGGATTAAACCGGGGAGCGGCATTGCCGGGAATATCGCGCCGGACAACGGCTATCTGGGGATCATGATTGCATATACTCCTCTGCACCAGCTTATACTTGACCGCGTGAATATACCTCTTGTTATGACAAGCGCTAATATCTCCGGAGATCCTCTCATCATAGATGATGATAAGGCAAAGCAGGAGCTCAATGCAATTGTTGATGTGTTCCTCACACATAACAGAAGAATTCTTAAGCGTGCGGATGACAGTATCTCCTGGATATATAAAGGAGAGGATATTAATGTTAGGATGGGCCGCGGGAAAATGCCCTTCCCGATAAAGCTCCCTGAATCAACCCCGAAGAAGATACTATCTTTGGGTGCTGAACTTAAAAGCAATATATCTGTTGCATCTGAGGATAAGCTGGTAACAAGCAACCATATCGGAGATCTTGAAACACCGGAGACATTTACACACTTCTGCGAAACAATTGAAGAGATGCTCGGCTATTACGATGTACAGCCTGATGCAGTTGTTGCGGACCTTCATCCCGATTACGAATCAACATCATTTGCAGTTGGATACTCTGAGAAAAAAAATATAAAGCTGCTACGGGTGCAGCATCACTATGCACACTTCCTTTCATGTTATTATGAGAACGGGGTGAAGGGTGAGGCTGCGGGTATTATTTTTGATGGTACAGGTTACGGCACAGATGGGACTATCTGGGGCGGGGAGATAATTACCGGCGATCTTCACTCTTTCGGGAGAAGAGGTCACCTTTCACAGTTCCCTCTTCCAGGTGGAGAGCGTGCCATAAAGGAACCCTGGAGGATTCTTTCCGGGCTGCTGGATCAGGAGAGCTTTGATGAGGCATGTTTATGGGGGGATAAAAATTTGCGGGATAATATTTATACTATCTCAGGTAACAGGTCGTTCTCCCCTCTGACTTCAAGTGCAGGGAGACTTTTTGACGCGGGAGGTTCGCTTCTCGGATTCAGGCGCAACGTTACATACGAAGCTGAAGCGGCAATTTATCTTGAAAAACTGGCACTGTACTCTGATACGGAGGAGTTTGTTAAAATTCCGCAGGTTTATGAAGATGGAGTTTTTATAATTGATTCAAAATTTTTTATAAATGAAATATTTCAGATGAATAAGAGAGGATCTGATCTGAATTATCTTGCAAAGATCTTCCATAATTCACTGGCAGAGGCAGGTGCAGCAGTTGCGGCTTCGGTTTGCTCCGGAAAAGGGTTAGATACAGTTCTTCTGAGCGGTGGAGTTTTTCAGAACAGAATTATGCTTGAACAGGCAGAAAAAAGGCTTGCGTCAAAGGGGCTTAGAGTTCTCTTTAATAAAAAGATCCCTGCAAATGATGCTGGGATATCCGCCGGACAGGCTATTTACGGGGTGTATAATGCATGAGTTGAGTCTTGCCATGAGCGTCAAGGATATTGTTGAGGAGGCTGCAAAGAGCAACGGTTCCACTAAGGTTAATGAGGTGAACATAGTTGTCGGGAGTTTCAGCTCAGTGGTGCCTGATGCCCTTGAGTTTGCCCTGGAGGTAGCTAAAAAGGGGACAATCTTTGAAAATGCCAGGATAAATATCCGTACTGAAAAAGCTGTGGTGAACTGCAGCGAATGCGGGAAGGATACTGAGATCGAGGAGTTTAATTTTAAATGCAGCAGCTGCGGTTCAGGAGCTGTGAGGGTGATCACCGGTGACAGGATGTATGTTGAATCTATAGATATTGAAAGTTAGGAGATAATTATGCACTACGTTGAACTTGAGAAGGATCTTCTCCATCAGAATGACAAGCTTGCAGCAAATATAAAGGACAACATGGATGACCACGGCATCTATGTACTGAATATAATGAGTGCCCCCGGTTCAGGGAAAACAAGCATTCTTGAAGCTGTGCTCCCTGAGCTTACAAAGAAGTACAGGATTGGAGTAATTGAAGGTGATATGCAGGGTACTGCGGATGCAGACAGGCTTGCAAAATTTCCTGTTAAAATTCATCAGATCAATACTCATAGCATCTGCCATCTTGAAGCAGCAATGCTGGAACGAGCCCTTGTAAACTTCGACCTTCATAAGTTAGACTGCGTTATCATTGAAAACGTCGGCAACATGGTATGCCCGGCAGACTTCTTTCTTGGTGAAGATGATGTAATGATGGTAGTTTCAGTAACCGAGGGTCATGACAAACCTCATAAGTATCCGGTGATGTTCAGCAAGGCTGATGTAATTATTCTTAATAAAACCGACCTAATGGGCGCCACAAATTTCAACAGGGATATATTCTACGAACAGGTAAGAGCGCTTAACAGGGAAACTGATATACTTGAAGTTTCAGCAACACAGGGGACAAACATCGGGAAGATTGTACATTTTATTGAACACGGGATTTCACACAAGAAGGGGCATGAGCATGAGCACGGCGATGGTCACGGGCATGGCCACACACATCATCATCACGGGCATCGCCACCACGATTGATCGATAATCCGTAATATTGTAGAATTGTAGGGACGCAGCATGCTGCGTCCCTACAATCCTACAATTCGTAGAAAAAAATCTTCGTTTTATTTCCGTCCGAATCGGTTTCATCATCGTAAAAGATCCATCCCCTCTTTGTATAATATTTTTCAAGCTTCAGGAGGTTACGGCTGTCCAGGAAAAGAAATACTCTTTTCATCTTCTTTTTCCGGCAGTCATCTATTACTGTGCGGATAAGGCGCTCTCCGATTTTCTGCTCCCTGTATTCCGGGGCCACATAAAGGGCTGAGAGCCACGGTGAAAGCTCTTCACGCCGG
The DNA here is from genome assembly GCA_002418835.1 of Spirochaetia bacterium UBA5763. Lineage (GTDB taxonomy): Bacteria > Spirochaetota > UBA4802 > UBA4802 > UBA5550 > UBA5550. The sequence continues at coordinate 70,616 of DIEX01000026.1, read as the reverse complement.
GCCAGCTCGCTCTCCTTAATTGAAACCATCCCGACCGGAAGTTCCCCCAGTGTTGCAATGAAAGTGTAAGGATACTCCTCCATATCTGATCTTTTTCTGTATTCATTCATAACTGCTGAAAAAGGGATGTTCCTCTTTGTGTACCATGTGGCGAAAGACCAGTAGGCGCAGATGGGGGAGAGGGACTTTTTCTGTGACAGGGGATATATTCGTAACATTTTTTTCCGTGAATTGTACTGTACTTTATTCTAATATATTCCATAAAATAACCGTGTCAAATACTTATCGTTAACAGATGAAGGATAATAGAACTTATGAAGTTTACTCTGAAAATTATATCAGCAATTATAATAATTACATCAGCTTTCACGCCCGCTTTCGCGGAGAAGGGGTTTCTCTTCTCCGGTGAGGAGGACACTCTCTCCCTGTATAATAAACTTTCGGCAGAACTTTTAAAAGATCCTTCAGGTGTAAACTCTTACAGGAATATTGTCAAACTGATGGAACTCTCCCGTGAGGGGGGAAGGGGTAAAACAGCGAAACTCTTCAGGGTATGCGCTGGAGAAATAAAAGAGAGAGAGGGGGACGTGAGCCCTGTATATTTTGTATTAATTAACTATGCCGGATATCTTGAGAATGATGCTGACAGCAGGGATTCACTTTATAAAGGAATCGATAAGTGGCTTATATGCGGCCCCTGGCATAAATTCGGGAAAGCTGATATGTACTATCCCTTCCTTCCCGAAACCGGTGCAGGTTTTTCTGAATTCAAATCGATTAAGGTTCAGCAGGGGAGCAGAGTCTATCCCTTCGGATTTATTCCGGAACGGAGAGGTGTTCTGTACGCCGCTGCATCCTTTTCAGTGGATATGCCTGTGAGGATATGGGTTATAACAAACGGATCATTCAGGCTCTTTGTAAACAGGGCTGAGGTTATGAGTTCGGGGATACCGGGCGAGGAGTCCCTTTCCGGGGTAACTATAGAAGGTATCAGAGACTATACTCTTCTGCTTAAAATTGCAGAGAATCAGCATGGAGAGGATACTTTTTACAGAGTAATTATAACTGATCTTAATAATAAAGAACTTAATCCGGAGATTACAGGCGCGGTCAATAGCGGAAGTGGCGTGCATGAAGAGATATTCTCATCATGTAAAATGAAATCAGAGCCTGGATTCCCCGACGGAGTAAAGATGTGGAAAATACGTAACTCCACGGGAATTGATAATACAGAAACGTTATATAATGAAGCAAAAGATCTTCATACTGAATACCCGTTATGCGGAGAGAGCTATCACACAATTATCCCCCTTCTCATCAGCAGCGGACGTGAGAGTGAATTTTCAGAAACAGTTTCGCAATACAGGAAAAGATTTCCAGGTTCAGACTATTACATGAAATGGACAGCTGACTTTTACAATTCGAGGGATGAAAAAAAATTCGCCGCTGTAATGGATAAAATTCATCTACGGTACTGCGGGCATGATAATGCTAAGGCATATATAAAATTTCTGGCAGATAAAGGGGAAAAGAGAGCGGCCCGGCGGTACTGTGAAAAGTTTGAAGATGTCCCCTCTTTCCGTGTTATTGCATCTGAAGTTGAGAAGAGTCTATCCACTCCTGTCCAATGGCGCAGGTATCTTCTGGAAAAGATGGCGGCAACCGGGGACCCCCTTTACTATTATTATATGGGGAATTCCGAAATGGATGCCGGGCTTGACCCTGTTCTCTACTGGGAGAAAGGTTTAAGCATAAGGGGCGATCTGCGGGAGATGCGTGATGCTGTGGATATTTTTGAAAACGCGGGGGGTAAGGGGAGCATTTTTTATTCTGGGAGATATACAGATTTTCATCCGGAGTTTTTGTGGAACGGGATTAAACGCAAGGTTACGGTGAGGATCTTTGCAAACGGAAAATATATGACAGAATGCGAAGAGCTCATCCCCGCATCCCTTGCGGAAACCGGGGAGTTTGCACTCCTCAGGCTTAAAGATCTAAGGGTGCTCTATGCTCTGCGGTGCAGGGGAGGGGAGGCTGTACCTCTGGCTTATGAAATATCTGCGAAAGATGAATCAGTTTCAGTTAAGCTGAAAAAAGAAGATAAAGCGGATTTCATTGTATTAAAATATACAGGCTATTCGGAATATGACCGGTACCCGTTTTATTTAATGAAGGATACTGAACTTAAGCGTGAAGGTGAGGATATTTCTGAAATAATGCTGGAGGTAATATCTGAAGGCATCAGGCCTGTTGTTACATTCATGGAAAAGAGAGTCCCAGGTGAAGCAGGGGGGAAAGAGGGGGAGACTGTTTACAGGAGTTCAAAAAAATTTAATTATAAAAACAGCGATAAAGCATCGGTTTCAGCAGCATATATGTCAGATGAAAAGGAATTCTCGCTATGGTATAACAGCATGCTGAAAGTACTGAGGAAAAAAGGGGGGATTGAACAGATCTCTGAAACAGAGTTAAAAGATATGCAGGCCGGGATAACGGCACTTCAGACATATATTCTGAAACATTATAATGTTGAAGAAGGTGTTACTTTTAATCCGCGTTTCCCCGGGGATGTTATATCTTCACAGGGAGGTTCAACTGAGGAGCTGGCAATTCTCACTTCCGCAATGGCTGAAAGGGGGGGGGTAAAAGGATTTATAGCTTTTATAAGAGAAAAAGGCGATACTTTATCTGTAAATAGCGAGGCTGCTCTTTTTATTCCTGAATTAAGGGGTAAAGGATGCTGGATCAGGTTCACTGACAGAAAAAATTTCAAAAATCCGGAAGCTCTTTTAATAAAAGGAGATAGTTTTGAAATAATTCCGGTCAGAGATAAATGAGGTGAATAAATAGGGGAGACCCTGAAAAAGGTCCCCTATTTACCTGCGAGCTTGGCTTTTAATTCTTTTTTCTTTCTTTTAAGTCTTCTTTTTGCCCGCTTTCTTTTTACAACAGGTTTATACTGCTTTCCCACGTGATCCTCCGGGTTAATTGGTTGTTGCATTTGAATTAATGCCTTAAAGTTTGTCAATAATTAATAAAAATCAATCCGGACGAAAAGGGCCCATTGAAGCTCTTTTAAAGCTATTTTGTCTCGTTCCTTATCCAGTTAAGGAAGCTTTCGCTGCCGTCAATTATGGGGATTGCAACAATCGCCGGGCAGTCATAGGAGTGAAGAGCTTTCACATTTTCGATGAGCTCGCCTACAAGAGCGATCTTTGTCTTGGCGATAAGTATAACCTCATTCCCGTGCTCAACTTTCCCCTCCCAGTTATATATGGATTTCATCCCGTCTACAATATTGACGCATGCAGCAATCTTTCTGGAAACAAGGTTACCCCCGATAATTTCAGCCTCTTCAATAGTCGGTGTTGTGATATAAACCAGGCAGAGTGACATATGACCCTCCTTTTTATGAAATGTAATCTGAATTTATATGAAGACAGAGCTTTTTACAAGAATCTTTCTCCTCTGAAATAAAAGTTTATATTATGGTAATTCCCCACGGCTATCTATTGCTCCCCATAAAACGCTATAAACGCCGGAGTAAGCTTCTTGACAGAGTTCCGGTAAAGAAATAATTTTATCTTCATGTATTCAGAGAAGAGGTAATCACATGGATATACATTTTAAGTCCATAGGCGTTGTACATTCACCCTATAAAACAGTGGAGAACATGCCTGTTCAAACCTCCGCTTCAAAAGATGTGGAGGCGGAAATTGAAATATTTGATCAATATAAAGAGGGGCTCACTGACCTTAACGGGTTTTCACATATATATGTAATCTTTTTCCTGAACATGGTGAAAGAACCTAAACTGAAAGTAATACCTTTTCTCGATACTGTTGAGCGGGGGATATTCGCCACAAGATCCCCTGCCAGGCCGAATTCTGTGGGGTTATCCCTTGTGGAGCTTGTTTCAGTGAATGGAAATATTCTCAGGATAAGGGGTGTTGATATGCTGGACGGCTCACCGGTTATTGACATTAAACCCTATGTTCCTGATTTTGAAAAGTGTGAAAATGTCAGAAAGGGTTGGTTCGAAGGGAACACTCATAAGGCTGAGAAAATATTATCTGATGAAAGATTCAAATAGTCTGATTACCCCAGGTCTATTTTCTTGAAGCTCCACGGGCCGAATAGGTAAAAGAGTCAAGCACCTCCCATTCGCTGTCAGAGATATCAACTAGCGCTCTCCATTCAATGGTTGCTTTTACGCCGTCAACTGTAACCAGGATATAACCGTAGTGGTCGCTGTTATGGTATTCGCACATGACTCTTCTGCTCTCCTTATAATTCCCTGACCATTTCTGCAACTTACCTCCACCTGTACCGTTTATGATCTGCCATATCCCGTTGCCGCGGCTGTCGTGAATTAGCGAACGGTTATAGTAGTGATCATGACCGCAGAAGTAAACTCTCCCTATACTGTTCCAGAACTGGTCACGTTTTGTTTTATAAAAGGACAGATTATCCGGATAATCTGTACCGAATGCAGGCTCGTGTCCAAACACAAAGAGATGGGTTTTCCTTTTTTTAGACACCTGGCGGTTCATCCATGTCTGGTTAATTTTATGCTGACCGTCTGTATACTGGTCAAGTCCGATGATGCGGGCATTTTTATGTATAAATGTGTATGTAAGTCCCTTCTCTCTGCGCGGGCCGTTCCATGGTATATGTTTTCTGATTATTTCTCTTTTGAAATTTTTTTTAAGTTTTGAAAGAGATTTTTTCCCGGGTTCCAGGTGTTTCGGAAGCGGACGTAAAGCCAGTCTCTCCGGTCCGCTGTCGTGATTGCCACGTACAGCATAGACTTTAATTCCTTTGCGGAAAACAGGTTTCATAATTTTTTTCCACTCCCTGTATTGTGCATGATAAGGAGTATTGCCGTTTCGGAGCCAACCGTTTACAAGGTCCCCTGAAACAAGAACAAAGTCAGGTTTAATATCTGCGATATCATCTGCAATCAGTTCAAGGATCTCTTCATTAACGCATTCTTTGTTTGAATCCTCGCGGCTGTTGTTCTGGGTATCACTTATTACTGCGAACTGCCATGGTGCGTACTGCTTTGCTGCGGCACCCTTTGCGTCTGCCGGACTATAAGCTGCCGAGGATAAAAGGAGCGACAGTAACAGCAGTACTGAAACTATTATTCGTATTTTTTTCATCGGTTCTTTTAAAAAGGTATGAGGATAAATTGCAATATGTTTTAAATTTTTATAAGGGTATAATTTTTAAGAGTAAAGTGTGATATTACCTTATCAACAAAGCAGTTTCGGACTGCGAAATAAATTGTTTTATCAGTCTGAAGAATTTTTCTGAAAGAATCGTGTAATCCTTTACCCGCCAGTTCAATGGCCCCTATTTCATCAATGTAAGCAGGGGTGATGTTGTCATTTATTATATCATCTATTATTGAAGAGGCAAAGATAAAACCTTTCTCATAAAAGCTGAATGAGCCCTTTGTGAAAAAAGGTGTATCTTCAAGAGGGAAGAACTCTGTTCTAAGTATAAGGACTTCAGAATTACCTGTAGTCAGCCGTGTGATTTTATAGCCGCAGAAGATCGAATCTGTGAATATTTTTTCAGTAATAAAACCGTCACCCTCCCTATTCTCTTGAAAAATAGATTTTATTCTGGTTGTTTTACCCTGGTTTAACTCTCCGCAGATTATATAGATCATTTTTTCAGCTCATTATTACTTATCATCGCGATGTATAACGGCCATTGTTCCCTGGTTGAACATATTCCGTGAAAAACATTCAATACAGATATCTGCGCCTGTAACCATGTGCATGAACATGCTCTTGTTCCCAACAGCAATGCTCCTCCCCGGAAAAGAAGAGGCAAAAGTATTTACCGGAATCGATTTAAAGTAACCAGAAAAAGGGAAATCGTTATTAACATCCGTCTCATCATAGTATTTATATCCTTTAGGATAATCAAAGAAACGATGCTCCCCTGACGATATTGTGAGATACTGGGCATCACCAGTTTCATAAGTGAACCACTCCTTTCCATTAATGCATGATCTGTAGGGAAGCGGGAAGTCGTTTACTCCTGCACCTTCCAGTATGATGAGTGCAATATTTTTCTTAGCTGTTAACTTTTCAAGTTCATCCCTGATGCCGGTTATATCATTAATGTCTGAGCCTGGTATAAAGACCGGAACAGTGATACAGTCAGAGGGGGTCATAACCGGGACCTTCATTGTGGGGCTTAATGCTTTAAAAGCATAACCTTTCCGGGCCACCATAAGAAATTCAGGCACTCTTTGAGCCTGTTCAGGTGTACCATTGAAGAGTCTGACAATCTCCTCCCGGGGAATAATTTTTTCAATAAAGGGGTGTGAATTCAACAGGGTCATATCTTTATCACTCGGTTCATAAAGCCCGGCGTATCTTGCTGACCAGTTTGTACATAAAGCAAGGCCCTCAAGCCTGGTTATATCAATATTGCCGATGAGGGGTGTCATATCTCCGGTTCCAACGATAATCGGGGTATAACCTGACAATTCAATGAAGCGTTTTGCTTCATTGAGAGCTTCTGAAATTAATTTTGAACGGTTTTCATCTGTCATCGGATTGTATCTTAATGAAAAGTATTGAGCCGCGTAAGAAAGAAAGACAAAGCGAGGTGTGTAGTTTTCAATAAGTTCAAGAGCTGTATCACTGACCCAGCGATTGCTCGCCTTGTCCATGTCGCCCGGGTACGGGTGTTTCTGAAGCACTTCTTTCACAATCCTCTGTGCATCGCTTTCCGGCTGTACTTTCTCTCCGGTTTTCAGGTCAAAACTGCTCTGCCACCCGCGGGCATCAATAATTGCAGTACTCATGAAGGCTCTCCTGCTGTTGTGTTATTTTAGGCTTCTTTTTATTGATGGTTACGATTGAATTAGTACTCAATTTGTCATTCCGGTTTTGTCGCAGACAAATACCGGAATCTTAATGACAGGGCCTAATTATTTCGTAAACCGCTATAGTAAATGTATTTCTCTGCCGCATGATTTGCAACAACCCTCTGTTGTGTGATCTGTTTTAAGCTTGTCCCCTCCGCATCCGAGGCTGAACCGTTCAATGACAACGCTGCCGCATGAGGGGCATATTGTGTTTACCCAGTCTGAACCGACAAAATTATGAAAATAGATATAAGGGAGTTTTTTCCTTGCCTCTGTCAATGCGTTATTGATGAAGCTAATATCCGGATACTCTTTATCTTTCATTTCATCCTCAGGGAGGAGTCTGAATACATGCCAGGGTATGGATGGGTTGATACCTGCAATAAATTCAGCCATGGAGTTCAGTTCGTTATCATTCTCCCCCTGTATAACAGGAGTCGTTATCTCGACATAACGGTCCGTGGCAAGCCGTTTGATATTTCTCAGCACAGGCTCAGAAGATCCGATTCCAATAAAGGTTTTATTAAAATTATCAGATAGTCCTTTAAGACTGACATTAAAAAAAGAAAAAATTGAGGCCAGTATATCTGCTGATTCTTCTGTCATGTAACCGTTTGTCAGGCAGCCCATCATTATGCCTGCTTTTTCAGCTTCACGTGAGGTTTCTATAAGTGAAGGGATTGATACAGCCGGTTCATTGACATTAAAAATTATACTCCGGCAGTTCATTCTCTTTGCCATGGCAACAAGTTCAACAGGGGGGATGTTAAACATTTTCTCCTGCTGAAGCTCCGGGTCCTCTTTTGCAATATGGGCATTGGAACAGTAGCTGCAGCGGAAATTGCAGCTTGCTGTGCCTATTGTGAGACACCGGCTACCGGGATAAACATGATAGAATGGCATGGATTCAATTACAGAGGTACTGCATGCGCTCCATCTGTGAGGGAAGCGTTCAATAATATTCCCTCCGGAAAAAGTGTACATGCGGCAGACACCGGTTTTCCCTTCGGGAATTTCACATCTTCGTTCACAATAATTGCACTGCATTTTTTATACCTCAGAAAGTTTTCTGTCAGATTGGAGTGAGGTGATTCAGGATTCTCCCGGCATCAGCATCGGTTATTTTCCTGCCGTATATTTCAGAATAGAAAAACCTCATCTCTTTAATCATATCCAGATCCCTGAAAAGATCGGGATGGAATATCTTTGCCATGTAGAGCATAAGAATCACGCTTTCACCGCTGGCATGGTCCCAGGTGAAGACACCCTCTGGCATAAGATAGACTTTCCCGCTCCGCACAGCCCTGAGAGATCTCCAGTTCGGGTTATTTATAACAATGTCCGTAGATTTACACCAGCCGCTCAGGATAATGATCTCCGGGTCCCAGGCATAGACCTGTTCCATGTTCACTTCGACGAAATTATTGTCCATTGACTGTGGAAGAAAGTTTCCCCCCGAAACCTCCGTATTCCAGTGCATAACACTTGCTCTCCCCTGGCTCAATAAAGGATTTCCCGATCTCCCTCCAAAGTAAACTGCCGGGCGTTTATCTTTATCGATGGAGGAGGTTATTTTTCTTATCTGTGCCACTTTTTCATCAAAGTACCTGCAGTACCTGAGAGCCCTTTCTTTTGCAGCAGGGGAGAGAAGCTCTCCGAAAAAAAGAAACTGTCTCTTGAAATTTTCAGCATAATCTTCGAAATTTCTCGGCCTTTTCTGCGGGGAGAATCCGCAGGCGGTTTTTATACCGGCAGCCCTGTATTTTTCAGCTTCACCGGGGTAGGGGGAGTAGAGCACAAGGTCTACTTTAAGGTTCAGCATCCTTTCAACATCACCTGTAAATGGAGCAGCTATGGCCTGTGACTTTTCAATTTCAGGATAAAGCTTTAACATCCATGGCGAGGCTTTCATTGAGAGAACAAGCCTCCCCCCCTCACCAAGGACAATTATTCTCTCTGACGAAACGCCATGCATGCACGCTATCCGTTCAGGGTTTGCAGGAATTTGTATTTCCCTGTCATCCATGTCAGTGATCGTTCTGTAATTACCCTTTTCCGGTATTCTGTTTTCTGATCCCCTGCCGCGGAAAATAAAAAAAACTGTAACTGCTGAGATGATTATTAAAAGGGGATAAAGGAATAATTTTCTTTTCATGGTTTCACTCTTTCCACTGTTTTTTCTGTTTCAAAAGGAGATAGCCCAGAAGGGGCGCTCCGATAAATGAAGTAATAATGCTGATAGGTATTTCTCCCCCCGGTATGCTCCGGACAATGGTATCTGTCATAAGGAGGAAAAACCCTCCAAGAAGAGCTGAAAAGGGGATAAGTCTTTTATGGTCCGCACCCACAATGGCGCGTGATATATGGGCAACAATAAGGTCAACCCACATGATTATACCGCATGATGAACTGCTTGCAGCAGCAAGGAGTGTGGCAAAGATCATTAAGATCGCGCGGAGGAATTTAACATTAACCCCCATCGATAGTGCCTCTTCATCTCCTAAGGCCATGAGGTTAAGCTTCCACCTGAGAATATAGATCACAGCTACTCCTGCTGATATTATGACAGATGCGCGTATTACATGGGTCCAGATTATATTGTTCATTCCACCCATCATCCAGAAAACAATAGTGGGGAGCTGCTCATAAGGATCAGCTATGTATTTCAGAAGAGACCCTGCAGCCTGGAAGAATGTGGAGACTATTACTCCTGCAATAACAAGAGTTGTCAGTGTATTTATCCCCCGCCCTCCTATGAGATAAACAATGGTTACTGCGGCAATTGCCCAAATAAAAGCTGATACTTCGACTGAGAGAGCAGCGGTGCTGAAAAAAATTATGGCCATTGAAGCGCCGAATACGGCTCCGTGCGTGACTCCGAGAAATGAAGGGGCCACAAGGGGATTTCTCATAATACCCTGAAAAACAACACCGCTCACAGAGAGAGCTGAACCTGCCAGTATTGCCATGAGGATCCTTGGAAGTCTCACTGACCATAGCACCATTGCCTGTGTTGCAAGCCCGTCCCCCGGAGTCCCCCCGTAAAGTTTCAGAACCAGAAGATCCCGCAGTGTGTTAAGGCTGATATGATACTGTCCCGATGTAAGCGCGAACAGAATGCCTGCTATGAGCAGAAGTATTATAATCAGGAATGGTGAAATTTTTTTCATTTTTTATTCAGGTCAAAGGCGGGGTAGACAACTGACCTCCCCGATTCTGTCTGTTCAATATTTATTTTCATATCATAGGTTGATTCAAGAGATTCAGCATGGAATATATTATCGCGCGAGCCATGGTGACAGACACAACCCCTGTTAAGCATGGTGAGCCTGTTACAGTATCTCCCTGCGGTATTAGGATCGTGAAGAGTTATAAGAGTTGTAAGCCCCCTTTCTTTTGTAATTTTTTTTATCATTTCCATTATGAGGTGCTGACGTTTAAAATCAAGGTGTGATGTGGGCTCATCAAGAAGCATTATTTCAGATCTCTGGAAGAGAGCCCTGGCTATGAGGACTATCTGTTTTTCTCCTCCTGAAAGTTCATTGTACCTGCGTGAAGCAAGGTGGTCAATGTTCAGCTCTTCAAGTATTTCATAGGCCAGGGTGTAATCTTTTCTTCCCGGGATTCCTGAAAAACCGTACCGTACTGTGCCCCCCATTAGTACCATCTGAATAACAGAAAACGAGAAAGCCACATGCAGTTCCTGCGGTACAACTGCAATCAGTCCTGCTATTTCACTGCGTGATAGTTTCGAAATATCACGCCCGTTTATTTTTATTATACCTGATTCAATATTCAGTAAGCGGTTAATACATTTAAGCAGGGTTGTTTTTCCGCAGCCGTTTGGCCCCAGGAGTCCGCAGATCTCACCTCTTTTTACTGAGAAACTGATTTTGTTAAGAATTCTTCTGTCGCTGTAACTGAAGTTTAAATTTTCAACATTAAGGATTTCATGTTCTATCATTATGGGAACCTGCTTATTTATCCCACCAGATCACTGCCCATGTTGATTTTTTCTTATAATCAAGAACAAGTCTGCCGTCTCTTTCAACAAGGTGATCTTCAAGATATTTCGTAAGTTTAACCTCTTCATCTGCAGTCATCTCCTGGAACATCCATCTTACTGACTCCAGGGCTTCTTCGATGCTTCCGAATGTATTGTTTCTCTCTTCTGTTATAAGGTTTATGTTCGCAAAGATCCCCATCTGGTAGAGGAGGTTGTAGAAGTATATATAATCAACGCCAGCGGATCTCTCACGCCCCGCAGCCTCAAGCATTTTCCTGTCGAACGGGCCGTCGCCGACAACTGTGGATATGATAACCCTTTTCCCTGCGGCATTGTTAAGTTTTGAAAGCGCGGTATTAATATCATCAACAGCCAGCGACCGTGAGGCAATGGCAACATCATAGATACCAATTCCTGAGTCAGACCAGTTGTCCTCCCAGCTTGCATGGATTGTGCTGATGTTCTTTATACCGCGTCTCCCAGCTTCGGTATTTAAAATCTCCAGCATCTTTTCAGAGAAATCAACGGCGGTAATATGGCTTACTCTATCAGCCATGGGAATGGCAATCGTGCCTCCACCGCAGCCCATGTCCAGCACAGTCCATGAAGGGTCCGGGTTCATTATTTTCATGAATGATTCCGGATAAAAAGTCTTCCCCGCATGTTCAGCGAATGAAGGTGCGCGTTTATTCCAGAATTCCTGTCCGCTGTGTACTGTTTTAGGATGAGTCTCTTTTTTGCTCTGTATTACTTCATTCCAGTCTATATCGGATATGTCTTTGATTTCATGTTTAATTTTTGAGTTCATTGTTCCCTGTACCTGTTAAACTGCTGTATAATAGTTTTTCCTTTCAGCGCATGGCCTGCACAGGAGTTTCCCGTCAACTTCCACATCTCTCATGTCAAGAACACGCTCCCCGCATAACGCACATGGAACTGATTTATGAGGCCGCCCCGGCATATCTTCAGGTTTAAGTTGCACAGTAACTTCTGTTACAGTAAAGAGTTCATCATCTGATAATGTGGAAAAGTCCTCTTTCATCGGTTCATTCTCAATCATTTCGCGGGTTTTTACAGCATCACCCTGCCTGTTCCTTGAGCAGACACGCACTGCTTTGCCGGTTTTAAGGTTGATAAAAGTGGCTGCCATTTTGCCGTTATCGAGAATTTTCAATGTGCGCTTTCCGGGGTGACAGCCTGTAACTGCTATTATGGCATCAGTGGGGCAGCGGTCAATCTCCATAAAGACCATGAGATTTTTTCTGTCTTCACCCTTCGGGTCAAGTATACCCACTCCCTTCATCCCGCTAATTGCCATGCGGGTACCCATAATTATTCCGCCGCACACTTCACCATGAAACTCTCTTGCTTCCTGTAGGCATTTATTATACTCCAGCGGGTCCATGTTCTGATCAGGCATGATAATCTCCTTTGCATAAATAGTGTAATATGGTCACCGGTATTTCATTGAGCAAGCCTGCGGGCAATGTCATCATAATCTTTGATCATGCTGACAAAGCGGACTCCACCCCGTTTTTTAAGCTGCATAAAAGAAGCTCCTTCGCTAATCGAGCGGAGCACAGTCTCTTTTTCAGTAACTACGCTCCCTGCAAGGATATCTATACCGTAGTCGAAGAGTACAGGAGCCATTGGGGTGCTGGGCCCCAGTAGCATCTTCACGCTCCCTTTTTTACACAGCTTCAGAATACCGGGCAGCGTTTTGTTAATGAGAGTGGTGCTTGTAATAACAACAATGTCAGATTGAGGGAGCAGCTCTTCACTTTTCTCTTCAGGATGATCTCCCGGCTGCGGCTGCTTTTCAATGATCCATAAATTTTTTGCTTTCTCAGCAAGATTGTCAAGGTAGGGAAAATGTCCTATTACAGAGATATTTTTACTTTCCCCCATATTTTTTACTATTTTTAGCCCGTCATCGCCAGCATGTTTCTCAGGGTCAACATCGAGGAGAGAATTGATTGCAGCAATCCCCAGTGATGCTTTCTCTGATTGTTCTTCAAGGGACAACTTCGCGAGTTCAAGGGCTGTCATCTTTGTGAAGCCGCCTTCCATCCCATCTGATTTTCCGTGGCTGCACCCGCCATGCGAAAGGGTTGATGCAAGCCCGCATCGTCTGCTTACAACTGCTGTCCAGTGGAGACCCCGGCGCACTTCGTTTACAGGGGAATCTTCAGATATACTGCTTATTATATCTCTTAATACATTCATTTATAAACCTCATTAACCTTTTATATTCATTTAGTTAAAAATTTACTTAAGGCCTGACTGATGTTAAAAACAAAAATAGTTATTGACATAATTGTAATATGTTAATTTAGACATATTTATTGTTTATTATGTTTTTTTTGGCATTTATGCTTTATTGGGCATTTATGTTATCTATGACATAATTAATATTTAATATTTATTATTTCAAGACATTTTTCCTGACGTGTAGCCGGCCGGTTCAATTTATTGTGAATGTCATGTCATGACCTCCGCCAGGAAATTAAAAATAAGGAGGACGGTATGAAGAGGTGTTTCGTATTGCTGATCGCTTTTGCTTTTTTAAGCATGGCATCAGATGTTTTTTCACAGGATGTTGTAAATGAAGAGAAGGTTGTAACGAAAGAAGAAACAACCGCTAAGAAGAATGGAACAAAAACTTTTGAGATGGGGGAGATTGTTGTAAAGGACAGGGCAATCGCCAGCATCGAGGATGCATCAACAACAACAGAGATAACTGACAAAGATATCAAAGCCAGGGGGGAGAAAAACCTGGGTGATTCGCTACAGATGGTCCCCGGAGTATCAGTATATTCTCATGGTAAAGGTATAACAAGATTTAAGATGAGAGGATTTGATCAGGACAGATGCGCGATCCTCATTGATGGAATTCCTGTTCTGGATTACGACTCAAGTTTCGATATATCCCAGGTTCCGGTTATGAATGTTTCAAAAATAGTTGTGAACCGCGGTGTATCATCTGCTCTATATGGCGCTAATGGAGCTCTTGGCTCTATGAATATAATATCAAAAAAACCTGAAAAAATGTTCACCAGCGTTAACGCCGAATACGGGCAACACAATAATTACACTCTTAATGTGGCAAACGGTTCACCCATAGGTGATGCATATTACTGGATAACAGGTTCAGTTGTAAACTCAGACGGTTATGAGGTTTCAGGAAAACTTGATAAGGGTGAGAGGAGAAAGTGGTTTGATAAACTTGTGAGGTACGATCTGTATGGTAGAACTTATGATCAGGTTACACTGGCTTCTAAAGACGCATATATTAATGATACAGGTGTATGGAACCACACAGAATACACAAAATATCAGGTTGGTGGTAAGATAGGTTACAACTTTACTGATAAGATTGAGGCGGGGCTCTCTGCTGATTATCATAAAACTGAGCAGAAAGCGAATACATTCGGTGCCAACCTGTTCAGCAGTTATAATGATGAAACAGATACATGGAGCAATCCACCCAACAATGCGTATGATATGACCGGGAAGGCGAAAGGGGATGCTTTCCAGAACAGGGCTTTTTACTGGCCTGAAAGATATGATTTTACTGTTTCACCTTATTTCAAGGGAGAATTTGGTGATATTACTGTAAAGGCTAATGCCTTTTATTATAAACAGTATACAGACCTCGAAGGCTATGCAACACAGGACCATTCAGTTGCAATGTTTCCGGCAAGTGTTTCAGGTTATCCTGCTGATCTGAATCACAGTATGTGGACTGAAGAATCTTATGGTGCTAATCTCTTTCCTTCATGGAAGATTGCAGAATGGAACAAGCTGAATTTTTCATTAATGTACAGGACAGAGGAGCATACATCTGAAGAGAAAGCTATCTCTGCAGCAGGATCCCCGAATATATGGGCAGCTCACGGAGGAGATGCATATAAAACAAAATTTCTCTCAGCTGATTATTATACGGTTGCGGTTGAGGATGAGCTGAATTTTTCCAAAAAAGTTGAGGTTTCTGTGGGGATATCCTATGATGCTCAGAACTTTACAGAAAATAAACAGCTCAACAGCTCATTTGTATATGAGGATTCATATATTGCTAAAGATGATTCTACAATTTGGGGCACAAGGGATTCCTTTAATCCTGCAGTTTCAGTTGTATGGAATACAATTGAGGATTTCCTTAAATTACGGGCTGCAGCCTCATCAAAGACCAAATTCCCGTCCATGAGTGCGTACTCTTCTATCTATGGAACCACGGTCAAGCCTGATTTAAAAATTGATCCTGAGAGATCATATAATGCCAATGCGGGATTTGAAGTTAACCCCATGGGAAAAATTATAGGTATAAGAACCGATTATTTCTACAGCAGGTTTAATGATAAGATAGAGAGTATCTGGGACCAGGATGCAGGTACTAAAGCATATACGAATATTGATGGTATGGTATCACAGGGGATTGAAATAACTTTATCATCAATGATTGAAAAAATAGCGGGAATAGTTGATATAACATCGTCCCTGTCATACACATATACCCGTGCTGAACAGATGAGTAATGATCATGATTCCAATGTGAACAAAGGGGATCAGGTTGAAAATACTCCGGAGCATATGTTTACAGCTGATTTCAGGTTTGATTTTATTTCAGGGACTTCATTGAATATCTTCGGGCAGCATACAAGAAATCAGATAATGTATGCTATGAAATCAGTACCAAGTACAGCAGCAGGTACTCCTTATTCAACAGATTATTTCGAAGCAGTGGAACTGCATAATCCTCTTATGCTTAATGTAAAACTTTCTCAGAAACTTTTCGGGAACTTTAATGTTTACGCAATGTGTAAAAACATACTTGATGATTATAATGCAGATCCGTTCAATCCCGGACCTGGCAGAATGTTCTATATGGGTGGCAGTGCGGAGTTTTAACGGGATCAATCAGGCGGCCGGAATGGCCGTCTTTTTCAGGCCGTTTTATTTGATGATAGTTTTAAAATGCACAGTGGTGTAGTTGATTATAAATAAAATTATTTAATATAGCTACTATGCTTTTTTCCCGCTCAGACCCCTTTTGGCTCTATTAATCGTAGAGTAATGTTATTTTTTGTACTAATCAGTAATAATTAATACTTAATTTGAAAGTTTTTTGAAAAAAGTTACAAAAAATAACAATTAATTATTGACGATCTATGTTTTTTTTAGCAGGAGATATATTGTCAAAACTGGCAGAATAAACTGCCTGAAACCTGAGGGACGGTATAAAAAACGCCTTCAGGGATGCAGAGGGGATACAGGCCCTGAGTCCCGATCTGGATAAATAAAGAAAATACTCTTTGCCTGGCAAACTACTAAAAAAACGAAGGAGGACAGTGTGAAAAGACAGCTGGTTCTATTTATTGCATTTGTTTTTATGCTCACCACAACAGGTTTGTATTCACAGGAAGCACTGAATACTGATACCGCCTCAGAAAAAGTTTCAGAGAAATCTACAGAGAAAAAGAAAGCCCCTACAAAGACTTTTGAAATGGGGGAGATTGTTGTAAAGGACAGGGCAATTGCAAATATTGAGGATGCCTCTACAACTACTGAGATAACATCAGACGATATTAAGGCGAGAAATGAAAAAACCCTTGGTGATTCATTAAAGATGGTCCCTGGTATTCAGGTTACAACAGCAGCAAAGGGGAATACCAACTTTTCATTAAGAGGTTTTGATCAGGATAAGGTTGTGGTCCTTATTGATGGTATTCCGATAAATGACGTGTATGAATCAACATTTGATATTTCACAGATACCTGTAGTTAATGTGTCAAAAATAGTGGTTAACCGCGGTGTTGCTTCTGCTCTTTATGGCGCAAACGGATCAATAGGTTCTATAAATGTTGTAACAAAAAAACCTGAGCAGATGTTCACACAGGTAAATGCCGAATATGGTCAGCATGAAAATTATATGCTGAATGTTGCAAATGGGTCACCAATAGGAGATGCATATTACTGGATTACAGGATCTGTTATTAATTCAGGTGGGTATGAGGTTTCTGAAAAGCTTGATAAGAGTGAAAGAAGAAAGTGGTTCGATAAACTTGTAAGGTATGATCTTTATACCAATTCAGGGACAGGGCTTCCGTATACATTTGATGATGTTACGTTAACAGCAAAAAATGCTTATATCAATGATACTGGTGTACGGAACCATACAGAGTATACGAAATATCAGCTTGGAGGTAAGTTCGGATATAATTTTACAGATAAAATTGAAGCAGGAGTTTCTGCCAGTTATTATCAAAACGAGCAGAAATCAAATACATTCAGGGCAAATTGTTTCAGCTCCTATTATGATGATACAAATACATGGAGTAATCCTCCCGCACATGGATTTAATGATACATCTCGCCCGACACGGGACGTTTTTCAGAACAGGGCTTTCTACTGGCCTGAAAAGTATGATTTTACGGTCGCACCATATTTTTACGGAGAATTTGGAATTGTCAGTGTTAAGGGAAATGTTTTCTATTACAAACAGTATACAGACCTTGAGGGGTATGCAACACAGGATCATTCGATTTATATGTTCCCGCCTGCAATAGATGCGAGCAGCACTAATCCTTATCACAGTCTCTGGACTGAACAATCTTATGGTGTAAATGTTTATCCCAGTGTTAAGCTATCTGAATGGAATAAACTTAATTTTGCATTAACATATAGAAGTGATAGTCATACAGAAGAGGAAAAGGCAATGTCCCAAGCCCTCTCTCCTGATATTTGGGCTGTTCATGGCGGGGATACATATAAAACAAAGTATCTTGCATCTGACTTTATAACTTTTGCAGTTGAAGATGAAATTAATCTGAATAAAAAAATTGAGATTACCGTAGGCATTTCTTATGACGCTCAGAATTTTACTGATAGCAAAGACAGATTATCAGATACGGAATATACAGATGTTTACAAAGTAAAAGATGACTCTATGCTCTGGGGTACCAGGGATTCTTTTAATCCGGTTATTGCCGTGGTGTGGAATACGATTGAAGATTTACTTAAACTCCGTGCGGCAGCATCCTCGAAAACTAAATTTCCAACATTATCAGCTTATTCGGATATAACTGATGTTGTTGATGCCAAATTGAAACCGGAAAGGTCATATAACGGAAATCTCGGATTTGAGGTTACACCGATGGGCGATCTGTTTAATTTCAGGATGGATTATTTCTACAGCAAGTTTGATGATAAGATTGAAGAGATATACAGCGAAGAATATTCAGATGATATATATACTAATATTGACGGGATAACATCGCAGGGTGTTGAAGCAATAATTTCATCAAAAGTAGAAAGTGTTGCAGGTATTGTTGATATATCATCTTCATTATCATATACCTATGTTTATGCCAGGATAGATACAGACATAACAGACAGTGATATAAACAAGGGGGATAAACTTGAAAGCACTCCTGAGCATATGTTTGTGGTAGATTTACGATTTGATTTCATAACAAAAACTTCATTAAATATTAATGGTCAACACACCAGAAACCAGATTGCCTATGCAATGAAGTCAGTTCCGGCAACTGCAGATCCATTCTCAACACAGTATATCAAAGAAGTGGAGCTTCACAATCCATATATGTTCAACGTGAAACTCTCACAGAAGTTCTTGGAGAACTTTGAAGTATATGTAACCTGTAAAAACATTTTTGATGACTACAATGCTGATCCGTTCAATCCGGGACCTGGCAGAATGTTCTATTTCGGCGGCAGTGCGGAATTCTGACAGGCAACACGCGGGCGGGTTATACCGCCCGCTCATTTTTATTATCTTACGAGGAACATATGAAAAAAAAATATATGGCTTTTATCGCGGCAGCTTCAGTTGCAGCAGTACTTGCCTTTGGTTATGCCTGTTCTTCTTATAAGAACTATTATAAAATAATGGCAGTTACAGGGGCAACGCCTTTAGCTGTGAAGCAGGATCTTAAAAAAGATGTATCTCTTGAAGTGTCAGGGAACACAAAGCGCGTTTATAAATTTGATGAAGATTCACTCAACGCATTTGCTTCTGTTTATTTCCGTACAATGGAGGTAGCTCCTGACGGAAAGTTTGAAGGTACATACAGATATACCGGTATCCCGGTACTCCACATCCTCGAGGGTGTAGCCCCTGAAAAGCCGAAAGATGCGGCATTTGACAGACCTCTTGACATGGTTGTTACTTTCATTTCATCGTCAGGAAAACAGTCGCACTTCAGTT
This sequence comes from Spirochaetia bacterium UBA5763, assembly GCA_002418835.1. Classification (GTDB taxonomy): domain Bacteria; phylum Spirochaetota; class UBA4802; order UBA4802; family UBA5550; genus UBA5550. Next base: position 51,488 of record DIEX01000026.1, on the reverse strand, counting down.
ATGGTGAACTCACAATGACTGATGATACCCGTCCTGTAATTCTTGCATACAGCAGAAAGGGGCTTGCTGCCAGTAAAGCAACTCCGGAAAAACCGTACACTCTGAACAAACATAAAGATGATGTAACAGGTTTGCGCCTGGTATGCCCCGGTGATAAAGACACAGCACGTTATCTTGATGATGTGAAGAAGATCGTCCTTAGAGATGTTAATGTGGATAACAGCGTACTCCCTGAGATGCTGGCAGGATTCAAATGTTACGCGCACTCAGTTAACACTGTTTACAAAAAACAGATTCTACCTTTAAATCTTCAGGGTGCAGATCCCGCATCAGTTGAAAACTGGCTGCGCACAGGTCATGGACAGGGTTATAAGGGGATCTCTTCAGCAAAGGGCTTTAATCTCCGCTCTGTACTGAGGAAAAACTTTCCCGGCGCGGGGGAGAATAATTATTTTCTCTTTGTTGCATGCGACGGCTACAGGTCGCTCTTCTCAGGAAGAGAGATTTTCAGTACAGATGCAGGTAAGGACATGATGATTATGAAGGAGTTTGACGGTACTGATGCAAGAGGGGGGACAAGTGTTGCCCCGGTTCGTGATTACTATGTGGACAGGGAGATCTGGGGACTGTCTCATATTGTTATGATCGATTCAGTTAATGATTTAAAATAAATGGAATACGGTTTCTGACATGAAAGAGTTGGTTTACTTGATATCTGCGGCGGTTCTGTTTTATGCTGCCGCTGTTTTTTTTATGATTATAAAAAAGAACAGGGGAGCTGTTCTTTCAATTGCAGCTGGGTTTATTGTTTACTCAGCTTTTATTGTATTAAGAGGGATGCTCTCCGGTTTCTTTACAACATACGGTATATTTGAAGGTGTTTTCTTTATGCCCTGGGTAATGGGGTTTGTTGTTCTTTTTCTTTCGGTTTATTCTAAAGATACTGAAGATGCTTTAACAGCGGCAGTACCGCTGCTCTGCTTCTCTCTTTTTGCCGCCTTCTATCCTAAGGGGATAATACCTCCGACTCCGAATAAACTTACAATTTGGGCTGATATCTTTTTTATCACTGAACCTTTCGGTCATGCATGCTTTTATCTCGGGGGATGGTTTGCTGCCCTTTCAATTGTGAAGAAGAGAAAGACAGCGGATTACCATTCACTTCTTGTCTGGGGATTTGTATTCTTCAGTATTTCTCAGGTTACAGGTGCAGTATGGGCTTTCCTGGGGTGGGGTTCCCCTTTCAGGTGGGGGGCAAGGCATTTCCAGTCCGCTGTGATCTGGTGCTATTACGCAGCATATCTCCATATCCGTTTTCTTAAGGGGTGGAGTGATCTCCGGAAAATGCTGTATGCTGCTGCGGGGGCTGCTGTTGTTGCTCTATGCACCTTCGGGTCTCACTTTAAGGAGATGAGCTTTCCGAGGATTGGTGGTTGAATATGAAAAAAATTATTCAGTTTGCAGGTGATCTCAGGTTCGCCTTCTGGCTTATCCTTTCAGCAGGTGCTGTAATGTGGATCGGCTCTATATATGCATCCATGGATTATACTCTTATCTATTCAATTAATGGTGAACCGCTCTTTGACTGGTTTTCCACGAAGGGTATGGAGAATATATCTTTCACATGGTGGATCCCTGTGATGTTTATAATATTTTTTCTGCTGGGGATCAATACTTTCGCATGCACGATTAACAGGGTTATGATTCTCCTTCCGAAAAGAAAGATTATTGGAATCAAAAGATTCCTGGTGTTAATCTCCCCCTCCATGATCCATATTCTTTTCATGCTTATGCTTGCGGGTCACTTCCTCAGTTTCACAGCAGTGAGCCAGCAGAAGATCCCTGTCTCAGAAGGTGAAAAATTTGATATTACCGGAATGGGTAATATTTCAATTAATTCGATAAGTTATGAATACTTTCCGGATTCTTCACTTTTAAGACAAAGAATAAAACAGGCTCATGTTGAAATCACCACTGAAAGTAATGGAATCGCAGCTTCGCATAAAGTCGCTTTTATGGAACCGCTTCTGATTAACGGCAATATAATAATTCTTGATATGGAAAAAAAGAAGCAGGAGAGAATAGTGATTCCTGCTCCGGCAGATGATAACTGTAATAAAGAACAGAAGTTTCACTATTCTCAAAAGAGCTCAGATGTGAAACCGCAGCTTTTCTTTCTCATGATAAAAGATCCCGGCCTTTTTATACTGCTACCGGGATTCTTCATAGTCATAGCCATAATGGGGTGGTATTTTTATCAGACAAATATTTCTAAAAACAATAAAGATCTTATGGAAGTTGAAAATGAATCAATCAATGGTTAAGTCTATATCACTGATTGCCGCTGTTTTAGTAATATTTTTATCTGCGGCATCATTTTACGGGAAAGCAGGAGCTTATGCTCAGGCTGTACAGAAATCAGAAACAGAGAAAACTGAACAGACTCTGTCTAAAGATATTGCAGGAGATGCAGTTAAAGAAAACAAACAGGAAATATCTGCTGATGGTGTAAAAGATGTTTTTCTCTACGACTGGTTCAGGCGCGGCGGCCTTTTTATGTGGCCTATTCTCCTATCTGCTGCCCTGGCAATGGGCCTTATTATCGAGCGTTTTTTGTTTTATAAAAAGGCGAAATTAAAACCTGCGGAATTTCTTGAAGATATTAATCAGAAGCTTGGCAGCGGAAGCATTGATGATGTTATTGCTCTATGTAGAGAAAAGGAGATGGTAATTTCCCGCGTGCTTTTAAAAGGGCTTAATCTCCGTAAACTGGGCCTTGATCATGTGGAGAAGGGGATAAGTGCTGCGGGTTCTATTGAGGTTGCGTCCCTTGAGAAAGGCTTAAGTGTTCTTTCCGCAATAGGGAATATCGCTCCGCTTATAGGTTTTCTCGGAACAGTTTCAGGTATGATAACAGCTTTCCAGAGCATTGCTGCTGCAGACCAGGTGAGCGCGCGCCTTGTGGCTGGAGGTATTTACGAGGCCCTGATAACTACAGAGGCCGGGCTCATTGTTGCAATACCGGTTCTTGCATTCTACAATTTTTTCGTTCACAGGATAGAGACCTTTGTTGCGGATATTGAACGTATCTCATCCGAGATTGCTGAAAAGATGCTTGGTGAAAATGGCTAAGATAAAGAGAAATACAAGAGTAACATCAGAGATTACGCTTTCATCGATGTCTGATATAGCTTTTCTTCTTATTATCTTTTTTCTTGTTACTTCGATCTTTCTTATGAAGGACGGGCTTCATATATCCATGCCGGATAAAAATAAACCGCCGGTTTTTATATCCGCTGATAAAATTTTAACAATTGAATTCCGGAAAGACGGATTCCTTTATCTGAAAGATAAAAAAAAGGGGATGATAGAAATTAAAGAAGAACTATCGAAATGGAATACTGATAATTCAGGGAAAGCCGTGCTTCTTAAAATCTCAGGGGATCTCCCCTACGAAAAAGCTGTGACACTGATTGATACAGTAAAAGCTTCAGGTGAAACAAAATTTTCTGTGAGGATGATTTAAGGCTTTATGATAAATCGCAGGCATGCATCAAAAGGAATACTGCCGCTAACCTCAATGGCTGACATTGCATTTATACTGCTGATATTTTTTATACTCACCAGCACCATTGACATGGACAGGAGTATACCGGTAAACCTTCCGGAGACAGAAACATCAACCGGCGGTTCATATAAGTTTTTCCATGTATGGATCAACAGCAGCGGAGATATTTATCTGCGCGGGGAGAAGAAAACTGAAGATGACCTGATGGAGCTGGCCAGGTACAGGTCTATAGATAATCCCGATGTTAAGGGGCTTGTTGGTGCTGAGAAGGGGATCTCTTTCAGCAGGGTCAACAGGGTAATGGAGCTTCTGAGAGATTCAGGAGTATATAATATTGTGCTCTTAACGAAAAAACAGAATGAATAGATTATCATTTTTTACATCAGAAAGGATCAAAATTTATTTCAGGCACCATCCTGACATGGGGTGGGCTCTTCTATCTTTTTTCTTTTTATTATCAATGCTCTTTATTGTACACTGGAGTGAATCTGCGGATATTGATGAATTTAATGTTGAAGAAACAATGGAGATGGTTGAACTCCGTCTTTCAGAAACAAAGCAGATTGCAGAGATCGTTGAAAGTTCAGAATCATCAGAGTCGAAGATTGAGGAACTTACAGAGGATAAACCTTTGACTTTCGGTTCAGAGAGCCCCGATTTTAATGAACTGGACAATCAATCAACTCCACCAAGACCTCTATTCTCAAGGACTCCTCCGTATCCTGATTCAATGCGGAAAGCCGGTATTGAAGGAGTTGTGGCAATAGAACTTGGTATAAATGAGAGTGGAGATGTGGTTTACGGAAAAATTGCCAGGTCCCTGGGGAAAGATTTTGATATGGCTGTAATCGAATGGGCAAAAAGAATCAGATTCTACCCTGCAAAAAATTGCGAAAAGGAACCGATGAAATGCCGCATCCTCCTCCCTGTGCGTTTTAAACTTGAGGGGTGAGAACTGCTCTCCCCTTTAATCCTCAAAAAATCTTCATATTTCCCCACGATTTTTTTTATTTGATTAAATTCTATTCAGATATGATAATAGCAGGATTATCTTTTTGCGCCGGAGGTTCTGATGAAGCTTAACAATGAAGCAAAAGTCGGGCTAATGATCACAATCAGTTTCACGATTTTCATCGGGCTTGTGGCTCTCCTTGCCAAAATAAATGTGGCAAGCTCCGGGTATCATTTAAACATATACTTCGGTTTTCTGAATGATCTGAAAGTAGGAGCACCTGTAAGTATTGCAGGTGGTATACAGATAGGGCAGGTTGTTGAAATTAAACAGTCTGATGAAAAGACAGTAGTTGTTGTCTGGATTGACAATAAATTCAGGCTCATCAAAGACACAAGTTTTGCTATTTTCACAAAGGGGATTATCGGTTCAAAATATATTAATGTCTTTGTGCCGCCATCCCGGAATGTGGAGGATTTTTTTAATGACGGGGACATTGTTTATGGTGTTGACCCGCCGAGTTTTGACCAGATGATGCTGATATTCCAGACATTCATGAACGGAGAGAATGGCGGTGAACTACTTGCTAAAATATTTCAGAACTCGGAACAGTTTGTTGAGAACCTCAATAAAATAACAAAAGAGAACAGGGGGGATCTCCGTCAGTCCGTTGTTTCAGCGAAAGCTTCAATTATGCTCTTTTCACAGCAGATGAAGATTTTTATGGAGGAGTTGAACAGGTTTACAAGGAACATGTCCTCTCTCTCTGAAAAAAACAGGGATGAGATCAACATTACCATAAGGAACATGTCAGAGATATCAAGCAACATGAACAAGATAATCCAGAGGCTTGAAGAGGGGCGCGGCAGCCTTGGGAAACTTATGACGGACGAAGAGATTTACTACAATATAAAAGACGCGTCCCAGTCTGCGAAGGAACTCTTCAGCCAGCTGAAACAGGACCCTTCTAAACTATTTTTTAAACCGAAGCAGTAGGTTATGGCAAAAAAAACAGATTATTATGTATGCTCCGCATGTGGAACAGATTTTTCAAAGTGGAACGGCCGGTGTTCCGTGTGTGGCGAGTGGAATACTATTATTGAAAAACCGCAGGAAGTAAAGGTTAAGAGGGGCGGAGCCCCGTCAGCGGTTCCTTTAAGTTCAATCGGGAAAGAGAACCTTGAGAGGATCAGTACAGGAAACAGCGAGTTCGACCTTGTATGCGGCGGGGGGATTGTGCCCGGATCTGTTATACTTCTTGGTGGAGAGCCCGGTATCGGAAAGTCTACTCTGGCGCTTCAGATTTCACAGAAGCTCAGGTCTCTTTACATCTCCGGCGAGGAATCCCCTGCGCAGATACGGCAGAGAGGTGACAGGATATCTATTGATCCGTCAAAAGTGAATATCTCCGTAAATAATGAAGTTGATGATATTATCTCCCTGGCCCACAAAATGAAGCCCGGTTGCCTTATTGTTGATTCAATTCAGACTGTGTATAACTCCGAACTTCCGGGGATAGTGGGGTCAGTGAGCCAGGTTAGGGAATCTGCTTCAAGGCTCGTTGACCTTGCTAAACGCAGCGATTTGCCTGTTATTCTCATAGGCCATATCACTAAAGAGGGGAGCATTGCCGGTCCCAAACTTCTTGAGCATATTGTAGATACAGTTTTATATTTCGAAGGGGATTTCTCACGGGAGTTCCGTGTACTCCGCGCGTTCAAGAACAGGTATGGATCTGTGAATGAGCTGGGGCTTTTCCGCATGACAGAGAAGGGGCTTGAGGAGGTTAAGGATAAAAACAGGATATTCCTGAATCCCTTCAGATCTCCCTCACCGGGGAATGCTGTATCTGCTGCCTTTGAAGGGAGCAGAACTATTCTCTTTGAGGTGCAGGCACTTGTAACTTTTTCCAGCTTTTCCAATCCCAGAAGATTATCGGACGGTTTTGACATCAACAGGCTCCTGATAATATGCGCTGTGCTTGAAAAACATTCCGGGCTGAAACTCGGTAATTTTGATGTGTTTATAAATGTTTCAGGCGGATTCAATATCAGCGAAACTTCCGGCGACCTTGCTGTGGCAATTGCAATAGCCTCAAGCCTCAAGGAAAAATCTGTTGAGGAGGGGAGCGGTTTTATTGGCGAGGTCTCCCTTGCAGGTGAGCTGCGCCCGGTTTCACAGATTGAGAAGAGGGTGCAGGAGTTCAGGTTTTCCGGATTTAAAAGAATATATCTCTCTGAAGGTGATGTGGAAAAAGCCAGAGGCGCGGGTTTTGACGGCGAGATTATCGGAGCCAGGACAGTAAGCCAGGTTCTGGGCCTTGTTTTCTGATAGAAAAAGTCTTGCTAAATATGGATATATTAATAAAAATGTAAATTTATCTGCCGATAAGGTAGAGTAGAGGAACAAAGTAAAACTTTTTGGGTCATTGCGAACGTAGGTGAGCAATCTGTAGTGGATAGAAATCGCATTATAGCAAGTTACGATTGAATTAGAACACCAAACTGTCATTTCGAACGAATGTGAGAAATCTAAAAATTATTAATGAAAATAGATTTCTCAGTCGCTGACGCTTCTTCGAAATGACATTGTTCTAAATATTTCGTTTTTTGTTATAATTGGCGTAATAAAGCATTAAAATGACAGATTACCACGTCGCGGAGTTTATCCTGAGCTTGTCGAAGGGCTCCTGGCAATGACGATAATGAATAGAAAACAAGAAGAGTAAAAAATATGAGATTCAGAATAAGAAATTATCATAACAAATTATCCAGAAAATTCTATGAAAACTGGTTTATGTTCGCCAAGAAAAAAGAGAAGGTCTGGAAAAGTTTTCTCGAAAAAGGTCACGAGAAGATGACAGTCATGTTTATCCCTCACAATGAAAAAAAGATATTTAATTTCCAGATTTCCAAATTTATTATATTTTTCTTCATCACTCTATTTGTAGTTATACTTGTAACATCATCCTACGCTGTAATAAAAAACAGACAGATAAAAAATGAGGAGGAGAAACTGCTCCTCTCTTATAATGATATTCGCGCTGACCTTATCAGGTATGAACAGGCTACGGATGAAATAATAGATTTAATGGATGACCTTAAGCCTGAAATTGAGGAACTGTACCAGCTTGCGGCCGGAACGGATGAAATCGGTGATATATGGTCATATAGAGAATATGACAAAGAGACCATGGATGAACTCCTGAAGAATAAACGGATTGTGCCTGCTGAGATCTTTGCGATGAAAGATGTTCAGAAAGACCTTCTCAGTACAACAAGCACAGTTAAAACTATCAAAAACTTCATAGATGTCAGGAGTAAGGTAATAAATGATATGCCTTCTATTGTTCCGAATCCGGGGCATATATCATCTCTCTTCGGATGGAGGAGGTCACCTTTCGGCCACGGTAGGGATTTCCACACAGGTATAGATATAGCAGCCTCAGCAGGTACTCCGATCAGGGCTGCTGCTCCAGGGACGGTTGTATCAGCATCTTTCAATGGAGGCTACGGCCTTGCGGTCAGGGTTCAGCATAAATTCGGTTATGAAACAATTTATGCTCACATGAGGGCTGTGGCAATTGGAAAAGGCGCCAAAGTAAACAAGGGTGATAAAATCGGCTATGTAGGCATGACGGGTAACGCCACAGGGAATCACTGCCATTATGAGATCAGGCTTGGCGATATCCCTATCAATCCGTATCCTTACATGAGCAGAATGTGGTAATATTTTTATTGCGTTAATCAGCAGAGTTTTGTAGTATCAGATAAAAAAACAAAACAGCTGCTGAATGGCAAAAAAATATCTAATTTATCTTTCCATAATATCTATAACTGCATCTGCAATTTATTTTTCCCAGGCAGCTGAAAACAGTGGTTACAGGGAGAGGTTTGTCGATTTCCTGGAAAAAAAATCTGGATCATCCGGCAGTGCTGAAAAGAGAAGAGAAGACCGTGTTTTTATTTCAACAGGGGAGTCTGATCCATCAGGTTACAACAGGGGAGACTGGTATGAATACACCTCTGATAAAAACCGCTATAATTATCTCAAGGACCCTGACAGCGGCAACATATACTCCGGGGATAACTTAAACATAAGCACATACGGAACCGCAAGCCTTAACCTTAAATACGGTGCGGTGAGGTTTACGGATAAAAAGTATAAACAGTATGATGAGGATGAACCTGTATCAAAAGTTATAAGCAAAGGTTTCTTCCCGGAACAGGTTATTCAGCTTCACGTTGAGGGTGAAGCCGGTGACAGGGTAACTGTTTATGTTGATCACGACAGCAAGCGTGAGGAGAATCATTACCTTATGCAGTACAGGGCTCTCTCTGATGATGAGCTTGTAAGAGAGGTAAACGCCGGGGAGATTGATATAAAGTTCAATCATTCAAAATTTGCTGTGTACGATAACACTGACGCAAAGGGCCTTGGTATGGATTTTACTCTCGGAAGGGAAAATTTTCTTTTTAAGGCTTTCGGAAGTATTGCAAGGGGTGAGACTGCTGTTGATTATTTCAGGGGGAACTCTTCGCAGGGTAACACAAAGCTTGCAGATTATCAGTATATAAGAAAGACTTATTACCAGCTTGAACCCTTTGTGAGATATGACGGCGTTTCTGCAATGCCGACTACGCCCGGCATCTATTCGCTGGTTGCAATAACATCTGCTCCCTTAAATCCCTCCACTTATGCTCCGTCATCTGTAAACATATCAACAGACAGTTTTGAATTATACATGGATGATCAGAACCAGCATAATAATTATAATGCTATTCAGCTCTCTCTTGATGGAGGTTATTATACAAGGCTGGTTAATGGTACTGATTATACCATCAATTATACAACCGGAGTCATTAAATTCATACGGGATGTCCCTGAAAATGCAAGGATCTTCGCGGTGTACAACAGGAGCGGCGGGACGCTTGACCCCTGCGCCGTATCACCCGGTGATTCCACTCATCCCGGAGGAACTTTTACAGGGAGAATTTTTGTTTTTATTAAATACGGGTATTCGATAAATGAGGATCTCAATAAAAATTTTATTTATAGTTCCGCGCTGGATAAAAATAACGACGGCAAACTTAATCTTGATATATATGAAATCCGTTCTTTTTACTTTCTCGGATCAAAAAATCTTATTTCAGGGAACCTCTCTCTGGGTTTCTGGAAGGAGAACAGTGTAATACCTGAATCTGAAAAACAGTCGCTGTCGTCCTATAGTGTGGATTACTCAAACGGGATTGTACAGTTTTATCTGAGGGAGCCTTTCAGATCGCTCCTCGCCTCATCTGCATCATATATTTACAGTGAAACAACACTTACGAACTCATACACATATTCCAGATACAGCATAAAAGCAGACTACTCAGTTGAGGCAAGAAGTTTTCAGCTCACCAATTCCAATCTTATCGAAAAGAGCGTCAGGGTAAAGATTGACGGCAGAGAGGTTTCCTCTTCTCTTTATAGTGTGGATTATACTTCCGGCTACCTTGCCTTTACAAATCCGAACAATCCTGTCATCGGCTCCAGTACGCAGGTTGAAGTAAAATATGAATATTTGCCTTTCGGGCGGAGCGACGGAAAATTTATCGGAGGGATGAGAGGTGATTACAATGTCAGCAAAGAGTTGAGGATCGGCGGCAGTGTGCTCCTCTCTAAAGATGCTGAAACTGATGTTATTCCTGACGTGGGGGAGGAATCTGAATCAACTCTTGTCTTTGAAGGGGACGCAACCCTTAAACTTACACAGAAGCGGCTTACAGAATTTTTCAGGGCAATTACCGGCAGCAGAAGAAACGTCCCTGCTGAACTTTCTTTTTATGCTGAACACGCAAGAAGCGTAAAAGATGTAAATACTTTCGGCAAAGGCCTCATAGACAATATGGAGACATCCAGTGATACACTGTCAGTCTCACTTTCAGAGAAGGACTGGATTTTGTCATCCATTCCTTTTTCAGAAACTGCTGCTGTAAGGGGGATTCTGAATTATTACTACTATCGGGATCCCGGCTCACCTGAAACACTGCTTGGTGAAGGATTTACTCCATATAAAATTGACTACAGTGTCAAGCCGGGCCCGTTTAATATTGCAGCAGGGCATATTGACAACAGCATAACAGATCTGGATAATCAGCGTTCACTGGTTTTTGATTTTGATTTTACATCAGGGGACTGTTTTTCTGCAGTCACAAGGAGCCTGGCAGAGGGTTCAGTTGATCTTTCCGGAATTCAGTATATTGAGTTATGGGTAAAGTATGAGGGGAGTGCGGGGAATATAATTGATCTTTATATGGAACTTGGTTCGGTTAACGAGGATTCTGATAATGATGGTGTTCTTGATACAGAGGATGCAAACAGGAACGGGTATATTGATTCAGAACCTTCAAGCGGTTATTCGGAGGACAGGGGATATAAATTCGGGAACAATATAACAACTGTTGGTTCAGGCCCCGGTTTAAACAGGTCAACAATGGGTGATGGTGTACTTAACACAGAGGATCTTGACGGTAATGGTGTACTGGATACAGACGAGAGAGTTTACAGGCGCAAGATTGAATCAGCAGATGTTCCTGTCATTCAGGCGGGCAACGGTTGGCAGAAGATTCGTGTTTATATAGACAACAGTTCCCTGACATCAACTGAAATTGACATACTTCAGCAGGTTAAAAATATAAGACTTTATGGCGAGCGGAATGCAGGGAATACAGGGCGTATATACATAGACAGCATGAAACTCGTTACCTCAAAATGGAAAAATGCTGAACTTGACGGCACCTCTGTCAGTGATCCGAATGTAATTAAACTGACAATGGTGGATAGTATAAATGACAGCGATTACAGAAACGATTCCTTTCTATTGAAGCAGACAGGGCTTTATGAATCACTTTATGGAGATGACAGCGCGGATGATATTGGAACAAAGACAGAAACCGCACTTCAGATGGAATATGGTATAGATTCATCGCATACTGAACTCACTGTAACACAAAGATTCGCGAAAGAAATGGACCTCCGTTTTTACAATACACTTAACGCATGGATAAATGTCAGAAGCATCTCTGCTTCGAACTATATCAGCTATATCATAGGATCATCAGATAATGACTACATAGAATTCCGGACTGTCCCTGCATCAACATCAGCATGGCTGGGGCTTGCGTTTAAACTCAATTCAAAGTCCTCAGGTGAAATTGAGCAATACCAGGTAACAGGTTCACCTGATATGCGAAGAATAAAATATATCACATTGAAAATAACCGGAACTAATACATCCGGCAAAATCTGGTTTAACGATATATATGTTTCCGAGCCTGAAGATCAGGAGGGGAGCGCTAAATGGTATGAGGCACAACTCAGGATACTTGAACCACTGATGAAAACCGGTTCAGGTACACCGCTGTTCTCCAATGTTGATCTGAAATATATTTATAAAAATATTTCTTCATCCTTCAGCTCTCCGAACAGGACAGAGAAAGATATAAGCGAAGTGTATCACGAAATTTTTTCTTCAACAAGAATACTCCCCAACTGGGCTGCGTCAGCAGATTATATAAGGGAGGATAGCGTTTCAGATTCAATAGATGAAAATCTCCCCATAGATAAAAGGGGGCGCGTTCAGAGAAATTATCTTCTACTGAATTCAGCATTTTCCTCAACAGGGGGATATGTCCCGTCAGTAACGGTCTCCTATTCAATGGACAGGACTGAAGGGGAGAAAGACCTTGAGGTATCCGGCGCTGATTACGAAGAGAAAACTGACAAAGTGGTTCACTCCCCTGTTATTACATGGACTCAGCAATTCGCAGATTTTCTCTGGGGTAAACTCACTGCAAGTCTCACAATGAATATGCTTTTCTCAGCGGACAGCTCGCGTCGCGGATCAGATACAGTTTCAGATACCGTTCTTTCAGGTTATCTCCCTCTAAAGGAGACTGAAAAAAGGCAGAAAGCTGATGCTTCAGTGCGTCTGGATTACGCAAGCGGAGGTTTTTTTGTAAGACCTGTTCTGAATATGTCAGCCAGCGAGATTGTAGCCTGGCAGGGGCAAAGCAACAGCCTTGGCATAAACGATGAATTAAAAGGTGATTATCATCTCCCTTTTCTGCCGATGAAAGATACAAAATATCTGGAAAGAAACAACGGTGTCACCTTTACCACAGGGTACAGCGGGATGGAGTATCTTTCGCCTGAGTATAATTTAAGCTTCAGCTACAGAGAGAATTCCTTTGAGGATTACGGCAGTGATTTTACTGATACAGGTATTTTTTCAAGGTCCAAGGGGAGTATTTCAACTTTCAATACCGGCATAAAAATTCCGGTGATGCTGAAAAAAATTAAGCTTTTTGAGAAAGTACGGCATTTTCAGTTAGGCTATACAAGGGGGATGACTCTAAATGAAACAGATGTCCCTTATGAAGGGGAGGAGACAGGTTATTTTAACGAGGAGTACGGCGTATCAAGAGTCCTGTCGCAACTGTCACCTGAAGCATATAATCTCTACAAAAATTATCCGGGAATTAATTTTACCGGCAGAGGAAACTACGCAAGGGGGAGAGATCTGATTTATAAATCAATGAATGAAAAAATTGAACTCATGGAGTTAAACAGTTCCATTGAGTATGATAACTCCCTGCGGCTTGATGAAAAAGTTACAGCTGACCTTTCTGCAAATATTGATGTGGCGGACATTACAGTATCGGGGAGTCTGGGACAGGTCTGCGAGAGGGGAAACCTTTACGGGATTCCGAACCAGGTGGTGACATGGCAGACCGGGATCTGCTCCGATTTTGACCTTATGAAAATACTGAGCTTCGGATTTTTCAGGGACAACAGCACCGGCCTTCCGTATCATGGAGCCACTTTAAGTACAGGAATAGATTACACTGACAGCATGCTGATAACAGAGAATATAGATGAAAAAAAGATATCACCCTCTCTGGGGGTGACTTTTAAAATAGAGAGGACCAGTTTCGGAGTAAAAGGCTCACTGGATTACAGAAAAAGGAAGAGTGAAGAATTCATTGATTATGAATGTTCCGAAAATGATTCTGATTATATTTACGTTTTAAATATGGAGGGGAGCGGCAGTTTCAGCGAAACAGATAAAGGATATAAATTTTCCGCTTTTTACGAAACAGATGTTAAATGGATATATGATTATTTTTCCCTGTTCTATAAACTGAATGGACTCCCTGTCTTCAGCGCAGAGTATTCAATGGAGATAGACAGGTACGATTATACAAAAACAGTTTCCCCTGAACCGTATGATCTCTATATGCTGAAGAGTAACCTTACACTGGATTTGCATAAAAATGTAAGAGGGGGTATGGCTGGAAGGTTGGCGCTTGAAAAATACCGTAACCGCGAGAATAACGGAGTCAGCCGTGAAGTCTTTTCGTATGAAATCAGCGGAACAATATCACTTATTTTTTAGGAAGGAAACAGCCTTGTGGAAAATATTTTTAGTTATACCTGTAAGTTCATGCAGGTAGGCATTATCCCTCGATTTTTTGAGCCAGTCAACTGTAACAGATTCAACAGTTCCCCACAGGGCATCCCTGTCAGCGGCATTTCTGAAATAATCGAGTTTGATCTGGTAAGCCCCCTTGTAAACTCTCCCTCCGCCTGTTGGAGTTATTTTTTTTATAAGGGAGTTCAGGTCGAGATTTCCGCTTTTTGTCCGGAGCGATACATCCAGAAACAGTTCATGTTTTCCGGAGTCAGAAACAATTGAGTAGACTGCAATTGTTTTCAGGCCGCTTTTTTTAAGCAGAAGGTCTGCCGCAATTGCAAGAGAATCCCTATGCTCTATATCAATATAACCTATACCGTAAAAACCCCACTCTTTATAGACTGTCCCATGTGTCAGGGCTCTGTTGTAAAATGAGAGAGTGGGCCCTGACATAGGTATACCGTTGAGTCTGTTTATTATATCCATATCAGCCCTGGAGGATAGAAATTCCAGGGCCTCGATATCGATATCACCTGCATGAATATAAGAGTCTGTATCAGTCTGGATTCCGAACATCAATGCAGTTGAAACAGCTTTACACTGGTTTTCACTAAGTTTTATATCCATATTTTTCAGCATGAGAGTTACAAGTGTGCTGGCGGATCCCGATTCAGTTTTAATCAGTGAGAAATCAGCAGGGAGCCTTTCCGGATCTTTCTGGTGATGATCAATATGAGCTGCGCAGGGGATCTTTTCAGATATCCCTTTTACTTCATTATTCTGAAAGTCTGTAATGATATAAGCTTCAAAATTTTCAGGCCGCAGCTCTTTAACTATTTTCAGGCGGATATCCAGAAATTTTATAAAAGCCCTGTTCTGGGAGAGAGAAATTTTTTTTAATGCAAAGATTTCAGAATCGATAGAGATATTTTTAAGCAGCTCTTTGATTGCAAAGGATGAAGCTATGGCGTCAGGGTCAGGTGAACCCTGTATGATAATCATTATTTTTTTGTATTTTGCTACACTTTTTAAAAAACCGGATGCTGCATTATTCATCAGCAATTTTTACCTTTTTGAAAACAATTAAAGATATATCATTTGTCTGCTGCTTCCCTCCAGTGAAACGGTTAAACTCCCGGTATAATTCACGTGTAATAATTGAGGGGTTCTGCCGGGAAAATCTGGCAGCTGTTGCCTTAATCATGTCTAATGTAAAAGGCTCACCTGCATCATTGCATGAGGAGGTCAGGCCGCTTGAGTAGAGTATTCCGATGGAGCCCTCCCTCAGCCTTGCTGATGTCATGGTGTACCTGTAGTTCATCTCAACAGCAAGAGGTATACCCGGTGTCTCAACTTCGTTTATTTTTCCTGAATCATGATCGAAAATCATAAGGGGATTAAACGAAGCGTTTGAGTAGGTAAAATTCCCGTCTGATGATATAATGATACAGGCGGATTTAACGTAACTTCCTGATAACCTTGAAGTTTTAAGAACCTGGTTCATGGTATTAAGTACTTTTTCGGCTGAATTAAAGATCATTGTGCGGGAATGGAGTATTGAATACTGCTGCAAAGCGATTAATGCTGAGTCTATTCCTGAATACGAAGTGTCCGACATAAATAGAATAGAACTGTCTTTGCCAATCTTGACACTGTCGATATAATCACCGCCTGCCGGTGAGTTGTTTATATGGAGAGAGCTGATCCTTACACCCGGTATAGATATCATTTCATCCGGTAATATACGTTTTTTAATTGTATTAACAACAATGCGGTCATGGTCATTTACCTGATCAGCAGTAACCTCATCGAGAATAATTCCTGTTGTAAGGAGATTCTGAAGTTTAATCCTGAAAATTTCAAGTGCGTCAAGAATATCAGCATTAAACCCCTTTGTCCCTGAAATTGATCCAAGGAAAAGAAAACCAACAACCACACCGGACATGTTTCTGAAGGGTATAACTGATTCCAGGTTGTTGGCTGTAAAGAAATCGTTTATCTCGTTTTCTGAACCCTCAAGATTAATATCTGTCAGAAGATATGATTTTTCAAATATCCCGCTATATGAAGAGAGCTGTTTGACTATTACGCTCTCCCTGCTTAAAAAATCTGGTTCAATCCCCGGCCCGAATCCGTATGTGAAATGATACCCCTTGTCCTTTCTGTTGATAAGCATAAAGTAGGCAGACTGAATACCGAATCCCTTCTGAAGCCCCTGAAAGTTATCCTGTGTAATAAAGGTCCAGAATTTTTCCATATCGGTAATTTTTCTTAATTCATGAATAGGGACCAGTATATTGTTAACTTCATTTGTCAGTTTGTTGAGTCTGCTGTGACGCAGAAATTCCCGCAAGGGGTTAAGAAGCCTGTATGATATAACAAGCCATAAAAATATTACTGAGGATTTCAGCAACAGCCCAAACAGCGGCTGAAGATTGAGTGTCTCTGCGTAATGCAGAAAAAACCATGAAGGCACAGCATAAACAAAGAAACTGATAATTATCAGCAGGGTCTCTCTGTAGAATCTGCTGAAGTCGTTGTGTCTCAGATCAAGGAGCAGATACCCTGTAATAATGAGAAGGTATATAACAGGAATTGAGGCATAAGGATTCTGCAGAAGATTGATTCCTGCGTAGTGATGGCCTGTGAAGTAAACAGCAATAAATATTATATAGGAGACGAGAACACCGGTGATGTAATATAGAACAGTATTGCGTATACGGTTCATGCTGTGCCTGCTTGTTCTCAGCAGAAGGAGTATCGGGGCAACAGCCATAAGAATAATTATCAGAGCAAGTTGTATTATAGTAGTATTGTTTTTCGGGATCTCCATACCCTGTCCGAAAGTTAAAATAGGGGAGTATAGAAAAATAAACACACTATCTGTAATTATTATAAGAATCGCTGCTGCAAAAGCAGGTATGTTATGCCTTATCCTTCCAAGGGGGTGCAGCATTGAAACAAGCAGGGTTGCAGTAAGAATAACAACAGGAAAAAAAATCAGGATATTAAGAAGACCTTTTTCCGCTGCAAAGCCGGGGAACAAATTGATGACAATAAAGAGAGAATACTGGAGAAACAATCCGAAGGAGATAAAAGAGAATACCCGGTTTATTGTAAATTTCCGGCGTTTAATAATATGAAGAAGAAACAGGTATAGAGAGACGGATGCAGCTGCTGTATGTGAAAATATGAGTAAATAGTCCAATTTATCAACCCGGAATAGTATTATCTTTAAAAGAAATAATCAAGCAGATTCCCCCTTTATTTCAAGTTAAATATTTAAAACTGCACAATTTTATTACCCGTATAAGCGCGGAACACTGTATTATTCTTGACTTTTCAGAAATTTTGTCATATAATCAGCATTCAGAAAATATAATAAATATGCAGACAGAATTTTTTACAAGCCGTAAAGCTTTTGCAAAGCTCAATCTCCATCTTCAGGTGCTTAACAGGAGAAATGATAATTTTCACAACCTGCTGAGCATAATGGCTGAAATAGGCCTTTCTGATCTTTTAAAACTGGAGTCATTTGAGGTAGGCCCCCATGAAAAGTCCCTTGATGTGGAAATTATTAATTCCGGAGGGGGTTGTGCTGATGTTCTTAAGGATATTCCTCCGGATGAAAATCTGATATCGATTGCCGTGAAAAAGTATCTGAAAGCTTTATCTCTGGGGGGATATTTAAGGTTTTCAATTGAAAAGAATATCCCCTCAGGTGCCGGCATAGGAGGTGGGAGCAGTGATGCTGCCGCAGCTCTTGAGCTGGTACGAACAGCGCTGAAACTCCGGCAGGAGGAGCCTTTATTTTCTGCCGCTTCCAGGAGCGGATCGGATGTCCCTTTTTTTCTAAAGGGGGGGGTGGCTTTTGCAGAGGGGCGCGGCGAGATCCTTCAGCAGATTGACAGCGTCCTGGACTATCCTGTTGTTCTGGTGAATAACGGGATTCATGTAAATACCGGAATGGCATACTCCTCGCTTAAAAGAGGATATGATAATATCTATACCGCAGGGGAGCTGCAGCAAAGAAAAAATGCGCTGTATTCTCTGCTTGGTGAACCTTTACAATGGAAAAAATATTTTATAAATGATTTTGAAAAACCTGTTTTTCAGCAGCACCCCGGACTTGAAAGACTTAAAAGTCAGTTGTATGATTTTGGGGCTGATTTTGCCCTTATGTCAGGATCGGGATCTTCGGTTTACGGAGTGTTTAAAGATTATCACTCTTCCCGGCAGGCCGCAGAAGAGCTTGAAAGGGGGGGAAACAGGGTTTTTTTGATTAATATGGAGTGCCGAAAAATTAATGATTGACTTTCTAAAGAGATATTGAGAAATGTGTCATTAGTTTTTTGCTGATAATACTTACACACAATTGAGGCGTCGCCAAGTGGTAAGGCACCGGGTTTTGGTCTCGGCATCCCAAGGTTCGAATCCTTGCGCCTCAGAATAACTATTTTCAGGAGACGGACAATTAAGAATATTTCTTCGATTGTTCTTGCCGGAGGAAAAGGGGTTCGGATGCAGTCCGAGCTCCCCAAAGTACTTCATCCTCTTTGCGGAAAACCTCTAATCGGACATGTTGTGGAAAGCCTTAATACTGCAGGGATAAATGATATTCTTGTTGTTGTGGGCTATAAAGGGGATGATGTCATACAGCAACTCAACGGCAGGGTGAATTTTGTCTGGCAGCACGAACAGCTGGGGACAGGTCACGCTGTAATGCAGGCTGAATCTTATTTTAAAGATTATGACGGGAATATAGTTGTCGCATGCGGAGATGTCCCGCTGATAAAACCTGAAACATTTCAGGCTTTAGTCCGTGAAATTGAAAATCCCGACTGCGGTGCAGTAGTCCTTACAATGATCCAGGAGAATCCTACCGGTTACGGCAAAATCATATATGACTCCGGGTCTTTCTCAGCGATAATCGAAGAGAAAGATGCAACTGATGAACAGAGAAAAATTACTGAAGTCAACAGCGGTACTTATATATTTAACAGCAGACTCCTTTTTGAAGGCCTTAAACGGATTGATACAAATAATGCTCAGAGGGAATATTATCTTCCTGATGCATTAAGATATGTGCTTGAGGCAGGCTTTACTGTCAAAACAGTCGTTCTTCAGGATCCGGTTGAGGGTAGAGGAATAAATACACGCGATGAGCTGATTTCACTGGAGAAATATGTTGCGAAGAAAACCGAGGACAAATCAGATGAATAACAGCCCTTTAAAGATATTTTCAGGCTCATCTAACGGGGAGCTTGCACTTGAGATAGCACAATATCTGGGGACTGAGCTTTCAGGTATAGACCTGAAGCGCTTCAAGGACGGTGAAATTTCTGTCAAACTGAAGGATAATGTCCGTGCTCATGATGTTTTTATAATACAGTCAACATGTAATCCGTCAAATGATCATATAATGGAACTTCTACTTATGATCGACGCGGCAGTAAGAGCGTCCGCATCACGCATAACTGCTGTAATTCCATATTTCGGGTACGCGAGGCAGGATCGCAAAGTTGAGCCCAGGGTCCCGATTTCAGCAAAGGTAGTTTCAAATATAATACAGGTTACTGGAGCTGACAGGGTTCTCACAATGGATCTTCATGCTGACCAGATACAGGGTTTTTTTGACATTCCCGTTGATAACCTTTATGCATCCCCCATTGCAATAGATTATCTCAAGAGCCTTACACTTGAAAATGTTGTAGTTGTTTCTCCGGATGCAGGCGGAGTGGACAGGGCCAGGTTCCTCGCGAAGAAGATGAACTCCAGCCTTGCTATTATTGATAAAAGAAGACCCGAAGCAAATGTTGTTGATATAATGAATGTTATCGGAGAAGTAAAAGATAAAAACTGTATTCTGATAGATGACATAGCAGACACAGCGGGCTCGATATCTAAAGCTGCTGATGCTCTTAAAGAAAGAGGGGCTAATGATGTTTACTGCCTTTTCTCTCATCCGGTACTCTCTGAGAATGCGGTAGATAATCTGAAGCACGCTAATTTTAAAGAGATAATTTTTACAAATTCAATTCCTCTTCCGGATCACAAAAAACTGAGGAACATGCAGGTGCTTTCAATAGCTCCTCTGTTCGGAGAGGCAATAAGAAGAATTCATAACGGGGAATCGGTAAGCTCCCTGTTTCTTTAATCTTTGTCATTCCGGCCGGAGTGACAACGGAGTGCCGGAATCTCAAGCTTGAAATAAGCGGATTCCCGCCTTCGCGGGAACGACAGAGAGGAATGGTTGTTTTTTAAAATACTTAATGTTAAATTAAGATAAAATAAATACTGAGGTAAAGTAGATGAATGGTAAGCTTTTAAATGCTGAGTTAAGAACCGAAACCGGCAAAAACTCATGCAACAGGCTGAGAGTGGAAGGCTACATCCCTGCAGTTGTATATTCGCACGGAAAATCTGATGTAATCAAAGTTAAAGAGAAGGAATTTTCACTTCTGTTTAAAGGTCGCATCTCTGAGAGCGTTATATTCGATCTGCATATTCAAGGGAAGAGTGAAGGGGATCTGATGGCTTATGTTAAGGATTATCAGGAACATCCTGTAACAGGTAGAATCCTCCACCTCGATCTTTTTAAAGTAACTAAGGGTGAGAAAATTAAAACTCACGTACCTGTTGAACTCATTGGAACACCGATAGGCCTTAAACAGGGGGGAATTCTTGAACATGGTGAGAGAGAACTGTTTGTTTTCTGTGCACCTGCATTTCTGCCTGAAAAGATAACTGTTGATATTACACAGCTTGGCGTAGGTGAATCTGTACATGTAAGCGATATAAAAATTAGCGATGAAATTGAAATTCTTACAAGCGGAAACAGCCTTGTCGCGTCTGTTGAAAGACCGAGAACAGCGGAAGAGGCTCCTGCCGCAGAGGGAGAAGCACCAGCGTCTGCAGAATAATGTTTTTTCAGCTTTCCGGATCTGTATTTTGATTTTTTTATGAAACTTTGAAGTCGGTCTGCTGTCTCATCAGGTTGCTGATATAAAGTTTTTTAAAGGAGCGCTTTATTGAAATTAATAGTCGGCTTTGGTAATCCGGGGGAAAGATTTGCTAACAACAGGCAGAATATCGGATTCAAGGTTATAGATATTCTGGCAAACAACGAAAATATTGATGTCAGAATCAAGAAAAAAAAGTCTGTAATAGGGCGGGGGAAAATCGCGAAGAATGATGTGGTTCTCCTCAAGCCTCAGACTTTTGTTAACCTTATTGGTGAATCTGTTTTATACATCGCTTCATTTTTGCGCATAAATGTTAAGGACATCATCTGCATTGTTGAAGACTCCTCTCTTGAACTTGGAGAACTTCGGGTAGATTATATGTATGCTGACCTTGCTCATGCCGGTGTTGACTCAATGGCTCTTGCTCTTAAATCAGACAAATTCGCAAAAGTAAGAGTCGGTGTCGGGGGATGCCCGGAGGGTATGTCAATGGAGGAGTATCTTCTCCAGGACTTTACTTTTGAAGAGAACCTTCTTCTTATTGATGTGCTTAATAAAGCAGAGCAGGCTGTGAGGATGCTTGTAACCAATCCCATTGAGGATGTTCAGGAGAAATATAATCCTGAAGGAGCTCCCAAAATCAAGAAGAGACAGGTTAAAGCAATACATGTAGATCACAGAAAGATGCAGAAAAACAGCTGATTAAAAAAATCAGCTGTTTCTTTTCTCTGCAAAGCTCTCCATATATCTCCTGTTAATAATCACAAGAATTACTGAAGCAGCCAGAAGAACAAACGCCGCCATAGGAATTATATAGTAAATACGTCCTGTAAATGCGAACAGAAAGAAGAATATCGAAAACATCTCTTTTTTAGTGATATACTTCATCTTCAGTGCAAATGTCACAAGCCTGTCTGTTTCAGGGAGTTTCTGAAGAAATTCTTTATCATAAGCTACAAGAGAACCTGAGTCGCTGTATTTTCTGAGATAACTCACTATGCTGCCAAGCATAATGCCAAGCCCGGCAAACAGAACAATGATTGTAATGAGCGATATCATACCCCCCATTTTTGTGTAGAACAGCCAGGAGTTTGAAACCAGGAAAAGTATCAGGGTTGTGTTGTCGCTGAACGTGTCGAGCCACCCTCCGATTTTAGATACCTTCAATGTAAATTTTGCAACTTCACCGTCAACTCCATCAAGAACTGATGCTGCCTGAAACAGGAATCCCCCAAGGACCATGAATGTGTATATGGCCTGAGGAGAATAATTATCAGATGCAGCCATGAAGATGAAAAATGAACTCAGCAGCCCTATTATCATGTTAAAAACTGTCAGGTAATTAGGGTGAATCCTCGTGGGAGTCAGTCTGAGGCTGATTGGAATAGAGATCCTTTTATTTATTTTCTGCGCTATGTAGCCGCCGGTATTTTTTATAATATATTCGGAGATTTTTTTCTCAGCTTTTCTGCATGCTGATTGATCTTCAACAATGAACAGGTCATCATTGTAAACCGGTTCAAGGTTTTTTCTGTTTTTTCTGAAATATGTCTCATGCTCTGTAATATTATGCTGCTGTATAAATACATTCGAAGGGATAACAATTGAACCGTCAGAGGGGATTTTTCCGCTCATCAGTGCAATTTCTGCTTCGGCATTCCTGATATGTTTAAGGATATTATTGTTAAAAAAGTTCTCCTCCTCCTCTGAAAGGATGAGAGATATTCTTTTAATTCCTGCTCTTGAAAGAACCATAATGTTTCTTTCAAGGAGAAATAATCCCGCAATTTTCAGCGACATTGATTTGAGACCTGAGCCGGTTATTACAGTGCTTTCGGGGAGCATGATGACCTCTTACATTATTTTAATGTCAGCAAAACTCATTTTTTCTTGACTTTATCCATTTATTAGATTCTATTATAAACGTTCAATTAAAAATCAGTAACACCATTTTTTTTCTTTAACTATATGGGGGATTTTATGATTAGAAGGCTTTTCCTTGCGCTTATGGTCCTTATAAATATTTTTTATTTCAGTTCAGGGGGTCATGCCCAGGAGGGTGAGAAGCAGTATAATGCTCAATACAGCCCCACTTCTGTTGTGAAGAGACTCAGCTATGAGAATTTCAGGAATATAAAACTGCTCCGTTCTGCTATACTGAATTACGGCGGGGGAGAGGCTGAGGTACAGAAGCTTATCGACCAGTATGCTGATGCAACTGCGTTATACTTCCAGGATAAAACGGAAGAGGCGGCAGGCAAGTTCACTGAAAATGAAAGAGAGATATTCAAGGTTGCAAAAAAAATGGCAGGTGATTATCACAATGATTCAACTGCATTTTTAACAAAAGGGATTAAGAGAAATGTCCAGGTAAGCATTGAACGTGATGTTGATGGTAAAGGGCGTGATGCTGTTATGGATAAATATCTTGAAAATGCCAAGGTTTCTCTCAAAAAAGGCTCAGCCATTTATGAAGATTATAAGTATACCGGAGACAAAAGCACCGGTTCCGCGAAAAGACTTATAACATCAATATACTATTACAGGATGGCCAAGCAGAATCTCTTCATGATGTATCAGGCTCATGTAGAAAGTATGAAGCTCGACCCTGACAAGAAAAAAGATCAGGAGATGAAGGATCCGCTGTTTGAGAAGCTTATCAAAGAGGACTACAAGGCAGATTATAAAAAAGATATGCAGGACAATAAAAATAAAGTATACGTTTCAATGGAAAAAAAAATCTGATTAAAAGTTAAGTTCAATTTTTTCTCTTTTCAGCGCCTGCAGGGATAAGATTCTAACATCTCTATTCCTGTGGGTAAGTAATCCCAGGAGCCTGTTCCTCGTTTTATCATCAAAAGTATAACCGTTAACCGCAACAAGCGCTCCCTTAAGCAGAGAGACTCCTGTTCTTTTTCTATTTATGATACCTGATATTTCGTTATATAGCAATGGATCTTTTATTTTAACATTTGTAAGAACCGCCAGTTTCACTGAAAGGTTCGGGTCCTTCATCCCTTTGATAATTTTACCTATATAGTTTTTCTGAATATCATCAGGTTTTATTTTTAGGAGCCCGACATAAGACGCTTCTCTGATAAGCCAGTCTCTGCTTTCTATGCCGGCTAAAAAAATATCACTATTGTCAGCAGATGCATAATCATGTAATGCTGTTATTGCAGCTCTCCGGACATTATGATCGGGATCGGTCATGGTGAGCTCCCTGAGTTTTTCAAGAGAGGAATATGATTTCATTTTTTTGAGGCTTTTTATAGCTTCAATCTGTACAGCGGGATGGTAGTCTGAGGCGGCCTGAAGCATCAGATTTAATACATTCCTTGCGTAGACTGTATCGCTGAATTCTGAAGTTCTCTTCACTGCTGCGAGGCGGGTCTCCCAGTCTCCGGATGAATAATCAGTTATACTGCTGCTGACAGATGTTTTCGCAGCTTCATTATCCTGCTGGAGTGCATTAGTGAATGAGCATGAAGATGTTGTAAGTGCGGCAGCGTAAATAAACGACAATGCGGTTTTTTTAATATCAGGCATGAATTGAATCAATCGCTTTTTATGAAGGGCCAGTCAGCGGGGCGGCCTTCTTTTCTGTAAACAAGAACACGCCTGGAGTCTTCAGAAATGAGAAGACGGCCGAGCCATGAAGTCCGCAGTATTTTATCAACTTTTTGAGGGGCTGCCGGTGAATCGTCTCTCTTAACAAAAGATTCATCTCCCCCGGTTAATATAAAAGCTTTATCTTTTGACGGATTTATGCCAGCAAAACCCGCTTCGCCTGAATATACGAAAACAGCAGTTTCATCTCTCCCTGTAACAATACTTATTTCGGAATTAACGGATTTTGTTATGGAAACTGGTGTTTTTATAACAAGTGATGTATCAAGGAAACGGTTTTTCTGAATAACCTGTATCTTCCCTTTTTCAAGATACAGTTCAGTGGGCCTGTCACGCTCTGTTAATCTTACCCTGTTTATTATTAAATCGGAGTTTTCATGAATTATGACTGCTGTTCCATCTTTCAGCAGTATACGGACGGATGATTTTTTTGCGGTTTTGATTCTTTCACCTGGAGTAATATTTCTGCTTTTACTGCCGCAGTCCGCATCCGCGCAATTGATATTAATTCTTTTAATAAGCCCGTCACTCTGAACAATTTTTCCTATAACTGTTTCAGCAGAGGCAATTCCGGGTATTAAAAGAACTATGGCAAAGAACAGCCGCATAATATACCCTTATTCAGTTCTGTAAACTGACCGGTATTGAGTCATAAATTTTTTGGTACGGAAGATGTAGTCCCGTGTTTCCTGGAAAGGTGTGAATTCAGATATATAGTCCAGATCTTTATCTTTAAATTTCTTAAGCCAGATATCAACATTTCCGGCTCCGGCATTATATCCTGCAACCATCAGTTCAATCTGCCCTTTGTAATACCTGTGAAGCCATGCGATATAGTGCGCGCCGAATTTAACTGACGTACAGGGGTCTTTAAGATCATAAGCGGCAAGGCCCAGTTCCTTTGCTATCCCTCTTGCTGTGGCGGGCATAAGCTGCATCAGTCCGGTTGCGCCCACAGGTGAGACAGCGGTTACATTAAAGTTTGATTCAGCTTTCATCATGGCAAGGACAACTTCCGGTTTCACTCTGTTTTTCCGGCTCTCGTCGTCTACACAATCACTGAATGAATAAGGGTAGAGAGACATTGCAAATTCAGGAGAGAGTAATGCAAGGTTTTCCCGGGCATTCATGGCATCAAGAAGTTTAAATGCGTAGAATGTACTGAAGTTATAATGTCCGTATTTCACTGAGAGACGGGACATAGCAAGGGCGATGTCTCTCTTTACATCCGGGTCATTCTCAGGAATAATTTTCAGCTCCCTGTTTATTGATTCAATATCACCGGCGGCAAAATAACGATCCAGGTTGGTAAGTGCTTTTCGATATTCACTTTTAAATGTCCCTTCAGCAAAAAATCTGTTAAAAGATTCGTATGGTGATGTAAGATCGCTGTCCAGATCGGAGAGCCGCATCCTCCATGATTCGTTATACCCCTCTTTCATAAAAAGCATTGTGTGATAGAGGTGCATCAGGCTGTTGTCTCCATCCTTTTTTGCTTTTTTATACAATCCGGTTAATACAGCTGTATCGGTTTTATCAGCGACTTCGGAGAGGAGTGATAATGTATGAACAGACTCCGGATTATTAAGAGCCAGGTTCTGAAGAAGTTTTATCCTGTCGTTTTCTGTAACGTTTTTCTTCATATTATTAATTTTAAAGAGCCAGTACCTGCTATTCCCTGTATACGGACTTGCAGGGTATTTATTAATCCCCTGGGTGAAGTATGTTGAGGCTGCTGTGTAGTTCCCTGCTTTAAGCCAGTATCTTCCCATAAGCCAGGTGAACCTGGCGCTCTGGCTGCTGTCAGGGAAGAGTTTTCTGTATATCTCCATATATTTAATAAGTAGCGGGTTGCTTCTCTCCTCGTAATAAAAAGAGAGGCGTGTCAGCACTCTGTCAGCTATATCTTTGTCGGATGTATCAGCTATCTTTGCATAAACCTGCACTGCGGCATATTTATTTCCGTTGTCCCATAGTTCGTTTGCGTGCGCAAGTGCAAACTCTGCGTATTCAGGTCTGTTCTCAAATGATTTAAGGAATTTTACCGATTCAGTATATTTTTTCCGTGTAAGTATTTTCAGGTATAGAAGTGAGGCCTCACGATTATCACCTTTTCTGACAATGTCTTCGATGAATTTCTCTGCTGCATCATAATTCTTTGAACTGAAAAGAGACCCGGCTACAGCGATCCTGTTTGCGGTATCATTGATCTTTATATTTTTGGATGATAAAAGATATATTATCCTTTTTGCCGCGATATCATCATGCCATCCGTTTTTTGTCAGTGTGGTGATTGCAGTATAAGCGGATACCGCGTCATTAAATTTTCCGGATGATTCATAAATCGAACCGAGTTTCATATAGATATCCGCAACAGAGCTGTTGTCGGAATATTTTTTTGCAATGGATAGCAGTTCTTTTTCCGCTTCACTGTTTCTGTTAAGTTTCTGAAGTGAACGAGCTTTAAGTGTTATGACGTCACGGTAAAGTGCGGATCCATCATCTTTGATCAGTGATGTAAACTTAATCACATAATCGTGCTCGTTATACTGGTAGAATATGGATGCTATCTCATATACGGAATCGTTATAATAGGGGCTTTTTGATGAATATGAATCAAGAAAAGCATAAACAGGATGAGGGAAAAGCCTCAATGAAAAATTATATTTTGAAGTAAAACAGCTGTTTGCATAATAGAGGATCGCTGTTTTAAGTTCTTTCTTTTTCGTGTATGCTTTTGCGAGGAGATAGTTGTTGTAATAGTTCTCACCCTCTTTTTCGACTCCAGCTATTATTCCGTCAGGAGATGTGAAAAAGGGATTAAAGTTAATTTTATTGTCAGTCTGTTTTCCGCTGCATGATGCTGCTGCCATAATAAGAGCAGACAGTGCGGTTATTAATGTTCTCTTTGTCATCAGTTTGCCTTCGAGTAATCCTGATATTCAGGGAGTTTTTCCAGTTCAGGGTTTGCTGATATAGCCTGGTATATTGAAGTATCGCTCTTATAGAAATTATCCATATGTACTTTCATGTATCGTTCCTTGAGGTCCGGCAGATATTGCTCAATAAGCTCCTCAACGGTTTCATATCTGTTAAAATTGATTCTCCCTTTTTTTTCAGGGGGGAGACGGTGTTCAATTATTGCAATTATTGCGTATCTCTTTGCGTATTTCGCATTTTTAATGGCCTTAACATATTCATAAAGCCTGATTGAATAGTTTGTCGGCGGGAGATTATCAGCCATCATTGAAACTGTCTTTGCCCATTTGGCTGACCTGTAGCCTAATGACGTATATTTTTTCGCCCTTGGGTCTCCGGTTTTCATAATCTCCGGGGCTGTTTCGTTAAGCATGGTCATTGCCTCTTTTACATCCCGTTCAATAACTTTTTTAAAGATATTAATAAGAAGATTCTGTGTCTTCTTTATCTCAATAAGAGACGTATTGAAGGAGAACTTCAGAAAAAGAGTTCTTGAGAGAAGATCACGCCGTATGGCTTCAACATACATCTCCCTCTCCTCTTCAATACTTTTGTTTGAGATGGATGGATCAATAAAATGGAAAAAATAACTGCTGTCTTTAAGGCTCCTCTCCGCATGCCGCTGGCTGCCGGCATATTGGCTCGATTTTGTTCTCTGTGAATAGGCGGGATTGGTTATAACAGCAAGGATCAGCAGAGAGGGGAGTATTATTTTTTTAAAGGTCAAAAACCATTCCCTCCCTGCCCAGGAAAATCTCTGTATTAACATCTGCCATATGTTCCGCGTGTTCAACAGCAAGTAGATAGTTCTCCTGGAGTATGTCATCAGAGTAGGCTGGTTCATGGTGAGTCATTACAAGTTTTTTTACATTCCAGTTTATGGAGCAGTTAACTGCCATTGTATAGCTTGTATGCCCCCAGTCAACTTTGAGAAAAGCTTCATCAAGTGTATATTGCGAGTCAAGAATCAGCAGATCGGCATTTCTGAAGAAGTTTTTGTCGCCGGCTTTTTCAATCGCCTCACCGGTAAACTCTGTATCTGTGGCGAATATAAAGATCTTTCCGTTCTGTTCAAATTTATAGGCAAAACATCCCTGCGGGTGTTTGAGCGGATGTATGCTGAGCTTCAGGTCTTCTTCGAGCATGACAGGTTCATGTGTTGCATTATCTATAAGTATATAATTTTTTTCAGAGGCTGTTCCTTCGAATGTTGCAGGGAAGAACGGTGAGGACATCTGCCGCTCCAGTATCTCCTTCTGATTTTTATAAGGGCTATAGAAGTTCAGAACATTGCCGGGTACATATATAGGCCTGAAAAAAGGGAGCCCCTGGATGTGATCCCAATGGTTGTGAGTAATCATTATATTCAATACACCCTTACCCTTTGCGCAATCACCCTCCATGAGATCATTGCCGAGACGCCTGACACCTGTGCCGCAATCAATTATGTAGAGTTTGCCCGAAGAGGATTTTACTGTTACACAGGTTGTGTCCCCTCCGAAAACATATCTGAGTTCATCAGGCAGTGACTGCATGAAAGAATCGAGATCATCAGTTTCTGTAATCCTTTTACTTGCAGCAATTTCAAGTATGCGTCGTAGCTTCCCTGTATATTCCTGATTGTTCAAAGGTGACGGGAGAGAACCTCTTACTCCCCAGAGTTTTATCTGCATTTTTTATATAACTCCATATTTTAACTGTATGAAATGTTAATTAAACAAGAAATTTTTGTCAAATATATTAGATTTCTTAAAATATAATGTTGATTATTTATTATAAAGGTTTTATGGTATTTAACAACTCCACTGTAAAATAAGCAGAGGATTTGTACTGCTGCTGTTTATGAACAAAGTCGCCATTAAGTGTTTAATTAAAGGCGATCCGAGTAATACCTGCGGCAAGAATCAAACTTTCTATAGTAATAAAGCAGGATTTATGTTTAACCAGCAGAAAAAAATGATTTTTGAAAAGATTAATTCCGATGAACCTGTAAAGATTAACTTCAAGTATGTTTCTGAAGATATTCTGATGCTTATAAACAGCATAATTACCAGGATACTCGGGAAAAGGGATCTCCTGTATCTTCTTCATTCCCTCATCACCATCATGAGAGAGCTTGTTGTAAATTCACTTAAAGCCAATGCAAAACGTGTCTTTTTTGAAGAGAGGGGCCTTGATATTAATGATCAGGCTCAGTATATAAAAGGGATGGCGCTGTTTAAAGAAAAAATTATCGGTGATTTTGATTTTATTAAAAGCGACATTCTC
Organism: Spirochaetia bacterium UBA5763; assembly: GCA_002418835.1. Lineage (GTDB taxonomy): Bacteria > Spirochaetota > UBA4802 > UBA4802 > UBA5550 > UBA5550. Next base: position 21,666 of record DIEX01000026.1, on the reverse strand, counting down.
AAAAGCGAAAACAGCATCCTCTTCAGTGTTACACCCGGTGAGAACGGGATTATTTTTACGGTAAAAAACAGCACCCCTATTCATAAATCCGAGCAGGAAAGGATAAACAAGAGAATAGCTGTAGCTGTTCAGAATGATAATTTCAGTGATATATATGCTCACCTGGAGGATGACAGTGAAGGGGCAGGCCTTGGTATTGCTCTGATTATCATGTTTCTGAAAAGCATGGGTATACCTCACACAGCGTTCAAACTGAAAAGTGATGATAAGGTGACAATGGCATCCATAGAGATACCTTACACACTCCATCCTCCTGAAATAATTACCAAAGTGAAAACCAGAATTCTCTACGAGATCAAAGGGCTCCCCACATTCCCGGAGAACGTTGTTGAACTGCTGACGATGTGCACATCTACGGATGCAGATATAAATATTATTGCCGGGAAGATTAAGCTTGATGTTTCATTAACCTCTGATGTTATAAAACTGGCCAATTCCGCAGGATTTATTACTATGGGTAAAACCGATGATATTGGGAAGGCCATTGTTAAAATAGGGCTTAAAAACCTTCATTCAATTCTGCTGGCGAGCAATTCGAGAAAGATACTTGAAAGCCGATATTCAAAATTTGAGGAGATATGGGAACACTGTGGAAGAGTTGCGTTTTACGCAAAGTCCATTGCCCTGAAGTACGGAATGCATGATATTGCCGAGAATGCCTATATTACAGGCCTGCTGCACGACATAGGTAAAGTTATACTCCTTGCTGTTGATGTGAATGCTGTGAAACAGATTGCGGAGATCGTCAGGAACAGGGATATTATAAATTCAAGTGTAATGGAGGAGATCGCAATCGGAATAAGCCATGCCGAAATAGGATCTCTTGTTGCAGAGAAATGGAACTTCCCTGAATATATGGCTTCCACAATTAAGTATCATCACTCCCCACTTCTTATTCCGGAACAGTTCAGGGATATTGCGTATACGGTGTATATTGCTAACATGATTTGCGGGATCGAGAAGAGAAACTATTATTATTACTATATAGAAGAGGCCGCTCTCGTCAGATTCGGTATCAGCAGCGAAATTGATTTCGCTAAACTGCATGAATACCTCATTGCGGAGTATCAGAAAAAACCTAAATAGTTTTATATGCCTCCTGAAGCGCTGAGTCGTATACTCTCTTAAGCGGTATGTCATTCTCTGCGGCGAGTATCCTGCATTCTTCATATTCCGGTGATACAGTAACCGTTTTCCCGTTCATTTCATGAATCTTAACTTTTACTGTCCCATAAGGGGTCTCAACCGTGACGGTTTTTCTTGCGAGTATTCTTCTTGAAGTATTGGTTATCCTCACTCCGGAGGTTGATGTTTCAGTGAATATTCTGCTGATTACAGATTCAGATTTTTCCGGGGGAGTGATTACCTTAAGTATATGGCCGGGCCTGTTTTTTTTCATGAAAACAGGTATCAGGACAACATCAAGTGCTCCGTCATCAAAAAGAACGTTAAACAGGTATGAGTAGAACTCGGGATTCATGTCGTCAATAGATGTTTCGATTTCTATAATTTCATCAGACAGGACTCCTTCAAGAGCGGCAGTTTCACCTATGTATACACGCAGAAGGTTCGGTATATCCAGGTTTCTGCTCCCAGCACCATAACCTATGCTGTTAATTTTCATCTCCGGTATGGGTGTATATGACAATGCGTAGTGTGCGATAATTGCTGCGCCTGTTGGTGTTGTAAGCTCGGCATTTGTGTCTGTTGAATACACAGGTATTCCTTTGAGAATTTCTGCAGTTGCAGGAGCAGGAACCGGGAGCTGCCCGTGCGCTGTTTTAATGAATCCCCTCCCTGTGTTCAGGGGGGATGAAACAATCCTTTGAATTTTCATTTCATGTATTGCTGCCGCAGCGCAGCATATATCAATTATTGAGTCAACAGCGCCAATTTCATGAAAGTGAATTTCTTCAATAGGTTTAAGATGTATATGCGCTTCAGCTTTTGCTATGTTGTTAAATATTATCAGTGAATGATCTTTTACTGATTCATGGAGGCCGCTGCGCATAATAATATCCGTTATATCTGAAAGTTTTCTATGCGGCTGATCTTTAGTGGTGTGGACTTTAAATGATGTGCCTGATATTCCGTTTTTCAGTATCTTCTCTGTAGAGATTTCAAAACCGGTGAGGCCGAGGCTTTCTGCGGTTTTTTCAATAAATGCAGAATTAACCCCTGCGTCAATTAGTGCACCGATCACCATGTCGCCGCTTATACCTGCAAAGCAGTCGAAGTATACTGTTTTCATTTCATCACCCCGCGTTAATTATTGACGCAAGATAACCTGCGCCGAAGCCGTTATCAATATTAACAACTGCAACACCGGGAGCGCAGCTGTTTATCATGGTAAGGAGCGCAGAGAGCCCCTGGAAATTGGCTCCGTAACCGACGCTGGTGGGTAGCGCAATAACAGGCCGGCTTACGAGGCCCGCCGCGAGAGCAGGGAGAGCCCCTTCCATCCCGGCTGCTGCTATAATAACATTAGCTTTTGTCAGTATTTCAAGATGAGAAAGCAGCCTGTGAACGCCTGTGATCCCCACGTCAAAAAGTCTCTTTACAGGGGAGCCCATGGCCTCCGCAGTGAGCGCGGCTTCCTCAGCGTAAGGGATATCTGCGGTTCCACCTGTGAGCACAAGCACATACCTGTCAGTCACAGGTTCAGGGATCTCTCCTATAATAATTATACGTGCATGGCGGTTATAGGAAATTGAGTCAAAGGAGTTAAGTAGATAATCGTAGAGTTCACCTGTGGCGCGGGTTGCAAGAATAACACGGTTGTTACGGTGAAGTTTTTCGGCAATCTCTCTTACCTGCTCAAAAGTTTTCCCCTGCGAAAATATTACTTCTGGTTTTCCTGTTCTCAGTGCCCTGTGATGGTCCACCATGGCAAAGCCGAGATCCTCGTACGGGAGATTTTTAAGTTCAGCTATGGCATCATCTACGGAAACTGTTCCGCTTTGAATATTTTCAATCAGTTGTCTTATCTTCTGTTCTTCCACTGTTTGTGTCCTCTATTTTGGGAGATTCATACTACCGGTTCTGTATCCTTCGAGATCAATGGCGGCATAATCAAAACCGAGAGATTTTATATAATCTGTTATCTGCCTGCGCAGCGTTATATCTGCAAGCATATTGAATGTATCAGCCGGAATTTCAATTCTTGCCACATTCCCGTGTGTTCGCAATCTCACAACAGGGAATCCTTTCCCCCTTATGAAAGATTCACCTTTTTCTATTTTTCTGAGGTCCTCTTCTTTGATAGCAGTGCCGAAGGGAATCCTGGTTGCCAGGCATGGTGACGCGTCAAGGCTCCAGTTGTTGAGCCCGTAGTATCTTGCGAGTTCCCGGATGTTAGTTTTTCTGAATCCGGCTTCCTTCAGCGGGCTTAAAATCCCAAGTTCAGCAAGGGCTTGCAGGCCCGGCCTGTAATCATCCAGATCTTCGCTGTGAGTCCCGTCAAGAATTACGGTGAATCCTTTTCCATCTGCGGCTTTTCTGATTAAAGTAAAAATAAATTTTTTACAGTGATAACATCTGTCATGAGAGTTTGAGGATATTTTTTTTTGAGAGAGAATATCTGTTTCTATCAGAATATAGCTTATATTTCTGAGACGGAGATACTCTATAGCTGTATCAGTTTCGCTTTGCGGATTCAATTGAGTTTTTACAATTACAGCAAGGATTTCAGGGTTTTTCTTCCTGTAAGCTGCTTCAAGAAGAAGGGTGCTGTCTACACCTCCTGAAAAAGCAACAGCAACCCTGCTGCAATCCGGAAGAATTGCTTTAAGACGCTCACTGCATTTTTCAGTTTCATCTGAGAGTTGAAATAGATTCATTTCTGCTCCGGTCATTGATGACTATATTAAATTATTCTTATAATTTAATATACCAAATTTTAATGAGTATAGATAATTTTTTATGCGCGATGTTTTATTAGTGACAGGGTTAATCTGTTTTTTTAAATTCAGGAGATGTCGTTTTCCGGAGTAACGCAATGATAAAATTTTCAGTTAATAAATCAAGGGCTGCAGATAATATAAAGGATCTTGCTGGAATAATCAGTGGTTGTGCAGTAGGCGGCATGGGTTTATCTCTTTTCCTCATCCCCTTTAAAGCCAGTCCCGGCGGGGCTGCCGGTGTGGCACAGATATTTTACTATATTTTGAATGTACCTGCCGGGGCCATTATGTTCGCAATTAATATCCCGCTGTTTATTATAGGGGTAATCATATTCGGAAAGATGTTCGGTGTAAAAACACTTTGGGGGATTTTCTGGCTTTCATTTTTTACAGATCTTTTTAATTCAAAGACATTTCTTGGTGCGGATTTTCTCAAGGATTTTCTTTTCAGAATAAACGATCAGACAGTCTCTTTTACAAATGAAGTTTTTCTCGGAGTTGTGGCAGGCTCTCTCCTCCTGGGCCTTGGTGCGGGGCTTGTAATTAAATTCAACGGATCAACAGGGGGGAGCGATATTCCTGCACTGATGATAAGAAAATATTTCGGATTTACTGTCGGGATGTCCTACTTCATGATAGACAGCATAATTATATTTGCTGTGGGGATAATATTCAGGAATCCGAATCTGATTCTCTGGGGATTTGTTTCACTTTATATAACAACAAAGAGCACGGATTTTGTTGTGGAGGGGCTCTCATACACAAAGGAGCTTTTTATTATAAGCTCTGATTCAGAGAAAATAAAAAAATATATTCTTAAAGATCTCGACAGGGGTTATACACTCCTGAAAGGGGAGGGCGGGTATACCGGGGAGGCGAAAGATATTATATATGTCGCGTTGCATACAAGGGAACTCCCTAAAATTAAGGCGCGGATAAAGGAGGTTGACCCGAAGGCATTTGTTGTGGTGAACGATGCCTACGAGGTCTTCGGAGATTTCAGGCGTTAACTGTTTATCTTCTCCTCGAGCGCTGATGAAATCCTTTTTAAGTTGTCCGCGCTATCCTGAAGAACACGCGTGTTGTCAGCATTTTGCTGTATTGTTTTACTTGTGTCATCAATTGCAAGCGCTATCCCTTCAACCGCCAGCTGCTGTTCTTTCATCGCGATACTTATCTGATCGGTTTTATTTTTAGTAGTTTTTGATTTTTCATCCATTTCAGCTTTAAGTTTTTTCTGCTCTTCAAGAGCTTTGATTGTGGCAATTGCTGTTTCCTGAAGCGAATCCAGAGAGGATGTTATATCATTGATGAAGTCAAGGATCTGGCTGATAATTGTATTGCTTTCATTTGAGTCGGATTTGTTTTTATTGATGAGATCTTTGATTCTGTTGAGTTCCTGCGTTGAGTGGTCTGCCAGTTTTCCTATCTCTTCAGCTACTACAGCGAATCCCCGCCCGTGTTCACCGGCTCTGGCTGCTTCAATGGTAGCGTTCAGGGAGAGGAGGTTGATTTTGTCAAAGAACTCCTCGATAATCGTGATTACTTCTGTCATGTCATTTGAGTTGGTGAGTATTTTTCTGTTTATCGCGTCAAGCATGCCGGATGCATCGCTCCCCCTTTTTGCTTTATTCATAAAGGAAAGAAATGTCTCTTTCATATTCCCGCCGTAAAGCTCGATTGAGTTAATTGATTCTGAAAGGGAGTTTATGCTTGAAACAAGTTCTTCGATTGAATTATTCTGATCACAGGCAGCCCTGGTTACGCTGTCTGTTCCGGCGGAGATCTCCTCAACAGTGGCTGATAATTCCTCCATTGATGCCGCCTGGCTCTGTGCGTTGTCGGAGTATTTTGTTATTATCTTGAGATTGCCGCTTATTGATTCGTTCAATTCAGAAATGGCTGTTTTTATAGTGCCCATGAGGGAACTTATGCGGGAGAAATTCTGCTCATTTTTTTCTGATTCATTAACAGCAGTATCAACAGCTCTGTTAAGAAAACGGCTGGTTATATAACCAAGAATGAAAATCAAAGTCAGCGTTATAATTCCGTCAATAAAAGTCGCATTAACTGTTTCCGTAAGAAACCAGGATGCCTGGGGTTTGGCGATAAAAAAATAGAAATATGTATGCGTTGCGATAAAGATCAGCAGTATGGAGAACGATATAAGAGGGGAACAATAAAGTGTTGCATAGGCAAGATCGAGATGCATGAAAACTCCCATGGAAACTCCAGCAACATGATAAGGCCTTTTTAGAAATCCCACTGCAGCAATAAAGCATGCAGTGTACGCAAGAAAGCCCGCAGCAATCTCCATTTTACCGGCTTTGACAAGGATCACTATAATTAGGCATGAAGTAAATAACATTGATGCAGAGACCAGCAGTTGACGAAATCGCTCTGCGTCAAATGAGAATGACGCGAATGCAGTCAAAACTATAAGGCTCACAGCAATTGAAGCCGCAAATATGAAAGTGAACTGTGCTTTTTTGTAACGTACAAAATCCTTCTCGGGATATTTGGACATTATGCTTTTTGTTATTATATTCATGAACATCTGCCACTTAATTTGTTTTTTTTTGAGTCAGGATACAGAGTAACCTGAATGCTGATTAATTCCTTTTTCCTGGAATCAGTACGTCAATAATATAAGTAATTTCAAATATAAATTAATTGTAAAATTATATTAAATCAATTTCCAGGATGATATTACTATAGTTGTTTTAAGCGGGAGAAATAACCGAATGAGAGAAAAGCGCGGGCCGCATGATTAAGCGGATTAGAAATGGAAGTTTATGGCTGCTCCATAAACCGGCCGATTTGTTTCATCAAAAGAAATAAAGGGCTCGGGCAGTGTAAACTTTTCGGTGACAATACCATTATTTAGATCTTCTGTTGTGATAAGAGTATGAACAGTTTCAATTATTTTTGAAGCAGCGAGTACTGCGCATATTTTTTTTGCTGCACCGGTATTGGCATTTTTTTTAGTATATGTATCTGTCTCTCTGTTATACTCTTCAGGCCGTGAAAACTCTCTCAGTGCAGTATAGAGAAGAATATTATTAAGATGGAAATAAAAGTATCCCCATCCTCTCCGGCCTTTGTAAAACATGCCGCCGCCATTGCTGACAATCGAGAGATAAGCAGCTGTTATATTGCTTCCCAGAAGCCTTGTATCCTGAGAATAATATGAAGCTTTATAAAGGTAACTGTTAGCGTATGAATCGATAAAAAGCGGGAGCCCGCCTGCTGCGGCCATATACCATCCGAAATAGTACATAGCCCTGTCGTCTTTTGAAATATTCTCTTTATTATCTTTCAGGCGGGATGGAGAATTGTAGAGCCCGCGACCTTCCATGTATAAATATGGAGACGCGTTCACCATCCAGAGACCCAGGCCGGACCAGTCATTATTCATATAGTATCCGAGAAAGGGGGATGCCAGGGGCATTGATGCACTTGCAAAGGGTGTAAGAAGTGCCACGTAAAGTGTATCTTTAATTTGAGTTTTATTAAATACAATTTCCCGTTTTCTTTCTTTGTAATAATTTTTGAGCCCGGCGGATTTATCTTTGTAACTCAGAATGATAAATGAACCAGCGGCAGAATCACCGGCGCTGTTTTCTGTTATGTGGTTTTCTTTAATAGTAACTTTACCTTTTTCAACAGGGTCACCTATGCTATTTTTCCGGTAGAGAGTATAGTTCCCGTTGATTTTAATATCTGTGTCAGCAATATAGGATTCATCGGTTTTTTTAATGGGGATATCCTGCTTGAAAGATGCCAATATGCCTGAGACAAATTCCGCAGCGTGTTCCTCGCAGATAAGACTGAATTCCCTTGTGCCCACAGGAGCGTCCATAGGTATTTTTACAGAGTATGATTGGATGAGTGTCCCGTTATGCAGAGCGTTCACGGCGTAAGCTTTAAGAGTGAGATGCAGATAGGTTTCTCTGTCCTGAATATTCCCGTTAATAATTAGACTTATCCCTGCATTTCGGGCAAAAGGGATTATACACTGTTCATCAAAACAGTTGAATTTTGCAAGTTCCCTGTTTATTATTCCGGGATCAATTATATCAAATTCAGCTTTTTCTTTAAGAATTGTTAATGTATGCTGTTCTGTTATAGTTGCTAAAGTCATAGCCCTGGATGTATTCCAGGAAATGGATGTTACTCCAGCAACAGGTTTTGCCTGGAGATTACTCCAGGTTATAATTATGATTGCTGTTAGAATAAAAGATTTTTTCATTGAAATCCCGGCAACAGGCAGGAGTTTAGCTGTGCCGGAACAGGGGTGTCAAATAAAAAAGGATCAGTATGATCTGAATATTGCAGCAAGTTTTCCAAGGACGGTAAACTCTCTCCCTTCAATAGGTTTGTAAGCGGAATTTTTAGGGAGGAGTTTTATGGAATCAGATGTTTTCTGGAAAACTTTTAATGTTGCCTCATCCTCAAGGAGAGCCGCAACTATATCCCCGTTATTGGCAACGTTCTGTTTTTTGATAATTGCGATATCGCCGTCAAAAATCCCTCCCTCAATCATGGAGTCTCCGGCAACATTAAGCGCAAAAAATTCACCTGAACCGAACATCTCCTCAGGAAATGTAAGGTAATTTTCAATATTTTCATCTGCCAGTACAGGCGTTCCTGCTGCTATCCTGCCAAGGAGAGGAATTGATACTCCATTTGAAGAAGGTGCTGTCACTGAATCATCAAGAACTACTATTGCCCTTGATTTATTCTGCTCTGTTTTAATATGACCTTTCTTTTCAATGGCTTTGAGGTGATCATATGCGCCTTTAACAGTTATTCCGAACCTGTCACCGATCTCTCTGACTGTTGGGGGGAAGCCTGAATCATTAATTTTTTCCCTGATAAAATTCAGGATGATCTGCTGTTTATCTGTTAGTTCTTTTGTCATATAATTACCTTCGGCACGATATAAAGAATCCTTAACATAAAAATAGCATACATCTGTTAAATGTCAAGAGAAAAAGATTTTTTATATGACATAGCCATAAAATATGACTAAAGTAGTCATGTTTTATGGAAGGATAATGTGAAATGGAAAATAGCTTATGCAAAATTGAATTTTTCTGATTTAATCCGGAAGACCGAAAAGGAGCCTCAATTTATTTTTAACAGGAATAAGATGGTGGCTGTAGTTATGAGGAGAAGGGAATATGAAGAAATTGAAAAGGTCAAAGAAACAGTTTCAGGACAGAAGCCCGGATCTGTCCTGAAAGAATTCAGTTCTCTATGTTTGAGCATGGCCTTACGGTTGTTACGCGCAACCTGAAAGATTTTGAAGGGTGCGGAGTTGCACTCCTTGCTCCCTTTGCCGGGATTTAATATTTATAAAAACCTATTTCACAGCTTCATCAGGTATCTTCACCATTACTGCTTCACCTTTAGCTTTTACTTCGCCGTTTGCCGAGAGTGTGGATAGGACTATCACTTTTCTTCCCTTTATTTCTGCAGCATGTGCCCTGAGTTCAAAAACTGTTTCTGACGGAGCCGGTTTAAGAAAATCAACCTTTAGTGAAGCAGTTACAAATCTGTGCGGAGGTGTCGTATCCAGGTCGAGCCCCTCTTCCCTGTGTTTAAGGTATGCAGCAGTTGCAGCTGAGTGGCAGTCCAGCAGTGAGGCGATCATTCCTCCGTAAATGTTTCCGGGGAAACCACCGGAGTATTTAGGGTCAGGTGTGTAATGGCATACTGCTTCATCTCCATCAGGGAAGCTTTTAATCTGGTGCCCTTCATGGTTTTTATGTCCGCACCCGTAGCAGTGGGCGAACTCATCTGGGTAGTAATCCTGTATTGCTTTTGCTGTCATATTATTCCTCTATGTCTGTTATTGAATTGATTTTGTAATACCATATTTTTTCATTTTTCGCAGTACTGTTGCCTGGTTAATCCCCACTGCCGCAGCAATTTTACGACTGCTACCATACTCCTCAACCGCATTGGAGAGCAGCTGTTTTTCAACTTCTTCAATTGCTTCAGAGATCGGTATAATACGCCCGACCTGTATAGCCGCAGTATTTGCTTTCATGTTTTTTTTGCATGGAAGTTCATGGACATCGAGATAATCCCCTGTGCTGACAACTACAAGACGTTCCAGAACATTCTTTAATTCGCGGATATTCCCCGGCCATGAATGGTGGATGAATTCATGCATTATCTCAGGACTCATACGCTTTTTCTGGCTGTAGAGCCTGTTGAAATAATTCAGAAACCTCATACTCAGGGGAGCTATGTCTTCGGTTCTTTCCCTGAGTGGAGGGATTTGAAGCTGAATTACATTAAGACGATAATAAAGATCTTCCCTGAATGTACCCTCTTTGATCATATCTTCCAGATTTCTGTTGGTTGCAGCGAGTATCCTGGCATTCACTGATACAGGTTTTAAAGCACCGATTCTGGTTATTTCATGCATCTCAAGAACTCTCAGAATTTTTACCTGAAGATTTAATGGAAGTTCACCAATTTCATCGAGGAAGAGAGTCCCGTTTTCCGCAGCTTCAAATAATCCCTGTTTTCCGTTTTTGGAAGCTCCGGTAAAAGCTCCGCCTGCGTAACCGAATAATTCTGATTCAAGGAGATGTTCAGGTATAGCACCGCAGTTAACTGCGATAAAAGGATTCTCTTTTCTTGTGCTGTGGTTATGGATAAAGTTTGCAACAATCTCTTTCCCTACACCTGATTCACCGAGTACAAGTACAGTGACATCAATGGGGCTGATCTTTCTTGCGAGACAGAAAACCTCTTTCATCGACGAACTTACAGCAACAGGCTCATCTTCATTATCAGGTGACTTTTCCTGTTCAAGTTTCTGATAAAAAAGTTCTTCTAACTGCTGGGCTTTTTCAAGCTCCTCTCTGAGGCGGTAGATTTCCGACATGTCTCTAACGCTTGCAAGAATTCTTATTATTTCACCATCTTCATTAAAAATAGGAGTTGCAGTTACAATTGCTATCCCGCACGGGAGATCGGTCTGAGTCAATGTTACAGTCCGCTTTTCTTCGATTACCATGAGTATAACCGACCTTTTCAGATAGCCGTCTGCTACTACATCTTTCATGTTTCTTCCAATGATTGCTTCTTCAGGGATTCCTGATAATTTTAAATAAGCTTTATTCAGAAGAATAGCTACACCATTACCATCTGTCAGAAGAATTCCATCTGACGAAGCGCCAAGAAGTATCTGGTAATCCTCACAGTCAAGGTCAGTGCTCGTAAGGCAATTAATTGTATCCTGACTCATAATATGTAACCTCCTATTCTGAGCTTAAATGAGAATATTAATGTTCAGCTCTATAACCGGGTGGAATTAATAGGGCTGAACATTAATAACTGAGACAAGGATAAAAAGTGAGCTTCCGCTGTCAACCTCGAATCAGGCTAATTAAAATGATTCAGGTAACTGAATGCCTGTTTAGATTCCTATTAATTCACCTGTTTCTTATAATTTAAATTTTCCGATAAGTAATTCAAACTGTTCAATTACAGAAGTAAGCTCCAGAGCAGCTTCTGAAATGTCCTCAACGGTTGATTTCTGGTTAGTCATGGCTGCCGATACTTCTTCAACTGAAGCAGCAGATTCGATCCCCACAGAAGATATCCCCTGTATTGATTGCAGAACACTTTCTTTATGAGAGCTTACTGTATCTATCCCAATCATTAAATCATCTATATCAACGGATATTCTTGTTACTGATTCATCAATTATGCGGAATCTGTTCAATGTATCATCCATCGATATCGCAGTTTGTTTTGATATGCTGGCACCTGTATCAGTGCACTGTTTGGCTTTGATGATTTCCTCCTGAATCTGTCTGACAATTTTATCGATATCTTTTACAGCGCGTGAAGTCTGTTCCGCCAGCAGCATGACTTCATTAGCTACTACAGCAAAGCCTCTTCCGGCATCACCGGCGCGTGCTGCTTCTATTGAAGCATTGAGTGCCAAAAGGTTTGTCTGATCAGCGATTGTTTCAATAGTACTGATAATCTCACCTATAAGTGATGATTTTTTGGTAAGCTCAGTTATACTGTCAGTGATTGACCGCATTGTATTATTAGTTTCTTCTGATTTACCGGAAAGAACTGAAATTGAAGATCTTCCATCAGAAATGGCAGATTTTGAATGATCGGAAAATTCCTTTACACTGTGGCAGTGCTCATAAACTACCCTGATTTCTTCTGCAAGGCCTGCAAGTTGTTCCACTCCCTGTTGTGAAGAAGCGGATTGAGCATTGAAGCCGGACGCAAGATCATTAAGGGTTGCTGATATCTCTTCTATTGATGCAAGGTTTTCCTGACTGATTTCTGAAAGACCGTTAGAGTCAGTTCGTATTACCTGAACATTATCGGATATTACTTTAATCATCTCTCTAAGCTGTGCCCTGAGTTTAAAAACTGAATCTGCAATGAGGCCGATTTCATCATTACTTTCACGAAGTTTGAGCCTTTCATTTCTGGCGGTAAGGTCAAGGGATGCTGTTTCATCTATTATATCTTTGATCTTCATGATGGGGGTTGTAATTTTTTTCTGAGCAAAAAAAAGCATGATCAAAACTGAAAGGATAAAAAAAAGAAAAATGCATAAACTCATTATCCCGATATTTTTATACATCTGTTGCGTGAGAATATTGCGCTGCTCTTCCAGCATGATATTGATTTCATCAAGATAATTTCCTGTGCCTATAACCCATTTGAAAGGAGTAAAAGCTTCTGAATAACCGCGTTTTAATGAAGGTTCTGTTTCACCCGGTTTAGGGAACCAGAATTCAAAAAAACCTCCCCCTTTCTGAGCGGTTTCAATGCAGTTTTTTACCATGTAGTTTCCCTTTGAGTCCTGAATGTTAAACCTGTTTTTCCCTTCAGCGCTTTTTCCGAGAAGTACAACATTCATCCCTTCAAAGGTATCAACCCAGAAATATCCTTTCTCCCCATAGCGGAGGTGTCTGACAAGATCAGCACCTTGAAGCATTGCCTGCTCAGAATTTATTTTGCCCTCCTGATGAAGGGCATATACACGGTTTAACAGGGATATTACTGTCTGGACCTCGTGCTTAATCATCTGGTCATAATCTGTTTTCAGTTTTTTTTCAAGCTCAGATATATTATATCTGTTATTCTGAACAGTTGAGTAGATCACCATAGTGCCTATAGAGGCGGATAATGCTGTCATCGTCAGTATGACCATTGCGGTAATTTTATATCGGATACTTTTCATAGTAATCATCTCTCTTGATTTTATGAGATGTGCTGACAGAACGGATATTCATATTATTTCAGGATACATAAAAGAATATAGTACCGGTAAACACAGGATATCCGAGGGGGTGTTTTACCCCCTCCTCGGATTATAAAAAGAATCAACAGATTTTATTGCTTCTTCTCCATATGTTTGCTTCTTTGCATGCATTGATAAGTTCATCCCTGCACTCAGGATGAGCTATGGATACCAGAGCTTCTGCTCTTTCCCATGTCGATTTTGCTTTTAGATTCACCATGCCGTACTCAGTGACAACATAGCTTGTTAATGAACTGGGCAATGATACAACTGTCCCGGGCATAAGTGCCGGTACTATATTGGAAATATATTTTCCAGAGTTTTTGTCGAGCCTTGCTGAAGGAAGGCATATAATCCCTTTGCCGCCGCGTGAGTGAAATGCTGCGTAATGAAAATCCATCTGCCCCCCTGTTCCGGAAACCTGCTTGCGCCCAACTGACTCGGATGAAACCTGACCGAGAATATCGATGTTGAGGCAACTGCATATAGATATAACTTTATCATTCTGCATTACAATTTTCGGGTCATTAGTATAGTCTGTATTATAGACATGCACAAGCGGATTATGATTAACGAAGTTATAAAGTTTCTCTGTGCCCATTGCAAAATTGGCAACGAAGAGTCCCCTGTTCAGAGTTTTCTTCATGTTAGTGATTCTTCCTGCTTCGTACATCTCCACATAGGCGTCCGCGAGAAGTTCGGTATGGACTCCGAGATCTTTGATGTCGGAGTCAGCAATAATTTTACCCACATGGTTGGGAGTTCCGCCAACACCAAGCTGAAGACATGCACCATCTTCAATCTCTTTAACAATATGCTCAGCGACTTTCTTGTCTATATCAGTTGCTTCAATAACAGGAAGGTGAAGCGGAAGCTGGCTGTTTTCAACTTCTACAACATAGTCAACTTTTGATATATGAAGAAACTGTGTGCTGGGCCCGTAAACGTACGGGAGTTTTTCATGAACTTCAACTACTATATGTTTAGCGGTTTCAACCTGCGCTCCAAGGCTGAGTCCCGTAACTGAAAGGTTGAAATATCCCCTGTCATCCATAGGTGTTGCGCAGCAGAAAACGACATCAGCCGGTTTTCTGCGGTAGAACTCAGGTATTTCGTGCAGAACTTCCGGTATGTGGTATACCATGCCGTCAGCCTGCATTTTTCTTTCAATAACTGAAAAGGAGAAGTCATTCATTATAAAGTGTTCCTGTGAGGGATCACATTTTATTGTTTCAGCATAATGATTCATGCTGGAGGACATTATGTATACATCTTTCAGTTCATCCCTTCTTTTCGCCAGAGCTTTGTCAAGCTCCAGTGTGGGAGTAACGATCTGGCCGAAGCTTACACGATCGCCGGATTTCACCACCCGCACCGCTTTATCAGCGGTGACGAGTTTCGACTTATATTCATTCCAGTAATTGTTGTTCATGGTATTTTTCCTGTAATTCATGTTACTGACCTGCCTGATCTATATCCTGATTTTATTGCTTGGAATCCATATACGGTTTTCTTCTGCAATTTTAACAAGTTCATCCTGGAAGCTGGGGTGAGCAATACTTATGAGAGCTTCAGCTCTTTCCCATGTTGAGAGTCCCTTGAGATTAACAATACCGAATTCTGTTACAACATAGTTTGTTAGAGCACTGGGTACGCTGACTATAGTTCCCGGTTTGAATGAGGGGACAATCTTTGACTCAAGGGTTCCATCTTTCTTCTTGGATGTTGCGGGCATACAGAGGAAGCCTTTTCCACCTTTAGATCTGAATGATGCATAATGGAAATCAAGCTGGCCGCCTGTACCTGATATGTGTCTGAAACCGATTGATTCTGAAGAAACCTGACCAAGTATATCTACAGAGAGACAGCTGCAGAGAGAAACGACTTTATCGTTCTGCGCAATAATAAACGGGTCGTTAGTGAAATCAACAGGCATTGCGCAGCATAACGGGTTGTTGTCAACAAAGTCGTACAGTTTTTTTGAGCCCATGGCGAATGTATATACGAATTTATCTTTCAGTACATTCTTTGCGCTGTTAGTGATCCTTCCTGCTTCAAACATATCTACATAGGAATCTACCAGCATCTCTGTATGGACACCGAGATTTTTGAGGTCTGACTGTGCGATCATTTCACCAACAGTATTGGGCATACCACCTATACCGAGCTGAAGGCACGCTCCATCCTCCATCTCTTTCATGATGAGAGCAGCAATTTTGCGATCCACATCAGTTACCGGAGGCTTTGTTGTTTCAAAAATCGGAGGGTTTTTTCCTTCAACAACGAAGTCTACTTCTGAGATATGAATATTGTTGTTAGCTGCACTGTAGCAGTATGGGAGGTTGGTATTTATCTCCACAACAATTTTCTTCGCAGCTTCCTTTTCAGCAAGAAGCTTGCTGCATGATGTGCTGAGGTTGAAGTTTCCGAATTTATCCATTGGAGTTACTGTGAAGAAAGCAACATCACATTTGGTTCTTCCCTCCCTGTACATTCTTGGGATTTCGTGGTAGCATTCAGGCTGAAAAAAAGCCCGGCCTTCGTCTCCCATTTTACGTGTAATTGCGCTGAAAGACCAGTCATGGAAGAAGAAGTGTTCCGCTTCAGGATCACAGCTTATTACTTCCGGTAGAGGATTTAAAGTGTTGGTACATCCGCGTACTTTTACTCCTCTTAATTCATTTTTACGTTTTGCAAGAGCTTTGTCACACTCTACGCTGCTTGTTACAAAATCGCCATAGTCAACCCAGTCGCCTGATTTGACGAGTTTTACAGCTTCATCTGCTGTGACGAGTTTATTCATATATTCTTTCTGGTAAGAGTTGGATATTACGTTCATAATATAACCTCCGGATATTCTTTTATTCTGATACTATTAACTTTTTCATTGACCAAGGCTCTCAGAAAAACCCTGTATCCTTGTACGCACCTGTTCCACTGACTGCATCTGCTGATCTATCTCGAGATACAGAAGAGGTATTTTAGCAGCTTCAACTTCTTTTTTTATTATTGGATAATCGAATTCTTCAGGATCGCAGAACTTCATCATGCACATAACGATTCCGTCAGCACCGGTTTTCTTAACCATGTCAATGAGCATCTGGCCGCGTTTCTTAGCCGGATCATAAATAAGAGAACAGTTGTCCATTGATGCCCACATACGGGCAAGACGTTCGTATGGGCATTTTGCGTCAGGGGCATCAGTCCTGAACTGTCTTGACTCATGAGCCAGGTCATCACCTGCTACCGAAATTTTATAATCGTTAAAAAGATCGAGAAGACTTGAAGGCTCAGCCATAATACCTGTGAGGATTACTTTTTTTCCTGCCCAGTTTACTTTGTTCTGTTTTCTCAACTCGGCAATTATCTCTTTGACAATAGATGTATAACGCCCCTTTTCAGTGAAGTAGGAACCCTTCATTATCATATGTCTTATACCTGGAGTGATGATATGAGGATACTCCGCAGCAACCTGAGCAAATTCACGCATTGTTTTACGGAATTTGTTATATATATCTATACTGGCATGAATTGATTCATCTGTGATCTTTTTGCCTGTAATTTCTTCAATTTCGTTTTTAATATGTATAATCTCAGATTTGGTGTACTGGATACCTGCGGGTATTGCACTCATCTGCGGGTGTACTATATGGATCGCTTTAACTTTAGGTGCTGCTGTAAGCCAATCCTGTCCTACAGATTTTAATGTATCACATGGAGCGGGGATTATTGCTGCTGCAAGTTCATTATAAACACCGTTAAGCGCGAATTCCATGACTGATTGCATAATGGAACATGCAAAAGCGGGAAAATATTTATTTGTTTTTGTGAGCTTTGTCTGTCCGCCCCATAAACCTATTGGGAGACATCCCGCAGCATGAACTACTTCTTCGGGAGTATAAACCGGGAGGCATCCTATTACGTGATTGCCTGTCTCGGCCTTGAATTTTTTTACAGCGTCAGCAGGATGACTGACGATGGAATTGATTTCGTTAAATAGCCCTGTTAATTTATCCATTTTCGTCACCTCCTATTTCCCTTCCATATTCTTTTTTCTGTCAGCCATCATCTCAACAAGAGCCTGGATTCTTGTTTCAAATTGAGCTTTTGCAAAATTTCGCGGGTCTGTCTGGTCACCGTCAAACATTACATAGGGTACACCGGTTTTCATGTAAACCTGGCGCTGAAGTTCATACTGCATGAAGTCCATAAGTTTGCAGCTACGGTTCATGTGATATATTGCTCCGTCGCACTTGCATTCCTCGATAATTGTTGTACGGAGATCCACCTGTTTTTCAAGGTTTGTGTTGTTCATAACTCCGGCATAAGCTCTTGCCATCCCATCAAGGTCATTTGCTTCGTAAAGAAGAGTCCATGCTCCGGGATATGTTGAACCTACCATATTAATTCCATACTCTTTCAAAGTTTTGAAATTATGTGAAAGATACGGCCAGCATGCGATCCCTTCCCACATTATTCTGTATTGCTCTTTCCCGGGGAACTGGCTCTGTCCGTTTTTAGCAAGTTCATCAAGCTCCTCTGCTACAGTTTTGAAGAGTTCAATGGATTCACGTTTCCCTCTCATACAAACAATGAGAGCCATGTAATTAAAGATGTTGAATCCGTTAAGTGGTGAGGGGAGAAGAGCAGCTTTGTCCATGGCGTGTTTCCATGTCTTTGCAGCTTCTGATGATATTTTCATTACTTTTTCAAAGCGCTGATAATCAAACGGGCGGCCGCAAATATTTTCAAGCTGTGCTATGGCAACATCAAACTGGCCGCGGATATAGTCAACTCTTGCCTGTGTTACTTCATACTCGTAGTTATATGGAACATCAATCATAATCATTGGAATATTGAGTTCCTTTGATATGTTTTCATACCATTTGATAAGGGTGTTGCATATGTTGTTGCAGCAGATGATAAGGTCAGGAAGCGGAATATTTTCAAAGCAGCAGTCCTGTGTTTCCATATACCCGAGATTAATTCTCGCGTATGAACAGAGATCAAGGGAATAACCATTACCTTCAGAATGCTGAAGAAGGGGTATTGCTCCGCCTTTAGCTCCGATTGCTGCGGCATGGTTTTCCGGGTAGAGTACCTCTATGCCCATTGTTTCGCAGAATTCTTGGGGAGCGATTGATGTTGACCATGCAACCAGACGTCCCTCTTTTTTCGCGTTAATGGCATCCGCGTAATGCTTTTGAGTTAACTTTGTTAATAGTTCTTTTGATGTTAATTTTTCACTCATTGTTGTTTCCTCTTTATTGATGATTGTTCCTGTCCCTCAGGGACAAGAGACAATCATTTATAACTGCCGGCAAATCATCCTGTATAATAACCTGATATCCGGCTTTTAAGTATATTATCCTTCAACGATTCCGTTTGCTTCTCTTAACTGAGCAGCTTTACGGTTTTTATAAACTGCAACTGTAAGCTGTGGTATTATACAGATAGCAATACCTATATAGCCAACTGAGCCATAACCTTTAACAACTACAGCTGTGAGGCCGAAAACTGATATTGAAGTACATACAACAGTTGTAATTATTGAGATTACTATCCTGCGTGCTCTGAGGCTTTCAAAAATGCCTGTACCTGATGTCCATACTGCCTCAAATCTTGCAACTGATGAGAATACAAGTGTAACCGCAGTTGATACAAGAGCTATAAAAAGAATCAGGCTGTAGATGACCTGCATCCATCCGTAACCAAGTGACATTGCAGCAGTGTGGACAGGGAGTGTGTCTTTGAGAATTGCAGGTGAATAGCCCAGGAGCATTACACATACAAGCATAAGAATTATTGTATTGATTGCAAAACCTATTCCGAAAAACTGGTTACATTCTTTTGTGGTTTTAATGTCATGTGAACATGAGATGATCGGTATTACAGTAAAAGCCTGGTAGCCGACATAAACAAGTGCCATCCATGCTGCTGTACCAAAACCTTTTCCGAAAGTCTCTCCGGATGTAATGATTTCTTTCGCATTTCCCCAGCTTGCATTTATACCGAGAATTGCAACAACACCTACAGCCACTATAAGAAAATATGTCATCCACTTGGAGGCTTTAATTATAAGCTGTGCTCCGAATATCGTCATTACGAGAAGAATGACCCCGATAATCACTATTGATAAACCGTAAGGCACACCGACAATTTTTGTCAGAAGGCTTGCAGCTCCTGCTACAGCGGCACTTACTCCGCAGAGACATAGAAGGAGAAAACCGATCTCATAAATCGGAGAAAAAATCTTTTCATAGGGGTGAAACAGAGCGTTGGCATAACTTTTGTAATCGTAAGTTTTATTGTCTTTGGCAAAGATAAGCGCGTTTCTATGTATAAATCCGAGTAGAAGCATTGCGAGAGGAGCAATTATAAGTGTGTACCATCCGAATTTAACATAGAAATTTACTTCCTGATTGCCTGTTGCGAAACCTCCGCCGCAGTGGGTTCCAAACCATACTGCAGCCATTCCGAATGCTATTGCAATTCCGGAAGCTTTAGCTGGTGATGCTGGATTTAGTTTATTCATAAAATTCTCCTTTTTTTACTGCCTTAGTATTTTGTTCTGTAAAGCTGCTTCTTTCTATTCATAAGGTTGTCTGCTATGCAGGTGAGTAAACACAATCTTTACAATTGATATCATTCCCCTGATTTTGGAGATTGAGTTTCTGCATATCGGCATATGTTTTTTTGAAAGCGTTCTGGTATGCGATTAATGCAGCACCCAGGGCGCCTGTAATCTGTGAATCAGGACATATCATCACAGGCATTTCTATTTCTCTTGAGATCTCTTTTACAACACCGCTGTTTTTTGCAACTCCGCCTGTCATTACTATCTGCGGTTCCAGACCGATGCGCGAAGCAAGTCCCGCCACACGGCGGCTTACAGACTGATGAACACCTGCCGCAACGTCTGCACGGCTGACGTCAGATGCCAGTTGTGAGATAACTTCAGATTCGGCAAAGACAGTGCATGTGCTGCTGATGCTTACAGGGTTTGCCGATTTTTCCGCGAGAGCTGCCAGATCATTGACATCAACTTCCAGAACTTTTGCCATTACCTCAAGGAATCTTCCTGTTCCTGCTGCGCACTTGTCATTCATAACAAAATTCGCAAGAGTTCCATTCGGGCCGACTTTAATGACTTTAGCGTCCTGTCCCCCGATATCGATGATTGTCTTTGCATCGGGAAGATAGAATAGAACACCCCTTGCATGGCATGATATTTCACTGATCTGATTATCTGAACCTTTAAAAGACATCCGGCCATAACCGGTAGCCACTGTAGAAATAATATCACTCTCTTTTAATCCGGAAACAGAAAATGCATCTTCCAAAGCTCTGCGAGGGCCGGTTGTTCCGGTTCCGACCGGGATTACTGATTTTGCAATAATTCGTATGCCGTTTTCAATTATCACGACTTTTGATGATGCGGAACCAATATCAACGCCCATTGTATACATTCATTTCACCCCCTATTGTTTGATGAACTATTAAAATGCATTATCCGTGCCTAAATTGCGGTAACTGAAAAAATGTTGGCGGAGTTTTAAGAAAAGAGGTTAAATCAGCGGATGATAATCTTTTATTAGTGTAATTGTGTGGATAAAAGGCTGTGTCTTTAGTGGCAAAGCAGATTAAATATTGCACAATATCAGCGTAAGGGAGAGAGCAGCGCTGGATGTATGGTTTTTGCGGATTAATCAGTTGAAAGTGATGCATTTATGAATCAGCTGAACCGGGCTTTATCAGGCTTTTATCGATGATCGAATCCGCTCAGGGTCCACAAAGATTAATTTGATTATTTAAATATAAAAACTAAAAGATAATAAAGTGTATTAATTTCAGATTGAAGTCTATATGAAGCATAGTGAGATTTCAGGACTGATCAGATGGTTAATTACATCTTTGTTAACTAATTTTCTTTTTATATTGTATTTAAAAAATATGGGGGAATTTTTTTAATTGGAAACGATGCAATAATGCATCGGATTTGATTGAAATGCATCACTTGCGGATAAAGTATCTATTATAGTTTCTTTCCGGACTAATTTATTAAAATTAATAATTAATATTCTTCAATTATCAGGTTTAAAGAGTCAATTCAATTAACTTCATCTTTCCGTATATATATAAAATTAAAATAAATCACCTTTTTATACCAATTTTTCCGGTATCAGATAATTATTCAGAAAAAATTTTAATTAAAAAATAAATTAATCAATTTTTATTCGTTTTTATAACAATCAGGCACGTTTTATGCATTTATATCATTTATAAAAACTAAAGAAATGTCCGGAGCTGCTGATTAAAGGCAGCTAAAAGGTAATCGAGAGAAATTTACGGAGGAATTTAAATGAACACAGTAGTTAATAGTGTTGCAGCAGAGGGATT
>DIEX01000020.1 GCA_002418835.1 Spirochaetia bacterium UBA5763 | reverse complement strand
ATTTAAAAACGCAATGGCCGATAACTCTTTCTTTCCCGTCATATGGCATAAACCGTTAAAAAGAATTGTGTTATGCGAATAATGGCACATAGTAAACTAAAATCAACAGAAAGATTATATCATTTTATATGATATAATAGCGTCATGTCAACTCTCAATATGCACATTTTTACACTTTTTTTCAATTTAATATTACCATAAAGCCAAAAAGTTTATATAAAAAATAAAAAATGCTTTATTGTTTATAATATTTAGTGACATTTGGCATGAATAAACACTCTGCGGGTGTTTAAATAAACAATAAGGATTAAACATTTATGAATTTTAATGAAACTTTCAACGAACGGTTAACTAATTCTACCGATTCGGGAAGCAAAGTGGCTTCGAAAAAATGGTCTATCCCTATCAATGTCTTTATCCAGGAAGCCGAAAACCTGTACAACTGGTGCCAGGCTGATAAAGAGAAACTCATCGCTAACGGACTGGACTGGTCTATTGTTGAAGACATGCCTTCCAGGATTAATAAGCTCAGAGAGGCCGAAGCTGTATGGTTGTCCACCAGGTTCAGTCATGTTAAAGCCCGCAAAGTCTGGCTTGAAAAAGCCCCCTATGCCCGTGCTTTCCAGGCAGAACTGCTGCGTACAATTAAATTCGCATGTAGAGAAAACAACAATGCCCTCATCCGGATAAAGAGGCTTGGGATTTGCAAAAAAAACAGCGAAATGATTCAGAGCCTCAAAAACCTTGCCATCATAGGCCGCGAACACTCTGAAGATCTGCTGAAGATCAAGTATGACCTGTCAAAGCTCGACATTGCATCAGGGCTTTCTGAAGAACTTGGTACTGTTCTCGCTGCTGCCACTACAGAGAAGACGGCCTCCTGTAAATTGACCGCAGAAAGGGACCTTGCTTGCGAAATACTGAAAGAGGCCGTTGATATTACACGGAAATACGGGAAGTTTGTTTTCCGTAAAAGCGACCCCAGGGCAAAAGGGTATTCAAGCACCTTTTCAAAAAGCCGCAATTCAAAGTATAAAAAGAAAGATTAAACAAATAAAAACCTGAATAATATGATACTATATAAATGGTTAATTCTTTACGGGCGTATATCATAAAAATACGCCCGAAACTTTTACAACCGGGCATTTCTCCCCCCTTTATATTTTTTAAAAACATACATTGTTCTCTGATATGAAATTTATTATTATCCTGACACTTAAATTGTTGATGCAGATGCCGACATTCATGAAGCAGAGATGCCGGTAGAAGAAGCAGAAACCGTCGTTGAAGAAGCAGATACCTCCGTTGTAGAAGCAGAAACCGTCGTTGAAGAAGCAGATACCTCCGTTGTAGAAGCAAATACTCATGGATCTGGAAACAGAGACTGATTTTCATTAGAAACTGGCTCCGTTCAGGAAGCAGACAGGTCTGGGAGATAAGAAAAACACCCTTTTTACAGTAAAAAAGCCCGCCGGTTTATTAAACAATAGCTCCGGATTGGAAGCAACTGTACCTGGATATGGAAGCAACTGCTCCCGGACAGGGAAAACCCGCGTCGTTAATTAGACAACGCTGCCGGCATGGAAGCAGAGAGTTTAGTGTCATGTGAATTCTTACTATTCGGCGGGAGGTATAATAAATTTTTCTATACCTGGAATGATCACTGTTGAATATATTGATTATCCAGGGTATAGAAAATAATCAGGCAATGACACCGGTTATTTGGCGCTGTCACCCTGTTTGGTATTAGCAGCTTTTTCAATTTTTTCTAAAGATTCAGACATCTTGCAATTGTTGATGCACATCCTGTTATAACGCTCGCACTCCTCACGGCTACCAATTGTTCTCTTAAGTGCTGAATTATAAACAGGCCCCCTTGCAATACATTTAGAATACTCTGTTTTACAATCTTTTATACATGGTGATTCCGGTGTTGTGCTGCATCCGCTTATTGTCATTGAAATCAGAATGGCAATAGTAAAAATTGATAATGATCTTATCATGTTATTTAACTCCTTCGTTCTTATTATAAAGCTTTGTTTTAAACTGGATTTTAATACTTTGATGTGACTGATAAATATTCTATTTCTGAACTTCCTTAAGTTTAACTTTGCATGACATTGAATCACCGGTTTTTATCTGCTCAAATTCGAAGTTGTATTTTTTGCCTGCTTCAAAGTTGAATTGTTCCGTCACTGGAACAGGGCTGTAGTAATCTCCAATTTTGACAGCATAAGTAATCGTATGTTTACCGGGTGTAAGGTTAACATCTATCTTGCCATTCCAGCCATCGTTAAAAATTGAACGCCAATAAAACTTCGGCCCCGGAACTCCATCGATCCTGTAAACCCAGGCATATCCTGTTTTATTATCAAAAACCGGAACACTATCCTGAAAAAGTTTTGCATGCGGTTTTGAGTCATCAGGGCCGGTATATGAGGGGACATCTGTTATAACTGCATTTACCGGGATTAAACCGCCGGGGGTTTTTTCAGCGATTTTCCAGTTGCCGTCCGGCGCCCATGCACTGCCGGCATATTGCAGTTCGTACTCTTTACCGGCAGCAAAATTATATTTAACTGACATGGTTTTACCAGTGAAGACTGTCATGCCTGTAAATGCATCCATCTCAAATTCATGAACGCCGGGGAGTAGCTGTAAATTCACACTAAAAGGTGTTCTGTTAAAAAAACGAATCGTCGAATTATAAGAACCCCATACTTCAGGATTACTTTCACTGTTGGTTTTACCGTCAATCTTGAAAATGACCGGCGCATAAATATTAAATGAGCTATACGTGAGATGAACTGTTTGAGCATCCCCTCCGGTTGCTTCACCATCAAAGCATTTTATCTGACGGCTTGATGAACTACAGCCTGTCAATATAAATGATAAAAGTACTACTGATGCAAGTAAAAGAACAGTCTTTTTCATAAGCTTCTCCGTTATATAATATTTTAAATATTGTTGTATGCATCATTTTTAAAGAGGAGTAGGGGATTTATATGGAGAGTGAATGGCTGTGTTTGCGGTCAATGTGTATAAAATAATTAATGAGGTGATAAATGTTACAATTGATTTCACAACCCGGCACTCCTTATTCTGCGATGTTAATGGTATTCCGCATAACTCAAGTTATAATAAAAAAATATTTATTCTGCGTACATTAAAATGCCAATATCAAAAGAGGAAAAGTCAAGCTTTATTTCGATTTTGTAATGTTTTGCATTTTATAAACATTTGTGTGATAATGACAGACCGCATAACATGAAGTATTTTTTAAAATATTCATTTTCGACATATCAGCATAAAGGAAGTAAGGGTATGATCTATTTTTTATTTAATTATGGCAAGGTTCGTGCTATATGATGCAAGGGATAATGTTATTTAAAAGAAATAAATATATTGACTTTCTATAAAATCAGCTGAAATTTTCATGCCGGTTCCTGTAGTAATAAATTTATAATATAAAAGAGGTATAAGATGAAAAAGACATTCATTCTGTCTGTCTGCATTTTCTTATTTTTAAGCTTCACAGGTTGTGCGACAATGTATTCAGACACTGATGTTGAACTCATGATTACTCAGACTAATTATCAGAAGATGTTTGAAGCTTATGGTGCAGATGATGACCATTGTAAGTCGAAGTATAAACTTGGAAAGTTTTTTCAGGAAAATCAGAAGGAGACAGAGAAGCATATTATAAGTACCCTCTCTGATGAAAAGGCAACAAAGGAATTAATCCGTGGAACAGCAGAAGCTACAAGACGCCTCAAGTCAACTGCAGTTCTCCCTGCTGTTGAAAAAAGGCTTCTGAATGACAATATAGGAGATAACCAGTTTCAGCTTGCATGGGCTATAGATGACGTTAATTCACCAGCCAGTCAGGATGGTGTGCTGGCAGCACTTAAAAAAGATAATCTTGAAGTAAGGGCACTTATGACTCTATCGAAATATTTAACACAACACCCTGTAAGTATAAAAGATAATAAACGATATGAAACTTTTCTTGAAAGAGTAAAATATGTGCAGAATTCTGAAAAAAATTATGTTAAGGGCAAAAATGATGCCATAATATATGCGATAGCAGTTCAAAGACTTAAAACGGCTGTGTTATTATCACTGGACCCGGAAGATAAATCAAAAGCGAAAGCAAAGAAAAAGTAAAATTCACAAGTAATATTATCTTTATGTCGGCAGCTTTTAAGTGTGAAAAAGCTGCCGTTTTTTATACCGTTCTTTATCTTCATTCATAAACACATTCTCTGTATTGTAATTAACCGCTTTGCAAAGTATACTGACATGCATGTATATGCAGAGGGATGTTCCAGTACATATAGACAGAGAACTTTGTGTAATGAATGAAGACCGCTTTTCATCAGTATAGAATACTTTTATATATTCACTTCTTCAGTTTTGATGCAGCAGTATTCAGTTATAAAACCGTCTGCTGTTCTGCTCTTCTCAATCCTGAACCCGGCGTTTTTAATCATACCTTCCATTATCCAGTTAAAGGTGCTGTATTCATCGCGTATATGTGTTTCAACATTCTCCCTGAATTTTGCCCCGGCTTTTACTTCAAAACCTGCAACCCAGTCATTGATCCGGCTTTCATAATCCGCTGCATCAAAATGAAATACCACATCAAAGATATAGAGTATACCCTGAAGTTTAAGCATCCTGTTCATTCTGAGTAGTGCCACCTGTTTCCAGAAATCAGGGAGGTGGTGAAACGCGGCTTTTGTTATAACAAGATCGGCCGGTTCATATTTATGAGTGTATGTCAGAAATCCCGTATTTATAAACTCTATGTTCTTTATACCCTCAATATCACTTTTCTTTTTTGCCTGTTTTATCATCATCTCTGATACATCAATTCCATAGACCTTTTTAAAACTCTTTGCGGCATATATTGATGTGGCTCCTGTGCCGCACCCCAGGTCTATCATTGACAGATCTGCCGTGTTCCCCAATGAGAGAAATTCAATCATCGCGTCAAACTCTTTCCCGTAGTCCCTGAACCTGCCGTGCTCGTTGTCATAATTTTCAGCCTGTTTCTCATCTGAATAATCAACACCGCAGTGCCTGAATTCATCGTAAGTCCATCTGTTCATTCCGCTCTCCCCGATATCTTTTTAATTTCAGCTCTCTTTCATTATGCCTCTGTTCCATTCAGCGGCATAATGAAAGTATAAAAAATCTGCATATCCGGTATCAGATACGCGCAAGCAGTTTTTTGATTTTTATTAAAGGAGATTGTTCATGTCTCCGGGTGTTACCCTAATAGAGTTTTACATAATATAACAATAGAAAATTCTTATTGTAACTATCCCCACGTTTTAATATTCAGAAATGATAGCGTTAATAAAAAGTCCTTGCCCCCTCCGGGGTGCAGGGGCTGTTAAGTTTATGGTTTAATAAAAGTATGTAAGAGCATAGCAATGAAAACAAACTCGGATATAACAAAAGAAAAAATTTTTTTCATAGAAAAGCGTGTCGCTGAACTTAAATTCATTGAACGCGATATAATGAAAGAGCGTGAACTCATAAGGTTCCCTCTCCTTGAAAAAGCTGAAAAGTCACGCCGTGTTGAAGAGCTGATAAACTCCTTCTTTATTAAAACAATGAAACTTAACCGCAGTGATATAAGTGTCACATCATACCCTTCAGGATACAGCGGCAGGGACGATGATGAGTTCCTCTCTGAAATAAAAGTTGAAGTACAGTACAGGCCAGATCCCCCCGGTGATTACAGTGAGCTTTCCCTCACTGTTTATCTGCGTGAGGGATTTGAAGATGGCAATATAATAAAAAAAGAGTCAGAAATGATGGACAGGCTTATTGAAGTGAAAGATGACATTGAACGGCTCAGGGAGGAGAAAAGAGGGCTTAGAGCTGTTGTTGAATCTCAGCCTTAAATCAGTTTTTTTATGGAATAAATGACGGGAATTCAGTATTTTTAAATAAAGCATTTTAGAAATGAAATAATTTAAAAATAATAATGAATATGATATATAAAATTCCGCTGTTTATACTGTTTATATTTATCTCAATTCTGATTGCGGCACCGCACGCATTCCCGGATGGCCATATAACTGTGCTCTCCGATGATAATTACCCGCCATATATTTTCCGTGACAGAACAGGTAAGCTCCAGGGTATAATCGTTGATCAATGGAAGCTCTGGAGCAGAAAGACAGGTGTTGATGTTGTAATTGACGCTAAGGATTGGGCTAAAGCCCAGGCTGATATCAGAGAGGGGCGCGGTGATGTTATTGATACGGTTTTTTTTACAGAGGAGCGTGCCGGTTTCCTTGATTATGCCGAACCTTATGCAGTGATTGAAGTTCCTGTATTTTTTAACAGCAGTGTGTCAGGGATCACAGAGATCAGGTCACTTGCAGGATATGTAGTGGGAGTAAAAGAGGGTGATGCCTGTATTGATGTGCTGAAAGAAAACGGCATTACTTCGCTTAAATTCTACCCCGGCTACGAAAGTATGATACTTGATGCAGCAAACGGCGGGATTCATATTTTCTGTGCCGATAAACCTCCGGCGCTATATTACATACACAAGTTTAAATTACAGGAGCAGTTCAGGTATTCTTTATCGCTTGGGTCTGGTGAGTTCCACAGGGCAGTGAAAAAGGGTGATACAAAGACTCTGTCTCTTGTAATCAGGGGATTTGATATGATCTCTGATGAAGAACTGAAGTCCATTGAAAATAAGTGGCTTGGTGAGGATATTAAAAGTATTGTTTACAGAAAGTATATAGCGGGAGGGCTGGCTGCTGTGCTCTCCATTGCTGCTGCAATGGTTATGCTTATTTTTTATCTCAGGTTTAAAATACGTGAAAAAACATCGGAGCTTTCTTTGACAGTTGAAAAGCTCAGGGAGAGCGAGGAGAAGACAAAATCTCTTCTTGCTGCAAATCCAGATTATCTTTTTATATTCGATTGTGACGGTAACTTCATTGATTACAGGGCAGAGCAGGCTGACGGTCTCTATCTCCCCCCTGAAGAGTTTGTCGGTAAAAATGTCAGGGAGGTTATGCCCCCTGATATTGCTGATCTGACTTTAGATGTGATTAACTCCATAAAGGCCGGGCGCCGTATCATGACCTATGAGTATGATATCGATCTCGGCGGTGATGTGATGCACTGCGACGCCAGGATGGTCCCTTTCGGAGAAAAGAAGTTTCTTGCTATTGTTCGTGATATATCTGAAAAGAAAAAACGGGAGGAGGAGGAGAACCGCTCCCACAAGCTGGAATCTCTCGGTGTTTTTGCCGGTGGGATTGCCCATGACTTCAATAATATTCTAACTGCAATTGTGGGTTTTATCTCGCTTGCGCGCCTTAAAATTTCAGACAGGGATAAGACCATTCATCTTTTATCTGAAGCTGAAAAAGCGGGCATCAGGGCAAGAAAACTTACTGAACAGCTCCTTGCTTTTTCCAAGGGGGGCACACCTGTTAAGGCACTGGCGTCAATTGAACAGCTCCTTACTGAAACCGCGGAGTTTATACTGAGCGGCTCAAAGATTGCACTTAAGTTTAATTTTGAAAGCGGTATAAAGGCTGCCGAAATTGACAGGGGACAGATTGAACAGGTTATACAGAATATAATTCTTAATGCTTCACAGGCAATGCCCTCAGGTGGGACCATTGAGATTGGACTTAAGAATGTTGTAATGAATGATGATAACCCCTATTCGCTTCTGCCGGGAGAGTATGTTGCAATTTCTATCAAAGACCAGGGGGAGGGGATTGAGCAGAAGAACCTCAGGCGGATATTTGATCCATACTTCAGCACAAAGTCTGAAGGTAACGGCCTTGGCCTCACAATCTGCCACACCATTATTAAAAGGCACGGCGGTGCAATTGATGTTTACTCACATCCGGGGGATGGGGCGGTGTTTACGATATTTCTTCCGGCGCATCATGAAGAGTTTATTGAGAAGACCTGCGAAATCTGCGGCAGGGAGAAAGCTGACTTCAGGAACCTCACTGTTCTTATCATGGACGATGAGCCGCAGCTAAGGTACATAATGGAAGAGGTGCTGAAGGATGAGGGGGCGAATATTATCCAGGCTGCTGATGGTAATGAGGCTATAGATATATTTGAAAAGAGAGATGCTGCCGGGGAACCTGTGAATATTATTATAGCCGACCTGACAATTCCGGGAGGTATGGGTGGGATGGAGGCTGTGAGGATATTGCGTGAGCAGGGGCTCCCTTTCAAGGCAATAGTTATATCAGGGTACAGTACAGATCCTGTAATAGCTGAATACAAAAGCTACGGTTTTGACGGTTACCTTGTTAAGCCATTCTCGGCAGAGGATCTCCTCAAAGTGGTGAATGGTGTTGTTTAACAGGCTTACTGTTTTTCCATGAAATCGGTTTTTAATGTCATCAGTAGAGTCCATGCCTGAATAATTGCCAGAGCTGAAAATACAATTATATACGATAAACTTCCGTGCCCTCTGTTCATATCAAGTACCAGCCCTGATAAAGAGGGGAGCCCGAAGGAGAAGGGGAACACCAGCAGCAGGGATATGGCGAAATAGTCTGTTGCGTCGTGAAGCCCTGAGAGTTTTTTTACTGCATGAACATGAGCCGACTGGTTTATCCCCCTGGAAATCCCGATAAGAAAACTGGCTGCAAGAAAATGCGGGAGTGATGATGATAAAAGAACAGCAATGGTTCCGCACAGCGTTGCACTCCTCGCGATTATAAACTTTGTTTTAAGTTTAAAGAGCCCCATCCATCCCACAAGTATGTTTATTATAATCCCGGCAAGGTAGATGAAGCTTACAAAGAGTCCTGCTGCCGCGCTCTTGTCAATACCGCGCCACTCCACTGCATAGTTGGCGTAAAATGCAATAACTGTTGTTGTGGCATATATTTCAGCAGAGCTGAGGAGATAGAGCATGAAGTTTCTGTTGCGTATTATGCTCCTCCCCGATTCTATAAGAGTTTTAAAATTATGGCGGTTCTTTGCCTGAAAAGGGATATTTCCCGCTGTCTCCCTCACAGGTAAAAAACAGAAGGACCCCGCAAGACAGAGGAGTCCTGCTGCAATGAATATGATCGAAGCGCTTTCAATTGAGAATGAGTAACGCTCCACGCTTTTGAATATAACGAGCCCTCCGATTAGCCTTGTTGTAATCTGCGTTGTCATCATTATGGAAAGCCCCTTTATAGCTTTTCCGGGGCTGAATATCATTACTGTGAAATTCTGCCACATAGGCATGGTGAGCCCCAGCATAAGGGCAAAGGAGGAGTAGCAGACAAGGAATAGTCCAACGCGGTACTCCGCATCTGTGTATACAAGCAGGATACCGAAGAGTATCAGCGGGAGGCTTGCCACTGCATGAGTTACGGTTACCCAGATCTTTTTTCTTTCAAGGTGTGATGTAAGGTACGCGGACATAAGTGAAAAGAGCATAATCCCTATGGAAAGTATTGCCGGAATAAGCCCCACTATTAGGTTCGACGCGCCGATCTCCTTCAGAAATACCTGCAGAAATGTCGATTCAAAAAGCACAGGTATTGCAAGGCCCCAGAACAGCTCCACTCCTGAAATGGATACAGTGTTCCGCAAAAAATAGCTGTCTATGGGGTGTTTCACTTCAGTCTTCATAGTGCATTATATATCAGTATTATTCTTAAACATAGTAATTAGTTTAAAGCTGTTATTATAATTTAATGTCATACCGGCTGTAGCGTGCGCGCCCTGAGCACAGCGAAGAAGTACCCTTGGGGTAGAATGCCGGAATCTCATAATATAAAGCTATGAGATTCCGGTATTTGCACGAACTGAAGATGCAAAACCGGAATGACATAACCTGAAATATTTCATAAACCGTTTTAATTACTCCGATATGGCGGATATATTTATCCCCCCCCTTTTTCGCGCAATGATTTTATAATCCCTTTTTCTTTTTTATGGATAATTTCCGGAAAAGGAAGGAACCCGCCATGCTGAACAGCGCCCTGTCCGTGGCTGTGTCTTCAATAGCAGATAATGAGAGGGGGCAGGTGAAGGTGGAGATAAAGGGAGTTAACCTTTTACATATTCATGAATCAGCTTTTTATGCTCATCCTTCATATTGGTGAACTCTATTGCGCCTGACCATCCATCTTCTTCAGGCTCGAATCTGCGCACTACACCCTGGCAGTTGATTGTCTTTGATTTTTCACCTATATGGATTGCCAGCTGAAACTGCACAAGGGCATTTATGGCAAGGGATTCCTCTGTACGGAAAGACATACCGCCGTCGCTGATATTAATACCTTTAATAGGGATGTATATCTCTCTCCCCATGTAGATTTCACACATCTGGTTTATCTTAAAGCGTTTATGTTTCCTCAGTTCTTCTTTCATGGGTTTTCTCCGGTTTACGGGAATATCCTTTTTATATTAATATAATCAATGTTTATTCATTAACAAAGTTATTAGTGTAAAGCTATAAGTATAATTTTCTGTCATACCGGCTGTAGCGTGCGCGCCCTGAGCATAGCGAAGAAGTACCCTTGGGGTGAAATGCCGGTATCTCATAATATTAATCTATGAGATTCCGGTATTTGCACGAACTGAAGATGCAAAACCGGAATGACAAAATTTTATGATTATAATAATTTTATACATAGTTAATTATTTAAAGTTTTTTATCCTTATAATTCTTTTAGAAATTATTTCAGTAATATAACTAATATTTCAAGAAGGAATTGAGAAATAAAAAAAGCCCCCTTATTAAGGGAGCTTTTTCTGCTTATAAACTGTAATCTTATGATTATATAAGAGTTACGTTAATAGCTCTGGGGCCTTTTTCGCCTCTTTCTGTATCGAAAGAAACTTCAGCTCCTTCAGGGAGAGTTTTAAAACCCTGAGAATTGATACCGGAATGATGCACGAATATATCCTGCCCTTTATCGGATGTAATAAATCCGAAACCTTTCTGATCATTAAACCATTTAACTGTGCCTTGTGATTGTGTCATCTTGTGACTCCTGTGCTTTTGATATGGGGAAATCCCCTTCTCGAAGTACCTGATTAAAAACTGCTATGAAATTTGCCCGGGAAAAAACGAGGAAAGTAATAGTAGAAGTAATTATGTAATCATCGATATAACCATTGTTATTCGTTTGTTGAAAGTGTCAATACAATTAAATAAAAAAAGAAGAAAAAAAAGTGATTTTTTTGTGGAGATTATGAAAAATAGTTATGTTAATAAATATTTGTCATTCCGGTTTCCCGATAGGGAATACCGGAATCTTAATACAACAGAAAGTTTATGATATAAAATTATGCAATCCTTAAGATTCCGGTATTTGACTATGTCAAAACCGGAATGACAGGCTGAAAGAAACCCTACGAAATCTCCTCTATCGCAAGGGGATATTTCGACATATATTCGCATTTATCCTTTAATATCAGGATATCATTCTCATACCTGAAGCCGATACCCTCGGTAGGTGCAGCGTACTGCATGGCGCATACAACCATCTCGTTTTCGCTGTACTTATGGTCAGGGTCAGTCCAGTAGGGTATAGGGCCGTCTGCTGTGGCGCCTATTCTCCACTCGTCACCGAAAAGGCCGATTCCATGCTCACACCCGGGAACAAGAAAGTCAGCGCAGCCCCGCTCCTCAGCTCTGTTCATAAGGATCTCCGCCAGCGATGATGGGCTTGCCCCTGCTTTATAATTGTCAAGCACTGTGCTCACAAGGTCAACAAAGTTGTCAGCGTGCCACCTCTGCCTCTTTGTTGCAGGGCCTATGAGGTAGTTGTGCGAGTGATCCCCAAGTGCAAGCTGGAACATCGCGTGAAAGTCAAGCATCAGCGGCTCACCTGCTTTTATCTCCTTGTTAGTCGGAGGTGTACATGCTCCAAGCCCTGTGCGGTAGCCCGCAGATATTTCGTTGAGCCCCGCGAAGTTCCACTCAGACACGCTCCCTGCCTTACGCATTGCAAGTGCTGCAATACCTGCGATAACAGTTTCGGTCATACCTTTGAATCCGCCGTTTTCAAGTGCAGCGCGTGCTGCCTTGTGACCCTCGTCAACAATAAGTGAGGCTTTGCGGAACCTTTCGATTGTCCCTTTATCTTTAATTATTGAAAGTGAATCTATGATGTCGTGTGAATTGATCCATTCAAAACCGGGGAGTGCATCGCTGAAGCGTGTGAACTCCCAGTGTGACAGGTTACCCTCTGCTGTATAAGTGGAAACTCCGTCCTCGTAACCTATGCGCCCTTTAGAGAGGCCAAGGTCGTCTTTAATGAAATCTGTGATCGCTGATACCTGGTCCATCCCACCCATGGGAGCGTAAGCCCTTACATGGTCCTCGTCAAGCCAGGTTTCGTCTCCGAGCCTCAGTGCATCTATTACGAATGTGAAAAGAGTGGGGAGACCCTCTGCGGGGATTACAAGGTAGCTTCGCCAGGGGCAGAATGCATCTAATATAAAACTGTGCGTGCGGACACGTGAGCCTAAGTAAACATCTATGCCGCGTTTCTGCATCTCCTTCTGTATTGCTTTTACGCGGCCCGGGTTGTCAATATAGTACGGGTCGTTGGGATTTAATATTCTTGTCATGGCTCCCTCCTAATACTTCGCAGGTATCTGTGACAGAACCTTGTTAATCCTGTCAGCCAGTGCCGCGAGTTTCAGGGCCTTTGCCATGTTCCCTTTAAGCTTCAGTTTGCCGAGAAAAAGAGCTTTCTGGGAGCCCAGTTCAGCACGGGAGATTTTCGCGAAGGTCTCGTAATCCCCTGTGATTTTAAATTCGGCATCAGGGGCTTCGCTATCCCCTGTTTCCACCCGTGTGACCTTCCCGTCAACGCATTCAATGAAGAGAAATTTTTCCACTCCGTCAGGACAATTCTTATAAATGTTTGACATGGAAGTGGTAATATTGTTCATTTTCTCCGGCGGGATCTCTGACTGTAGACGGCGAAGCGCCTCATCGCGCCAGCCTGAACTCAGGTAAACATGTGTATCGGACATGTGTAACCTCCTGCTTTTTATTATCTGCCGGGCGGCACTGCCATGCTGCCCGGTTAGATTCCTATTTTTTAAGAAGCCCCTTAATCATAAGATTTATTATAATATTGAACATCCCTTTAACGGCATCACCCTCAGTGGCTATATATGTCTTCTGCACAAACATTATATAGATGAAAAAGAGGCTTTTTGCAGCATCATCAATATCAGGTATTTCAAAGATTCCGGATTCAACACCTTCGGCAAGTATGCTTTTTAGCATCAGAACAGATTGGCGGTTGATGTCGAGATAGGGATCTTTCGATTCAAAGAGCGGGAGAAGTTCAGGGTCACGCTCAAGGGTTTTACGGAGAATAGCATCTCCTGCAAGATAATTATATGCGGTGAAACATAAAGCTTCCAGTCTGGCAAGGGGGCCGCCAGGTTCCGCTTTTATCACTGCCTCTTTAACGCTCTGCTGCCAGAGATTCAAGCCCCATGCAACAGAATTAAGGTAGAGGTCCCTTTTATTCTTGGCATATAGATAGAGAGTCCCCACTGCCATCCCCATTGATTCTGCTATATCTTCAATGGTGGTTTTTTTGTATCCGTACTCTGCAAAGACTTTGAGTGTATTGCGGAAGATCTCTTCCTGTTTAGCTTCTTTTTTCATATAGTGAACGCCTGAATGATTTATTCATATATTCACCATGTACTTTTTATCTGATTTGTCAAGATTTAAATAGGAAAAGTTAAGGTGTAATGTAGTAGTATAGTGTGAGGATCTTATTATGTTGTAACAATTTGTACAATGAAAAGATCAATATAAAAGAAGTGTATTCACTATCTTATGACAGTCATAGCAGTTAACGAATTAGTCAGTCGCTGTCATTTCGAACGTATGTGAGTCTTTCGACAAGCTCAGGAACCGGAATTAACGGTCAGTGAGCCTGCCGAACTGCTCAGTCGCTGTCGCTTCTTCGAAATGACAGATTTGGACTTTTTCAAACGTTAACCGCTATAGTAATGACAAATGTAAAATCAGGATTGAGTATATAATAAAATAAACAGGAGAAATGAAATGAAAGATGTTGAAACATTGATTATAGGGCAGGGGCCTGCGGGGTTATCTGCTGCAATATATACAGCAAGGGGGGGGATTAAGACCATGCTCCTGGGGTGTGACCCGAAGATTGCAGGTGATTACGATATTGATAACTACTTCGGGTTCCATGAGACTGTTTCAGGTAAGGAACTTATTGATCGGGGCGTTGCCCAGGCAAAGAGGTTCGGTGCTGAAATGCTCTGCGACAGGGTTCTGGCGATTCACTTTGATGATACAGGGAAGTATATAGTAAAAACAGAGAAAGATGAGTACAGGACATGTTCTGTGATTCTTGCAACAGGTGTTTCAAGGAAGAAGCCTGACATCCCGGGCGTGGATAAGTTCGACGGCAGGGGTATATCCTGGTGCGTAAGCTGCGACGGGTTTTTCTTTAAAGGGAAGAAGGTGCTTGTTGCAGGTGAAGGGATTTATGCGGCTAACCAGGCAATTGAACTTACTGACTACACCCCTGATGTGGCAATATGCACACTTGGTAAAGAGAGCTCAATAACACCTGAGTATATGAAGAGACTGAGGGAACTGAATATTCCCGTTATAGAGAAAAGCATAAAGGAACTTAAAGGTGATGATACACTGAAGGGTATTGTTTTTGCAGATGGAGAGGAGCTTAATGCTGAGGGTATATTTATTGCACTTGGAGATGCCTCATCAACTGACTTTGCAAGGAGCCTCGGGATTATCACAGAGGGGAACTTTATTCAGGTAGACAGAGATATGAAGACCAACGCGCCGGGTATTTTTGCCGCTGGTGACTGTACTGGGGGATTCCTCCAGATTGCCGTTGCAGTGGGTGAAGGTGCGGTGGCAGCCAGGTCTGCCATTGCTTACGTGAAGGAGACATGCAGGGGTAAGTGAAACTCATTGTAAATCATTGACATGTGCTTTGACCTGAAGTTATTTTTTTGTCATGCCGGTTTACCGCAGGTAATACCGGCATCTTATGGTAAGAGTTTATGAATATACCGTATGAGATACCGGCATTCCGTTATCACTTCAGCCGGTATGACGAGATGGGGAAATTGTATAAATCACTGACATGTGCTTTGACCTGAAGTTATTTTTTTGTCATGCCGGTTTACCACAGGTAATACCGGCATTTTATGGTAAGAGTTTATGAATATACCGTATGAGATACCGGCATTCCGTTGTCACTTCAGCCGGTATGACGTGATGGTGAAATTGTATAAATCATTGACATGTGTTTTAACCTGAAGTTATTTTTTTGTCATGCCGGTTTACCGCAGGTAATACCGGCATCTAATAGTAAGAGTTTATGAATATGACCTGTGAGATACCGGCATTCCGTTGTCACTTCAGCCGGTATGACGTGATGGTGAAATTGTATAAATCACTGACATGTGTTTTGACCTGAAGTTATTTTTTTGTCATGCCGGTTTACCGCAGGTAATACCGGCATCTAATAGTAAGAGTTCATGAATATGACCTGTGAGATACCGGCATTCCGTTATCACTTCAGCCGGTATGACGAGATGGAGAAATTGTATAAATCATTGACATATATTTTACCTGAAGTAATCACTTTGTCATGCCGGTTTACCGCAGGTAATACCGGCATCTCATAGTAATAATATAGGAGCAAGTTCTAAGTAATGGATGGACAATATTATATCTATATAATGACAAATAAGTATAACAATGTATTATATACTGGAGTAACAAATGATTTAAAACGTAGGGCCTATGAACATAAAATAAAAGCGGTGAAAGGTTTTACTGAAAAATATAATTGCAATAAGCTTGTGTGGTATGAAGTTTCCGGTAATATTGAAAGTGCAATTATTAGAGAGAAGCAGATTAAGAAATGGAAAAAGGAATTTAAGCATAATCTTATTAATGAATTCAATCCTGAATGGAAAGATTTATTTGAACTTATTGTATGAGATCCCGGTATTTGCTATCGCAAAACCGGGATGACGTGGTAAGAGAATATCCGCATGAGATACCGGCATTCCGTTATCACTTCAGCCGGTATGACCAAAAAATAATCACTCTACCTGGTGCTGAATTTAAGTTTCATCCCCTCATTCATGAACTGAAGCTCCCCGCGTATTTCAGTGGTGGTGAAGAATCTCCGCAGACCCTCGTGTGTTACACCGCTCTCTTTTATGCCGCTCCTGATTGATGGAGCGGTGTATCCACCGAATACAGAGCTGTAGACATCACCGCTCTTTTTCTCGATGAGGTATTCACCACCCAGCGGGCAAACAGGTTTGAACCCGAAATCTCTGTATGCCAGTTCCGGAAGTTCTCTGTATGGCGCGTCAGGATAAATTAGAGACATCAGCTTAATCATTCCGAAGTTCTTCATGCTTTTAAACATAGCCTCTTCAATAAACCCGGATCTGTACATGTCCTTTTCCTGGTTCAGTTCGGAAGGCCTTATTACAGCGGCCGCGTTTCCTGTAAGTGCACTTACTTTCAGATTTTTTTGAGGCTCGAGCACGCTTTTAATATACTTCTCGGTTGTTGCTATGTGAACAGTTCCGTTTTTAACAGTGCTGTATATCCTTGCTGTAAGAGATCCTAACATCGTGAGTCTAAGTACTTTAACCTCGGAGCCGCTGTATTCAAACGAGAAGCTATTGCACCTCACAAGGTTCCCTGAATTCCATTTATCCGCGAGCTGCTTTTTTATAGACTCAATTGCTGTTTCAGCCAGTAAATTATCTTTAACAGGTATGGTTATACGCACAGGGTGAAGCAGTGACCATACCATGAGCCCGCTCACTGCGTCAGCATAACCGTAACCCCCTCCGTTCATGATCAGCCTCAGTGCGGATGAGTTAAATCCCGCAGGGGGGAGTGAATCCCCCATGTGAAGCTGTATCTCGCCTGAAAGGATCTCCTTCATCCCGATCTCCTTGCCGTTATCTCTCCTTGCCTTTATTTCATTAAGAATTAAATATCTGTCAATAGCTGCGGGGTCAAGCTTAACTGCTATGCTCAGTACATCCCCTTTCACTGTGGAATCTGGATGGAGCGGAACGGACTCACCCCCGGCGAATGCGGAGATAAGCGAATAGAACGGGTTGTCACCTGTACGGTATACAAATGCTTCAGCAGAGGCGTTTGCTCCGGATCTGAACTTTATCCCTGCCGGTGAGATATAAGCTTCACCTGTGCTGCTGTAGTCGCGGGCAAAATCTTTGTAGTTTTCAGCTTCAGAAGATGTTGCCATCCCGGCTTCTATATCTATGCAGGGTGTCATAAGCCCGGACCTTCCATATACGTCGCTTATAGCTGTGAAGGTATTATCAATGAGGCTCAACCCTCCAAAACGGGTACTGTTGAATCCGCCCGGTTTACCTGCCATATCTATGAGGTGGAGAACATCCTCAGGTGATTTCGCGGAGCTGCCTGTCATGTTTCTGTAGAAGACTTTCATCGCGTTTACAAGAGTACCGGCTCCGGTATCGCCGCTTCTTTTTTTCTTCGATTTTTTTTTCTTTACCGGCTGCACTGAAAGTGTTGATTCAAAGCGCCCCCAGTCCGCTGTAATTTCACTGTCAAGATTCCTTGACCGGCTGTATGAAGGGTTATTTTTTATTGCAGCAAGTTCCTTCTTTCTCGATTCATTGAGAGATGTTGTGCCCGGAGCAGCGGCAATATCCTCAACTGATGAACTTCTCTTCCCATTGAGCATGAAGTAGTACACAGCATATTTTTCGAGAACAGACATACGCATTAACTCCTTCATTCTTCGCGCTTCAATAATCTTAAGCAGAGGGGATGAGAGGTGTTTCACAAAGAGATCGGAAATGTAGAGAAAACCATCCTCCTCCGCAGCTGCGGCCGGGAATATTGACCGCATGTAGAGATAGTCAGGGGCTTCGGCAAGGGAGCTGCGCCTTCCGTTTATTGTATCTATCACAGCCTCTGAAGCTTTAATGGAATTGGATATAAGAAGTGTGCCGTCAAGAAGTGTGAACATGTAGGAGTGCACAACACGCCCTCGCGATGTAAGCAGTTTGCCCGGTACACCGGAGGCCGTTGCCTCCTGCTCTTCGCAGCTGTATTTATATTTATACTCCCTGCGGAATTCAGATATTCTGCTTTCAAGCATCTGCCTGTTGGCCGGCCTGATTATCAGAGTGATGTCGCTCCCTTCGATAATAAAGGGATCGGAACCTGTGATAACCATTTCGTCAATAACAGAGGAGTAGAACTTATTCAGATCGGCGCCCTCTTTTATTGCAAGCTGTGTCACAAGTTTACTTCTTGTCATGTTGTCAACAGAGACAGGGGTTATTCTTCTGCGCAGTGCGGCAATTGTATCTTCTATATAAGTAATTACATCAAAAGCCTTCCCCGCGTCAGAGAAGTGGAGGTAATAGAAATCGGCCGGTGTGTACCGGTCTATGTTGTATATCCTGTATGTTCTGTTTTTAAGCATTGAGGCGTATGGTATCTGTTTCATTACAGGTGATGAGAGTGACGCGGGATCAACAGTGCCGTTTTTATCATCCCTGGGTGTAACTCTTTCAAGCTGAAGTGCTTGTCTGAGAGATAAACCTCCTGAGAAGATCGAAAATGTGTCAACATGCTCCGCCTGGGCGTCTGACCTGTCGATCTCTTCAAAATAATCGTCAGCAGATGGCCTGCACTTTATACCGCATGTGTTTTCAAGCATGGCAAGGATTTCACCTGAAAAACCGAGATGGTCTCCACCTCTGTCTTCGATATATTTCGCCTTTGCCGCGATTTCCCGTTTTTTATCTGAACGTTCTATACGTTCCTGCCCTGATGATCCGGTCAGGTTTGATAATATTATAACTGCAATAATAAATAATACAGGAGATTTCTTCATTAAGACTGTTCCTCAAGGTGTGAATAAAAAACAATACCGGATATTATTCTTTTCACTCCAGGAAATCAAGAAAAAATCTTTTCCTTTTTTTTTCTTTACTCTATGTAAAGATAGAGGATATTGTCATTAAATAATTGTGCAATACAGGTGCTGTCACTGCGAGGCATAGAATGCCGTGGCAGTCTGATCAGGATAGGGTGATTTTTATCATAGCCTTTCATATTCAGATTGCTTTAAAGCTATTGTTCCCCGCAATGCCGGACATGATAACGAAATATATTACCAGAGGAATAAAATGCTTTCAAAATTCAGAATTACCGCGTTTGCCCTTCTTACAGTCTTTTTATTTTCAGGCACTGTTAATGCCGTGGAGAAAAAGTTATTCGATGACCGGCGAACCTACGCGCGTGCGGACGTGGTGAAAGTTGAAAGAATTGCCGGGGAGGAGGACAACCCTTATGATGTACTTGTGCGGATACACCTGAAGATCCTTGACGGCGTAAGAAAGGGGGAGACCCCTGTTGTTGAATTCAAGGGTGAAGATAATATGCCCAAGGATATGTTCTACAGGGCAGGGGATACCGTTTTTATCGGAATCGCAAAGAGCGGTGAGGATAGCGAGGTTGAGTATGTATTACTCTATGATGTTGATAACACAAAGGGTATAATTATTTTTGCTCTGCTGCTTCTGCTTGCTGTAATATTTGTGGGTAGATTCAGAAGCGTGCTATCCATGCTATCCCTTGTTGCAACAATAGTCCTTTTATTTTATGTGCTTATACCTATGACGCTCAAAGGGAGTTCGCCTCTCCCCATGGCGACTTTTATTTCACTTGTTGCAATTGTAATTACCATACCGATTATTTTAGGTTTTCAGAAAAAGACTTTTGCCGCTATTTGCGGTGCTGCCAGCGGTGTTATTATCTCCACTGTGCTTGCGCTCTTTGCAGGGTGGATATTCAGGCTCACAGGTATTGTTACA
Organism: Spirochaetia bacterium UBA5763; assembly: GCA_002418835.1. Classification (GTDB taxonomy): domain Bacteria; phylum Spirochaetota; class UBA4802; order UBA4802; family UBA5550; genus UBA5550. The sequence continues at coordinate 118,859 of DIEX01000020.1, read as the reverse complement.
AACGAGATGATGACAGTGTTCTATGCATCAAGCAATGACATTAACCTGCGGGGGCTTGTGATGTCAGGTATTGTAATTTCAGCACTTGGCGCCATAATGGATGTCTGTATATCAATCGCATCAGCCACTGAGGAGATTTTCAGGGTGAACCCGGAGATTTCATTTAAAGAAGCGTTTAAATCTATTGTGACAGTGAGTTCCGACATGCTGGGAGCAACAGTTAATACTCTTATGTTCGCCTATGTGGGCGGCGCGCTCCCCCTCGTTCTTATGATAGGGATGAAGTATGACCCGGGCATGCCCATTGCCATGATATTCAACAACAGCCCGGTGTTAAGCGAGCTTGTCAGTTCGGTTATCGGGTGTATAGGGATGTTTTTAAGCATGCCTGCAACGGCAATTATATGTATTAAGCTGCATCATAAAGCCCCCGCACCCCCGGAGGGGGCAAGGCATTAGTTTCCTGAATTGTTGCATGTTGCCATGAACTGTTCCACGTAAGCCCCCGCATCATCGGAGGGGGCAAAGCGCATTGGTTTTAATGAATTATGATATTATTGTATTGTTCATGGTGTCCCGGATACACTTTCAGGGTATCATTACACCATTTGTTCACGCTTGTCTCACATTCCAGATTCTTCGTCGTGCTGTTTGACCTCTTCGTCTCTTGTTTTAAACTTTCCGTTTCTGCTATGGATGTGTCCGTCTTCATTTTGGGGACATCCGTAAGGGGTTTTGAGGCAGTGATGTATCTCTCCGGAGCATCAGTAATCTGTTTTGAGGAGGTTATGCATATCTCCGGAGCATCAGTAATCTGTTTTGTGGTGGTTATGCATATCTCCGGAGCTTCAGTAACCTCTTTTGCTGCGGTTGTACTCTCCTCAGAGCTGATAATAAGCTCTTTAGCCTTGCAGTTCTGCTTATACCTGCGGTTTTTACGTCTTGTATGCTCGCTTCTGTAGCCTTCCAGCTTTGCGGGATTTTTCCAGAAGATATGTTTCGCATGGAATCGTATCTCTTCAACAGCTTCAGCAAGGTGAGTGTATGCCTGGTTTCTGATTTTATACTTTTTGTCAGGTGTTCTGCGTGTGTTTGTTACAACAGCATAGAGTGATGCCATTTCACCGGAGAGATCAGCAGCCCTCCGCAGCAGTGTAATGTCGAAGCGTGCGGCTTCAAGGAGTTCTATACGGTCTTCTCCGAATATCGCGATGTCATACAAAGCCTGGATAATGGCGATGTGGCTGTTCCCTTCGCTGAATTTTCTGATACCGGCAAGAGCGGCAGGATTTTTTCTGAAGATAAACCTCATGTGGTGAAGAAGAAGCTGCCGCAGTTCCCTGGCTTCGGTTGTAATCGCTCTCCATCTCTTTTTTAAATTTATATCATCAGTTGACGCGCTCCATATCGACTGCGCTTCACGGAGTGTGTCTATGCGTGCAGGGAGGTCTTCAACCAGTGACCAGTCAAGGCCCCCTGCAATAAGCTTCTCTTTGTCGGCATGGCACCAGCATCTGAGGTCCTCGGCTTCCTGTATATAGATATGCACAGGGATATTTACGGGTTTAGAGATATCTTTGTCAGGTATTGATGAGATGACAGCGAGTTTAGATGAGTAGTAATCTTTAATGTTCATTGTTTCCTTCCATAAATTGTTTTAGAGGCGTAGCGTTGAGACGTAGCATGCTACGTCTGTACTTGATCCGCTACGTCTGTACGATATATATATTGTAATTATCGTTGTATAATGGAGTTTTTGCAAGAAAATTTTTGCTTTATGGCCTGAAAGCCTCTGTTCAAGCCCGGAAACAAAAGAATCCGCTCTCACCGGCTCATAGGAACTGTCTGATTATTTCATGGAATAGAACCGGATTGTGAAGACTTGATTGCAATAGTTTCCGGAAACCTACCCTTTCAATAGCTGATAAATGCTAAATCAACAACTTTATTATTTATTTTTCTCTGCAGGCACAACAATAATCGTTGTCACGCCAGAATCAGACTTAAGTTTATGCGGCGCCAGCGCATTCCATTTACCGTTCTTCCAATAGCCTGGAACTCCCAAGCCGTTTATACCCTCACAAAAACCGGCAGCATATACATCCACCCCGTATACACAGATGGAAAATACCTTTGAGTTCATTTCATTCACGACAGGCTGGAGATCAATCCATCTGCCGTTTTTCCAGTAGCCCGCAACCGTCTCTCCGAAATAACCCATCTTGTAACCACCAGCGTAAACATCTCTACCATTAATAAAAATTGAAGTAAGATAGCAGTACGTATCCTCATCTGGCGGCGCCAGCCGTACCCATTTGCCGTTTTTCCAGTACCCTGGGCGGGAATCGCCACTCCTGTATCCTGCAGCGTAAATATCATTCCTCGAAACAATAATACTCTCCACCTTTGACTCATTTTCCGGGTCCCCAGGCACCAGGGCCATGAACTTACCGTTCACAAAGATACATGCTGAGGTTAATCCTGTTTCATAATCACCATCTGCGACGCTGTAGCCTCCTGAATAGACAACTTTGCCGGAAACATTAATTGACCTTATCTCAGGTACTCGTAAGCCAATATTTTCGCCAAGGGCTGTCCATACGCCATTCTTCCAATACCCCGCCATTCTGTTGTATTCCCTGGAGATATACCCGCCAGCGTAAACGTCACTATTGCTTACAAATATGGATAGCACCTCGGAATCATTCAGGTCAGGCCTGCTAAGTTGGATCCATGCACCGTTCTTCCAATACCCCGCTACAGTGAAGTCAGCCTGGTAATTATAGCACCCTCCTGCGTAAACATCACTCCCGTTCACGAAAATTGAAGACACCTTGGAGATCCCTGTGCCGCCCGATACATCAGGCAGCATAAGCTCCGTCCATATTCCGTTCTTCCAGTAGCCTGTTGCATTGCCGGGATTACAGTAACTATCCCCAGCAGCATAAACCCTGTCACCGGAAACAGCAATACACGACACATCTGCAGTATCGTACTTCTCTGGAATTTTAATATCCACTCTTTTCCCGTTTTTCCAGTAGCCGGGACTTCCCGTGTCAGAATTGACATAAGTGTGTTCTACTGCGTATATATCCTTAGCCATTACATAAAGGCTGACTACCGCGTTTTGGAGTTGGGATTTATAACCTTCAAGTGTCACCCATTTCCCGTCTTTCCAGTATCCTGCCAAGGTCTTCCCTCGAACTTCCTCAAAATACCCCGCAACATAAACCTCATTGCCAGACACAGCAATTGACGTGGCCTTTGACGTCCGCTGCGCATCAGTTGCCGCCAGCTCTGTCCAGATACCGTTCTTCCAGTACCCTGTTATACTACCCTTGTAGCCAGACCCTGACTCAGATGCAGGTATACCGAAACCTGCGGCATAAACATCGCTTCCCGACACAAACATCGAGGTGATCATTGAGTCGGCTGAGCCTGGAGGGGGTTTCAACCCTATCCATGTTCCGTTCTTCCAATAGCCCGGGACTTCCATTGCTTCCGCATTACCGCCGCTACCTTTTGCGGAAAAGTAACCGCCTGCATATACATCACAGCCTGCAATGACAAAAGAGGTCATACGGCAGGTCATTGCCCCTTCGGGCATGTCGAGTGTTGTCCACTTGTCGTTCTTCCAGTACCCGGGCAAGGTTGTCCTAAAATCTCTGTAGTAGTTTGCAGCAACATACAAATCGACCCCTGATAGGATAATCGATATAATATCAGCTTTGCCTGATCCTCCAGGCAGAGGGAGCAGATTCCATTTCCCGTTTTTCCAGTAGCCGGGTATCTCTTTTGTCTGTCTTGAATTGCTCCCTCTGCAGTTCCCTGCAGCATAAATGTCGTTGCCCGATACCACAAGGGATATTATCTCTGAATCATATGCATAATCCGGCAGATCCAATTCTGTCCAATTGCCGTCTACCCAGTATCCGGACGTTGGCGCGCGCCAGCTCTTGCTGTACCCTGCAGTGTAGACATCCACATCCCGAGAACCTTTTCCAGACGTTGCGCCCACCGCATCCACCCATGTAACTGAGAATGCAATTACATATAGTAGAAACAAATTTGACAAAAAAGATATTATGCTGCATTTTTTTAACATGTCCGTAGTCCCTCTTAATGTCATGACAGAACACCTTTCCGTGCTTTTATAAGATCGGCAACCGCGTCTTCAAAAAAAATCAATCTATTAAAAACAGTCGCAGCAAACCAGAGACTTTGGCAGGCATAGGCTTCCATATTTTTTATTCAAATAATAATAAAGAACAATTGTCAATTACTTAACACTAAAAATAGACATAACATCATTACAGAGATTGAGTGAAAATTTAAACTCAACAAATTTTCGGAGCTAAATTTTTTAATTAATCACCGCCATTTTCTGCTTATATATGATCCTCTCAATAACATCCGTCAGATAAACAATACTTTCAAAATAAAGCTGCTTATTCTCCGCGCTTGCCTTAACCTCAGCAAACATCTTTTTAATAATTGGATTAGCGGATTCATCAGGATCAGCAAATTCTTCTGCATTGGCGATACGTGTAAGTTTATCAGATACTCTATCAGGGAGATCCCAATATGCAATAAGCAGAGAATTAAGCCCTTTAAAATATCCCTGAAGCAGCTCCAGCGGAATACATTGAGGAGAGCCAAATTGATCAATGGCTGAAAGAAAAGATGCATAAGAGCCGGTTGCCTGAATCAAAAAGGAACTGGCTTTTATATTACTATAAAGAACAAACCGGTTTTAGTACCATTAAAGTTTAATTTCTCTTCCTCTGGAGAAAAAGTTTACATAATATTCCCTGTATTGTATGTTATCTTTGTCTATGAATTTCAGTAAGCATTAATTATAGTGTCACGGAAGAATTTATGAAATCTCTCAGGGAACTCTACAGAATCGGGCCTGGCCCCTCAAGCAGCCACACAATGGGGCCATCTTACGCTGCTGAAATCTTTAAGTCAAAAACTCCGGGAGCCGCTTCATACAGGGTTACCCTTTACGGTAGCCTGTCAGCAACCGGGCGCGGACATCTCACTGATCTGTCAATAATCAAAACTCTGCATCCGGCACAATCTGAAATTCTCTGGGAGAGAAAGGAACTCCCCCTTCACCCTAATGGAATGCTCTTTGAGGCTCTTGACGAAGCAGGTAGAGTCTTTGAAAGCTGGACTGCCTACAGCATCGGTGGTGGAGCTCTTATGGATAGCTCCGGGGCATCGGATACTCCCGAGGTCTACCCTTTTAATTCAATGGCAGAACTCCTTGAACTCTGCGACAGGGAGGGTAAAACTCTCTGGAACTATGTTGAGGATTATGAAGGCCCCGGAATATGGGATTACCTGCGTGAGATTCTCGACGCGATGAAATCAGCCATAGACCGCGGACTTGAGAAGGAGGGTGTGCTCCCCGGCGGGCTTAATCTCATGCGTAAAGCTCCAACATATTATATAAAGACAACACAGGCAAAGGGGATAATCGAAAAGACAGGCACTATGTTCTCTTATGCCCTTGCGGTGTCTGAGGAGAACGCAAGCGGAAATGTAATAGTTACAGCGCCCACATGCGGTTCATCCGGTGTTCTCCCTGCTGTGCTCTTTTTTCTTAAAGAGTACTATAATCTCAGTGATGAAAAGCTTATACGCGCTCTTGCCACTGCCGGGCTTATCGGGAATTTTGTTAAGAGTAACGCGTCAATTTCAGGCGCTGAAGTGGGGTGCCAGGGGGAGGTGGGTACCGCATGCGCCATGGCAGCAGGTGCAGCAGCGCAGCTTATGGGGGGGACTCCGCACCAGATAGAGTATGCCGCTGAGATGGGGATGGAGCACCACCTGGGGCTCACCTGTGATCCTATTATGGGACTTGTACAGATTCCCTGTATAGAGCGTAATGCCATTGCAGCTGTGCGTGCCATGGACTGCGCCAGTTATGTGCTCCTTTCTGACGGCAGACATATAATATCCTTTGATGAGGTTGTCAGTACAATGGCGCAGACCGGGCGCGATATGAAGAGGCAATACCGCGAAACCTCTGAAGGGGGGCTCGCTTTTTTTCACAGGATACCAGGAAGAAAAAGAAAAGAAAAAAAGAGAAAATAATATAATAAAAACAGGAATATTTGTACAAAATAACCGGCTATCGTATTATTTTATATTGTAGCTTATTATAATATTTAACCGGCGGTTATGCACTTGGAAGACCAAAGCTCTATTCTGGGACATATAGTCAGCATTACTGAAAGCAGGGATATAGAAATTCTTGAGATATCCATGCTGCGTACAATCTTTGAGCTTGTTCCATGTAAAAAAGTCTATTTCTTTAAAACAGTTGAAGATGGAATGGATATCCTCAGCGGAGCAAGTTACGGTAAAAAGGGATTTATTCCCTCCTGCGATATATCCATATTCAAAGAAAATTCAGAACTGATAGAATCAATGGTTGTAGCTTTTAATGATCATAGGCCCACCTCTGTTGATAATTTTGAACACCCTTTCACAATCTGCCCTGTTGATGTGCTCAGCAAAAATGTGGGATTCATAGCGCTGGACCTGCCTGATACAACCACGCAGGATCTCTATGTCCTTGAAAGCCTTATCCGTATCTACCAGAATTTTGTCTCAGTGCTTATAGATAATCAGCGGGATACTCTCACCGGGCTCCTTAACAGAAAAATATTTGAGGACAGTATCCTGAAATTTATAGAACTGCGCAGGATGGGAAGTGGTGATGAGGAGAAAATTGAAAATGAGAGAAGGGCCAGCAGTAACAGCGACAGGTTCTGGCTCGGAATATTTGACATAGATGATTTCAAGAGAGTCAATGATACATTCGGGCATATATATGGTGATGAGATACTTATACTTATCGGGCGGCTGATGCAGGAGGTGTTCAGGTCTTCGGATCTTAAGTTCAGGTTCGGAGGCGAGGAGTTCATCGTTGTGATCAGAGCGGAGAGCGCGGAGAGTGCTTATTCGATATTCGAGAGGTTCCGCAAAAGTGTTGAAGAGTACAGGTTCCCTCAGACAGGGACTATTACTGTGAGCATAGGTATAGTGGAGATAACAGGGGAGGAGTCCACTTCTGTTTTTGTCGGGAGCGCTGACAAGGCGCTTTATTACGCAAAAAACAACGGGAAGAACATGACATGCCTTTACAGTGAGCTTGTTGAAAAAGGGCTCGTTAAACCGGAGACGATACAGAAAGGCGACGTTATGATTTTTGATGAATAAGGTGATCGCTGGTATAATTATCATTTGTTATAAAAGCACAGTAAGACTAAAAGCACGCCGGGATTAAAAGCACACACGGATTTTAATGCGATTAAATTTCTCTCCGTAATGAAAAAAGTTTGACTCCGAATTTTGGAATTCTTCTTATACTCATAATTGTACTATAGCATTTCACGAAATAATTAAGGCCTCGTCATTCCGGCCGTAGTGACAACGAAGTGCCGGAATCTCATAAAATAGTACTATGGGATTAGCTTCCAGCTCTTCCTGCGGTCGCCCACAGCCTTCGCGGGAATGACGGAAATTGAACTAATTCAATCGTAAATCGCTATATTAACTATCTTTAGGAATAAACATTTAAATTGTCTTACAGTTTCATGGAGTGCAATGATGGAAACACGGAATACTGAACATATAATTTCAGTGCTTAAAACAGTCCCGAGCCTGCAGGGGCTTTCGGATGATGAACTGAAGCTCATTGAGCCTCTGTTCACGCAGAAGACCTTTCACTCAGGTGACTTCATTATAGTGGAAGGTACACAGGGTAACACCATGTATATAATAAACAGGGGTGCTGTGCTTGTGACCAAGTCGGACAGAAAGGGTGAACAGGTCTCACTGGGTGTGCTCAATGACGGGGCTTTTTTCGGAGAGCTCTCTCTCTTCGATAACCTCCCCAGGTCTGCCACTGTTACAGCCATAGAGGAGACATCAATCTTCATGCTTACGCGTACTGATCTTGATAACGTGTTCAGCAGCAACCTTGAGATTGCAAACAGGATGTATCGCAATACTCTTATTGAAATTTTTTCAAGGTTCAGAAAGAGGCTCTCCAGCTTTACATTTTCCCAGTATTACCTAAGGGAGAAAAATGAAATATTAAGCAGGATAAACAGGGACCTCTCGACCGCGCAGGAAATTCAGCAGTATTTCATCAATACAGAACCAGGGAAGCATAAATATAAAGGGGTTAAACATACTTTTATTTATCAGCCCTCTGAAGCAATCGGCGGAGATTTTATCAATGTCTTTACAGCGGGTAACAGGATATACATGATTATTGCCGATGTACAGGGGCATGGTATTACTGCTGCCCTTGTAACCGGGGTTCTGAAGAGCGCCTTTGTTATGCTTGTGAAAGAGTGCGGTGATGATCCTGTACTGTTTCTCTCAAAGCTTAATAATCATTTATATGAAGTGATTAACTCAATCTATGCCACATGCTATTATACAATAATTGATACCGCAGAAAAAAAAGTAATTTTCGCGAAAGCCGGTCATCACCAGCCGTTCTTCTGGAACTCGGAGAAAGGGAACTTCCGGACTATAAGTGCAAAAGGCCCGGGACTTGGTATTGTTGATGATCCGGTTTACAGTATCACTGAAGTGCCCTATAACGAAGGTGATAAGCTGCTTTTTTTCACTGACGGGATAATCGAACAGCGGAACACCGATGGTGAGATGTATTGTTCTGAAAGGCTGAGTAAGGCGTTTAAATCAACGATCCTCTCCGGTAAAAAAAATATTCTCGATTCGCTTCTGCTTAATCTTCATGACTTCGCGGGGAATGTTGAATACGAGGATGATATCACCATGCTTCTGTACGAGTTTTAGATTATCCGGCGTATGTGGTGCCCCTGCTGAATGTATTCTGCGGGAGCCAGGGGGTGTATTCACCGAGGTACATCCTCTTTGATTTGCTTACCTTTCTGAAGTTAAGTTCCTCAAGGAGAGAGACTCCGGATTCATTCTCCTCTGAAAGAACACTCATGGTTTGATTTTTGTGGTGTTTGAATTTCAGGAGCTCCCTTCCGGAAACGTCGTCCATTGCAAGTACCATACCGTTCCCATAACCGGGGAGGTAGAATCCGGTGATTTTATTATCATCATCGAGGTATTTATACCCCGAAGTTAGGTATTCATGAAGAACTGAATCCTTTACCTCACCTGTAACGTGATGGTTTATTTCAAGGACCCTGCACCTGTCCCTCTTTTCAATCTTTTCTATGCGTCCCTGGATATCTCCGTCATACCATCCGGTGTAGAAGAGATAAAGGGTATCCTCTACAAATCCGAGTTTCCTGTATAACGGCTCTCCGGCTTCAGTGGCTATGAGGTTTATTGAAGTAGCTCCGCTTCTGAAGCAGTGCTGAAGGAGCTGAGCTGTAATTTCTATGCCGATGCCGTGTCTCCTGAACTCCCTTTCAACATTGATATTACCGAGCCAGGCTGTTTTTCCGAATATGAAGGCATTGCCGTATCCGATAAGAGTGTCATTCTTAACTGCCGCAAGGGGATGGAAAACCCCTTCATTGCCGTGTTTACTGAAGAGTTCCTCCAGGTTTGAATCCCAGTTCGCAGGGAGCAGGTCCTGGGCGTATTTTATTTCGTTTTTATTTATCTTTCGTATTTTCATTACAGTCTTTTATAATATTTTATCAGATATAGCAATTAACGATTCAATTTTTTTACTTTTCGTCATTCCGGTTTGCCCTTATGGCAATACCGGAATCTTAATGTTAGAAATTTATTCCTGAAAACAGGATAATTATTATTTACCTCAAGATTCCGGCAGCGCAGTCACGAAGCAGGATGCATCAATCACTTATCTATCAAGCCGGATATATTCTTAAAACCGGATGGAGGATTGAAAATATACACTTTCCAGTCAACAAAAATTTAAATAAAGTCAATGTTTATTCCTAAAGATAGTTTTTAGTGCAAAGCTATAAATATAATTTCTGTCATACCGGCTGTAGCGAAGCGGAATGCCGGTATCTCATAATACCAATCTATGAGATTCCGGTATTTGCACAAACTGAAGATGCAAAACCGGAATGACAAAATTTTGAGCTTATAATAATTATATACTATAGTTACTTTTTAGAGCTTTTTAACTTTATAATTCTTTTAGGAATTATTACTGAAATAAAGTAAAAATAAAAAGACAGCCCTTTGATTAACGGCTGTCTTTTCTAACCGGCTAAAGCTCTTATCTTTTAATCCATCTTCGGCATCTTTGTTTCAGTTATCTTTATATCAGAAGGAATTGCGAACATCTCAGAAGGGACACTTGAAAGCTCCTCAACTTTTGTTGCAGCCATTGTGAAACCTTTACCTGTTGAAGGATCTTTTGTTTCCATCTTAAGAGATATGTTTTTCCAGAGCCAGTATACACCAGCGGATTTGCCGTCAGCCATTGATACTTCAATTTTGCGGCATGATTTGCCGAGGAAATCCTCTGTGCCCAGTTCCTTGATTTTAATGGAATCTTTCATCGCCACTGCCATTGCTGCAAAACCTGCTTTCATGTCCGGAGTCATGGCATCATCAATTTTCATTTTTGTACCTGTTTTACTTTCCAGATCAAGACTATATGAGTATCCGTCTTTTGTTATTGTTCTTGAATGCTGTTTGATTACCTGTCCGAACATTTTAATTTCTGTTTTTGTTTCGATACATTCTTTTGCGCCGTAATCATCAAAATAAGTTGTTGTTTCAACAGGCCCCAGTCCCGGAAGAGGAATTGAATATGTATAAGATCCTGCTTTTATCTCATATTTTTTATCACCGGAAATTCCGCCTGAATCTTTTTTGCAACCTGCGAAAAATGATGTTACTGCAAGCGCAAGGATAATTGTAATAAACTTTTTCATTGCATACCTCGTAATAAATTTTTTATATTTATAATAGACTGCCGGAATAATTGAAAGCAAAAAAAAGTGTTCCTGTTTATTATTTTTTGTTCAAAGGGTTTTTTAAATAAAAGATATAAAGAAAATATAAATGAGCAGAAATCTGAAACAGGGGCTGCCAGCCATATCCCTTTAATCCCATAAACTGACGGGAGTAATATTACCGCAGGTACAAGAAAAAGAATCTGCCGCGCAAATGTAAGCAAAGCGGATTTTTTCGCTTCACCAATGGCAAGGAAGTATCCCGATGCGCATATATGCAGAACTGAAAGGGGGAGGAGAGCAAGGGATATCCTCATGGCTTCGCTCCCTTCAATAACAAGGAGGTTGTCCGCAGAATTGAATATGCTTATTATACTCCCCGGCATAGCCATTACCGGTATAAATCCCGCTGTTATGATTAATACTGATGTGGTGATTGATTCTTTTAATATTTTTTCTGTTCTGGCTGTATCACCTTTGCCGGAATTATACCCCATGAGGGGCTGTGCTCCCCGGCTTATGCCGATGGCAGGTATCAGTATAAAAACAGTGATGCAGTGGATGATTCCATATATGGAAACTGAGAGTTCATCGCCGTAAGCCATAAGCTGATGGTTATAGAATGATGCTGTAATACATGCACCGATCTGCATTATGAATGGACCGGAACCGGTATATACAGTACACAGCGTGAGCCCAGCAGACATCTTAAGTTTGCAGAGCCGCAAGCCGGTTATACTCCCCCCTGATATGAAATAGCGCATGACCCGCAGGAATGAGACTGACTGTGCGATAACAGTACTGATGGCAGCACCTTCAATCCCCATTCCGAGGCGGAAGATAAATAGAGGCGTGAGAATTGTGTTGATTACAGCACCGGTAATCATTGTGGACATGGCAATCCCCGGCCTCCCTTCGGAGCGGATAAAATTATTCATCCCGAAGCCCGTTGTCTGAAAGGGGAGCCCTATGAGCAGAATGCCGAGATATTTTTCACCATGAAGTAGTGCTGCTCCCGATCCCCCTGATAAAGCCAATATCTCCCTCAGGAAAACAGCAGTTGTTATGCTTAAAACAGCGGAGATTAAAGCAAGAAGGATGAATGTGTTATGCAGAATTTTAATACATTCATCTTTCCCCCCTTCACCTGCTTTGATTGAATATAGAGTTGCTCCCCCTATGCCGATAAGCATGCTGAATGCCATGAAGATCGCGATTACAGGGAAGCATACCGTTATACCGCTGATGGCCTCTGTACCCGCGCCGTTGCCGATAAAAATGCGGTCAATGATACTGTAGGAGGACTGAACGAGTATGGCAATAACAGCCGGAAGAGAAAACTCCGCAAGGAGTTTTGGTGTGGGCTCATGTCCTATGCGGTGTACCCTGTTCATGGTGTTCTATTATATGATGAAAGCAGCATGTGCTGCTTTCATCATAATTCATTTTTTATCTGAATAGTGTCCAGGCTGCGTCCCAGAGAACGCCTATCTCGTGCCCGCCTTTGTAAATCGCAGGTGGTTCTTTATCTATGCCGAGAAGCTGATATACTGCTGTTGCCGCTGTTCTGAAAGAGTATTCAACTGTGAAAACTACATCCTCCGGAATTTCGGCAAACTGGCCGATAAAAGCGAGGTTGGTTGAACCTTCAGGCACAACAAGGGGTCTGTCTCCCGGCTTTCTCATTTCAAACTGCGCTGTGATATATGGCATCATGCATGGGATAACTGTTGCTGACTTGAGTATCTCCGGAAGATGTTTTTCCATTTTTAATGTATAAACAAGCTCAGTGAGTATCTCCTCACCTGTGCAGTCAGACATCCTCTTTTTCACATAGTTTCCGGTTTTATCCGGGAAGAGTCCGTATCCCCAGAAGACCTTGATGTTGTCAGGTTGATTTCTGAAATGCGGCTGGTACGCAACAACAATTGAATGGTACCAGTTTGAATCTTTGAAAGTAACCAGTGCTCCGGTTCCCGGTTCGTTTCCGGACCACTCAGCTATTTTATTGATGAGAAGCGGGTCCCTGAGAGTTACAGTATAGGAGAACCATTTTGATTCATCAATGTGATCGCAGAATTTTGAAGGATTGCCGAATTCAGGGCGATCCTTTGCAAGGGTTTTCCATAGAGACCATCCACCGTCCTTATGGCCTGTTATAAGTTTAGCAGGAGTATTCATTGAACCCAGTGAAGAATCCGAAGTCATGGAGCCTATTGTTGCTATAACAATGTCACCTTCCCTGAGTTTGAATTCGCCACCTTTCCCCTCCTGTGTATAATGTATTTTTTCAACTGTGGTCTCTTTTGTATCTTTTTTAAAGCTCATGTTGGTAACTTTTGTGCCCATTACAAAGTTTACTCCATGTGCTTCGAGCCATTTCTGCATCGGGAGTACAAGTGAGTCATACTGGTTGTATGGAGTCCGTGCAACACCTTCAAGTGTATTGATTCTGGGGAACTCATGGATAAACCTGTCGTTGTATCTTTTAAATTCAAGAAGGCTGTGCCATGGCTGGAACGCGAAAGTTGTTGACCACATGTACCAGAATGTTGTATTGAAAAAATGAGGTGAGAAGAATTCATTGATCTTCTTATCTCCGCATGCCTCTTCTGACATTACACCGAGCCTGATCATATCCCATCTGTCGCGCCAGTTGAAGTCCATTTTTGTGGCATCCAGTTTGTTTTTGTCCTTATCAATGACCCTTGCCCTTGCATCAGTTTTGATCATGTCATTGAACTCCTTGATCTCCTGGTAAACCGATTTCCCCGGAGTATAAATTGAGGGGATATCCTTAAGCATTTCCCATGTTGTTTCATAAGTGGGGAGATTCATCATCCTTCCTCCCCGTATAACGTAGTGCTTATCAGGGTCACCTGTACCGTCACAGGCTCCGCCATTAACTTTAAGTTCTTCTATAATATGAATATTCTTTCCGGGGACTTTACCGTCCCTTATAAGGAATGCTGCTGCTGCAAGGCCTGCTACACCGCCCCCTACAATATATGCCTGAGCATTTTCACGGGGGATACTGTTTTTCGCGTTTTTTTTGTCGCCGCATGAAGTTAAAGCCGCAACTGCTATTACAAGAAACATTGATAATAACTTTTCATGCAATGTTTTCATCCTCATTATTTCTCCTTTATTTTTCTGTTGAATACTTAAAAGAACAACCGGTTTCGCTTTTGATAGTTATTCAGGGAATGAAATCTTTTTTAAATTCCGGTTGGCTGGAGCGGAATCTGTGTACAATTGATTAATAAAATCTGCTGAATTCGTTCCCAATGAATAACTATCTGCAAAGCTTTACCGTAATAATAAGTCTCATATTTGTGTTGTGAACTTCCTCTTATACCTCCATTTTCTTGATAGCCGGAGGTTAGCTTAAAATGAAGAGAGGATCGACAGGATATATCTTTACGGAAAAAAAAAGGGGTACGGATTATGAATCCGGAAAAGCAACGGGATGTGTCAGTACTCTGTTTAACTGATGTTCATTGACGCAGAAAGGACGGGATTATAAATCCGGAAATTTAATTTTTGAGTTTATCCTTGCGGAACTTGTGGGGGCTGATGCCGTTGAATCTGGAAAAGGCATCGTAGAAACTTGTCTTGTTGTTGAATCCTACATCAAAGGCTATTGCCAGTACCGGTCTGTCAGGTTTCTCTATGAGTATCTGCTCAGCTTCGGTTACACGGTACCTGTTTACAAAGCTGCTGAAGTTTGTATTTAATCTGTCGTTAAGGAGCTGAGAAAGCTGATGCGGAGTCATAGTAACGCAGTCTGCGAGATTTTTCAGCGTCAGATTTTCATCTCTGTACAGCTTCTGTTCATCCATCAGCAGTATGAGCTGATTCATTACAGGGGTTACGTCCCTCCCTTCAAGAAGGGATTTTTTATACTTCTCCTTTTTCACCTCTGTACGGAGTATCTGGAAAAACCTGTGGTATCTCTGCCCCAGGGGATAAATTATAATTAGTCCCACTGCCGCAATGAGTGCCGCTGTTTTGAGATACTGGACATTTACAGTGGTATATCCCAGAATAAGTATTGTAGTGGCAATGAGTGAAGAAAATGAATAAGATATGGTGACAGAGAGTATGCTGTTCCTCTCACTGAACTTCCATGCCGGAAGCATCTTCAGCAGGAATACAATAAGATAGATTATAATCTGAAGAGTACCGGCCATGAGGAGATACTTTTTCAGTACAAGCCATGACGGTGTATCATCATGGAAAATCCAGAGCAGGTTCGGCAGGTGCCCCGTCAGGTAAGCGATAATAGAAACAGTATCCAGCAGGAAAGCTATAATGCTGGGTATAAAAAACCTGTATATTCTTTCCGGATATTTATCCTCGGTGTTTGTGAGATAAAAATATGCAAGATAGAGAAGCGGCGCCTGTATCCAGATGAGTGTCATGTGATAAATCAGTGTCCACTGATGGTTTATGCAGTAACCGGTGAACACAGCCACATTCTGGAAAAGGAGAAGGCCCAGGGCAAAGGATAGTGCAGCGAGGTTATAATTCTCGCTCCTTTTATCCGGGATAAGAAGCTGCCCTATGGCTGCAAGGAGCCCCATTGCTCCCCCTAAAAGGGTGATGAATGTCTCTATCTCTAAAAGCATAGCGGATTTATATAGGGATTTAACTCTTAGTCAAGCGGAATTATTTTCTGTATTTTTTCCATTTCATCAGGAAATATTCCTCCACCTGTCTCTCTTTATACGGTTTACCCATGAATGTATGTTTGCATCCCATGTACGCGCCGCATTCAAAGGGTTTAACATCCTGAATTGTGCATAATCCTTTTTCATCAAGAAAAATGCACGTTCCGCGTTCTTTTGTGTAATAGTCAGGGACAACTGTACCTGGTTTTGCCAGAAGACGTTTACCCTTCATTTTGGCAGGTGCAAAGGCGTAAACTTCAGGTTTCTTTGACAGGGGAATCATGACCAGGGAGCTGATAATAAGTTCTTCAACTGAGAGGTCCAGGAATTCAGCTAATTTAGGGAGATCCTCCGGTATGAGCCTCCCGGGATCGTTTTTACAGGCGCTGACACATTTTTCACAACTGCATTCCGGCATAGATTCCCCCTTTTTTTCCAGTACTTTCTGAAGATATTATATATACTGTCAAGGATTTAAGATATTTGCAAATCACTGATTGACAGAATAACTACATTGTTTATTATTATACTATAAATTTTTTAGAATGAGAGGTTTTATATGGCAAAAGGTAAAGATAAGGCTAAATCTGAAGAGAAGAAGAAGCCGGAAAAAACAATTAAAGAAAAGAGAAAAGAGAAAAAGGAGAAAGCGGCCAAAAAAGCCTGATAAAACATCATTCCTTTCCGCAGACGTCGTCCCGGCGTCTGCGCCTGCTTATAAAAATATCAGTATTATGCTGTAATTGAAAACCCTTTCTCTGCTGCAACTGTAATTTACTCCTGCTGCTTTAAATCCTGTATCCTGCCGGTTTAATGAAACCGCAGGATTTATCTCAGTTAGTCAACCTGACTTGATTATTATAAGAATTATATATATTTTTAAACCATGGAATCCGTTGATTAATTTTTATAAAGCAGATAGCAGGTCAATATGATAATAACAATAAAAAGCAGACTTTATTTCTATTTCGGCATATCTCTCCTTGTGACGTCTTTAATATCCGTAGGCTTCTTTTTTCAGAGGTACCGTATTGAACTTGAAAAGGGAATCAACGATAAACTGCTGATCGGAGCGGCCCTCTCTGCTAAAGGTATAGACCCTGCTTTAATAATCAAAGCAAATGATCCTGGATTCCAGCAACAGGAGCTTTTTACTCAGACACTTCTCTATCTTAAGAATCTGGAGAGGGCTTTCGGCTTTAAATATATATATTCAATGATTAAAACTGACGGGAAATATATATTCATTCATGATACAGGTAATGTTGACTCCGTGGATGAGGATTATGAAGATACATTTCTGACTCCTTACGATGATTTTCCCCCTTCACTTGAGAAGGCCTGGAACACCGGGGAACCCGGAATGGAGGAGTACTCGGATCAGTGGGGTTCATTCCGTTCTGTATTTTTTCCTGTAAAGGACAGTTCAGGCAAAGTCGTTTTTGCTATAGGTGTCGATTATAGTATAGATGTTGTTAAAGCGACAATAAGAAAAGCATGGATTGTGCTGGCAGCTATACTCGGAATTCTTGTAGTTATTATATTCGGTGTTGTCTACCGTCTGCGGGGAGTAATTATAACTCCTATCACGCAGATTATCAGTGATGTAACTGATATAACTGACAGTGCTGACCTTACAAAGAGAACTTCTGTTTCAGGTTCAGATGAAGTTGGTACCCTTGCCATGAGTTTCAATAAATTTGTTAACGCCTCCCAGAAAATAATTACTGATATTGGAGATATATCGCACAGGCTTGCAGCAGCGTCGGAGCAGTTTACCGCAATAAGTATGAACCTTGCTCAGACAAAGACTGATATAACAAATGAAGCTGCATACACCGCCAGTACAATTACTGACCTGATTCAGCGTGTTACAATGCTCACAAGTGAACAGATGCAGCTCTTTGAATCTCTCCGGAAGCTTATTGAAAATCTTTACAAAGGGATTCAGACCGTGAATACACAGGCAGAGAAAACACTCTCCCTTTCAAAAACAGTAGAACAGCATGCCAATGACGGAGGGGAGTCGATCTCCACAATGAACCAGTCTATGAACAGGGTGATGAAAAGCTCCAATGACATGATAGGGATTATAGCAATAATAAATGATATCTCCGACAGGATAAACCTTCTTTCATTGAACGCGGCAATTGAGGCAGCCCGTGCAGGTGAGGCGGGTAAGGGTTTTGCTGTTGTTGCAGAGGAAATATCAAAACTTGCAGAACAGACTGCTGACTCAACAAAAAATATTGATTCACTTATAAAAGGGAACAGCCAGGAGATATCACTGGAGATGAAGAACCTGGAAGCCACGACAGGCATTCTGAATCAGATAATTGCAGGCGTTGAAAAGATGAAGAGCGAAATAATGGCAATCAGTGTTGTTGCGAATGAACAGCTGGGCACTGCGGAGATGGTGCGGGATAACTCCGGAGACATATTTGTCCGTGCTATGGAGATTAAGGATATAGCTTCCGACCAGAAGAGTGCCCTTGACGCAATAACTCTGTCAATTACCCATATCGACCAGTACACCGGAACAGTAACAACAGGGGCGGGGGAGATTGCCGCCAGCGCTGAAGATATATCCGGAATGGCTGAAGAGCTGAATGAAAAGGTAGCGAGATTTAAGGTGTAAAGTATATGAATTATTAATGTTTATTCCTAAAGATAGTTTTTAGTGCCAAGCTATAAATTTAGTTTTCTGTCATACCGGCTGTAGCGTGCGCGCCCTGAGCGTAGCGAAGAAGTACCCTTGGGGTAGAATGCCGGTATCTCATAATATTGCTCTATGAGATTCCGGTATTTGCACGAACTGATGATGCAAAACCGGAATGACAAAATTGTTTGTTGCTATAATTTTTTGGACATAGTTGAAATATAACATTTTTTCCGAAAATTAATTCCCGCCCGTGGGATTTCGCTGTGCAGGGTGAATACCGGCTTGACGTGGAAAAAAGGTGAATATGAAATGTACTTATGAATACAATCAGTAATAAAAGGCTTAATTTCAGGGTGGAGGCAGAGGCTCCCGGAACTAAAGCGCGGGCCTCAAGGTTAATTACACTTCATAATGAAGTTGAGACCCCGGTGTTTATGCCTGTTGCAACAAGAGGGGTAATCCGGACACAGGATATGGCTGCTGTCCATGAACTCGGTTTCCCCGTGCTCCTGGCTAATACGTATCACCTGCTTATACGTCCCGGAACAGAGGTCTTCAGAAAATTCGGCGGTATACATAAGTTTATGAACTGGGAGAGATCTGTGCTCACAGATTCCGGCGGGTTCCAGGTATTTTCTCTTCCCAACGCAGTGAAGATTACGGAGGAGGGTGCTGCTTTCAGGAGTTATCATGACGGGGTAACCATACTTCTCAGCCCGGAAAAAAGTATAGAGACCCAGAGATATATCGGAAGCGATATAATGATGGCCATGGATCAGTGTATACCTTCAACATCTGAGTACGGAAAATGTGAAGAGTCTGTGGAGCTTACGGCACGCTGGGCCGGGAGGAGCCTTGCTGCACGGGGGGATTCCCCTCAGTCTATCTTCGGTATTGTGCAGGGTGCATGCTATCCTGAACTCCGCAAAAGGAGCGCGGAGCAGATTACATCTCTCCCCTTTGACGGTTACGCTATCGGAGGGCTCGCAGTGGGCGAAACCGGAAATGAGCGTAACGACATAACTGAGCTTACTGCGTCGCTTCTTCCGGCAGATTACCCGCGCTACCTTATGGGAGTCGGGACTCCAATAGATCTCCTTGAGGCTGTTCACCGTGGAGTGGATATGTTCGATTGTATCCTCCCCACGTCGCACGGGCAGCAGGGAGTAGCCTATACCACACAGGGGATCATTGAATTGAGGCGCGGAGTGTATAAATTTTCCGATAAGCCCATAGATGAAAACTGTTCATGCCCCGCATGCAGAAGATACAGCCGCGGATATATCCATCACCTTATTAAAACAGGTGAGTACTACGGGGGAAACCTTGTCGGCATCCATAATCTTACTTTTTACAGAAATTTAATGAGCTCCATGCGCAGTCATATAATTGCCGGTGATTTTTACTCATACTATCTTGAACAGCGCGACATTCTCGTGCGGGGTGATGAGAACCATCCGCCGGTACCCACACGTGTAAAAAAGCATAAGAATATAATGTCTCTTGGCAATTATGAGATTATGAAGCAGGAGGGGGGATTTCACAGTATCCGTCATGTCAGTTCAGGGGAGGTGATGCACTCTGTCACTGATCCGGTCATTGAAGCAAAGCGCCTCTATGTGGATCAGCTTAATATGGCTGAAACACTCTCAAGCCACAGAGATGAGAGCTTCGTAATCTGGGACGTCGGCCTGGGCGCGGGGACAAATGCCATGGCAACAGTAAGGGAATTTGAAAAACTTTTCGGGGAGGGAGGGGAGCTGCCGCATCTCAGGATTATTAGTTTCGAAAATGATCTCGATTCCCTCAGGCTGGCTGTGAAGAATCCGTCACTCTTTCCGCATGTTAAACATCCTGCACCTGCTGCGATATTGAACAACGCAAAATGGAGATCCGCACGCTTACCTGTTGAATGGATTCTGCTTGAAGGTGATTTCAGGGAACATGCAGCTTATGCTGATACACCTCACTGCATATATTATGATCCGTTTTCGCTTCATACTGACACCCCTCTGTGGAGATACTCTTTGTTCAGAGAACTGCATGAAAAATGCTCCGGCACAAAAACCATGCTGTTTACTTATTCTTCATCAACACAAGTGAGGGGCGCTCTTCTTGCAGCGGGCTTTTATGTGGGGAGAGGGGCCGGTACAGGCCCGAAGTCCGAAACAACTGCCGCATTCTCGATGCCGGAGGCATGCCCGCCATGGATTGAACTTCTTGACCGTGAGTGGCTCGGAAGATTTGAACGGAGCAGTTCAAAGCACGGCGCTGATTGCAGTGACGATGAAAAATCGGAGATAGAGAGAAGAGTGCTTGAACATCCGCAGTTTGATAATTCGTAAAGTGCTGTAATTAAAAAAATAAAAATCAGATCGTAAAGCCGCAGAGGCGCAAAGATTATTAAAAAGATTATACCTTTGCGTCTTAGCGGCTTCGCGAGATGAAGATATTATAGGAAAAGTTATGGAAGAATCAGCATCGCATCTTTTTAATCCTGAAATACTACGAGATCTTGTGTCAATGGAGATGCCCTTCGGAAAATTTAAAGGGCGCATACTTTGTGAGCTCCCTGTGAACTATGTGGAGTGGTTATATAATCAGGGGCTCCCGCAGGGGAAGTTAGGGATGCTTCTCGGGACACTTTATGAAATAAAGATCAACGGCCTGGAGCATCTGCTGATAAAAATAAAGAATGAAAAAACTTTCAGATAGCCATCGATAATCCCCGGTTTTCCGGTAAAAATGAATATAAACCTGAATTTTTCAGCATAAATTATACAAATTGTATATTTTTTTTGTAAAACAGCCCATTTGTGCTAAATAGAGCTTGAATTAATCCCATGTTACATTATAAGTGTAATATAGATATATACATTGGGAGGTATCATGAAAAAACAGGTTATTCTGGTATTGCTTATTACGCTGGCATTATCAACATCAGCTTTCAGTTTGGGGAATTCTAAGGGGAGCAGAGGCGGCCACCATGGAAGTGACAATGGATATAATACTGGGGGCGGCAATTCCGGACAAGGCAACGGGCCTGGTTATGGCAATGAACCTCATAGTGGCGGAGGCGGTACTCCTGAGCCTGTAACTATTCTCCTTATTGCCGGCGGTGTTGCAGCAGCTTTCGGTGCAAAGAAAATTAAAGATCTGTGATATATTTTTTTCCGGAAATAATTCCCGGTAAAAAAAGATATCTGCAATAAATGAATTTCCGGAGAAATGAGATACTGCTGTTTTCGGCTATACTGCTGTTTTTCAACAGCAGTATAATAGTCTTATCAAAGCGCTGGTTTTTGGCAGATTCGTATTATAGTCAGGGCCCGCTTGTTATTGCCGCTTTTCTCTGGCTCCTTTACAGAAATTATAAAAGTTTAAAACACAGCACACAGCCTTCACACATCACAGGTACATTAATTACATTTTTCGCGATGCTTCTTGATCTCTCCGGAAGGTATCTTGCCATTGGGACATTCCAGTATTTCGCGGTTTATTTTTTAATTACAGGCCTGGTTGTTTTTTATCTCGGAAGAAGTTTTGTACTGAAGAATTTTATGCTTTTTGTTTATCTGCTGCTGGCCATCCCTCTGCCTGGATTTATTCTTGATCCCCTGACTTTTGATATGAAGATGTTTTCAGCACATGTCTCGGAACTTATTCTTTCAGTTATTTATCCTTCAATTGAAAGATACGGCAGTATGCTGTATATAAATAATTATTACATTGAAATAACACCGGCATGCAGCGGAATGGAGAATCTTTTCGGCATGGTGTCACTGCTATGGTTTTTCGCGATTATACAGAAGAGAAGATTCATCGCGTGGATAGATTATCTGATTTCAATTCCTGCTGCAATTATTTCGAATATATTAAGAATCATTATAGTTACAGTTCTAACTGTAAATGGCTACGGAAAATTCGCACTTGAGGATTTTCACGAAGGGATTGGTGTTGTAATATTTATTGTTATTCTATTTCTGGTGTCGCTCTTCAATGAAATTTCCTTCGGACTTCCTGCTTCAGAGAATATTAAACGCGGGTATAAACCTCAGCCGGAAAAGGGGGAGAGAAACCTTTTTCCTTACATTATTGTAATGATGCTGCTTACGGTTTTTTCACTGGTATATCAGGTGAACGCTTATTACCACGAGGAGAAAATATTCCCTCATAAGTTGAATTTAATTGCAGCGGAGACTGACGGATGGAGATCTGTGGATGAATCACTTCCCGGGAGTTACTACAGGATGCTTAATACTGATGATATCCTGATGCGGCAGTATATCAGAAAGAAGAGCACCGGCGAAGATGGTAAAGTTTATCTTTATTTCTTTCATTCATCCGGGGACAGGGGCCCGTTTCTTCACAGGCCTGAACTTTGTCTAAAGGGTGAAGGGTATAATATGCTGGAACAGAATGACGTGATGATAAACGGCACACCGGCCAGGAGAATGCTTTTTTCTAGAAACGGCAGGGGGCTGCTGGTTTACTACTGGTACAGGTTCAATGATAAAAATGTCGGGAGTTATATTGATCTTCAGAAGTTATTAATCACACAGTTTGCAAAAGATTATGACTGCATGATGTTTCGCCTCTCCAGGGTTGTGCAATTGAACAGTGTTGAAAAAGGAGAGAGTGTTTTGATGGAGTTCGCAGTGAAGGAGATGCCTATTATATTGAAAAAATTATAAGCACCCCTCAGCAAACTCCGCAACCCTTGTCTCATGCCAGAACTCTCCTGGAAAACCACCTGAATGTTTTTATTACACTGAATATGCTTGACATGAATAAATATTCTATATAGATATTAATAATGGATGCAGAGAATAAAATTCAATACTGGCTTGATATGTCCGGTTATGATCTTGATACTGCAAGAGCGATGCTTGAAGCCGGCAGATATCTATATGTCGGCTTTATGTGTCATCAGGTTATTGAAAAATCATTAAAAGCTTATTACTGGCATTCAATCCTTAATGAACCTCCATTTACTCATAATCTTTTATTACTTGCAGAGCAATCTAATCTGAAAGATCATTTAAATGATGAAATGAAGAGACTTCTTAACCGTTTAATGCCTCTGAATATTCAGGCAAGGTATCCTCAAGACATGGAGGAATTACTGAAAGTCCTTACAAAACAGGTTTGTAACGAACTGTTAAAACAGACTGAGGAATTATTCGAATGGATCAAACAGTTATTGAAAAAGTAAAACAGTATGCTGATATCGTCAGACAGACACTGCCTGTAAAAAGAATAGTCCTTTATGGGTCATACGCCCGGGGCTGTGAAAACAGCAATAGTGATATTGATGTTGCAGTTATTGTAGATCGGGTGGATGGCAATTATCTTGAATTAAGTGCCAGGCTTTTTGAATTAGTTGGAAAGATAGATGTGCGAATTGAACCTGTTCTGCTTAATGAAAATTCCGATAAAAGCGGGTTTATTGAAAGTATCATGAAATACGGGAAAGAGATACATTGATATTATTATCTGATTCAGTGGCAAATTAATAATATTATACTCTCTCAACAGGCGATCAATTCGCTTCCGTTATAAAAACTATAAACACCCCTCAGCAAACTCCGCAACCCTTGTCTCATGCCAGAACTCTCCGTTTCTGCCGAATGTAATGAATCCCATGTGCCCCCCTTTCTCCGTAACTTCAAGAAACAGGTTGCTGTTCCCCTCTGCTTCCTCGTAAGGGAAACACCCGGGCCCCAGTATAGGGTCATCCTTCGCGTTTAATATAAGTGTCGGAATTGCAGTATCTGCTATATATTTTCTGGAACTGCATCTCCCCCAGTAATCCATTGCGTCTTTGAATCCGTTGAGGGGCGCTGTGAAAGTATTGTCGAAATCTCCGAGAGTCTTGATCAATGAATAATCCCGTGAAATTCCCTCAGGGAATTGATGTTCCTTCTCCTTCATCTTCTCAATAAGCGTAATCAGAAATCTTTTTGAATAGATGTAATTTTTAGGTTTATGAATTTCAACAGAAGAGGATATAAGGTCGCAAGGGGCTGATATGCCAACAGCGCATTTAATCTGAGGCAGAATATCTTTTCCTCTTTCCCCTGCATATTTGAGAGTAAGATTTGCTCCAAGGCTGAATCCCGCAATAACTATTGATTTATATTTTTTTGTCCTGATAAGGTGCTGCACAACAGCGTGGAGATCCTCTGTTTTACCGCTGTGATAGGTAACAGCGTTTCTGTTGGGTTCACCGCTGCATCCCCTGAAGTTAAAAGCAGCTCCATCCCACCCCCTGCGGTTGAACGCGCGTATCATCCCTTTCATGTAGTGTCTCCCTGAATCACCCTCAAGACCATGTGAAAGAACAATTGCCCTGTCGGAGTTTACCGGGGATATATCTATATCAATGAAGTCGCCGTCAGGTGTGTCAATTCTCTCCCTTTCGTAATTCACCCCTTTAACTTTACGGAATAGTGTCGGGAGAATTGTCTGAACATGGTTGTTGCCAAGAAAGAGCGGAGCTTTGTATGTTGAGTTTTTTATTACAGGCATAACATTACCTTAAAATAATATAATTGAATGATTGTTCAATAAATATAACGGGGTGATTCTGTGCAACTATTTTTTAAAAAATGATTCAGGCTTAATAGTATAAAATGCCTCTTAAAGAATAATATCAATCTATAAGATTCCGGTATTTGCACGAACTGAAGTGTGCACCCCCTGAGCGCTGCGAAGAAGCTCTCCCGGGGTGAAACCGGGATGCCAAAATTTTATGCTTATAATAATTGTCAATTATGGGAACCTGATATATATTAAACTCATGTCATCTTTACTGGAAAAATTATCTGACAAATTTTTGCGACGGCTTTCAGGCACTGTCTCCTCAGATATTGAGGAGGCGGGAAGAAGAAAACTCTTTTCAATATTTCTCCTTCTTCTTATAGCACCGCTTGTGATCTTCGGGGCCCATCTGATTAAAAACGGCTACTACGGATATGGTATTGTTGATTATATTATAGCTGCGCTTTTTGTTCTGTTTCTTATTGTTTTCAGAAAAGTAAGGAATGCAAAGGTCTTCTACAGGTTTGCCCTTTCATTACTATGTTTTCTGATGATATACTGGGTGAATACCGGAGCTGCGAAGGGCTATGCAGGTATGTGGGTGCTTACAATTCCCCCTTTTACCTTTTTTCTGCTGGGCAAAAGAGAGGGGGTAATCTGGACTGTTTTTGTTTTTGGAGTAACTACCGCTTTCCTGTTATTCCCTTCACTCTCTGTTAACGGTTTTGTTTATGAAGCAGGTTTTATTTCCCGGTATCTTTTTACACTTGTTTTAATTATTCTCTTTACTTATAATTATGAGTCCATGCGTGAGCAGTATAAAAAGGCCATGGAGCTTGAACAGCAGAAACTTCTTGATGAAAAGGAGCATCTTGCTGAAGCAAAGAATGAAGCAGAAGATGCGAATCGTAAACTTAATGAAGAGGTAAAGATACGTCAGAAAGCCGAATCGGATCTCCGTGCCCACAGAGATCGGCTTGAGGAGCTTGTTGTCGAGCGGACTATTGAACTGAGAAATACCAATGCCATGCTCGCGGCAAATGAAAAAAAATACAGGCTCATGGCGGATAATATCACAGACATGATATGGACCGCAGACATGAATCTTCACTTCACATTTATCAGTCCATCTGCTGCAAGAATTTTCGGCTATACTGTAGAGGAGGCAATGAACCTCCCGTTTGATAAATGGAATACTCCTGACTCTTTCAGCAGAGTTATCCGGATATTCCAGGAGCAGCTTGAACTTGAAAATACCGGAAAAGCTGATCCTGACAGATACGTAAATATTGAACTGGAACATCTCCGAAAAGATGGAACAGTAATACCTGTTGAAGTAACTGTATCATTTCTGCGTAATTCCCATGGTGATGCCATAGGTATTGTGGGTATAACAAGGAATATCAGTGAAAGGATAAAAGCACAGGAAGAGAACAGGCGGATGCATGAACAGCTTGCCCAGGCGCAGAAGATGGAGGCAATAGGGACCCTTGTAAGCGGCATAGCGCATGATTTTAATAATATACTCGGCGGAATAATCGGCAGTTATGATCTCCTTACAAGGATGCTAAAGGATCAGAAACTTGAAAGGCGTGAGAGGATCGATAAATATCTTAAGATAGGTATGGAGTCATCTCTCCGCTCTGCGGACCTTATAAAACAGCTCCTTGCTCTTTCCAGAAAACATGAAATTACCCTCTCACCTGTGGATATAAATAGTTCACTGAACCATGTTATAGAGATATGCAGAAACAGCCTCCCTAAAACTGTTGAGATAGATTATCTACCTTCGGATAAACCCCTGGTTGTTATGGGAGATATTGTCCAGGTTGAACAGGTGTTTCTTAATCTATGCATCAACGGCTCACATGCTATGACAATTATGCGGTTTCATGAGGATAAAAAAGGGGGGACTCTGAAAGTAAGGGCTTATGAAACGGAGTCGGATTGTATTATTAAAGAGCTGTATCCTGAATGTTATTCTAATAACGCGAGATGGGTCAAAGTTGAAGTATCAGATACCGGCGTGGGTATGGATAGTGAAACAAGGAAAAGAATATTCGAGCCTTTCTTCTCCATGAAAAAACAGGACGAGGGTTCGGGGCTTGGACTTGCAATATCGTATAATATAATAAAACAGCACAGAGGTCTTATTCATATCTATTCAGAGCCGGATAAAGGTTCGGTGTTCTCTGTATATATTCCTTCTTATGGTAATGTTGAAGCTGTTGAAAGCTCCGGAAATTGTTCAGGTGACATTGCCATGGGGAGCGGAACAGTGCTGGTTATTGATGATGAGCATATAATGCTTAATGTGGCAAGGGGATTCCTTGAAGAGTGCGGATATAATGTTATAACTGCTGACAATGGTGATGAAGGTGTAAATATCTACAGGGAGAGGTGCAGTGATCTTTCAGCAGTACTTGTTGATCTTTCAATGCCGGGGAAGTCAGGCCTTGAAGTATTTCTTGAGCTTAAAAAAATTAATCGGGATGTGAAGGTTATACTTGCCTCAGGGATGCTTGATGAGGAATCCAGGTTGACAGCTGATACTATAGGTATTAAAGGTACAGTCCGCAAGCCATATCTTGCGGATGAACTTTCACGGATGCTTAAATCTATTATTTAGAGAGAATTTAATGTTCCATATACATACACTTAACGGCGATCACTTTGACCTGACACTGGAGGCTCTCCTTCACCGCAAGGATGTACGGGATGTCGGCGGGAAAAACAGGGTGCGTAAATTCATAAACGGCGAGAAAGGGAGCGACGCATACAGAGGAGGGGGACACACTCTATCCTACGCTGAAAAGAGTTACCGTGAATCTATAAATTTAAAAAATGAACTTGAGCCTGTATTCCATGCATACCAGATTATGAGTTCACCTGTTAAAACCATCCCCCCTGATATGAAGATAACTGAAGCGTGGATATTTTTTAAAACCACAGGTATATACCACATGCCGGTTCTCTCTTCTGATGGTAAAATCAGAGGGATAGTTTCAGACAGGGATCTGCTTAAATCTCTTCTTATTGAAAATGATAGTGTAGTGAACAGCACAGATGGGATTATCTCTGACATAATGGTGAAAGAGGTAATAACAGCAGGGAGATTTACAGATATAAGAAGGATCGCGAAAGTCATGTTTGATGAACATATAGGGAGCATGCCTATACTTGACGATAACAGGAAACTTGAAGGAATAATAACAAGAAGCGACATTCTCCATGCTCTTGTAAACTACCCGCCCATTAAACTCTGGGGCTGAACTTCCGGATATTTTTTTTACAAATTCTTGACATAAATCGTCACTTATCTATGACATTTGCTTAAATTATCAGTAATAATTCCTAAAAGAATTATAAAGTTAAAAAGCTATAAAAAGTAACTATAGTATATAATTATTATAAGCTCAAAATTTTGTCATTCCGGTTTTGCATCTTCAGTTCGTGCAAATACCGGAATCTCATAGATTGGTATTATGAGATACCGGCATTTCGCTTCGCTACAGCCGGTATGACAGAAAATTATATTTATAGCTTTGCACTAAAAACTCTCTTTAGGAATAAACATTGATAAATTATAATAAGTAGAATATAATTGCATATACCAAAGGGAGATTTCTGTGTCCGCTGAATATAATTATGAAAAATGGCGTATCGGTAAAGGGTCGGAACTTTCCGGCACGGATTATCTGAGGTACAGGTTCTGGGAGATACTTCCCGGCGCTTTCTCCTGGGGGACAATTATCGGGGCTGTTGCTGCCTCATGGCTTGTCCCTGTTTACGCGGCTATTTTTATCATCGCCTTTGACGTTTTCTGGCTGCTGAAAACCGCGTATCTCTCTCTTCACCTGAAAGAGAACTGGAAGCGTATAAAAGAACACATGAAAACCAGCTGGGTGGATAAGCTGGTTCACTTTAAATATGATCATATTTATCACATGATAATGCTCCCCTTTTATAAAGAGGGGGAGGATATTATTGAGAAGACCCTCCTTTCACTCCTTGAATCAAAATATAACCACAAAAAATTCATCATTGTCCTTGCCGGGGAGGAGCGGGCAGGTGAAGGGCCCTCTGAGATCGCTCAGAAGATGAAGAAGAAGTACGGGAAGAAGTTCGGGTACTTTGTTGTCACTGTTCACCCTGACGGCATTGAGGGTGAGCTTGCGGGTAAAGGCTCGAATATAGCTTATGCCGCAGACCGGGCGAGGATTGAAGTCCTTGATAAAAAGAAGATCCCCTACGAGGATGTACTTGTCTCCGCATTTGATATTGATACAATTGTTTATGACCAGTACTTTGCCTGTCTAACCTGGATGTACCTTGCAAGTGAAAAACCTGACAGAACATCATTCCAGCCTGTACCTGTTTTCAATAATAATATCTTCGAAGCACCCGCTGTATCCCGCGTTGTTGCATACTCCGGAACATTCTGGCAGATGGTTCAGCAGGAGAGGCAGAAACGCCTTGCCACATTCAGCTCACACTCGGTCCCTTTCAGCACACTTTATGAAGTGGGGTACTGGCAGAGCAACATGGTGAGCGAGGATTCAAGAATATTCTGGAACTGCTACATGAAATATGACGGAGATTACCTTGTTACTCCGATGTCGTATCCTGTTTCAATGGACGCGAACCTCGCTCCCTCTTTCTGGCAGACAATGAAGAATATCTATAAACAGCAGCAGCGCTGGTCTTATGGAGTTGAGAATTTTGCCTACATTATGTTTAACTTTTCGAAAAATAAAAATATCAGCAGGTGGGAGAAATTCAAGATATTCCTGATTAACCTTGACGGATACTGGTCCCTTGCAACGAATCCTATCCTTATATTTATTTTAGGATGGATGCCCATAATGCTTGGCGGGCGTGAATTCAACACCACAATGCTCAGCTTCAGTCTCCCGTATATTACACGAGATATAATGATGATTACTATGAGCAACCTTGTTCTTTCATCAATGGTTGCAGTGAGCCTCATGCCAAGCGTACCTGAAGAGGGTAAGCCGCCGAGAAAATTTTATCATATAATACAGTGGCTCCTTGTACCTCTCACTATAACAATATTCGGCGCGATACCTGCGATTGACGCTCAGACAAGACTTATGTTCGGGAAGTATTTGGGATTCTGGGTAACACCGAAACACCGTGGAAGCAGCGAATAGGGAGAATTTATGACAGTAAAAAAACAGTGGATTTATATAACCGGCCTCTTCATGGTATTTCTTATAGTGATACCTGTAATACTTCTTTACTCATTCGGATACAGGGTCAGCAGCGATTTTAAGCTGGTAAAGACAGGGGGGATCTATTTTGCTAATCAGGAGCTTGATGCTTCTGTGTACCTTAATGGAAAACTGAAAAAAACCTCCGGTATTTTCGAAAGGAACCTCCTGGTTCAGAATATCAAGCCTGCCAGCTATCATGTAAAGATGAGCAAGGAGGGATACAGGCCCTGGCAAAAATGGATACCTGTAGAGGAACAGAAGGTTGAGGTATGTTTCCCGCTCCTTATCCCTGAAGACCTGAATGTTGAGGAGATAAATAAATATCTCCCCCTTGATGAAAAGAATGCGAAAAAGCGTAAACCTAAACGTGACCTCAATGATGAATACACCGATGTTGCTGAACTTTTTAAAACCGCAAATAAGCCTACAAAAAGCATTATTCCCCAGTGGAACAGCAGGGAGATTGCGAAACTGAAACTCGGAGTGAACAGAAAGCTCCGTGGGAAAGTCCTTCTGACTAAAGAGGGGAACAGTTTATATGTAATGTGGACAGGGAAAAAGGAGCAGCTTCCGTTTTTTATAAACACTATGAAGAAGAAGAGAATATACTCTCCGGATAAAACAATTACAGCTTTTGATTTCTTCCCTGCCAGAGATGATTCGTTTCTTGTGCAATTCGATGACGGCTCTCTTTATGCTGTCGAAATAGACACAAGATTCGGCGAACAGAACTCATACAGGATTGTGAAATACTGTAATCGCTTCCTTGTTGATGGTGATACGCTTTACTATTTCGCCGGTGCGAGGCTCTCAAAAATAAATTTTACGTTATGATATATTTGTTTTGAACTGATTTCTCTGTATATTAAAGCAGGGGAATATAGTGAATGGACAAAAGAATCCGCAATGCAGTTATCATTTCTGTTCTGGCTGTGCTGTATTATATATTCGGAAAGTTTGCCTTTGCTTTCGCTATATCTTATGAAACAGTAACAAGCGCTATATTTCTTTCAGAGGGAGTGGCCCTCGGTTTTATACTGTTATTCGGATGGCGTATCTGGCCCGGTATTTTTTTAGGGCAGATGCTGCTTGGATTTGCAACCGGGCTTAATATTTATTCATCATTAATAATTTCCGCCGGGAATTCCGTTGAAGCTCTTGCCGGTTTATGGATACTCAGCAGGCTGAAATTTAATGTGAGACTCGTTTCTCTCAGGGATTATCTTCTTCTCATCTTTGTTATCTTCGCATTCCTTCAGCCTTTAAGTTCTGTCGTAGGCGTAACCTCGCTCTGCCTCTTCTCAGATCTGAAAAATGGAGATATTCTTACATGCCTTATATACTGGTGGATAGGGAACTCCATGGGGCAGATGCTCTTCACTCCGCTAATCCTTGCTTCAGCATCTGTATTCAATAAAGGGAAACATTACATAAAACAGAAAGCCTGTGAAGCATCTATCTCCATGCTGGTCATTGGTGGACTGTCAGCGCTTATTTTTATTTTATGGGGGAGGAGCGAAGTGCTGCATAATGTGTATGCCTTTTTCCTTATACTCCCTGTGGTTATATGGCTCTCTCTAAAATATGATTTTACCGGGGCGGTTGTTTCCAGCTTTGTTATCTCTCTCGTCGCCCAGATATTCACTGCTGAAGGTATAGGCCCTTTCACCGGCGGGGATATCCAGCATAACCTTATATCTCTTAATGTCTTTATAATCAGTGTAACCCTGTCAGCAGGTTTTACAGGTATACTTTTTTATGAAAGAAAAGTGGGTGAAGAGAAACTGCGCAAAGCCTTTGAAGAGATTAAAACACTTCAGGGTATACTCCCTATATGCAGCAGCTGCAAAAAGATACGGAATGACAAAGGATACTGGGAGCAGATTGAATCTTATATAACCAAGCACTCGGGTGCTGAATTTACTCATGGCCTCTGTGAGGAGTGTGTTGAAAAACTTTATGGAAATTATAAATGAAATATCCCTCCGGCCTGAAGGCTGCGAGGGAGAAAAAGAAAACCCCCTTTCAAAGGAGGTGGCTGTATGCAGGCGGGGGATCGATCAGTTCAGGTTTTTTAAAGATTCTCTTCTAACAGGCATCATCCTCTCCTTGAGAGCGGAATTCCTATGTCTGAAAAGAGAATTCCGCTTTTTAAAAAAAGAGTTTAACCTTTAAAGAACGTTGATACCTAATATATTCTTAGTATCCTGATAATAAATATCTATAAACCGTGAGGTACAATGAGATCCCCTTTATCATTCTTTATATTTATATCCATAGTAATAATAATTTACAGTCTCATGAACTACTACTTCATCAGAAAGCATAGAAACATACTCACAGGGAGGTCGCTCCCCTCTATTCTTTTAAGGCTTTTTCTCGTTACGGTAATTATAACCCCTGTTGCAACAGTCTTCTTCAGTCAGAAGGGAGAGCCTCTATGGGCGGCAGTTACAGGGTTTACTGGATACGGCTGGCTCGCGTTTCTTTTCCTCTTTCTCGTTATACACGGTATGGCTGACATTATACTTTATATCACGGAGAAAGCAGGATTTATACCGCCCGGATACATGGCGCGTGAGGTGCTCGCAGGTACACTGATTATAAGCATCTCTGTACTGGCATACGGTTTCTATGAGGCAGATACTCCGCGCATTGAACGCCTCGTAATTGAAACAGAGAAACTCCCGGCTGAAGCAAAGACCCTTAAGATAATGCAGCTGAGCGACATACACTTCAGCCCTTTAATCAGTGTTGAAAAAGCTGAAGCGATAAAGAAAATCGCAGAGCGGGAGATGCCTGACATTATTGTGTCCACCGGCGATTTTCTGGATCGCTCAATCAGAAACAGTGATGAAGTTGCTGCTGTTATGCGCAGCATCAATGCGCCAGAGGGGAAGTACGCGATAACCGGCAACCATGAGTTTATCACAGGTGTGGAGGAGAGCGTTCAGTTCATCGAAAAGTCGGGCTTCATCATGCTGCGTAACAGGGCTGTTACTGTTGCGGGTATAAACCTTGCCGGAGTTGATGATTATTCAGGCAGGAGGCTCGGTTATTATAGTGAAGCTGAGGAGAGCAGAGTTCTCACTGTATCGGAGAACGGCCTTTATACAGTTTTTCTTAAGCATCAGCCGAGGATAACCAGGGGGAGTACTGGGCGCTTTGATCTCCAGCTTTCAGGGCACACTCACGGCGGGCAGATATTCCCCTTTACACTCCTTGTAAAATTATCATTTCCTTATCTATGTGGAGAGTATGACCTTGGGAGAGGGAGCAGACTGTATGTGAGCCGGGGAACAGGTACATGGGGACCGCCAGTGAGGTTTATTGCCACACCGGAGGTTACGGTTATTGAGATAAAGGGCTCTTTTATTGGTAAGTAATTTTTTTCACCGCATCACCCGTACGGGTGATGCGCGAAGAGCCTCTCATAGTATATTGATTATAGATTTAACAGAGATAATCCTGGCAGCTTAATAATGAATGAAAAAGGGTTGTTTTTATAAGCATAAGTATATCGATGGAAATGTACCAGCCTTGAATATAGGGGGAGTCTATGGGTTACATGCAGAATTATTCACAGGATAAAGATATTCTTGCTACACTGGATGATGTTATATCATCTATCACAGGGCCTATGAATCTTGAGGAGATTGAAGCTGAATACCTTAAATCTATAAACAGGGTGATCCCTGCTCACGCGACCGCGCTCTATTTTTTCAAGCCTCAGAAGAAAAAGCCTCTGCGGATAACAGGAAGCGGTATTGATGTTGATTTCATCAGGTTCTATGAAGAGGAAGGGAGAGAGGTTGATCCTCTCCGGGGGTGGATTACACGTAAAAGAATCCCTTACCAGTCACAACTGCTTCTTGGACTCGAGGGGTGGCAGCATCACCCGGTTTATAATATAGTTAAAACAGCTTCAATAGATTTCGCCATGCAGTCTCCGCTCATCTTTGGGGAGGATATAATCGGAACTCTTAATTTCGGGAGAGAGGTACACGAAGGGGCTTTTACCGAAAATGATCTTAAAGTGATTTCTATCATCAGCCGTTTTATGAGCCTCTCCATTGTTGATTCCATCAGCGGAGGGAGGAGAGCGGATTACAAACAGGAATTCTGCAATGCAATGGTTCGCGTCAAGCAGGGGATTGTAATCACTGACTCAGGGTACTCTACTCAATATGCCAACAGCTCAGCAAGGATTATTACGGAGCGTACTCTGGGGAGGGATGATCCTTCAGGGAGTCTTAAGCTCCTTCTCAAAAGGGAGAGCATGGAGCAGGGTGGAGCGGGGAGAGTTCAGACCGAAAACCTGAGCGCCACTTTCTGCCCTATCCCCGGATCATCCGGAGGACAGTCACTTGTTATACTTAACGAAATCCCGCGCCCGGAAAAGTTCAACTGTTTAAGAGATATACTATCCCCAAGGGAGCTCGAAGTTCTCCAGTATGTAGAGAAGGGACTTCAGAATAAGGAGATCGCTGCTGAGATGGGTATATCTGTCAATACTGTGAAGAGACATCTTGATAACCTTTTTCTAAAACTGAATGTTAATTCAAGAACCCAGCTTGTCTCCAGGGCTTACAGATTTCTGGAAGAGATGGGGAGAATACAGTAGTTTAATTATACAGGATTTTTATCCGAAAACATTACTAAGCGATAACCGGTTGCAAGCCGGTTATTTTTTTTGAAAAACTTTGTGAATCTCCTGAGTATCACCCGCATGGGTGATGAAAAGACAGATACCCGCTGCTAAACTTATCAGCCAAAGTTCTCCCCCTGCTGTAACAGCTTATTAAGTGAGAAGTAACACTGCTGTTGAACCCTGAAGCATGGCGCAGGTGAACTGATTATCTATAATAAAATAGCAATACGGAGTGAACAGGTATGATCAAAGCAGACAGTTATTATGACAGCGACGTAAAAGCCGCTATCGGAGTTTTTAAAGGTTTTCTATCAACTGATGAGTTTAAAGATGTTGCGAAGAATCTCCAGAAACTTCGCAAGGAAAACAGTTCCAGGAAACAGCTTAATAATATAGAGGATATGAAGGTACTCTCAAAAGAAGTGAGGGAGTGGCTACAGGGTGTATGGTTTCCTGAAGCGTTAAAGACCGGTTTGAAGTATTTCGCCTTTGTTATTCCCGGTGACAATGTGGGGAAACTCAGTATGAAAGAAGCAAATAAAGAAGCACAGGCTAATCCTGATATAGAGATAGAGTACTTCAACAATGAAGCTGAAGCCAAAGCGTGGTTAAAATCACGGGGCTGATTAATTCATATTCAATGACATCAATGAATTACCGGCTGCTTCAATATTGAAGGGCCGGTAATCATTCTGCTGTAATTATCCTCATACGCTCCATCCATCTGATAAAACAGTTACGTAAAATTTTTTTAATCTTATTTCAGGGGTCACCCGTGCGGGTGAAGTCACGCGTCAGAACTCCATGTATAATACGGTCAATTCCTACTCATGGTTAAGCTGTGAGATAATTTATACAAAGGAGTATGAGTATGTCAGAAAATTATGATGTGATTGTTGTTGGAGGCGGGCATAACGGCCTTACAGCTGCATGCTATCTTCAGAAGGCGGGTTACAAAGTTCTGGTTACCGAAAGGCTTGAAAAAGCAGGTGGCGGAGCATGGACAGAGGAGGCTACTCTCCCCGGATTCAAGCATAACCTTGCTTCACTGTTCCACGGTATACTGCATATGGGTCCGGTTTACAAAGATCTGGAACTCGCAAAGTACGGTGCGGAGTATATCTGGCCTGATGCGCAGGTAGGCGCTGTATTTACAAACGGGACATGTCTTGTTCTGTACAGGGATATTGACAAAACATGTAAAGAGATTGCCCGTTTTTCAAAAAAGGATGCTGAAGTCTACAGGGAACTTGCGCTGAACTTCAGAGTCATTGTTGACAACATGATAGGCCCCTGGTTTTTTAATCCTCCTCAGCCCAATTCACTTGCAGCAATGGCGATGGAGGGGAGCGTTGAGGGACTTAACATGCTGAGGATGCAGCTCTCAAGCCCGAAAAATGTGATTGAGGAGATGTTCGAATCCAATGAACTCAAATCACTTCTCCTCGCATTTATTAAAGAGTTCGGCGGAGCTCCTGATATTCTCGGTTTCGGAGTATTTGTGCCGATGATGTTAGGTGAAACACACGATCCCCACGGATGGACAATATGCAAAGGGGGTTCAGGGAAGCTCGGCGAGGCTTTTGTAAAATGCCTTGAAGCTCACGGCGGAAAGGTGATGACAAACGCTGAGGTAAAAAGAATTATTGTTGATGGTGAGATCGCAACAGGAGTTGAACTGGCGGACGGAACTGTAATCAAAGCAGATAAGATGGTGATCACGAATCTCGAGCCGCACGCCACATTCAAGAATCTTATAGGTGAGGATAAACTGACTCCGCAGTTTAAAAACTCCGTTGAGAGATGGAGAGCTGAAGATACAGTGCTCTTCACAACACACCTTGCTCTTGACGAGCCCCTTAAATGGAAATGCGCTGAATTTAATCCCGACATCAACAGGTGCCTCGGAGTGCTTCTTGTAGATAATCCCCAGGAACTTTATGACGATTTTGCAGAGATAAATATGCAGAAGCTCCCTTCATATCCGAGGATGTTCACTGCTTATCCAACTGCAATTGACCCATCCCAGGCTCCTGAAGGTAAAGGTACAGCAATGGGGTGGCAGTATGTTCCGTATAAGCTGAAAGATAAAACACCTGACGACTGGGACCTTGTGAAAGAGGAATTCTCTCAGAGGTGTATCAAGGTATGGAGCCAGTATGTTACTAATATGGATAAAGCGCTGCTTAAAGTTCATATAATGTCTCCAAGAGATACTGAACGCAAATGGACTTCAATGGTTCATGGCGGTTTTAATCATGGTCAGATGACACAGGACCAGATGACAGTATTCAGACCTTTTGTGGAATATACTCCATATAAAACTCCTTACAAAAATCTCTATATGTGCGGAGCAGGGACTCACCCCAGCGGAAGTATAGGGGGAGCCTGCGGTTATAACGCTGTTCAGGTTATAGCAGAAGATTTCAAGATGAAGAAAAAATGGTGGGACAGGTAGAAGGTTGATTCATGAAACTGACAGTTATTTCAGATAAAGGTTCACCAATGATGATAGTTTCCGGGATCAGAAAAAAAGGGAGCAGGATCGAGATTACAGGTTCGCTCATGGGCGCTTGGCCGGCGAAGATGTATATAACAACCGGAGAGTTCGGAGGTTTCCTCAGGGCAGCTTTGAGCCCCGGTATACTGCTCTATGTTATGCTATACCCTTTTTATCTTATAGCTGAGAAACTGGGTGGTTCAAAAAAAGATGGCGGCGGGGCTCATTAAGCCCCTGTCATTAATAATCATAAAACGAGGTAATTTATGAAACGAGTTATAAAAGTTGCGTCTCCATTTATCATAGCGCTTTTCACAGTCTCGGCAGTTTTCGCCGGTGAAACTGGCCACTACACAAATGGGGTTGAAGGGATTAAGGGAGCAACTCTTCCCGGTCCCGGTTTCTACTACAAGATGTATAACGTGATGTATAAAACCGACAGGATGATGGATGATAAGGGTAAAAAATCTGAAACACTGAAGCCTGATATTACGGTTATAGCCAATGTTCACAGGTTCATATTCGGCACAGGTATAAAGTTCCTTGGGGCTGATGTTTTAGCGGATGTTACTGTTCCGCTTATTTACACCGATTTCAAAATGGAGGTCGTCCCTATGTCCATGGTGATGGAGGATGACCAGTTTGCCATTGGTGATATAGCTTTTGAGCCGGTAGTATTGTCATGGCACGGGGGAAGGTATGATTTTGCTGCCGGAGCCGCCTTTTACGCTCCTACAGGTAAATATGATGAAGAGAAGCAGGCTTCACCGGGAAAAGATATGTGGACAATGATGCTTACGGCAGGTGGTACTCTTTACCTTGACAGCGAAAAAGAATGGAACGCTTCCATACTCGCGCGGTATGAAAAACATACAGAAAAGGAAGAGAAAAAAATTCGTCCCGGTGATGAATTCCACTTTGAATGGGGGGCGGGGAAAACCTTCATGAAGATCATTGACGCAGGTTTAGCCGGGTATTGCCACTGGCAGCTGACTGATGACAGCGGAGACGGCACAGCTGGTTATGATAAAAGTGTTCATGACAGGATCTTCGCCGCAGGCCCGGAGCTCGGTGTCTTTATCCCCCCTGCAATGCTTGCAATCAATATAAGGGGATTATGGGAGTTCGGTGCTGTTGACAGAACTGAAGGTTTCACAGGTACACTGGTTCTGACAAAAATTTTCTGATTCAGCGGATTCTTCTGAATATATTTCCCGCAGGTATTATCTTACTGCTGGAAATATATTCAACCTTAACTCCTCGAAACATATTCCGCTGGTGCAGCGTTTTGAATAAAACTTATTGTAAAATCATAAAAACCGTCATGCCAGCTAAGGGAGAGGGTGCCTCCAAGGGCATTCTCAACCTGCTTTTTGGACAGAATTATACCAAGCCCTCCATTGCCTGTAAAGCTCCCTTTAAGCATAAACTGCTCTTCGCAGTCAAACAGAGAAAGTTCGCCGCTGAGAATTTTATTGATAGATTCCAGCACGCTTTCTGAAAATACACCGCTGTTCATTATAGATATTTCTACGCCTGTATACCCGTCAGCATTTACATAAGATAGTGTTTTTTTTATAAGGATATCAGTATAGAAATCGATATCTACAATATCTGTAATCCCTCTATTCATGGCAAGTGATACAGGTGAACGTACAGCATTATTCAGCAGTTCGAGGAGCACCCATCCAAGCCCTTCATAACTGTTCACTTCAAGGGGATGAAGAAAAGGGACAATTTTTTCGAACATTGCATAAAATTCCTTAGCCACACCTGCCATATCTCCGGGGTGAGAGTATACATGCCTGAACTCAAGCAGATAGGTTTCGTTGACTGCCGCATTCATTTTTAAAGTTTTTTGTCCCTTAAGTATTAAATAATAACAAATAAACCGTTATTGCAACATTTTTTATGGACATTTTCTGATCAGTCAGCGGATGTCTTGCCAGCAGCAAAGAATAATGCTATTATTTCATATAAAATTATAATCGGCCTTAAAAAACTGCCACAGCATTCAATGTCTTGCAGTCATAAAAGTTATTCTAAATCAATCTAAAGAGCTATAATTATTAATACAAGAATAAGCAGGATATGTATGATAATACAAATTGATTCAGGTGATGATATAGTAATCACAATGGAGCCGGATTTAATTCCGGAGAAGATTCGTCTGCTTGAAGAGAAATTTGATAATATTGTGCAATATCAGGAGAAAAATGTCACACTGGATATGAACAGTATCTCTCATCTGGATTCCCTTCTTTTATCTGTTCTCATAAGGTTCAGGTCCAGGCTTACAATATGCGGCAGGACTCTGCGCCTTGTAAATTGTAATGAAAAGATTATTAACAGCATAAGACACGCGTCCCTGGAAGATTACTTTCTTAACTGAAAGTTATTTATATTCTCTATTTAAATCATGATTTTCTTTCTACAGCCGGTATTTTTTACCGGCCTTTTTTTTGCATCATACAACAAATACAGCTTTCAGGAGAGTATAAGCCCTGTTTATCTCCTTCATCTTCTCCTCTGAGCCTCCGCATCTGTCGGGATGAAAGATCCCCGCAAGCTCTCTGTATCTCCTGCTGATCGATTTTCTGGCAGGTTTTTTCAGGTTAAAGAGAATGAGTGCTTCATCGATCTCCCTCTTCTTCAGGAAATATATATTGAAACCCTTCATGATTTCATTCAGGATCTCCGATTCGCCAAAGGCGATATTTTCAGGGTCAAGATAGAACTGCTCCATGGGGTCGAATGAGGGGATCACCGGATCTATATCCCCGGTATGTATTTCGCAGAAGTTGCTGCCGGTTTTATTCATGCAGAATCCCCCTTTTTCCGGAGAATAA
Source organism: Spirochaetia bacterium UBA5763 (assembly GCA_002418835.1). GTDB lineage: Bacteria > Spirochaetota > UBA4802 > UBA4802 > UBA5550 > UBA5550. The sequence continues at coordinate 78,831 of DIEX01000020.1, read as the reverse complement.
TGTTCGCAGAATCCGGTGCCAGGGAGACTTATGAGTCTTATCCTCAGAGGATCAATATACAGATAGAGCCCCTCGCTCCCTGCCTCGGCTTTAAGCATGTAAAGCGCGTGATAAACAGAGAAGTGCCGCTCATACATCGAGTATGACTCCCCGTTCTCTTTAAACTCCGGGGTGAATTTTTTCAGGATTTCATATTCACCCGTAACAGCGGATAGCCCGGCAAGGTGTTTCCGGAGTTCTGCTCTGTTAATTATTATAAGCTCCATTCAGTTATTATAAAGCAGGTGTGCAGGATATGCAATAATAAATATCTATGAGCGGGATAAATAGTTATAAAATACGCGGTTAAACTATATAGTTCAAAGAACTCTTCTCATGCCTGAATTCAACGATCCACAGCTTGTATGCGGTTTTTTTTTAATTGTCCCCTCTTGTATAAAACGGTTTTTCTCATTATATTATTAATCAGTTACCGGAAACATATATGATGTCAGAAAAGAAAAAACTCCTCCTTGTCGAAGATGAACTACTTATTGCCACAGTGGAGATGAAAGCCCTTGAAAAGGCGGGTTTCTCTGTGGTTACTGCTGCGACCGGTGAGGAGGCCATCAGAAAAGTAAGAAACACTGATGATATTGACCTTATACTTATGGATATAAATCTCGGGCCCGGCATTGACGGGGCTGAAGCAGCCACTGAAATCCTGAAGGAGCGTGATATCCCGCTGGTTTTTCTATCCAGTCATACTGAACCTGATATTGTGGACAGGACTGAAAGTATAACATCATACGGCTATGTCGTAAAAAATTCCGGTATCACAGTGCTCACAGCCTCAATAAGGATGGCGTTCAAACTTTACGATGCAAGGAGAGAGATCGAAAAACAGAACAGGGCAGTTGGGGATGCCAACAGAAAACTTAAGGATCTGCTTCAGGAACTTGAGGAGACAAACAGGGAACTGGTTGCGTCACGATCAGAAATAATTGAGAGCAGAACCGCCCTTGTTGAAAGCAATGAAAAATTTATGCGGATAGCTGATTCAATGCCTCAGATTGTATGGACTGCTGATTGTACAGGTAGAATCGATTTCCTCAATGATATATATTATGCCTATGCAGGAGAAGACAGGTATAACAGCAGAACTGAGCTGATGAATGTGCATCCCGATGATGCTGAGCAGAGCAGTGCCGCGTGGATTGAGTCTATAGCCACAGGGAAAATTTATGAAGTCAGGCAGAGGCTCCGCAGGCATGATGGTATTTACAGATGGTTTCTAAGCCGCGGCATACCTGTATTTAATAATGATAACAACCTGATCAAATGGTACGGTACCTGTACTGACATCGATGACCTTGTGCTTCTTAAGGAAGAGAGGTTAAGACTTGAGAAGAATCTCCTTGAAGCACAGAGACTCTCAAGCACAGGAAGTTTTGAATATGATATACATGGCAGAAATTTTTACTGGTCTGATGAGGTTTTCAATATCATCGGTATCAGCAGAGATGAATTTAAAGGAAAAGCTTCAGACTTCTACAGGTTCGTTCATCCTGACGATATCGGATACGTAAAAGATCTGATAAGAAGATCAATAGATGAACGTATCTGTATCAACTTTGAGTACCGGGTAATCAGAAATGATAATTCATTGCGTTACCTGACAATCAGGCTTGAAACAATATTTGATGCAAATGATAAACCGGCCCGGATAGTCGGTATAGTTCAGGACATAACAGGGCACGCTGTTGTCAAGAAAGCGCTTATGGAAAGTGAAGAGCGCTGGCAGTTTGCACTTGAGGGAGCTGGTGACGGTTTATGGGACTGGAATACTGCAACAGATGAAATATATTATTCAAATCGTCTCAAAGAACTCCTTGGTTACGGTGAGTATGATATGGAAAACACCCTTTCCGCATGGGAGAAACTGATTCATCCTGATGACATCTGCTATGTGCTTGAAGAGGTTGATAAGCTCATCAGGGGGGATGTTGATTTTTACAGTACCGAACACAGGCTTATGTGTAAGGATGGAAAATATAAATGGATCCTTGACAGGGGGAAGGTGATTAAAAAGAACCCGGAAGGGAGGCCTCTCCGTATAATAGGGATTTTTACTGACATCACGGGAAACAGATTAATTGAGGAGAGCCTTGCAGCAGCTCTTGCGGAGAAAGAAGCCCTTATGAGAGAGCTTCAGCATCGTGTGAAGAATACTCTGACTATGATAACATCTCTCGTAAGCCTTGAACTGGGGCAGTCAGATAATCCTGATGTGCAGAAGTCTCTTAAAACAATCGAGGGGCGTGTAATGGTTCTGAGCAACCTTTATCATATACTCTACGCAGGCGAAGGTGCAACAGGTCTCCCTCTTGACAGTTACCTGAAAACAATTATCGGCAGTGTAACCAGCGGATATGGCGACTCAGCAAGAAATATTTCTGTTAATACAGATTTCGAAAATATTGAAATTGATCCTAAACGTGCCACATCGATAGGTATTATTCTGAATGAACTCCTGACTAATTCTATTAAATACGCATTCACGGGAAGGGATAGCGGTACAGTTAATATTGCTCTCAGCATGGATAACGGGAGAATAAAACTCAGGTTTTCTGATGACGGTGAAGGTCTGCCCGAAGGTTTTAAATGTGAGCTTTCAACAGGATTGGGTCTGAAGCTGATTAATCTTCTTGCTTCCCAGATGAAAGGGGAGTTCAGAATTTCCCGCGGAGATACATCAGCTTTTGAAGTAGCGCTGCCGTATTTAAATTGAAAGAGTGTAATCATTATGTATAAAATACTCCACCTTGAAACAAGTATGCTGTATAAAACACTGATTAGAGAGATCAGCGCGGAGTTAAGCGCTATCTATCTCAACGCCTCAAACGCTGAGGAGGCAATGGAGCTTCTGAAAAAAGAGAAGATATCTCTAATACTGACTGCAATGGAGCTGGAGACCGGCAGCTCCGGTGAGTTTATAAAAGACCTGAATGAATCGGAGTTTAAAAACATACCGGTTGTAGTCTTTACAGGTAATGACTCACTGGAAGACAGGAAGAAGATGTATGACCTTGGAATAGTTGATTATATTCTAAAGACATCTGACCGGGACCAGGTAAAAAGCAATCTTGCCACTTTCAGGCGTGATGACCCTGTAGCCCTGAAGATGGGGGATTTGAGTTATGCTGTGCTTGATGATAATAAAATGGACAGAAAGATTATCGGGCGGATATTCTCAATACACAGGATTGAAAATGTGGATTTTTATGATTCAGAGAATGCTCTTTTTGAATCAGGTAAAAACTACGATGTCTATATTATCGATATAGTTCTGAAAGATACTTCAGGAGACAAGGTTATAATGAAGCTTAAGGAACAGATGCCTGAAAGTGTTGTTATTGCGGTTTCAGGAATTGATAATATAAAAACTATATCAAGGGTCCTTTCAATCGGTGCGGATGATTATATAACAAAGCCGTTCAACTACGATCTCTTTATAGCAAGACTGAAGACTAATATCCGGGCATTTCTTCTTTTGCAGGAACTGCGAAGAAAAAAAGACCAGCTTGAAATGATGGCTGTGACTGACGCTCTTACCTCGCTTTATAACAGAAGGCATATTTATGACAGGCTCAGGCAGGAGGGGGAGAAGAGTGAACGGTACAGTTCAAGGTTTTCTGTTATTATGCTGGATATAGATTTTTTTAAACGGGTTAACGACACATACGGGCACCAGTTCGGAGACCAGGTTCTGAAAAAAGTCGCGGATGCTATACATTCATCTGTGCGGAATGTTGACATATCAGGGCGTTATGGAGGGGAGGAGTTTCTGGTTATACTACCGGAGGTCCAGCTGAAAGGCGCTGTAATCCTTGCTGAGAGAATAAGAGAGAAGGTTGAGAAGATTGAAACAGATGCCCCCGGACTGAAGATAACTGTAAGCGGCGGTGTGGCGGAATATATAGGCGGTGATATAGAGGAGCTGGTTAAAAAAGCTGACCAGCTCCTCTATAAAGCCAAGGAGAGCGGAAGGAACTGTTTACGGTTTTAGCTTGTTTTGAAAAACTCCAGCAGATCTCTCATGCTTTCAGCCTGCGCGCTGATCTCCTCAGCGGAAGAGGCAATCTGTTCAGCCCCGGAAGCCTGGGACTGTGTCTGCCCGTTAATCTGATCCATGGTTTTAGAAATTTCTGTATGCGTTGTTGTCTGTTCATGTGTGGATGTTGATATATCATCCGCCATTGTCATGACCTGTTTTGTGGCCATGAGAACTGAATCACTGGCGCTGGCCTGTATTTCAGATGAGTCGGCAATCTTCTGAACAAGCTCCTTGGTTTTATTTATATGGCTGATTATATTAAGGAGCGCGGTTGATGTTTCAGTTATGTCCCTGATACCCTGCTGTGCTGACTTCACTCCGTTTGACACAAGGCCGGTAATATTTTTTGCGGAGTCAGCAGTCTGCTCAGCAAGTTTGCCTATCTCGTCAGCAACAACAGCGAATCCCCGTCCATGATCTCCGGCCCTTGCCGCTTCAATAGCCGCGTTAAGTGCAAGAAGGTTAACCTGGTCTGATATATCGCTGATGAGTGTGACCATTTCAGCAATATGCCTTGAGTTTTCTTCTATACTGTTGATACCTTTAACTGTATTCTGCATCAGTTCATTGCCCTTTGATGCTTCGATGTTTGTCTCATTTGCCACTTTAAGAGCTGTTACTGCGTCTGCATTGACAGCTGTAATAAGAGTCCCCAGCTCTTCCATTGCTTTGTATGTGTTCTTTGAATGGTCAGACTGCATCCTCGCATTGTTGGCGATTGATTCATTTGAAGCAGATATCTCCTCCATTGATGCTGTGGCCTCTTCAACTGAAGCGGCCTGGCTCTGGGCGCCTTCGGATAGGGATGAGCTTGTTGCTGCAAGTTCCTCGGCGGAAGCCGCAAGCTGGTTCGATGAATTGAGAGCCGTGTCCACAACCTCCTTGATTTTGTCCTGGAATTTCTTCATATTGCGGATCATGTCGCCGAATTCATCAGAGAGAAAATCGTCGCTGCGGGCAGTGAGGTCACCCTCCGACAGCCTGCTGAAAACTTTGATCGTATTTCTGATGGGGGTAGAGAAACTTTTACCGGATCTGTATATCATTAAAAACACAATAACATTGAGAATAATAACACCCAAAAGGATGTTTATTACCACGGAGTTAATAGGTTTCAGCATGTATGATTCATAACTTGTTGAAACCAGGTAATGTCCTGTTGACTTAAGCTTTATTTTTCTAAGCATGAGCGGCTGGTCGTTGATGATAAAATTATGGAAGTTGGAATCATCGGCTTTAACAAAGGCAGTGAGGTCTCTCCCCTTTTTATCAATGAGATCTTTACCGAGAACTTTATTAAGAAGGCGTATTTCGGGATGGTAGATAATCATACCATCATTGTTCATAAGCAGAAACTTTGTACTCTCAGATATACTCGCACTATCAAGAATATTTTTCATGTCTTCGACACGTATGGTTGCACCTATACAGCCATTTACTTTTCCGTCAGTTATATTGGGAACAACACATACTATCACCATAGCACCTGTAGCTCTGCTTACTAAAAGATCTGACCACGCTTCCTTTTTATTTTGCAGCATCTCTTTGAAATATGGCCTGTCTGCGACACTGATTGTCTTCTGTGTGTCAGAGAAAGTTATGCCGTCATTTTTTGCGAAGAAGAGGGAATCAATATTTTTACTGATACGGCTGTTAAAAAGTTTTTTTGTTATTGCGAAACTTTCGGCCTGAGAAATTTTATCAGGCGTATATAGATTCATATATGATTTGAGTTCTGTGGCGACATTATCGAATTCTGCATCAATTGTAATGGCTGCTTTTTCACCCTGTGCGATAGTATTCGCTTTGTAATTAGCGATCGTTTTATCAAGAGTAATTGAATACATGATGAAACCGGTTATAAACAGCAGTATCATGAGTGTACTCAGTATAGGGGCAACAAGCTTTTCAAACATCGAAAGAGACCTGATATTATTGGCACTTGAAACAGGATAAAGTATAATTTTAAGCCTGTAGTAGTGGTAAAGCGCGAGGCTAAGTGTAATTATGATATCTTTCATGAAAAACAGAACAAGCTGGTACGCACTCTGTATCACACCTGAACGGAATGCCATTACAGAAAGTATTAATGATGTTATAAGAATTGGAAGGCAGAAAATCATCGATGCTTTTAGAGGCAGGTTCTCTGCAAAACGAACAGTTTCATCGCTGTAGTTTTCATCATCAACAAATCTCTGGAGCTTTGAAGCAGTAAAACTGTAGACAAATATTGAAAGTGCACATACAATCAAAGCAATTGATGCAACAGCAATTACTGTTTTTAGAATTGATGAATTACCTGCACGGCTTGCAAGCAGTACAATATTTATAATCGGATGAAGCAGAAGCAGAATACTGAAATTCAGCATCATTTTGCTTTTGATGCTGCTAAGTTGAACTTTGGCCATTTATCTCCCCCGGCGAGTCTATATTTGTGTGTTGAATTGTTGAAAGTCTATATTTTTTAATGTAACAATTCTGATAAATGCCGGATTATAATGTCAAAACAAAAATCTCTGTTTTGCATATTAAATATTATCTGATTTAATACAGCTAAATAATTATACCATTTTAAGAGCATGATTACTGAATAATATTATCCGGTATTCATATTACATCAGGCATGATTATGTTTTATTTATTTCAGTAATTGTAAGCTTAAGTCATCAATTCCAGCCCGTTGAATTCCTCAAGAACTTATTTTCATAATGCAAATCAGTATGTTGCTTATACATATTCTGTTTTTTATTATGCAGTGATGAAGATTGTGGGAGCAAACGCGTCGTTGTGTATGCAAATGATTTTTTTCATCCATAAATAGAAAATAGAATTCTCCGGAGGCTTTGTCAAGAATATAAAAATCACGGTTTCTCTCTTCTTCTCCTGTACTCACCGGTAAACTTGGAGATGAGATAAAATAATCTGATAAAGAAAGGATCTTTAGCGTCAACCTTCCGCAGGGTTTTATCAACCATCTCCTCATTATAGGGAAGAAATGGTGAAGGGGAGTGTGCCAGTAGTATGATGTCAGGTTTAAGCTCCTTTATCTTAAGCAGAGACTTTTTCATCTCTGAGGGGAATAACACAGGTACCGGCGGAAGGAACTTTCCGTTGCTGTCAATTATTGAATCCGCAATATATAGAAGCCGGTTCTCTTCATTATATAGCATGATGTTGTGGCTTGTGTGCCCCGGCGCGTGTATAGCTCTCCAGTCGCTGAAATGAGGGAGCTCTGAGCCGTCAAAGATCTTGTAATCAGGATTAAGTTTTCTTCTGTAATAGAGGCGCTTCAGCTTTGTCTTCATCTTCATTGCCATGAAGTTTGCCTGGAACGTGTCGGATAAATGCTGGAAAAAACCTCCGACACCGGAGTACCAGACATCTATGTCGTAGGGGGCTGCCACAGGAATTCCGTACTTCTCGCGTAAAAGATGTGCAGCTCCCGCATGGTCGGGATGGCAGTGTGTAACAGCAGTGAGCTTAATATCTGCCATGCTTCTGCCGAGCTTTTCTTTTACAAAGAGTGCAATCTTCTCCATGTCAGGTCTGCATGCACCGTCAACCATGAGTATTTTGTCGCTGTACTCCACAAGGTAATTGTTCTGGACATATCCCCTGTAGACATGTATTTTAAAGTTTTTGAATTGCATAATTTTCTGCCCGGTTAAGATTGCTTCATCCCCTGAGGGTCTTTCGTAATGACAATTTTCAGCTGAAACTATATAATCGATTTGCAATACTGTGTAAAGCTAAAAATATTTTGTTAAAAAGATTATAGATTGTAATGTGTTATGAGCTGAAATACTATATAGACTAAGTATTTTAATTATTTTTTATTATATGGAGTTGTAAAATGTGCGGAAGATTTGCCCAGGTTATCCCTATCGGGAAAATGAAGATGTCAGATCTTTTTGATGAGGTTGATGCTGATTATATTGAAAGTTTTAATGTTGCCCCCTCTCATTACGCGGCTGTAGTTTCCCTTAAAGAGGGTAAACGTGTACTCTCTCTGAAAAAATGGGGGCTGGTCCCATCATGGGCAAAAGATGATAAGATCGGCAGCAGACTCATAAATGCCAGAGGTGAAACTCTGAAGGATAAACCCTCTTTTAAGAATGCTTTCAGAAAAAGAAGATGCATAATCCCTGTAAGCGGATTTTATGAATGGCGCAATGAAACAGGATGTAAAAAACCCTTTTTTATCAGGATGAAAGGAGAGAACGGAACTGCTCCAATGTTCCTTGCCGGACTTCATGAATCATGGAATAAGACTGAGAATGAAGTGCTTGAAACCTTTACCATAATAACAACATCAGCATGCGGGAAGCTTAAGGCAATACATGACAGAATGCCTGTGGTGATTATGCAGAATGACATTAAACTATGGTTTGATGATTCCCTTCCGGTTAATGAAATTAAAAATCTGATTAAACCTGCTGACGATGACGAAATAGAATTTTACCCTGTTTCTGAATTTGTAAATTCGCCGCATAATAATTCTTTAAGATGCCTGGAGATGATATGACTTTCGAAAAAACTGCTGTGCTGAAGGAATTTCAGAAGATACCCGGTATAGGGAGGAGCATGTCTGAGGATCTTTATATGCTGGGTATGAGAAAAGTTTCAGACCTTAAAGGACGGGACCCACGGAAGCTTTATGATGAGCTTAACTCAATTACAGGAAAAGTCCAGGATCGCTGTGTCCTCTATGTATTCCGCTGCGCTGTATATTTCGCAACAGAAAGAGAACATGATCCTGAACTTCTGAAATGGTGGAACTGGAAGGATAAAGAATTCCCTGCTAACTGAAGCTGTTGTATTTTACATAGGATTTAAGCTCTCTCCTCCAGGCGCGCGGCAGCAGTTTAAGCCCCGGCTTAGGGTATCCCAGCGTAATCAACAAAGGTATTATCCTGTCCTCCGGAATATTAAAGTTGGCCTTTATCTTCTCCTCTGAAAATCCGTCCATTGGATGAGTTTCAAAGCCAAGACCTTTTGCTGCAATCATTAAGGACATCGCAAAAAACGATGTGTTCTTCACAGCAAATAGTTTTCGTGATAAACTCTCCTTGTCCCCGTAATTTTTAAAGGGCATATTTCTCATGGTTTCAACGGCATCCTCATTGATGTAACCAAGCTCAACCCAGCTTTTAAGCACACTATCAATGTTCTCTTCAACAGCATTGGGATTCGCGATTATTATCAGTGTTGCAGAGGCTTCTGCAACTTTAGGCTGGTCAAATGAGCATTTTTTCAGTATCTCCTTTCTGCCGGGATCATTAACAACAATCACCTCCCAGGGCTGAAGATTCAGTCCGGAAGGGGCAAGGGAGGCAATTTCAATGATTTCATTGATCTTCTCTTCCGGAACAGTTTTATCAGGATCAAAAAAGTTTATAGATCTTCTTTCTTTTAATAAGTTTATAGTTTCCATAATATATCTCCTTAACCGGTTTTTCTAAAATTATCCCTCTGACATTGCTAAGGCCCTCAGAGAGAGGCAATCTGACAGTGTCAGCAATTATAAAACAGATTTTTTGGGAACAGTAAATGGTACCCTTCTATTTTAGAATATAATTAAATTCTTTCAAATCGGCGACTTTTATTATTATATTTTAAACAAAAAAATGACCATTCTCCGGATGTTTTATATATTTAGTAAAATTATAGCCTTTATGGTATAATTAGAATACTGTCATTTTGAACCCCTATAATTTTTTCGGGTGAAAAATTTCATTAATTGTGATACTGGTGACAGATAAGGTTTCTCAGTCGCTATCGCTTCTTCGAAATGACACATTCGGCTTAATAATTTTATTGTGAATTGCTATAAGTCATAAATTTTTAACCCGCAGGAGAGGATTATATGCTGGAGCAGAGCGACAGGCCTATAAAGAAGCTGACACCGTCAAATAATGAAGCTAAAGGAATGGATGCTGAATCCATTAAAGAATCATTTGTTAATCATATGGAGTTTTCACTGGGTAAGGATGAGTATTCCGCTACGCGCCATGACTGCTACAGCAGTATTGCTCTTGCTGCAAGAGACAGACTTATAGAGAGATGGCTTGAAACCCAGCAGACCTATTACAAGAAAAATGCCAAGAGAGTATACTACCTTTCTCTTGAGTTCCTCATAGGGAGGACTCTTGGCAACAGTCTTATTAACCTGGGACTATATAAGGAATCAGATACCGCTCTGAAGGAGCTGGGATACAGTCTTGAAGAACTGCGTGAATCAGAGTGGGATGCCGGGCTTGGTAACGGCGGTCTTGGCAGGCTGGCCGCCTGTTTCATGGATTCACTTGCCACACTTGGGCTCCCCTCTGCGGGTTACGGTATACGCTATGAATACGGGATATTTTTCCAGAGTATAAGGGACGGCTACCAGGTTGAGACCCCTGACAACTGGCTGCGGCTGGGCAACATATGGGAGTTCCCGAGACCTGAATTTTTATATAACGTAAATTTTTACGGACGTGTTGAGCAGTTTCATGATAATGATGGCAAGCTGAAACACCGGTGGGTGGATGCCGAGGAGATCATGGCAATGGCGTATGACACTCCGGTTCCCGGATATAAGAATAATACTGTTAACAACCTGAGGTTATGGTCTGCAAAGGCATCACGGGAGTTTGACCTGAACTATTTCAATGACGGTGATTATATTAAAGCAGTATCAGAAAAATCAGTTTCAGAAAATATTACCAAGGTACTCTATCCTAATGATAATGTTTTTGAAGGGAAGGAGCTCCGCCTCAAGCAGGAGTATTTTTTCGTTTCTGCTACAATTCAGGATATAGTCAGGAGATATAAAAAGACCCATACCGGGTTTAAAGAATTTCCTGATATGGTCGCCATACAGCTCAATGATACTCACCCGGCAATTGCAATCCCTGATCTCATGAGGATACTAATGGATGATGAGGGTCTTTGCTGGGAGGAGTCATGGGATATAACTGTTAAAACTTTCGGTTACACCAATCATACAATACTCCCCGAGGCCCTTGAACGCTGGCCCGTGAGCCTCATGGAGAAGGTGCTGCCGCGTCATATGCAGATTATATACGAAATAAACAGGCGCTTTATTGAACAGCTGAATTCCATGTACCCTGGTAACAACAGCATGGTTAGTGAACTCTCCATTATTGAAGAGGGGCCGGAGAAAAAGGTACGCATGGCAAACCTTGCCATAATCGGGAGCCACTCCCTTAACGGTGTTGCAGCACTGCACTCAGAGATACTGAAAACCCATGTATTTAAGGATTTTTATAAATTATGGCCTGAAAAGTTCAATAACAAGACAAACGGTATAACACAGCGCAGATGGCTTAAACTATGCAATCCCCGTTTGTCAAATCTTATAACAGGAGTTATTGGAGACGGTTGGATTACTGACCTCTATCAGATGAAACAACTTAAACCCTATTCAGAGAAGGAGGATTTCCAGCAGCAGTGGCTTGATGTTAAGAAGGCCAACAAGGAATTCCTTGCCAGGTACATCATGAGCCATAACGGCATTGCTGTAAATGTGGATTCGATCTTTGACATCCAGGTTAAGAGGCTCCACGAATATAAGCGCCAGTTGCTTAACTGCCTCCATGTAATAGCAATGTATAACAGGATTAAGGACAATCCCAATGGAAATTTTGTGCCGCGCACTGTAATTTTCGCGGGGAAGGCGGCTCCCGGATATTACATGGCAAAGCTCATTATCAAGCTGATTAATTCTGTCGGTGAAGCTGTAAATAATGACCCGCAGGTAAGGGATAAGCTGAAGCTCCTCTTTCTCAGAAATTATGCTGTGTCAAACGCGGAGAAGATTATACCAGCAGCGGACCTCTCTGAACAGATATCAACTGCCGGAACTGAAGCGTCAGGCACAGGCAACATGAAGTTTGCACTTAACGGCGCTCTCACAATCGGCACTCTTGACGGAGCCAATGTTGAGATAAGGGAGGAGGTTGGCGATGAGAATATATTCATCTTCGGCCTTGATTCTGAGGGTGTGGCTAACCTGAAAAAATCGGGATACAACCCCTTCTACTATTATAACAATAATCCTGAGCTTTCAAGAGTTATTAACCAGATTCAGAACGGATTCTTCTCGAAGAGTCAGCCTGATCTATTCAGGCCCATAGTGGATTCACTGCTCTATCAGGGTGATACATATATGCTCTTTGCGGATTTTGATTCGTACGTGAAGTGCCAGGAGAGAGTTGCTGAAGCATTTACAGACAGAAAGAGGTGGGCAAGGATGTCTATTCTGAATACTGCCGGTATGGGGAAGTTTTCAACTGACCGTACTATTGCGGAATACGCGAAGGATATCTGGAACGTCAAGCCGGTGCAGATAAAGGGGCCCGGGCCTGTTTAATGGGTGTAATTTTTTACTAAACATTTGTTGACTAATTCTGTCAGGTTATTATATTGACAGAGGAGGTCAGCATGAAGCCGGAGTTTTTCAGAATTGTTTCAGTGAGAGGGGGGGAGTTCCCTCTATTTGTGGTGCGTGTTCCTGCCGGTTTCCCGTCACCTGCTGATGATTACATTGAAAACACCCTGGATCTAAATGATTTCCTGATAGAACACCCTGCTGCTACATTTTTTGTCCGTGTTGCAGGTGATTCCATGACCGGTGCAGGGATTCATTCCGGCGACATCCTGATTGTGGACAGGGCACTCTCCGCCAGGAACGGCAGTATCATTGTTGCCATAGTTAACGGTGAATTCACAGTCAAGAGGCTGTCGCGGATCAATGGAAGAATTTTTCTCCTCCCTGAAAACCCCGGGTATGATCCTGTGGAAATTACAGAGAGTTCCGGGTTTGAAGTCTGGGGAGTTGTTGCCCATGTGATTCACACAGTCAGGTGACCATGAAAAGCTGCATCGCCCTTGTTGACTGCAACAACTTTTACGCTTCATGCGAAAGGCTTTTTAACCCTGCAATAAGGCACAGGCCTGTAATTGTTCTCTCCAACAATGACGGGTGCATTGTGGCCCGGTCAGAGGAGGCAAAGGAGATCGGGCTCCCCTTTGCCTCCCCGTACTTCAAGGTAAAACCCCTTGCGGATAAACATAAAACTGCTGTCTTCTCATCCAACTATACGCTGTACGCCGACATCTCCCGCAGGGTGATGCAGGTTCTCTCAACATTTACACCCGAGATGGAGATATACTCAATTGATGAAGCCTTTCTCTCCTTTGCCGGAATGAACTGCAATCTCACTGAGTACGGCAGAAAGATAAAGGAGACTGTGTATCAATGGACAGGTATCCCTGTCTCCGTTGGAATTGCTCCCACAAAGACCCTTGCCAAGTGCGCCAATCATCTTGCGAAAAAAGATCGCTCCTCTACCGGCGGAGTACTTGATCTGACATGCTGCGACACGGGTTCGTTCCTTGAAAAGGTTGACATAGGGAACATCTGGGGTATCGGACCTGCATACGCGGCAAAACTCCGCGAGAGGGGGGTATACACTGCTGCTGATTTTACCGGGTGTAATGAAAAATGGGTGAAGGCCAATATGACCATCATGGGACTCCGCACACTCCTTGAGCTTAAAGAGCGGCCCTGTATAAGCCTTGATGATGCTCCGCCGCCAAAGAAGGGGATTGTGACATCGAAGTCCTTCGGCAGGCTCACGGGGTCACTTCAGGATCTGGAGCAGGCCGTGTCATCCTTCGCCTCCAGGTGCAGCGAGAAGCTCCGCGCCCAGCGGGGCTTTGCCTCTGTGGTCACTGTGTTTATCATGACAGACAGGTTTAAAGATATGCCGCAGTATGCTGATTCTCTCAGTGCATCACTTCCTGAGGCCACGGCAAATACCCCGGTGATAATAAGATATTGTCTTGAGCTCCTGCGGAAATTATACAGGGATGGGTACAAATATAAAAAGTGCGGAGTGATGCTCTCCGGAATCGTCACAGGCAGCACCCTTCAGATGAACCTCTTTCTGGATGAACGGTACAGGGGCGATCCTGTTCTCATGAATACTGTTGATTCGATTAACAGGGCCTACGGCTCAGGAGCCCTTTTTTATGCTTCATCTGGGATAGAGAAGCCCTGGGGTATGAGGAGGGAACTTCTGTCTCCGGCTTATACCACGAAGTGGAGTGATATAGTTGAGATAGGGATATGAAGGGGAAAACTTTCATCTTGTGCGGCAGCATGACAGTTTTCAATGGCTGTTCATAGATGTGTATGATAATGGATCTTTATTCTTCTGAAGAAAATTCAGTACCATATCAAGCTCATCAGCACGGATTTTTTCTTTTATTCTCTGCATGAACTTATCAAGTGTGCCGGGGAGTACATTCATCTGCTTTCCTATACTTCTTTTATCAGCCGGCCATTTGAAACCGGAGGAGAGATATGTGATGAGTTCTTTCTCCCTCTCAGATAACCTTTCAATAATTACGTCTATAAGAGCTCCTGTAATACGTTTGCGTTCAATGGTTGTAGCAATAATCCCCGCGGCCATTTTAAAAAGAGATATTTCCGATTCTGTTCTATACCTCGGCAATACTGAATCTATGTGAATAAATCCAAGCATGTCATTTTTAATAAATAAAGGGATAATAAGGCATGATGATGTTACTGTATTCCCGGTATATAAAATTTTATCTCTTTCATCAGCCCTGAGTATTGTTAAATCCGGAAAATAAACGATATCCTTTCTCGCAAGTATGCTTAAGATATAACCGGTTTTTTTTATATTGATTTCATCAGGATAAAGATCTCCCCGGGATTTTTTTAATAGAACCCATTCATAAGATTTGTAGAATAATGAATGATCGCTGTTCAGGAGATAAAGAATCAGTCTCTCTTCATTATTGAAATGGCCTATGATATTCATGGCATTAAGAACAGCTTTGTCAATTTCTGAAAACTGTAAATTGATAAAGCTTGAAGATATTTCAATAATCTTTTTTTCAAATTCGATGTGATATTGCAGTTTTTCTCTGGTTTCATTCAGGAGGGTTACATCAGTAGTGGTAGCCTGCATCCCGTTATATTCGCCGTATTCAGTTAACAGTGGTGAAACTGCAAAAATAAGTGTCAGCATTTCATTTTTTTTAGTTAAAAATTTTGACTCAAACTTTACCATCTCGTTATTTTTAACTTTATCAATGGCCCGCTTTACTTTTTTTATTTCATCAAAGGGGAACAGGTCAATGATATTTCTGCCAATGAGCTCAGTCTCATTGAATCCGCCTCTTTTTTTTATTGAATCATTTATGTATGTTATTATGCCTTTACGATCTGTGATAAAATAGCCTGCATACATATTCTCTATCAGTTTTTTAAACTGTTCGTCGCGTTTTTTTAATTTTTTTTCTGCTTCAAGTTCTTTTGTAATATCCCTGGAATAGACAGCAAAATTACAGCATGGATTATCTTTATCCTGAACCGGGTATGAAATAATTTCCAGGATTCTGCCATTAAGGTTATACTCAAATTTTTTCGGTTTTTTTGTTTTAAGGACGGATTTTCTGCATTTTTCACATTCTGAAATAAAATCAGCGGAGTAAAATTCCGCAAATTTTTTTCCTATGAAAAAACTGTAGGATTTATTTTTAAGACCAGGCTTTGTGCTCCTCAGCCTGTTAAGAGCTTCCCTGTTCATTGTAACCAGTTCACCTTCTGTATTGAAAAGAAATGCTGCGTCAAGTGATGCATTAAGAAGAGACTTAACACTTATGCTTTCAGATTCAATATTGCAGGCATCATTACTTTTCTTTTTCATCATGTTCTGTCCGGACATCAGGTATAAAGCTTCATTCTTAATGTAATATCTTTTGCATCCTCAGTCAACCTGTACCTGACAATTGTTGTGGAAGTGTTTAAGTCAAATCTGTCTTATATTATTTAGATTATTCGTTCAAGACGTTTAGGTCGTTAAGTTTTAAATTGCTGATTATTGACAGTTATCCGGTACATGCAGCTTATTGTTTAATTATGATACTCTATTGTTCCTGAGTTGAACATCTTACAGGATTCAACAGGAGTTTATACTTTATAGAATTAAGGAGAAATAATATGCAGCTTGTAACATTCGGTCCGGTTATAATGAATGATGAGGAACTGGAAAAGGAAATTTCAGAAAAATTCGGTGCCTGTAAAGAGACGCCAAAACTGGCAGTGGTTTACTTGCCAATAAGTGCAGATATAAAAAAAATAGTTAAAAAAATAAAATTGCTGACCAGTATACCTGTTATAGGTGCCACTACTGGGGGTGCCTCATTTACTGAAAGGGGGATCGGAATGAACTCAGTTTCAGGGGGATTTTTATGCGGAGATGAAGTTGAAGTCCAGCCTCTGAAAGTAATGTTTAAGGATGGGGATTATTCATCTGTTTCGTCTGACATATCAAAAAAAATTCATCCTGCAAAAGGCATGGGGCATACTCTTTTTATACTTGCTGATGCAATGGCCTGTGACGGCGAAAAATTCATTAAGGAGCTTGGGAAGAATATACCGATTCATTGGAGAGTTTTCGGCGGTTTTGCGGGTGATAACTGGACTTTTAAAAAAACAAAGGTATTCCTGGACGAGGATGTTTTTGAAGGCGGTGCTGTTGTCACTTATATTAATGGAGGAACACAGGTTAATATAGGGGTAAGGCATGGATTTGAGCCTGTTCCCGGCCTTAAAGAGATGAGGATAACGTCAAGTGAGAATAATGTAATTCATACAATTGATGATATGCCTGCCGCAGATGCTTACAGGAATGAACTGGAAAAATATAATGTTATCAAAAAAGGGGAGGATATTCTGACGCTTTTTGCACAATTTCCTGTTGGTGTGAAAATGCTAACCGGTGAAAAACTGAAAATAAGGACTCCGATGTCAATCATAGGCAAATCAATTGTTCTGGCAGGTTCGCTTTCAACAGGTGACAAAATACAGATAATGCATGGAACAACCGAAAGCATGATTTCAGCTGTAAAAGAGATGACCGGTGATATTGTGAAAGGATTAAAAGGGGCAGAACCCAGGTTCCAGTTTGTTATAGATTGCGCCGGTAGGAGAATGATGCTTGGTGATAATTATAAAGATCAGGTAAAAGCAGTGAGAATAGGCTCTTCCTGTCCTATGCTCGGTTTTGCATCTTACGGGGAATTTGCAAAATACGGTGGATCGCTTGAGGGATTTCATAATACAACTGCTGTTCTTGCAGTCTGGTAGAAGCATAGTTAAAATACTGATAATGACATTATAAACAGGCTGATCGTGATTGTTGATGATCAGCCTGAAATACTGGACCTGACTTAAACGATGCTGAAACTGATCGTTGTTCTTCTGTTTTCAGGAGAAGAGCGGTAAAACACCATAGCATTACCTCGTTAGTTATACTTCCTGAGAAAGCTGATCATAATAACAATTTTTAAAAAAAAGTATGCCCGGAAACTCCCCTTTTACGTATAATATATCGAAATGAAAAGAGTGAATGAAAAAGCCCTGATGCTCAGGTTCCTGTCCGGTCTCGCTGACAGGGAAGAGGTGATGAAATATATCTGGGATAATTTCTCCAAAGGGATCCTTTTTTATATTTCCCGTTTCTATCCCCATGACCGGATGAAATCTGAAGATATTTTTCAGGATGTGATGCTGAAGATATACAGGTCTCTTGATTCGTATAATCCCCTTTTTTCATTGAGTACATGGCTCTATACAGTAACGCGTAATCAATGTATTGACGGTATAAGGGGAATGGAGGAGGAGTATGCTCTGCAGCCGGATGATGTGTTTGTCACAGGCCGTGGAGACAGCGCTGAGGAGAGTTTTTTCAGGGATGAACTTAGAAGCGAAGTTGATTCAGCATTTAAGAGCCTTCAACTGAGGGAACAGGAGGTTGTGTACCTTAAATTTTTTGAAGGCCGAAGTTTCAGGCAGATAGCTGAAATAACCGGCATCAATCATAGCACAGTGAAGCAGGTTTATCGCAGGGCAGAGCGGATTCTTTATGAAAGGCTGAAAGATTATGAAAAAGATTGAAAGCATGATAAAACAATATCTGAATGATGAGGTCGAAAAGCTGCATCCCGTTGAGTTCGGCACCTTTAGTTTAAAAGGATGTGAAAAGAGCAGACGGGGGAAACTCTCAGTGCCGGTTTTAAATTTCAGTTTTTATTCGGTGCTCATGCTGTTTATTATTTTTTCAGCTCTATCCGCATTATACAGTCCTCCGCGCCTTTCTTTCAGCGCGGCAAGATGTTATGAAATAACAAGAAGTGAGCCCCGTTACAACAGGACAATTAACAGTCTTAATAAGCTTTATTTTGAACTTAGAAAATATTATACAAAGGAGAATGTTAAATGAAGAAAACATATCCGGTTTACGTGATACTTACACTGGCGGTATTTGCATCCGCGGTTTTTATGGCAGGGAGCAATTTCAATGTTTTCCTGGACCTCCCTTCCATGGCAATCGTTTTTGTGCCGCTTATATTCATGCTTTTGACAGTGTATACCCCCTCTGAGATGGCAGATGCTTTCAGGTCCGCCATGAAGGGGGAAAAGGCAACTGAAGATGACCTGAGAAAGGCCTGCCTCTTTTTTGAAGGGGCTCAGCAGATGATCTACAGAATTGCCTTAACCGCAACACTTTTCGGTGTTATACTGATTCTTTCGTCTATTTCCAGGCCGGAAGAATTAGGCCGGGGTTTTGCTGTGGCAATACTCACTGTTCTGTACGCCCTTGTTGCCGGCTTTCTTGTTATTGTGCCCTTTAAAACAGCTGTTAAAAAGAGGCTGCTGGAAAAAAGAGATCAACAATTTTAAGATGAGAATTTATGCTAAGAAAGAATAAGAAGAATCTGATAAATGCTCTGTTTCAGAGAACCGAACGGGGATAATCTCTTGTAATATAACAAAATTTATAATTCAGCAATAAATTTCTTGAAAAGATGGCACATGGTTTAAACTTCAGGCCTGTAGAGGTAATTGAAATGAATAAAGAAATAGTTATAGATGAAGAGCTTATTGTAGAGGCCCGTAAAAAGGCGGGAAACTATTACAGAAGCGGTTACAACTGTGCGGAGGCTCTTTTTCTGACCTTCAGGGAATATGTTGCGCCTGATTTAAGTGAAGAGATGGTAAAACTTGTAACTCCCCTTGGCGGGGGGATCGGGCGTTCCGGATGCACATGCGGCGCTTTGAGCGGCGGTGTAATAATTTTAGGGGCCCTGAAAGGGCGGACTTCTTCAGATCAGTCCAGGGATGAAGCCTATGATTTCGCAGGCGAATTTCATAACAGATTTAAAAAGGAGTTCGGCTCCACATGCTGCCGTGTACTCAATAAACATGAATATCATGACCCGGAAAGAGGGAGAACATGCCTCAAAATTATCGGCAATAGCGCTGCTATTCTGATGAGGCTATTACAGGAGAGAGGGGAAATAAAGGCCGGATGATCCAGATATTCGGAACAAAAAAATGTAAAGACACTGCCAAAGCTCAGAGGTTTTTTAAAGAGAGAGGGGTTAAAACCCAGTTTATAGATCTCGCGGAAAAAGCGATGAGCAGAGGTGAACTTGCTGCGGTTTCCAGATCAGTTCCTCTTGAAGAACTGATTGATATAACATGTAAAGAGTACGAGAAGAAAAATCTGAAATATATTAAACATGATATCGAAGAGGAGCTCCTTGCTGATCCGCTGCTTTTTAAAACTCCGGTTGTGAGGTATGGCAAAGAGGCTGCTGCCGGTTACGCACCTGATGCCTGGAAAAGGTGGGCTGATTCAGAAAAGGGGAATTGAATCTCTCACCGGTTATTATTTCATAAACCGGTAAATAATCTGAGAATTATTCTTCTTCACCATTTTTCATTATAATTTCAGTTTCAACTATCTTTTTCTTAAATAATTTCCCTATAAAATATACTACAATTACAACAGCAAGTACGATTACTATTCCGATTTTAGTGTTCTTCATCCATTTCAGCAGCACATCCATATTGCTCGCGCCGTAGAATCCCAAATATGTCCACACAGGCACACTGATAAGTGCCGCGAAACCGTCTATCAGGATAAATGTTCCGTAACCTGTAAATTTAGTTATTCCGGCAGTCAGAAATATCGGCGCGCGCAGACCGGGCATGAATCTTGCTGCGAAAAGCACCATTTTCCCGTTCTTTTGAAAGCTCTTTAGTATATTATCATACCATGAATTACTGAGCAGTTTTTTTCCTATTTTTCTGCTGAATATCTGTTCACCGAAATATCTCCCGAGTGAATATACAATAATATCACCGGCAAGCACTCCGAAAAATGAAACAATGCACATAATATGGACATTGGTATAACCTAATCCTGAAATGATACCACCTGCAATAATCGAAATATCTTCAGGTACCGGAACTCCCAGTCCGCACAATAAAAGCATTCCGAAAACAGCGATATAACCGAAAGAAGAGTAAAAACTAACCATTGAACTTAATGAAAACACAGGAACCTCTGGAAAATAAGAATTATATAGATAAGAGATTTTACACTGTTAATTGTAAAATGTTTTTTAAGATTATGTGAATAAAGTATTTATTTTTTTCGCGGGGTTTTCTTTTCCGCTGTGAGTTTTTTTGCTATCTCCTCATGAGCAATTTTTTTAATCTCATCTCTTAACTCAGTATGAATTTCAGTGAGTATATCTGTTTTTATAGTCTGTTCGATCTCTGTTTCAATCTGTTCGAGTGTCGGTTCTTTTTCCGGTCCCAGTACCTCCTGGTATTTTCTGAATAAAACCAATCTGATATCGGCAAAAGCAACATAGAGAATCGGTGTCGCGAAGAGTGTAATCATTGTGCCGAATGCGAGGCCCCATGACAGCGAGATCGCCATTGGAACAAGAAATGGATCATATCCCCCTATGCCGTAAGCTGTAGGCACAAGTCCAAAGAATGTTGTTACAGTGGTAAGGAATATTGCTCTTAATCTTTTTGGCGCTGCGTCAATGGCTGCCTCCAGCGGCTCGAGTCCCGCAAGCCGCCGAACACGGATGAAGTCTATCATAACAATTGAATCATTTACAACTACTCCGGCAAGACCCACAACCCCCATCAATGCCATGAATGAAAGCGGTAATCCATGAAAGAAAAATATCCAGATTATTCCCGTAAGCGTCAGCGGGATCACACCCATTATAATGAATGGATGTGAAAGTGATCTGAATATCCATACAAGGATTATGTAAATACCAAGTGCTGCTACAATGAATGACTTAAGCAGGCTTGTCATAGACTCGGAAGTATCCTTGAATTCACCCTCGTATGAGACTGTATACCCGGGAAATTTTTCCTCAATATCCTGAAATTGTTTTTTCAGCATGTTGTTTACGGAAACTGAAGTTACACCTTTCGCTTTTTCATCGATTTCCGCTGTCACTGTTATCAGACGTCGCCAGTCTTTTCTGTTTATCAGAGATACTCCTTTTGCTGTATCATCAAAACGTACAACCTGAGTTATCGGGATAAGGTTCCCTGAGTGATTGGCGATTTTAACATTTTTAATACTGTCGAGACTTCTCCTCATATTCTCAGGAAATATTACCCTGATATCTATCTCTTCATCAGTCTTTTTTATTGTTGTGGCAATTGAACCTTCAAAGCATGAACGTATTGTTGTGGCAATGTCAAATACGGTAATTCCTGTTACTGCGGCTGTCTTTTCATCGACATATACCCTCAGTTCGTTTTTATAATCCTCGTAGTCATCTTTAACATCCTTCAGACCCTGGATAGTTGAAAGATAATCTTTGTAGATGATAGAAATTTTCTGCAGAGTCACGAAATCATCACCCTTTATGGCTACACTAACCGGTTTCCCAACCGGGGGGCCTGTATTAACTAATCCGAATTCAATTTTTGTAAACCGGTCTCTGTAGGCATCTGTACTTTTTCTTATCTGTTCAAGTATTTCATTGGCATCTCTGTCACGTTTGTTGAAAGGTGTCAGATAAACCATTATAATACCGTAGTTTGATCCGATTTTTGTGTATGGATCAGTCGGCTCCTCCTGAATAATTCCAGCCCTGGTAGTAAATGTATCAAGTTCGCTCTTCGGGAGTTCAGCAACAGTCTTTTCAATATATTCAAGCCTCTGGTTCATATCCTGAACAGATGTACCTGTCGGAGCCTCTGCTTTAATTGTAAGCACCTCTACGCCTCCCGCAGGGAAGAGAATGAGCTTCATGAATTTACCTGCGAACAAAATGGTGGTTATGAAAAAAACAGTTATTAATATTATGGCTTTGTATTTGTGTCCGAGAATAAAAGCAAGTATGGAGGAATACTTGCTCTTGAACATCCTGAAAATACGCCCTTCTTTATCTTTTGAAGCGGATGAATGAAGTTTATTCCTCTTCTCAAGTTCATAGATATGCGATGGGAGTATGAACATGCATTCAATCCATGATGCCACGAGTGAAACTATAACAACAGCTGGGAGTACCCACATGAATTTTCCCATTATACCTTTCATAAACATCAGCGGGGCAAAAGCAATAATGGTTGTCATAACAGTTCCTGCAACAGGAGCGATAACTTCCATTGTTCCATTAAGGACTGCATCTTTGACAGAATCCCCCTCCTCAAGATGCCGGTAAACGTTTTCTGAGACTACTATCGCATCGTCGACAAGCATTCCGAGTACCATAATGAGTCCGAACATTGACATAAGGTTAATACTTAGATCAGCATAACCCATCCAGATAAAAGTGAAGAACATCGCAAAGGGTATACCCAGTGCTGTGACGAGAGCGATTCTCCATCCGAGAGTGATAAATAGTGTAACAGCAACAAGTGTAAAACCGACGATCCCGTTATTTATAAGAACGTCAAGACGCCTTTTGACGTAAAACGACATATCGTTAAATTCAGACATTTCATATTCTTCAGGCAGAATCTTCCTGAAATCCTTGATTTCATCTCTTATGTCATCAACTGTTCGTATTATATCTGCGGATTCCTTTTTAATAACAGTAAGAGTGATCGATTTTCTCCCAAGAGTCTTATTAATTATATCTTCTTCTTTAAATGAATCTTTTACTATTGCAAGATCACTTACCTTTACCCAGTATCCTGTGTCATTTGCCCTGATCAGAACTTTGCTGATATCCTCTGTATTTTTTACTTCACCTATTGTGCGGATGAGGAATTCACCTTTTGTCGTCTTGATAACACCGCCGGGGAAGTTGAGGTTCTTTTTTGAAAGCGCGTTAATGACTTCATTTATCGCGACATGGAGTGACTGGAGGCTCTCAGGATGGACTTCTACAATCATCTCTCTGTCCCTGTAGCCGCTTTTTTCTATCTTCCCGACACCGTTCAGTTCGAGAAGCCGGTCTTCAAGTATCTTGGCATACCTGCGGAGTTCAAATTCGTCACTGTCGTTCTTTATCCCGTTTTTGTTCAGAAGAGAGATTTCAAGAACAGGTGTCATTGAAGTGTTAAGCTCCGTGAATTCAGGGTCTTCGGCGTCCTCCGGGAGATCCGTTACTTTATCAAGCGCGTCCTTTATATCGTTTATTATTTTATCTTTATCTTTTGAATCAGGATCGATCTGGATGGCTACTGAAGAACGCGCTTCTATAGATGTGCCGAATATCTCTTCAATTCCATCAACTTCCTTCATTTTTGTCTCAATGGGGATTGTTATATGTTTTTCAACATCTTCTGCTGTTGAGCCTGGGTAGATGGTATTTATTATTACCCAGTCGAAATCAACCCTGGGAAATGCTTCTCTTTTTGCGGTAAACATAAAGAGTATTCCCGTTATAATGAGTCCTGCTGTCATTATATTAACAAGGAGTGACTGTTCAGCAAAATATCTGATTATTTTTTTCATTGTGGTAATCCGGTATATTAGTTTAGAATCAGGATCTCTCAACAGAACAGCAGGGTCTGCGGGATCTTCATCTGACTGTTTAAAATTTTTGCTCAGAATCCGGTGACAGTTGTATGTATATAATCATAATTATCAATTCAAAAAAAGAAAAAATAAGAATTGAATAAGAATTTTATCGATGTCCGGATAAATGATGAAAAAGGGAGTTATACGGTCTTGTGTTATTATAAGAAAAGATGATTTCCCTCTATTCAGTTATTATATTAAGTAATACGGGTTAAAGAAGTGAAAATATGATAAAGGAATTCATATTGCGGCAGATGTTACGGCTGAAAAAAGACGGGGATAATGTATGCCCTTATTAACAAAGCAGGGGAAGTAATGCTTATAAGAATTTTTTTAATGTTAAATATTATCCTGATAATATTTTTTCCCCTTAGAATTACTGCGGAAGTCGGGGAACAATTTCAATGGGTTATTAAACCGGCATTTGAGCAGGCGGAGTGCTTCAGCGAAGGGGCTGCTGCGGTAAAGACTGGCGGGTTGTACGGATATATAAACAGCAGCGGGGAAGTCATAATAAAGCCTGTGTATGATGAGGCAGGGGATTTTTATGACGGAATTGCCCCTGTCATAAGTAAAGGTCTGCACACGTTCATAAATCAGAAAGGGATTCAGGTTATTGTTGTTAGAGAGGATGAAACACGTTACTTAGGTGAGGGTCTTGCTGCCGTTAAAATAGATGGGAAATACGGTTACTTAACTGCCGGCGGCAAACAGGCGTTGAAGCCTGTTTATGAATATGCTCTTCCATTTAATGAGGGGATTGCCGCTGTGAAGATAAATGGAAAATACGGATTCATCAATAAAAAAGGAAAAACCATAATAAGGCCGGTCTATGAGAAAGCATCCAGCTTCAGCGAAGGAGTTGCCGCGGTTAGAATAAACGGCGCCTGGGGTTATATTAATAGAAAAGGCACTGTTGTCATCAATGCTGTTTATACTGAAGCCGGTGATTTCAGATCAGGCTTGGCTGCGGTGAAGGGTGATTCAGGTTCTGGATATATAAACAGCAGAGGTAAATTTATAATTGATCCCAGGTTTGAGTCAGCAGCACCCTTTTCCGAGAATCTGGCTGCTGTGAAACTGAACGGAAAGTGGGGTTATATTAAAAGAACCGCATCCCGGAGAGAGACAGTTAAAAAAAGATCCAATGATAAAGACTCAGTCCGGATTTCTGAAAGAGTTAAAGAAACATCAGCGGATAATATCAGCAATAAAAAGGGTGATATTGTACAACTGAAGGAAAAAGATGTAAAAACGGATGAGGAGCCTTCCGGGAATAAACAGACTTCTGTTATAAGTAAAAACGGCAACCCTAACAATGGTATTAAAGGTGCCGGGGTGAATGATTATACGACCGGGAAAAGCATCCGTGATGAAAAGGCCTCAGGGGCGGAAGAAAAGATTGAAAGCAGTTCCTCCGTTAAGTTAAGCGATAATGATAACAGAATAAATACTGATAAGAATATTCCTGTGATAAAAGGGATGGAATATGTAGGAATCCTTGGTGAGGTTAATGAAGGTCAGGTTATAGTAACTGATTTTAAAACAGGTGAAAAAGTTTATCTGGGAGCCTGGTGTATTACAAAAGTTGATGAGGACAAAGTTTATCTGGAAGCCGGTACCCCTTTTTCAACAGTGGCAAAGTGTGATTTCAGAAACGGGTTTTATGAGAAGATAAAACCGGGAATGAAGGTCTACAAAAAAAATAAATAATTCTTCTTGAATTTCCATTGCAGAAGGCGCTCATTGTACTCATTGCTATTTTAGAGGAAAATTATGAGTATACTGGATGCCATCGGGAACACCCCACTTGTTGAAATAAAAAATATATGGAACCCTGATAAAACAGGGGTTAGAATCCTTGCCAAGCTTGAAGGCTCTAATCCCGGAGGTTCTGTCAAGGACCGTCCTGCTTATTATATGATTAAGGAGGCAGTTGAATCCGGTGCTCTTACAAAAGACAAAATTATCCTTGAACCTACTTCAGGAAATACAGGCATAGGGCTTGCCATGATCGCGGCAGCCATGGGTTACAGGATAAAACTCACCATGCCCACATGCGTAAGTGATGAGAGACGGGCCATCCTTATCGCGCTTGGAGCTGAGCTTGAGCTGACTCCCGGTTGTGACCGTACTGACGGGGCTATAATCCGCGCGCATCATATACTGGATGCAAGGACTCAGCAGTATTTCATGCCTGATCAGTTCAGCAATGATGCAAACTGGAAAGCCCATTATTCAACAACTGCTCCTGAAATTGTCCGTGACACAAAAGGCGAGGTTGACCTGTTTGTTGCAGGCATGGGCACAACAGGTACACTTATGGGGTGTTCGCGATATTTCAGGGAACACAATCCGCGCACAAAGGTCACAGGAATTGAACCTACTATCAATCACCGCATTCAGGGGCTTAAGAATATGAGCGAATCAATTGTCCCTGAAATATATAAGCCTGAACTTCTTGACAGGAAGATTATGTGTAAAGATGAGGATGCTTTTGAAACTGTGCGTGATCTTGCTCTTGTGGAGGGTATATTCTGCGGAATATCAAGCGGTGCAGCTCTATGGGGAGCGATTCAGTCTGCGAAAGATTTACAGCGCGGGTCAACAGTGGTAGTGCTCTTCCCTGACCGCGGTGACAGGTATCTCTCCACCGAGATGTACAGATCGTTCTGCGCAAGCTGCCCGCCGTGAAAAGGTAAAGTCTGAATGTTCCATAGTTTCCACTATTATTAAATTAATATTTCCGGGAGAGCAATATTTTGAATTATAGCAAACAGGACATAGAGAAGATGGCTGAAGGGATAAGAAGACGGGTCCTTCACCATACGATTAATAATGACGGGGGTTATTTGAGCCAGGCATGTTCATCTGCTGAAATACTCTCCTCATTATATGGAAGAATACTTAATCTTGAACCTGCTGCAAAGCCTTTTCTACCTGCAAAATTCAACGGAGTTCCGGGGCCGGGGAATAAAGATTATAAAAACGGTTCTTTCTTTCACGGCGCTAAATCTCCGGACTACGACAGATTCTTTCTTTCACCTTCCCAGTATTCACTGGTGCTGTATGCGGCGCTGATAGAAGCGGGGCGTATGGATGAACAGGGACTTGCCGAGTTCAATAAAGACGGGAGTACAGTGGAAATGATCGGCGCAGAACATTCCCCCGGAATGGAGATAATGTCCGGTTCACTTGGCCAGGGTATAAGTCAGGGCTTTGGAATTGCAATGGCGCGTAAATTGAAAGGGGAGAGCGGGAGATGCGTTCTCTTTATGTCTGACGGTGAATTTCAGATCGGGCAGACATGGGAGGCGCTTCAGGCTGCGGCATTTCATAAGCTGAATAATATACTGATTTATGTTGATATCAATGGATACCAGTGCGACGGGAAGATGACAGATGTGATGAACATTGAACCTCTGCATAAACGGCTTGAAGCTTTCGGAATACGCACATTCAGAATAGACGGCCATGATATTGATGAACTTGTGCAGCACGGTACAATGGAGCGTGACAGCGAAAAGCCGACCTGTGTGCTCTGTGATACCAATCCCCACAGATGCATTGAAATTCTGCAGAAGAGAGCGCCGAAGTATCATTACGTCAGGTTCGGAAGTTTTGATGAAAAGAGAGAACTTGCTGAAGCCGGGAGGATCGAAGTTGCTCCTTCCGGAAAGAAAGAGGATAACGGCCTTCTGAGTAAAGTTCACGCGAAGAACCTTGTTGCATGGGCAAAGGATAAGCCTGAAGTTGTTGTACTTTCAGCGGATCTAACAAGTTCAACTGAAATTGATCTTTTCAGGGATTCTTATCCTCACAGGTTCTTTTCAATGGGGATTGCAGAGCAGAATATGCTCTCCTTCGCAGGCGGCCTTGCGCGGGAGGGATATGTTCCACTTATACATACATTCGCGGTGTTCATATACAGGAGGGCCTTTGACCAGATTGCCATGTCTGTTGCATACCCGAACCTGCCGGTGAAGATGTTCGGATTCCTCCCCGGTATCATGACCCCGGGTGGTGCGACACACCAGGCCATAGAGGATATCGCTGTTATGCGTGCTCTCCCCAATATGACAATACTTGAGACAGGAGATGCCACTGATGTTGAATCTGTGCTTGATGCGGCAATGAGCGTTAACGGGCCTGTTTATGTGCGGATACTCCGTGGTGAGATTCCGCGACTCTTCGATAAAACAGAACCTTTGATTGTTGGAAAATCGAGGAAGCTGTCAGCAGGTGATGATCTTGTGCTTGTAACATCAGGTATCTGCACTGAGGAGGCTCTACGTGCATCAACAGTACTGAAGGCTTCCGGTATTGATATAAGCCATTTTCATGTAACAACGCTTAAGCCTTTCAATGATGAGAATATACTCTCCGCTATTGAGAAGTCTAAGTATGGAGTTATTACAATGGAGAACCATACAATTATCGGCGGCCTTGGAACTATAATAGCAGAGAAGATGGCTGAACGAGGGATGAATAAAAAGCTCACGCGTATAGGTCTGCGCGATACGTTTGTTCATGGAGCCAGCAAAGAGTATCTGATGAGAGAACACGGCCTTGATGCAATGGCCCTTGTGAAAGCGGTAGAAATTATGACCGAGAATAATACAGGTATAACAGAGAGTGAGCTTGCTGCAGTGAGGATTACTGCAGTTCATTCGGATGCAAAGGCTGAGGCTCTGTAATATAATTAACGAACCTGCCAGGAGCCATAAACATGACAAAATCAGTTTCAGGTGAGCGATTCACCGTAACCTATATCCTCTCCGGTGAAAAAACAGATGCACTTGCTGCTGCTGCTGCTGAAGATATATGCATTGAACAGACAGTTGAGTTCCCCCCTGAACTTATAAAGGATAACTTCATCCGGGAGAATATATTCGGGCGTATTGAATCTTTCTCTGAAATTGAAGATAAAAAATTCCGGGCTGATATAAGTTTTGCAGTTGAGACATTAGCGTCTGAACTTACCCAGTTTATGAATGTTATGTTTGGTAATATAAGCCTTAAGCCGGGAATATTGATCAGTGATATTACTCTCCCCCCGCAGTTCTCCATGCAGTTCAAAGGTCCCCGGTTCGGTGTCGAAGGTGTCAGAAATATTCTTGATGCGCATAACAGGCCGCTTATCGCTTCAGCAGTAAAGCCTATGGGTATGTCTGCTGCTGAGTTTGCCGATCTTGCGTATAAGCTTGCGTATGGCGGTATGGATATAATCAAGGATGATCACGGTTTGTCCAATCAGAAATTCTCTCCTTATAAAGAAAGGGTCAAAGTCTGCTGCGATGCTGTGAATGAGGCAAATGCAAAAACGGGTGGTAAGACACTCTATCTCCCTAATATCACAGCTCCATTTAATGAAATTGTTGAGAGAGCATATTTCGCGAAAGAGTGCGGAGCAGGGGGAGTCCTTATTGCGCCTGCGCTTACCGGTTTTGACGCCATGAAGTATCTTGCTGATGATAATAATTTCGCGCTTCCGGTAATGAGCCATCCGGCATTTATCGGGCCATATCTCTCAGGAGGATTCGGGTTTACACACGGGGCACTGCTGGGGAAGATGATGAGACTCGCCGGTGCAGATATAGTTGTGTACCCGAACTTCGGAGGGAGGTTCTCATTCTCAAAAGATGAATGCCGTGATATAATAAATAGCTGCAAATGCGGATTCTCTCATTTTACAAGCATTTTCCCGTGCCCCGGTGGAGGTATGAATTTCTCGAATATACCTGAAATGAAATCCTTCTATGGTAATGATGTAATCTATCTCATGGGAGGGGGGCTTTTCAAACGGAGCGATGACCTTACGGCAAACTGCAGAGAATTAAGGGAAATTGTTATTTGATCCGGTGTTTTTTTAATACGGACTCCCTGTGAAGGGAAATCCGTAAATTTAAATTGTTTTCATATTCTTTCTGTTTTTAGTTCTGCTTCTCTTTCTCTCCACCCCTCGGCGGTTTAGGCATGTCTCCGCAGCTCAGTTCGTTGCCCATTGGTGTTGTTATTTCTTTGCACGTGTTGCTTTTACTGCTGCCGTCTCTTGTCTTGAAAGAACATGCATCTCCTGCTTTTTTACTTTTGCATGCCTGAATTTCAGGCGGCGGCCCGCCTGGCCCTTTTCCTTTTTCCTGTGCAATAACATTAATGCCAAACATAAGAGCTCCCGATAGAAGAAGAGCTACAAAAGCCGAAAGTCTGAAACTTTTCATATGTACCTCCGTAAATTAATTGAAAGAAATATTTTTTTATTTTTAGAATCCTGATAAAATAAAATATCGTAGGATTAAAACATATGTTAGACCCTGATAAAGTTGAAAAGGTTCCAGATTTCATTTTTTAAAGAAATTTTTTGTATGTCGGTAAATGTTTCTGCTGCTTCGTTTTGATTGGAGAGAATAGTTTTAGCTCTTATTGAGAGTATAGCTGGAGTTTATTGATAAAGAAGAGGTATTTAATTGAAGATAATATTCATTAATATTTAAATGCAGTTTTCGTGTAAAGTTGAGGGAGATTCTCTTTTACCCGGAAAAAGTTAAAAATGAATCATTTATTAAAAAAAAATTTTCCTATTTTGCTCTAAACAACACTATTTAAATAATATTAAACAAATTTTTTTGTAGCAAAATAAATAGTATATAATACTGTTTTGGAATCTGATATCCGGGGAGATTAATTTTAATATGAATCGACTCTTTAAAGGTGCTTATGTTTTAAGCATTACTGTTGTCATATATCTATTCCTCCTTACTTTTCCGGAAACCGTTTCCGCCAAACCACTGTTTGTCGGTAAAGAGGGGACTTTCATAATTCATGATGTAGGAACAAGCCGGATAAAGCGTATTACTAAAGAAGTCCTCTTCTCAACAGTAAATGATCCCCGCGCCTCAATGAATAATATGTATATGTCAATTGAGTTTGACCTTGTTGTAAAAGATGCTCCGAATCTTATTGAGCCCGAAGGTCTGACCTTCGTCCACCTGCCTCATTTTAATGACAAGAATGTTAAAGCAATACAGGTCCAGCGCCTTATACTCATGTATGATCAGTACAAAATTGTGCTTGGGCGTATTTCCCAGAAAATGGATGAAACTAATAAAAAAATTGAGGCTATACGCCTCTCCGCTTCAACAAAAAAAAGAAGTGAAATGACCAGTAGTGAAACCATTGCGGAAAAGAGAAAATGGTCACAAGTAGAATCTATAATAGATGAGATGACTTCTTTTTATCATAGTGAAACAGAGAGCTATATTGAATTCGTAAATACTGAATGCAGG
This sequence comes from Spirochaetia bacterium UBA5763, assembly GCA_002418835.1. Taxonomy (GTDB): domain Bacteria; phylum Spirochaetota; class UBA4802; order UBA4802; family UBA5550; genus UBA5550. The sequence goes on along the minus strand of DIEX01000020.1, from coordinate 47,539 downwards.
AAGGTTCAGGATCAGGAAGTATACATCAGGGCTGAACAGGCTCATGCGGACAGAAAAATAAAGCTTAAAACATTCACTGAAGGAGTAAAAGGGGTCTTTTCAGTTGCAGGCTCAATTATAAGCGTTGCCACAGGAGATCTTGCTGAAATCCGTTCACTGGTTGGAAATACATATGACTTGATAATTTTTTTTAAAAACAATTACGGGAGAAAAGCTGAAGATCTTTACAAGGATTACATGGAACTGCTTGCATCACTTGAGGCGTTGGAAAGAAGTTATGATGAGTCAAGGATCAGTGAATGTCTTGTGCGGGTGGAGGCTGCTAATAATGCCTATCTGAACTCATTAAAAAGGGTTGATCCTAACCAGTTTATTGAACTTACAAACGATATTTTGCAGCAGATGGCAAAAGTGCAGGATCTGCTTATAACAATTAAAAATGAAGATAGTATTCAGGACCGTCAGAAAGTAAAGAAGTTTACTGAACTGAAACAGCAGATGCGGAAGCTGGAGCTGATTAAAGAGAACATTGAAATAGCTATAAATGAATTGCAGAGGCCTTTTCTTGAAACAAATACCCTGAGAAACAGGAAAAACACTGCTGTCCGTGATAAAGAGACAAAGCTTGCTGCATTGAAAAATCTCCGGAAGTCATCGAACGCATCTGATAGAGTGGAAGGTTTTATATCTTTTATTAAAGAAGCGATAGAAATTACAGAGGAAATTAAATCAACCCTTGAAACGATTATTGAAGCAGCTCAGGGTAAGTGAATATTCTATATGCTCACATCTGCCTGTTTTATTATAAATTAAGTTTTTTCAATTAACAGAAGAATAAAAACCCGGGAGGGATATAATGAAGAACAAAGTTTTAATAGTAATCTCTGTATTTATTTTAGTTGCAGGTCTTACGGTTAGTTCCAATGCCGGTCCTATTGTTATTCGTGATGCGAGGATAACCGATCTGGCTTATACGCCTGCTCTGGGTAGAGGCTATACTCTTATAACTAACACATATCAATCAATGTGTATGCAGAATGTTGTTACAACAGAGCCTGTTTACGATTTCCAGTATACATTTGAATCAATAGAAAAAGAGAGTCAGGATAGAAAAACAGTAAGCACTGAGAACAGGGTGGATTATTCAACACGCGCGCTTCAGGTAATGGTTAATGCCAATGCCAGCGCCACAACTGATACGCAGGAGACAAGTCACAGTATCAAGGTTGAGCTTAATATGGATACATATTATGCTTCAGTAGACGAAGCCAGGACAAACCTCAGCGGGCCGGCCAAGAATCTTCTGGCAAATAAAGATCTTCCCGGTTTCTTTCATGCCTGCGGAACCAATTATATCCGATCACTCGGCAGAAATGCAAAATTTCTTTCAGTTTTTACTTATACATCAAAGTCCACCACAAGAGATAGAGCTTTTGAAGCTGGTCTGAGACTTGAGCTCACTGGCCTCGCCAAAGCCCTGGCCGGAGGCGGCAGTGTTTCAAGCACCAATAAAGGTGATTTTCATTCCATGGCAAGTGAAAGAAAACTGATTATTAATACAAGGGCATGGGGGCTTGGTAAAAATGAGGGAGCAACTCTCATCTCGTATGACATCGAAACTTTTAAAGCTGCGGTAAAGGATGCCTTTATATCCATGCAGAATCCGATGACTGGGAGGATTACAACTATGGAAGTAGTCCCCTGGGTTGAGTATACCGGATTTCAGGATGCAATATCTCTGGAACAGATTGAAGGAGAGATGGTCGGAGAGAAAGTGCCGAATTACAGGAAGAAAGATGTCCTGAATCAGAATGCCGAGTTCCTGGGTGAAATTGAAAAAGCAGATAGAAATAAGGTGAACAATTACTATACGGCAAAACTTTGCAAAGAGCATATAAACGCTAATTTTAAAAAAGATGATAAGTTCATTGAAGGTTATGCGAATCTCATCCTTATGAATAACAGGACAGGAACAAGCAGTGACATGACCCTTGATAAGCTTGATAAACTTCTGACTACAGAGTATGTTGACGGGCTGCTTAAACAGAGAGATGATTTCATGTACGGATCAAATGGTGCAGAGAAATGTATCGATAAAATGTTTGGTGCTGATATGTTCAGAACTACATGGGGCAAAATTAACGAATGTACAGGGATAAGAAAGAGTTTTATATCAATAGTCAGTTCTGACATTATTGATTATTGTATGCCGACAATTGCTCCTGTACAGAATACAGCAGGTGCAGGGAAGTAGAGATAAAGATAATTATCTAAAGGATGACATTTTGTATTCCCCTCAATTGATGAGTAAGATGCAGAATGCAGTTTCATCTCTGTGCTTCATAACAAGCGGCCAAAGATGAAACTGCTGCTCAAGAAATTATTCATAGTAATAATTATTCTTTATACAACAGGTCTGTCCTCAGCTCCGAGATTAATTAATGACAATCGTATCGAAGCCCTTAATGGATTCCCGACATTGGGCAGGGGGTATTCCATTAATAGTAATCATCTGCAGTCAATGTGTTTCAAATCAGTTGCCACATCCAAACCTACGTTTGATCTGAATTACGATATTGAAGAGGTCACTGAAGATTACCTGAATAAACTTCTGGTGAGCGGCAGGGACCGTATACAAAATGCAAAGCTTAACAGGTTTGTTAAAGACTATTATAATACCGAAGAGGTATCCGGGAATAAAAAATATACTATTAAAAACCTCATAGTGAGAGCGGAGATCAATCAGTACTATTACTCGATGGATGAGACTCAATCTACTCTTAGCGACAGTGTGAAAGAACTGCTGCAGAAGAAACAGTATGTCACTTTTTTTAACAGTTGCGGTCATTTTTATGTCAGGTCTGTGGGTACCTTCTCCACGTATTACGCTCTTCTCCAATACAGGCTTACGGGTGAACGAGATGATGAGTTCCGGGGAGATTTAGAGAAGGGGCTTTTTAATTTTTATGAAGAGACGGAAGAGACCTCTGTTTCAGCGGATAAAAATCAGGATAAAAAAGAGAAAGCGCCTTCACAGGAGTACAAAAAGTTGAGCGAGGATGCTCAGTACAGGGGACTTAAGGTTTATGTTCAGGGCATTGGTCTTTCCAAAGGCGATCCTGTAAACCTTATCCCTGTAAACATTAAACAGTTCAGGACAACAATACAGGAGGCTGTGAAGCTGATGCAGAATCCTGACTCGGGACTGGTTAATGCTATAGAAGTTGTTCCCTGGATGGAGAACCCTGAGTTCGGGAAGATACTTCTTGCTGAAAGTGAAGAGGGTGGAGCTGAACAGTTTATCCGTCAGCAGAAAATAGAAGAGAATACCGGTGTTATAACTGAAATTTACAGGAAGAGCAACAGTCAGGTTGAATTATATAATGTGTCATCAATGTGCAGGAAAGTGGTACTTGATCAGTATGCTGATAAATCTGACGGATCTCTTTACAGGAGTCTATTCGGTCATGGCATTAAAACTCCCGAAAAGAAGCATGAGTTCACCCTTCTTGATACAATGATAATAAAACAGATCACTGACAAAAAAATCCGGAAGTATGATGGTAACAGGACTCTTTTCTATAACCAGTCAAATGAAAATGATAAAGAGGGTTATATAACTCTCAATGATTTTATTAAATATTTTTACGGCAATCCCCCTGAACAGTTCCTTGAGATCAACAGGTATTACCTTTATGGTGATAATAATGACGGAGCTCTGGACTGCATTAATCAGCTTTATGACAAGCTTGATGAAGTGAGCTACCGCAATGTGCCGAGCTGTCTGAAGGCGCTGAAAGATGTTGAGCTTAACAGTACTTTCCTGAACCAGTATTGCCTCCCTAAACCGGTTAAGATTGTCCATGAAGGTGAAGAGAATATAAAGAAAGACGCCAGTCCGGAAAGAAGACAAAATAAAATTGAAAGTACAGTTCAGGAGAAAGATAGTCAAATAGAAAAGGGAAAGGGAAAAATCGAATCATTTGAAGATTTTAATAGAGTAACTGATCAGGTAAAAGATGAGACGCAACCGGAAAGCGATGAAGATAAGGATAAAATTGAATCCTTTGATGATATGATCGATAAGTAGGACTATGTCCACTGTAAAAAGCTCAATTGTTTTTATTTTTATTTTAGCAGTAACGGGCATTTCAGCGGCCTGTAGTTCTGCTCACTGGGTGAACCGTTCCCGTGTTTCAGGGGAAGAGTATTATATTTTCGATAATACCTCTGCAACAGGTACAGGGCTTAAGCTGGAAAGCCTTAATTATCAGCCGCGCAGATGTATCAGAAGTTCTGATACTTACAGCACCGGAGGGATGCTGGGAATTGAATTTTTAAATCCTGCGGCAGTACTATCAGGGGAGTCGGGGCCGTTCAGGGATTTTGTCAGGATAGCATTAAACCGTGCGTCGGCATATAATGTCACAGGAATGAAGCCGGTTTCTGTCGCCTGTGTGGTTACTGTAACAGGGCGAATGAATTACCTCGCGGATAATTCAATTCAACTGACGGAGCTTGCAGAGAGTTTTCTTAAAAGGGGAGACATCGACGGGTTTTACAGGCATTGCGGTACAAGGTTTATTGACAGTACCCTTTTTGAATCAGGTTTTGCATTTGTTGTTACTTATTATATGCCCCCGGAGGAAGCTGAGCGTATAAGCAGCAGAATAAAATATGGAAGGGGAACCGGAACATCTGATATAAGCAATTTCTCAATTTTTGACGAGGCTGGCAGCAGATATCCGGCATTCTTTTCATCCAGCGGATCAACTGACAATGTTTTTATCCCGGTTGAGTTTCCTCTGGTTCCGTATAACGGAGAGTTGAGTATAAGTTTTCTGAAAAGGGCTTTGCAGTCCTGTTTAGCATCTTCCAGCGGGAAGATTATATCTTTCAATTTGAAAAAGTGGGGGGAGTTGCCTGGTATTAACAGGTACATGCCATTGAGAACAGGGGACAGATACCCGGAGGAAGCTCATGATCAGATAGAAGCCCTTGCTCAGGATATGCGTGATTTTTCATTGTTCAGAATAAACCTTGGAAAGATCACCGAGAGAAAGAATCAGGAGATAATAGACAGGCTTAAAAGAAATATCAGCTGGGGTAATTTCTATAAATGCAGTTGGGGTATAAGCAGTAATGCTTATCTGAATCCTGATAAAGAGAATGACTGCAAAGATCTAATGCAGGGATTGAGGAGTTTCAGAGAAGTTGAAAATTATAATCCCTTTATAAGCGGCCTGGAGGAAAATGCGAGGCTCAACAGTGACTGTTACAGAGAGCTGAGACTTATAGATGCCTCGACACTTAAAGGAGACGAGGGAGTAATCGACTCGGAGTACAGATTTGATGATAGCACCCTTTTGGGTGATATTCCGGATATGGTGGTCCCGGGTCAGACCATGGATGCGTCAGGTAAAACGTATTCTTCTGACTGTATAATGAAGGGCTCTATGAGTTTTATCAGTAATAAGGGTGGGGCAGTAAATTCAATACGCAGCGACTGCTATCCTGTTGGTTCTGATGACTGGGGAGTTGTTAAAAGAACTTTGCTTTTCTGGAAACAGTCCCCTTATATGAAACCCCGGTACAGGGGAAACCTGGAGATCACAGGTTTTTCAGATGAGCTTTCGGACAGTTTTACAATTACCGGTGAGGCTGTTGAACTGGCACGAAAGGATTTAACAAAGTTTTATAAAAAATACGGTACGCATTATGTGAGCCAGGTGAAGGGGAGAAGAGGCATTGTTTATTATTTCTCTGCTGATCCTGAAAGGGATAAAAGTGTTTCCCTTGATCATTATGGTTTGTCTCTGTCGTATCTTGAAAATAATGAGCCAGGCGGGACTAATCTGCCGGATGTTGATGCGGGGGGATGTATGAGCCCTTTATCCGGTCTTCTATTTAACCGGAAAAAAGAGGAGCCGCTGCTTCACCCTGAAACAGTAAGCGGTTTTTTCAGAACCAGGAATGATTTTGTAAGAGTTTTCAGAGGTGGGGAACAGTCTATACCGGTTGAGGTATATCTTAAGCCATGGTCTCAATATCTTCTCGAAAGGGGGATTATACGGATAGATCAGACGGTGCCTGTAACATTGTTTCAGGATCATAGCCGCGATGCTGTTGAAGGAAAAGTCGCTATTACCTGCAGCAATGGTGACTTCTATGAAGGGGAGTTGAACAACGGTCTCAGGAACGGGTATGGTGAACTGAAGAGTTCTGACGGCTCTTTCTATAAAGGTGGCTGGATGGGCGACCTGATGCATGGAAGAGGTGTATATATATCTAACGACGGAAGTTCTTATAACGGGGATTTTATGTATGGATATCCCCATGGAACCGGTGAACATAAAGACGCGAAAGGGAATATTTATAAAGGTGGTTTTTATAAAGGAAGAATTACCGGGCATGGTGATATGCAGTACAACGACGGGAGAAAATACCGGGGGAGTTTCAGTAACGGCGAGCCTGAAGGATTTGGAATAATGGAATATCCGGATGGCAGAAAAGTTGAGGGGACTTTTTCAAAGGGGAAGTATTTCAGGAAGAAATGAAGATTCAACGTATCGGCATTTTTATAATATCTGTTATATGGTTTGGAATGATTTAAATTTTGATTATTAATAATAAAATAGTTGTAGCAATAATTTTTTCATGTGATAAAAGAATACTAAACAAAGGGAGAGAAGTTTATGAAAAAGGTCGGTTTCCCCACATTATTATTACTTGTTATTTGCTCTTTCAATTTATACGCAGGACCCACAGTGATCAGGGACAACAGAGTTTCCGATATAGCCACTACTCCTGTCCTTGGAAGAGGATACTCTATTGGAACAAATACATATCAATCCACATGCCTGAAAGAAGTTATAATAACTGAGCCTTCGTATGATATGGAATATACATTTACATCGATCGAAGATACTGTCAAAACATCGAAGAAGACCGAAGAGGAGAAAAAGAAAGATACCTCCGGTTCGTCGAATGTGAAGGTGAAAGTATTCCGGCATAGCGGGAGCAACGGCCTTAACTGGGCACTATCAACAGGTTCAAAGACCACAACGATTAACAACGAAACCTACTACAATCACAGAGTCCTTGTGACAATCGACTTGTATACATACTATGCTTCTGTTGATGAAAGTAAAAGCCTTATGAGTGATACTGCCAGAATGCTACTTGTAAACAATGATCTCCCCGGTTTTTTCAATAGCTGCGGTGCTTATTATGTAAGGTCCATCGGCAGGAAAGCAAATTTCGTTTCAATTTTTACATACTCAACAAAAGAGGAAAAAAGCGACCAGAAGTTTGAGAGCCAGATGAAATCTGCAATTCAGTCTTTCAGCACATACTCCTATAAATCTTTGTTCGGCGGTGTTAAAGTCGATGCAGATTTAAAAACTGCCACCACAAATGAACTTAAAAGGATGGAGGAATTCAGCAGGGAGGCATCAAGTAAGCATCTCTCCATAGTGACTCATGCTTACGGACTTGGTAAAGATGAAAAAGCATCACTGATATCGTATGATCTTGAGAGCTTCAAAGCCGCAATCAAAGATGCCTTCATTTCAATGCAGAATCCGAATACAGGAAAAGTTGCAACCGTGGAAATAGTACCATGGGTCGAGAACACCGAGTTTCAGTCAGTTGTCAAACTGGATGAAAAAGAGGTCGCTGTTGAGGAAGGTTCTGAAGGGGAGAAGGAGACACAGCTTCTGTATGAGAAAAAACATATCCTTACACAGAATGCGGAGTTTCTTATCGAAGTGGAGAGAGCTGACAGAAATATGATGAACATGTATTACAAAGCTAAACTCTGCAGGGCGAATATAGATGCCAACTGGAAAAAAGACGGAAAGATTATGGAAGAGTATGAAAATGCCAATGTTGTTAACAACAGGACAGGTGACACTGATACTCTCAAAAAACTTGATGAAACTCTTAGTGACGCGAAGATACAGCAGCTTCTTGATAATGAAAAATCTTTTATGTATGGAAAATCTTCAGGCGGATCAAAAAACGGAGAGGGTGGCGCTTCAATCTGCATAAGGGCTGTAATGAAAAGCGGATTCTTTAAACAAAGCTACAGGGATATTTCTGAATGCCAGCCTATCATTGGCAAACTCGGTGATGTCCAGAGTGATTTTGTGAGCGATTACTGTATGCCCGTATTATCACAGGAATAGACGATTAAAGAAGGAGAATTATAATTATGAAATATTATTGTAGAAGTAAGTCAATTTATATTGTTTTAATAACCCTTTTGATGTTCTTCGCGGCAGCTGACGTATTTGCCGGCCCGGTTATAATAAGAGATAACCGGGTGACAGACATAGGCACAACCCCAGTGCTGGGCAGAGGTTATACTATGTCCACTAATACATTTCAGTCAATATGCCTGAAGGATGTAAAACTGACAGAGCCATCGTATGACTTTACATACAGATTCGAGGAGATGAAAAAGCAGGGGGAAGTATCGAAATCAAAAACTACCGATAAGCCGGAAGTATCAGACCCTATAATAAATGAGGGTTACAGAAAATACGTTGAATCTGTCACATCAAAAAAAGGTGAGACAGTTACAAGAGAAGGCAGGACTTATTCCAGGCACCGGATGGTGGCAACCATAGATCTTGACTCATATTATGCTTCGGTTGATGAGGCATCAACAAGCCTTAGTGATTCAGCTAAAAATCTCCTGGTCAACAATGATCTCCCTGGATATTTTGACAGTTGCGGATCATATTATGTTCGCTCTCTGAACAGAAGGGCTAAACTGGTTTCAGTCTTTGAATATGAAACTGAGGGTACTGAAAGGAATAGTGAGTTCGAAGGTATGATTGAAACTCAGGTAAAAAGTTTCGGGCTTGTTACCAGGACTAAAACAACCGGCGCATGGTTCTGGAAAAAGACTACATCAGAAACCGGATATGAACAGCAGGGCCAGACAGAAACGAGTTCCTATAAACTTCAGGAGGACTTCAGTGAGAAGGCATCAAAAATGAGGCTCACTATAACTACGGCAGGTTTCGGACTCGGTAAAGATAAAGAGGCTACTCTTGTTTCCTATGATATCGATTCATACAAACAGGCGATTGTAGATGCATTTAAAGCAATGCAGAATCCATTAACAGGTAAAGTGGTAAGTATTGAAGTTGTACCATGGGTAGAGAACACAGAATTTCAGGACTATGTAAAGCTTAATGAAGCGGTAACTATCCCTGCTACAAAAGATGCGACAGGTAAAACTGTTGCTGAAAAGGTGCTTCAGCCGTACCAGATGAAACATAATATCAATGAAAATGCGGAGTTCCTTGCAGAGATTAAGAAGAATGATAGAAATCTCCTTAACATTTATTACAAGGCAAAAATGTGCAAGTCACATTTTGATACGAACTGGCGAGACAAGGGTAAACTTAAAGCGGATTATGCAGAAAGCTATCTGCTGAATAACAGAACCGGAGCCAGTATCAAAGCATCTGAGCTTGATTCAAGGCTGAATGATGCATATATAGAAAAACTATATGCTAAAGAACAGGAGTTCATGTACACAGGGCAGGATGCAGCATCAAAGTGTATGAATTCCATGATTAAGAATGATATCAGAACAGTGCATTACAGAAATATAGATGAATGTACTTCTGTCATAAAAAATATGGGCAATATCGCAGAGGAAATAGTTGATGATTACTGTATGCCTGTATTAACGTCAGGGCCTGATAATAAATAACAGAGCCGGGGAGTTTATAGTGACCCGGTAGACCGGACTCATTAAATCCAGAGTGAAACAGGTATGATACCGATTTTGAAAAATATTAAACTAAGCAGGTTGACGGTAATACTGATTATAATTATGAATGCTCTTTATATTCAGGGTGCACCTGTTGTTATTGAGGATAACAGGGTATCGGATCTTGCAGCAACACCGGTACTTGGCCGCGGTTACACGATTTCAACAAACACATATCAGTCAACATGTCTTAAGGATGTAAAGATCACAGATCCCTCCTATGATTTTACCTATTTTTTTAAATCGATCGAGATGGAGGGTGAAGGAACACTTGATGATGTCCTTAATACACGGACATTTACTGAGACTTTCAGGAATGAGCTTATAAAAAGGCTGTCAAAGAATAAAGAAAAAGAAGCTGAAAGCGGTGTGAGGAGATATTACTACCACAATGTATTTGTTGAAATAAATCTTCACTCCTACTATGCTTCTCTTGATGAATCCACAACCGGCATGAGCGAATCCGCATCAAAACTGATAAGCAACGGTGACCTTCCCGGTTTTTTCAGCAGCTGCGGTTCATATTATGTTAGATCAATAGGTAGAAGGGCCCGTTTTATATCGGTGTTTACATATAAAACCGAGGACAACAAACCTGATAAAAAATTTGAAAATGATCTCGAGACACAGATTAAAGGTTTCGGGCAGACACTTAAGGAGGCAACCAATGTTACAAAGGATGCGCTTCTGACATCACTTGATTTTGCAAAACGTGATTTTTCCAAAGAATGTTCTAAAAAGGAACTGACCATCACCACTGCCGCATTCGGAATGGGTAAGAATGAAAATGCAACTTTGATATCTTATGATATAGATACATTCCGCACTTCCATTGCTGAAGCATTTCTGGCAATGCAGAATCCCAGAACCGGAAAGGTCTCAACCATTGAAGTTGTACCATGGGTGGAGAATACAGATTTTCAGGCGTTGACCAAACTTGATAAATATACAGAAAGCGGCACAGGCCAGGAGTTGATGATGTATGAAAAGAAGCAGATACTCAGTTCTAATGCCGAGTTTCTTGCTGAAATTGAAAGGTTTGATCGCACCCTCATGAACCGGTACTATAAGGCAATGCTTTGCAGAAAGTATATTGATACTAATTACAAGAATAATGGTCTTTTTAAAACAGAATATATCGATCGCCTTGTCCTTAATAACAAAGGGAGCGGGACAATATCGCTTTCAGTGCTTGATGCATTACTTACAGATGATAAAATTGAAGGTTTTTTTAACAGAGAGCAGAGTTATATGTACGGAGCTGACGGGAACGGCGGTGCGTCTAAATGCATGAAAGAGTTATTGGGGAAAGGCATTTTTCGCGTCAGATATAAGGAAATTCAGTCATGTGAACCGCTATTGAAAAAAATGGTTAATGAAGAGGAAGAGACAATTGAAAATTATTGTCTCCCTGTTCTTTCAGACAGTAAGAAGAAGTAAACGGAGTCGCTATGATACGAAAGATTACTGACCTAATATTTTTACTGGTATTTGTTTTCCCTGTTGGACTCTACGCCGGCCCGACAATAATCAGGGACAACCGTATTCATGACCTTGCGATGACCCCGGTTCTCGGGCGCGGTTATTCCATAGCAACCAACTCTTTCCAGTCGAGTTGTATGAAGGATATTAAAATGACCGAACCTTCGTATGACTTCGATTATACTTTCGATTCCATTGAAACAGATTCATCTTCAACAACCAGCAATACATTCGGGCTTGGTGTGGATCTTGGGCACCTTGCTTTTCAGGGGAAGCTTGATACCAAATATACCAGCGTGGAGGGAGCTACTCTCTATTATCATCATATAAAAGTTGAAATTAATATGCATACATATTATGCATCGGTTGACGAAAGCGCGTCAGCTCTTAGCGACGCTGCAAAGACTCTTCTTCTGAACCGGGACATTCCGGGCTTCTTTCAGGGTTGCGGGTCTTATTATGTAAGGTCTCTCGGGAGGGACGCGAAATTTGTTTCACTGTTTACATATATGGATGAGAGCAAAACCAGGGACAGAACTTTTGAACTTCAGCTTGAACTTGCCATCAAGGGATTCGGCAGTGGGATACTGAAAACGATAGCGGGCGCTGGAGAAAATGCAGCGCTTGAGTCTCAGATTACAAATTCATTTACATCCATGTCGAGAAAAAAGAAACTCACGATTACAACCAAGGCATGGGGCCTTGGGAAAAACAAGAATGCTACCTTAATTGCTTATGACCTTGACTCATATAAAGCTGCAATTAAAGACGCCTTTATATCAATGCAGGATCCGATGACCGGAAGGGTCTCCACAATGGAGGTAGTACCCTGGGTCGAAAACGCCGAATTCCAGAACCTGATTCGCCTGGAGGAGGATACAAGCGGAGAAGGTGGAGAGAAGAAACTTCTATTCGAAAAAAAACATAACCTGAATCTTAACGCCGAGTTTTTGTCCCAGATTGACAGGACAAACAGAAATATGATGGACATATATTATAAAGCTATGATATGCAGACAGACAATTGAGTCAAGATGGAAGAGAGATAATAAATTTCTTCCTGAAGTTAACGGCGCTTCTGTTCAGAACAATAAAAATGAAAATACAATAACTCTTGAAGCGCTTTATGGTGAGCTTTCAGATGATAAGATTAATGCTCTATTAGTCGCGGAAAATGACTTTCTTTACGGCGTGGATGGTAAAAGCGGCGCCAGAGAATGCATGAACCAGATGATGATAGAGGGAATACACAAAAAGAGTTGGAAGGAAATTGATGCATGCAAGCTGCTTAAACCGAAGCTTGTCACAAGTGTTAATGAAATTATTGATGACTATTGCATGCCTAAACTGTCAAAGCCATCCAGATAAATTTAAGGGGGATGTATGATTAAGAGAATATTTACAGGTATCGGGGTTATTTTTCTATCAGCAACCCTTCTCGCTTTTCCGAGATATAATCCGGCAGTTCATAGCGAGATCACCAAGGAACAGCTGCGGGGTTTTGTTGAGGAATGTAAGGCTTTCGCACAGATATACGGGAAAAAAGAAGCTCTTCTTGAGATAAAGAATCCTAAAGGCATTTTCCAAAGAGGGGAGCTTTATATTTATGCTTATGATTTCAATTGTGTGGTTCTGTCACATGGTTTGAATACAGGGCTTATAGGCTCTGATCTTACGAATCTTAAAGATCCTACCGGCAAAAAGATTATATCAGAGATGACAAGTACACTAAAAAAACAGCAGAATGGCTGGCTGAAATTTCACTGGTTTCATCCGCAGGGCGGTGAAGTAAAACCGAAACTCGGTTACTTCACTAAGGTCGATAATACATGGTGGATCGGTTCAGGTATTTATGCGGATAATTTTGGTCAGCTAAATGATCTGAATTAATTCTTTATAGTTTTAAGTGTGTTTTGATTTATTCTGTTCTTTTTCGAGGCTGTCTATCAGGCGTCCGGTTATAAGTTTAACGAGAAAAAAACCGAATTCCGGATTCTGGTAATATAGCTGTTTAACTCCGCCCCCAGTAATTGAATATATTTCCATATCATCATCAATACACTTTGCTGAATAGGTCCTCTCCTTTTGCGGAGAAAAGATACCCATCTCCCCCAGGAGGTTCCCTTTATCAACTACGATGCCTATCTCCTCAAGCTGTATTCTGCCTTTGCTGATATAGTACATTGTTTCTGCTGAATCTCCTTTTCTGAAAAGAATGTCTCCGTTTTTAACTTTCTCTCTGGTCATATATGGGATCAAAGATTCAAGTGAAAAGTTTCCGTCAGAGGCTTCTTTCACATTATGTATAAGTTTTTTCATCTGCATGAGTCTAAGAATATTTAGCGGGAAGAGGAAAGTATGGAGTATTATAACAGGGTATAATCCTGCTCCGATTCCGTAAGTAATGAAGGCGATGTTACTTGTGATGGCAAAAAGCCTCAGCGGAATTATTGTTTTCATGTAAAAGCTTGCAGCAACAAGTGCCGATGCAAGATAACCGGCAAGTTCAATCCATAAACTCATTTAATTATCTCCATTTATTTAAGGGACTTTGAATAATCAGGAACAGGAATTTTTAAATCCTTCTCGCATTTGTCAGTATTATTTTTCCCGCATGCGTCAAAAATAACGGCACCCTTAGTTGTCTCTTTCCCGGATTTCCCCTTTTCCTCAGAGGGCGCTTCTTTTGAATTTAATGATGTGGAAATTAAAAATACTATTACTAATGCAAACAGTTTCGACAATGTGTGATTTTTGCCTTGCATAATATTGTTTATATGTTATTTTACATGGTGTGTCAAGAATATTTTATGAGGTGATATCAAGTGAAAGAGTATATAATTATTACTTCAGCAGTTCTTGTCCTGTGCTTTACGTCCAGTGCGCTGCATTCAGAGAAAGGCTCAATTGAACGGCTTTATTCAGGTGATAGAAACCTTCATGGTATTAATCTTTCCGGTGTAAAAATTACCGGTACTGAATTCAGGAACCTTACATTAACGGGGGGACTCTTTAAAAATGCCCGTATTGAAAAATGCAGTTTCATAAACTGTGTTATGAATTATGCTGATTTCATAGGTGCTGATATCAGGGGGTCGGTTTTTTCATATTCTGAAATGAATGCAGTTTCGTTTATAAATACAACAGTATCTGAATCAGTATTCAATTATTCAAAGCTCCCCGGAAGCAGGTTTATAAATGCGCGTATACTGAGATCATCATTCAGCGGCGCCGATCTCTCCGGTTCAGAAATTAGAGATTGCGATATTTCAGCAGTAAATTTTACTTATTCGAGCATGGACAGGCTTACAGTTATCAACAGCCTCATGAGAAACTGCGATTTTTCGCAGGGGCATATAGATTCGGGTGATGCATCAGACTCGGATTTTAGCGGAGCAATGTTTAAAGATGCTTTCCTGAAAAGGAGCCTTTTTAAAAACAGTAAATTTATAATGGCGGATTTTTCAGGGGCATATATGCCGGCAGTCTGGTTCTCGGGATCAGATCTTTCCGGTGCAGCGCTGGATCGTACATATGCTGCCGGTGCAATTTTTATCAGGAGCAATATTTCAGGCGCAAGATGGACAGGTTCAAATCTGGTTTTCAGTGAGTTTAATGAATGCAATTCAGTGAAATCATCTTTTGCCGGATCAAAACTAAACGGGTCTCTGTTTATGAAAACTGATTTTTCAGGTTCAGATTTCAGCGGTTCAGATTTTTCTGTCATTGACTACAGCAGGGAACATTTTTTAAGCTACAGCGGGCAGGGGGTGCGGGTTGATGATGAGAAGATAGACATTATAAAAAAAACAGGTGTTAGAATTATCTCTACCTCTTTTAAAGATTGTGATTTCAGTAGTGTTAAAATGAACAGAATTATTGAGAAAAAACTGTCTGATGACAGCATTAAAAATCGGGGAATGATTCTCTTCTCTGACTGATTGCTATTTGCAGGCTGATGAAAAGGCAGAGTCCTCTTTCAGAGTAATAGTTGTCTTGTAATCTTCACCTATACTGAAAGTATAGGGCGTTGCAGTAATGCTGTCTTTTTCGATGAAAACGGATCTGTTAAGTCCTCTGTAGAAAAAATCAACCCTGGAGTTTTTAATTTTATAACTACCTGGAGTTGAGAAGTATCCCCCGCCGTTGTCCTCTTCCACTTCAATGAGAAGTTTTCCATTTTGTGTGAATGTAACAGTAAGAATATACTCCTTGTATTTTCCGGTATATTTTTTACAGTAAATCTTTTCTACTGCTGGTGCCATCTGAGCAAAAAATAAAAAACCGATTATTATGATTGATATTTTAATAGCTTTCATAAAAATTAAATCTCCTGATTTTTATATATTTTTTTTTGCAGGAATGTCAAGAAAATAATCAGCTTTTGAAATGGTTAATATAATGAGAACATTTATAACGAAGATAATCTTTGCCTCACTGTTTATGCTGCCGTCTTTTACATCTCTTCATTCAGAGCCGGAAAAATGCAGCAGAATAACTGATGAAATAATCAGCAGGCATCTGCCTCTTTCTGAGTTTTCAGTAGTTTCAAGAAGGGAGGTGAAGGGAGTATGCGAAGTCGTCATTAATGTAAGCAACAGGATAATCCCTCTTTATGGAAATGAGGATTTTCTTATATCCGGAGATATGTACAATAACAGGGCGAATATAACAAAAGAAAAGATTTATGATATAAATAAGAACGCATTTCTTAAAAACAGGACAACCCTGGATGGACTTGCGGCATTTGAATACAAACCTGTTGAGATTAAGTCTGAAAGGGTGTTATATATGTTTACTGAACCGCTCTGCCCGTACTGCCACAAGGCAGGTTTTGAAGTGAAAAGACTGTCTGATAAATACGGTGTAAAAGTAAAAGTACTCCTGGTCTCAATGAAAGGTGAAGATGGGA
This sequence comes from Spirochaetia bacterium UBA5763, assembly GCA_002418835.1. GTDB lineage: Bacteria > Spirochaetota > UBA4802 > UBA4802 > UBA5550 > UBA5550. Next base: position 31,353 of record DIEX01000020.1, on the reverse strand, counting down.
AACGGAAGTGTATCGAAGCCGCATGCCGTCATTTTATATTGAAGGAACAGTTTGATTTCGTGCATTATAATGAACTGGAATGGAAGAAAGAGATTCCAGATGAAAAATATATATGTGAGCAGGGCATTGAGCTTATCCGAAAGACTGAAGAAGTTTCGAATAAAATGAGTATAGATGGAATACCGCTATTTTATCTTGATAACGGCGAATATGTAAGCGGAGCGGATATGGAAGCCCTGGAAATACTTATGAGTCCCAGGGCGAAATGACAGTTATTTTTTTAATTTCGGAACTTTTGCACTTTTTGTTTTTGCTTTAACTTTCGGTTTGGTTTTATTTTCAGGTTTTACCCCGGACGGTTTCTCATCATTGATAATTTTTTCACCCATCTGCCTGAACAGGTTATAAAAATCAGCAAACTCATCATTATCCCGCAGATTTCTCATCTGTGGTTTACCGCCGTTTAGAATGTCTTTGGCATACATTGTCATTAGATACATGGGACCTGATATTCTGTGAGTATATTTGATCACCCTTATAAACAGAACAATAAGTCCCAGCAAGGTAATAATTATTACAGCAAGTATCAGGTAACTGTTTATCGCTATTATTTTATTATTCGATAAAATAATTTCCTGGTTAGACGCGCTTGAAGCATTCAGGCTTCTTGTGCTGTTATTGTAGTCTTTTGTCAACTCGCGTGCAATCTTGGTAAATGTTGATTCATCGACTCCGGTGGGGATCATCATGAATTTCAGGTAAATGCTCTGTTGCAGATCAAGTATTGTATTTATATTGTCAATATTATTCATTATTAATTTGTTATTATCAGATGTTCTTTTATTGTTGATGGAAATCATTATTCCTACAGTAATTATTATTACCGCGATTAAAACAGCTACAGAGCCTATCACTCTGATCGATTTCTCATATTGAAATTTTTTATCGATAATGTAGCTTCTTTTGTATTTCATAATAGTCTCCTGTTGAGCCTTAATGTCAGCATAATATTGAATGAATGTTTCTATATCAAGAAGAAATAAAATAAATTTGCATAACTGCCGGATTGATAAAATGGTTAAAGAGCTCTGTTGTTTTAAAGAAGAGCCACCTCTTCCCTGAGCGTTCTGCATTTATCTTCAATGATATCTGATTTTTTTTTAATATCAGCGGCAGACCTTGCAATTAACATATTTCTATCTTTTGTCATTTCGCTGATATTTTTACAATTTGTGTTTTTAAACAGAATGTTCATAACTGCAAGTGAGGTGTCTTCACTTACTGTTATGGAGAGTTTTGTAAGTTTCTCCTTAATCCTTTCACTATAGGCATCATTTTCAGCTAATTGTTCCATCACGTAAGTACAATGCTTATTTATTTTTTGAATTTCAGACCAATGCCTGTCAGTTTTATCCATTCTTGATACTTTGAATTGTTCTTCATCTTGCATGAATTTAATGAGTTCTTTCTCCAGTTCATCCCTTGCAGTGGAAATGTAGGATCTATAACCGGAAAGCTTTTCTTCACAATCAGCTGTATTTAAAGTTTGCCCCAGGATTTTAAGACGAACCAGAGCATAGAGATAATTTTGAGCCTGTGTTTCTCCTGATGAGGCTGTATAAATGATATTTTTAAGAGTAGATGTTTCGTTTATCTGATTTTCTGTATAGACCTTGTTGATCATTGAAATTAAACCCTCAGAGGAATGAATAAAATTATCAATTGAGCTGTTCAGTTCTCTTCGCAGTTTTTCCTCATTTGATGAGATAGCTGCTATTATACTAAGGATTTTTTTTGTCCTGGAGGCAATTGATAAATATGCGGTGCTGTCTGTTCCACCTGTGATACAAAGCGTAATACATTCTTTTGTGGGTTTTAATGTTGAAAGTTCAGATTTTGCAGAGCAATTGACCTTCCAGTCTGGATAGATCCGGGAATCCATACTATCTTCATTGAGTTTGTTTATAACAGCTTCCTCAACTTTAAGGTTTATTGCAGATTCCATAATTGCAGTTCTAAGCCTTTTATCTGTATCAGCAATAATAGCTTTAAGTTCAGCGATTCCCGGATTGCGGGTGACGATAATCTTTCCAAGATCTATCAATATCCGGAGCATTTCTTCACCGGTTTGGAACCTGATGCCTGCTGCAATATCCTCGATCTCTTTTTTCTGAGACTCAAAAAGATTGCTCCCTGTGACAGTTATATCCATTTTTAATGTATAACCTTTCCCTATGTTATAAAGCATCCTGATATCTGGCGGAATATCCCCGGGAATAAGTATGTTGAATGTGTTGAGTTTAATTTTTTGAATCACAGCAGGCGGTTTTTTGGGAGGAAGAGGTTTAAGCCCGGCAGCAAGGAGTATGCCTATATTTTCGAAACGTGATTTCGCGGTCTTTTTTAGTTTGAGAATAAAATAAAAATCTCTGCGAATAAATCCTGCTCTACAGTAAACTTCTTTATACTCCTTCTCAATCAGCTTCCGTCTGTAATCATCAAGGATATCTTTAAGTTCTTTTATTTTTTTATCAGGAATTTTCAGATCTGACAGATCCTGTTTAAGGCTATGATCCCACTGAGAAAGGCATAAGTAAATATCAGTTTCATCCTTCCCGTAAATAATATCGCTTTCTTTTATTGAATGTGTAAAACCATTCGAATTAAGAAAAATTATTATTATAACCGGAATGATATAATAAAGAGATTTCATGGGATATTAATGAAACACTTTATACCGGATATCAAGCTTTTTTCAATACAGATGTCACATATTGATTTTTTAATTATATTGACATCTAACGAATTGTATTGTAGTAAAAGTGTAAATAAAACAATTCAGGGTGAGTTATGAACTATATAATTCTTTCAGTGTCTCTGCCTTTACTTGCCGGACTTGTATATTTTGAAAAGAAGGAATCCGTTAAGGGGATTCTGTGCACAAAACCTCTACTCTCGCTTCTATTTATCATAATGGCGGCAATTCAGACTCATAATAATGTGAATTATTTCTATATTATTCTCGCGGGACTTATTTTCTGTTTTATCGGGGATGTTTGCCTGATACTTTTCTTTAATCAGAAAATATTCAAAGCCGGATTAGCGGCATTCCTTATCGGTCATATTATTTACTCAGCAGCCTTTTTCAGAAGAGTTGATTCGTTTCTGACAATGACAGCAGCGGCAGCTATATTTATAATAGCGGGTACTGTAATATTTATGAAACTGAAACCGCACCTGAAGGGTATGATAAAGCCTGTTATAGCGTATATAACTATAATCAGTATAATGGCATTCAGTGCTTTTTCCTTAAGGCAGAGCGGAGCCCAGACAGTACTGGCGGGTAATATGGTTTTGGCGGCTGCTTTAATTTTTTACATATCGGATATCTTTGTTGCAAGACACAGATTCGTAAGGAAGAGGTTCATAAACAGGGCAATCGGTTTGCCTATGTATTATACTGCCCAGTTTATGATTGCTGTTTCTACGGGAATTGTTATCTGAGTATTTTTCAAAGTGAACTATTTCCTGCCGATACTTCTTAATTCGCTCTTGAATACTTTATCTTCAACGGGTGAATATAAATCAGTACGGTAGGTATAGCTTGTGAAATCCTCCTCCATAATATATCCTTCGATCTTTGTACCGTCAGTTTTTCTGATGATTTTTTTATCTTTATAATTGTTGTTATACTGTATCCTCATGATGTCGCTTCGCAGGATTATCCTTCTGTCGGCATTTAAAGGTTTGGTGTCAATTATACGCACTGTCTCTCTAACTATACGGCAGTCTATAATTTCTCCGTTTTTAAGAAATACTGATGAATATACTGAAGGTGCAAGCAGCCTGCTTGATGGACTTTTTCGTGAGATTGTTTCAATCTTTTCCCTGGATATGTTTATCTCTTCGCCGGAAGAAAGATTTGTACGGAGAGTGATCTGTACGTTGTCCTCATTTACAATATAACCTTCTATAGTAACACCGTTAGTCTGCGTAAGGTATATCCTGTCTCTGTACCTGTCATGAACCAGGATGCGGAGTATATCTTTCCTCTCAATACTTTTTATAACCTGATCCGAGCTTAGGCTGATTTTGTAATCGTCGCCGCCTGTAATCCTCCCTTCAATAATTGAACCGTCTTTCATGAAAACAGATTCCGGATAGAGATATGCCGGCATTGTAATAACTATCCCTGATAATATTGTAATGATAAGTATTCTGAAGTGTGCTGTTGATTTCATATTGATAATCCTTTTTTAAATTAGCCGTTTTTTAAAATGCAGTTTTCTGTCTGTTCTGCATGTCAGGCAGAAACCGCACCCGCATCTATTTGATAATGTCATTACTCTGAATATCTTTCTTAGGGATTTTTACCAACCCTTCAGTTGTTAGAATTGAATACGTTTCGCCGCGTTCAGTAATTGCGCCTGTTATCACTTTCCCGGAGTATAGATGCACCCTGTCTATTCTGTTGTATACATTTCTGATGTCATTGATACTGCGATCTTTTTTATTCACAAGTGCCCTGACAGCCTCTGGATCGGGAACCTTCTCTTTCCCGGCGGCTATGTCTGTACTTTTGCTGATTTTATCAGAGCCGCTTCCGCTGTCAGTTGTTGAGCCATCTGTTTTTTTCTGAGATACGCGATTAGAGGAAGTTGATTTTTTATCCGCGGCATCTGTGGTGTAATTATCTTTTTTGTCAGCAGAAGTTACGGCATCTTTTTTTGATGCATCAGTTTTTTTGTCTGCTGATACAATATCTTTTTTTTCAATTAAACCGGAAGTTTTTCCGGATTCTTTTCCCGCTGAACCGGAAGTTTTTTTTGAATCTTTAGTACCGGCTGCAGTGGTTCTGCTTTTCTTCGCGGAAGCTGCGGATTTCACGGAGCCCCTTGAACCGGCTGCTGTGATTTGTTCTTTTCCTTCAGCCTGTTTTTTGCCTGAAACTGTTTTGTTCCCGGCGGAGGATTTTTCAGCAGATTTTACAGATGCGGTTTTATCCTTTTCAACAGTTCCGCCTGCAGTCCCCGATTTTTTTGCAGATTTTTCAGTACCCGGGATCCCTGAAATTGAACGGTCTGAATGTCCTCTCGCACCTGCTCCCAGCGTATATATCTGGAGAGAGTCCCCCTCTCTCAGAATAATTTCCTCAGTACCTTTATGCTGATTCTCTGTGATCGATTTATCAGCGCGTGTATTTTCTGAAACTTTTCTGACATAAACAGTTCCGGATGTTACCCTGATAATTGTCCTGGTTTCATCCGCTGTCATTTCAAATTCAGTGCCCCGAACAGATGCAACGGCAGTGGGGGCTTTAACGGAGTATTCAGAGCCGCTCTTCATGACTTTGTGAAGGGATGTCCCTCTGTTAAGAACCAGTGATGCTGTGCCTGAACCATAGCTGCCGTCTGACAGTTTTTCAAAGATCATCTCGGTATTTGATTTAAGAGTAATAGCTGCGGAATCCCCAAGTTGAATAACAGCTTCGGTTTTATCATCAGTTATCAGAGAGTCCCCTTTAATAACCCTGCTTCCCACTGAGGCATAAGTGTTGTTTATTTTCATCGTTCCCGTAAGGAACGTAACTTCACCTTCAAGCGGGGTGCTTTTACATGAACAGGAAATATATAGAAGAGGAATAATAAAGGCAAGAGGGATGATATATAATATACTTTTTTTATTTATCATAAGAATAACCGCCGGTAACCGGGAATTTGTACTAATATTTAAATAATAATACATGAGGAGTATAATTCAAGTAATAATTAATTTGAATCAGGTGATTATTATTTAAACCGGTTATATGCTATCTGTCATGCCGGTTTTTTGTAAAAAAATACCGGCATCTCATAGTATCAGTTCATGAATTTCAGTTATGAGATCCCGGTATTTGCCTTGCAAAACCGGGGTGACAACCAGAAAAGTTCTTTATGATAATATATACAACAGTTATTATAAAAATTTCGCCTGACTCGGGTGATTACTTTAATATTTCATTATTCCGGATATCTTTACGCGATATTTTTTTTATTCCATCAACTGTATTAATTGAGTACGTTTCACCTCTTTCGAGAATAGTTCCGGTAATTATCTCCCCGGAGTAGAGAGTAATTCTGTCAACATTCCGGCTGGTTTTAGCTTCAATTTCCGTCGTTTCTTCTTCCATTTTTTCTGTTGTATATACTTTTTTAATATCCTTTTTATTATTATTTATGATTGATGATGTTCTCTTTACAGCAGGTAAATTTCTCACTGCAGTCTTTTTATCCGGTCTCTGTTTTTCTGAATATAACTCCAGGGACTGTCCGGCTGTTAGTATGATCTCTTCACTACCGTTTCTCTGCCCTTCAGTAAAACTGTTGTTTTTCTTTATTTTTCCGGAAAGTTTTTTAACTGATACAGTTCCCGACTCAACTGAAATAAAAGTTTTTGAATCATTCTCTGAAACTTCAAAAATTGTGCCGCGTACAGAGGCAACAGAAGTTGGTGCTTTGACAGAATATTCAGTCCCCTTCTTTAAAACATTATGGAGAGTAGTACCGCGGTTCAGCTCCATTGAAATGGTGCGTGTATCGTCATTGTTGAGAAGAATATTTTCAAACCGTAATTCTGTATCTGCTTTCAGTGAAATGACAGCAGTATCTGTAACCTGTATAGTTGCTTCTGATTTTACTCCGGTTTTAAGAATGTCATCTTTAATGACGGTGTTCCCGATTGAAGCATCGATATTATTAATTTTTAAGGTTCCAGTTATGAAAGTTACTTCCGCCCGGAATGGAGCGTGATTTTCAGAACAGGATGAGATTAAAACCGTAATCAGAAATATATAAATTATTTTTGTAATAGATTGAGTCACTGGTAACCGCCGGTTGGATATTCATAAATTTATTCAAAGTGAATTATGCTGACATATTCATAATATAAGTGTAATAAACATGGTTATCAGAGGAAGCATTTTTTTTTACACTTATATTAAATGTAAAAATTTGTTTTATTATTTATTATTGCACTTCTAATGGATTATTTTTCTGAGGTTTCTTCGGTTAATAATGTCTCAGGTTGTTGCCTCATATTTTTTTTGATCGTAATTGACAGCTTTCGAATTGTTTACTTTCTTTGAAATCAGAAGGAGAAATATATGGCATTTATAAACTGGACAGATGAATTGAGCGTGGGAGTTGAACTCTTTGACAATGATCATAAAAAGCTCGTAGCACTTGCGAACAGCCTCCATGAGAGCATAACTGTGGGCGCTCAGCAGGCTGTGCTTGCACCTGTTCTTAATGAACTTGTAAAATATACTGTGTTTCATTTCGGACATGAAGAGGGGATGATGATACAATATGCCTACCCCGATTATGAGAAGCATAAAAAGGAGCACGACGCGCTTGTGGCGAAGGTTCAGGACTACTATGACCAGGTAATGGCTGGTAAAACTTCAATATCACTGAGCCTTATTGGTTTTCTGAAAGACTGGCTTGTTAAGCATATCATGGGGAGTGATAAGGAGTATAGTGAATTTTTCGCTAAGAAGGGCCTGAAGTAGTGTAACCCGCAGACAGTTTAAAGATGCTTGACCCGTCCGCCGGGGAAAATATAAATGTGCCATGAAAAGTATTCGTTATTTATATTTTATTATTACTCCTCTGCTGTTATGCATTCCGGCATTATCAGCAGAGGAGCTCCCGGATGATATATGGTTAAGGGATCTCAGACATGGATTCTCCTATGAATATCTCTATGCCCTCAAAGATGGAAGGATCTGGATTAAACCGAACACAAAGAACACCGGCGTAACGGGCCGGTGGCAGCTTTTTAATAAAACCGGTTTACCTTCCGGGAAAAACGCTGAATCATTTAAAGATGGTCACAGGATAACTCAACTATCCACCGAAGGGACTATGCTTGCTGCTGTGTCAGACAGGGGGAGATTCTACTTCTGGCAGCCAACATATTTTGAAGAGACAGTGTGGCATGAGGAGACAGGCGCACCCTTTGAGGATGTTTTATATCTTCCGGATAATAAAACATGGTGTTTCTCTTTCAGTGTTATGCGGGCGCCGTGGAAAAGAGAGACACGGATGCATGAAAATGACATAGTGACATGGTGGGAGGATGCTGACGGAAACAGGACAGAGTTCGGGTTTACGGCCACAATGTTTTGTGTTACTCCTGACGGCCAGAGGATACGTTATACAGACACAGGCCTCCCAACGTCATGGAACAGGGCAATTACCTCTCCGGAACGCGGGAGATTTATAATAGAAAATATCAGCGCCTCTGCCTCAGCAATATTTGTAATCAATAAAACAGGGAAGATGTATACCAGGATGTATGATTATGAACTGGATGGAGGGGGGCCCGCATTGCGGTGGGTTTTTGAACGAGGGAAAAGAACTGAAGGTGATGAAATTGCTCCTATTATGACCTCAATACGAACATACCCGATGCCCGGATGGCGGGAGCAGGAACCGGTGAATGATCTGCTTTCAAAAGAGAGAAGAGGGAGAGCCGCGATAACGGCTAAGATAACCATAGTCCTCACAGGTAAAGGTAATGCCTCACGCGAACTGAGGGTGCAGGGGCGTGACAGCAGCGGCAGGTATGGCTATTTCAGAAAAATGATCTTTGATAAAACCTGGGAGTTTGTTGAAACAGGCGAGAAATTCAGTGATGCGGAAATTATAAAAGATTATCTCGGTAAGGCGCCTGAAGGGAAACCTCTTGATAAAAATTTCAGCGGAAAGGTTTTCAAATCCGGTGAACCTGATCTCAGGGTAGAGCTGATTGACTTCTACTATCATAATTCCCCTGCCACATTAAGGATTCATGTAAACGGTAAACATTTTGATATGACATTCCATACTGCGGACCTCTGGAGTCCCACTGTACAGAAGAAGTTCCATCCGGAACTTGTGGGGCACCCTTCCGGTGAGCCGAGACTGCTGCAGGGCGCTATTGTTATTCCTGAAGATATACTTAACTCATCCGACCCTGACATAAAGAATACGGTTGATAAATACTTTCGTGAATTCAACAAAGAGCCTATAGCTTTCACTGTATCCGCTGATGACAGACAGGTCCTGATCGAGAGTAAAACTCTTCAGCGAAGCCTGAAAAAAAATCTCAGTTATGAATTCCGCGGAAGCCTTAAATTTAATCTTGTAAATGAGAATTACAAAAACGGTTATTTAACAGAGAGTATCTTCATTGCGATTGCCGGGAATCCTGAACTTGAGCTCCCTTCGGATACTGCCTCTATAACAGCAGATAAGATCCAGAGCCTTACAGCTCTTAATGAAAAAGCACTGGATGATTTAAAATCCCTGAATAAAAAAATAAAGAGGGAGAGCTGTTCTTCAGGATGCATCTCCTCATGTATACTCCCTTTGTATTATATCTTTAACGGCTGTGTTACCATAACAGGCCTGCCGCACTGGGATATGAGTAAATCCTCTCCTGGCACAAGGGAGAATATCACGCAGCTCGGGGGCGTATCATACACAGGGGGTACACCGCTGAAGGAGCATGCGGCAATGAACCTGAAGGAGGGTTTTGATAACCCTGAGGATTATGATCTTGCTGTTGAGATAATAGAGAACCGGTTGTCTAAACTCCGCATCATAAGTGATGAATTGAAGCAGAAATAATGGATGCCCCTGTTCACGGGGTATGACGTTCCCCGGAATTTTTTTCTTGCAATTTTGCATTACGTTTGTATAGTAATCCTATGATTAGTATACATAAAAAGCCCGATACAGAGGAGAAACTGCGCATTCTTTCACAGGATTCGCAGTATGACCTTGCCTGCGCATGCGGCACAAAACAGTCTGAAGACCATAGAAAACGCTCCGACGATAACAGGTGGATATACCCAGTGGCTCTCCCTGACGGCAGGACCACATTTCTTTTTAAAACTATGGTTTCAAACAGCTGTGTAAATGACTGCAGGTACTGTCCCCTTCGCACCGGCACTGACAGCAGAAGATGCACTCTCACTGATGACGAGATTGTTAAGGTTTTTCTTGATTATTACAGGAGGGGGATTGTCTCAGGGCTATTCCTCACAAGCGGAGTGACAGGTACTCCGGACCGTACCATGCAGAGGATCAATAATGTCGCGGCTATACTCCGCAGGAGGGAACAATTTAAGGGGTACATGCATCTTAAAGTTATCCCAGGAGCATCCGATGCAGCAATTGAGGATACTGTATCACTCGCCACAGCTGTTTCAGTAAATATTGAAGCTCCCGGTGAAAAGAACTTCAAAATCCTCACAAAAGAAAAAGATTATATCAATGATGTCATTCGTCCCCTTAAACTGATAAGCAGGCTCACAGCGCGGGGTGAGCGGTTCAGCAGGGTTAAGCAGACAACACAGTTTGTTGTGGGAGCCTCAGGTGAGACAGACAGCGAAATTGTAAAATATTCCTGGGCGCTCTACAGGCGGCTTAATCTTCAGCGAATTTATTTCAGCGCATACCAGAGGGGAGCAGGGGACAGCGGCCTGCCGGGGGAGCATTCCCCTCTTACAAATGAAGAGATGCTTACACGCGAGCACAGGCTCTATCAGACTGATTTCCTCTTCCGCAAATACGGCTTCAAAGAAGATGAGATATCCTTTGATGCCTGCGGACACCTCCCGCTTGACGCTGACCCCAAGGAGATATGGGCCAGGAACCATCCGGAATTTTTCCCTCTTAATATAAACAGGGCAGACCCTATGGAACTTCTACGCGTGCCGGGACTCGGGCATGTTACAGTTGACCTTATAATGAAGCTCCGCAGTGAAGGGCGTATCCGTTCAATGTATGATCTCGGCAGAGCAGGTAAAAGACTGGAGAAGGGGGCAGGATATATTGATTTCGGCATTTCATAGTATGAGTACATGAATCACAGTTAGAAGACCCCGCTATCTGCCTTGCAAAACAGGGGTGACAAACAGAAAGATTATTTAATATTCTGCAATATATAAAAAACTAAAGGTGATTAAAAACTCCATAAAAATGCTGTAAAAAACTGTGCCACGGTACCGATTAATTATAAATCTTTCTTGAACTCAGGTGTCAATAAAATAGAATTGTTCTGAAGCAGGGGGATTTCTGGTTACTCCCTGAATTAAATCACTAAATATATAAATATTTTCAGAGGTGCAGTTATGTCATACGAATCAAAAATCGAAGACGGGATTATAGTTTTCAAATTCAATAACCCGAAAGTTAACGCCATTGATATGAACGTGATCAAGGGGCTTGACGAAGCTGTTGATAAACTTAACAGTGACGAATCGCTGAAAGGGATTGTACTTACAGGTGAAGGGAGATTCTTTTCAGGCGGATTCTGCCTGAAAACTTTTACCTCATTCACAAGCAGCAAAGATGTTATTGACTGGTTCAAATTCGAGGAGAATACCCTCCTTAAACTCTTCACATGTAAAAAACCTGTTATTGCAGCCATAAACGGCGGAACTACTGCGGCAGGCATGATCTATGCTATGGCAACAGATTACAGGATAGCAGTGAATAATCCGAAAATCAAAGTCGGAATGACAGAGATTAAAATTGGTCTCAGCCTCTCACCTTCAATGGGGAACGTAATGCGTTTCGGCCTTGATACAGACAGGAACTACCGTGACATTATCATGAAGGGTGAGCTTGTTGACCCTGCATTCTGCGTTGAACGCGGCATATTCGATGAGCTCTGCGAAGCAGAGGAACTTATTGATAAGGCGAAGGCAAAGGTTGTTGCTCTTTATGATACACTGATGCATCCATTCACTGAACTGAAAAATCTTCAGAAGAGAGAGATGGCTGCGTTAATCAAAAGAGAACTTGGCGAGTATGACTGGAACATCATGGGTGACACATTCATGGATGAGAAGATCAAAAAGCTTCTCGGTAAGGTGCTTGCGTCAATTTCATAATGATAAAAATTATCTTCAGCAAGGGATTGCAATCCCTTGCTGAATACCGGATTGTTTTCAACCGCTTTTTATTAAATGATTCCTCACTTGCAATACCTCTGTAGTATCTGTTTCCATTTCCATGAGGATAAACTCCCTCATACAAATGTCTTTCTGTAAAATTACGCATGCGGAAATAAACAGCACACACGGGCCTGTTGTATAAAAGAGCTTTAAGCTGACTTGGCAGTCATGTTCCTTCACAATTTGGATATATTTCCGGAATAGTTGTTGATATAAAGAAATGTTTATATCCATATGCAGTGTAATAAAATTTCATATATTTATATCAATTAACGAATTAATCAGTCCCTGTCATCGAACGTATGTTAGACGACCGAAGTAGAGCTGGAAGCTAATCTAAAAATAATCGTAAAAAACAGATTTCTCAGTCGCTGTCGCTTCTTCGAAATGACAATCCGGTGTTCTGATTCAAATCGTATACTGCTATAGTTAATGATTGAAATAGAGAGAATCTTTTTTTATATATTTATTCCCTGTTTTGTGTAATGATGAGGCTTAACAGATGAAAATAAAACATATCAATTTATTGGTGCTGAAACCGCTGTTTCTCTGTTTCGCATTACTGCAGACCGTTTCATGCTGGGACGGGCTTAATGATATGCTTGAGGAGGGGGAGAGCCCGTCAGCTATTACATTCACGCAATCTTCACTGACGAGCGGAGGTATGTCTATCAATTGGACAGACCCCGCATCTGTTACGGGTTATGACCATGTTCTCGTTACATATACTCCGGGGAGTTCTTTTATTCTGAATAAAGGCGTCACAACTTTTAATGTTTCAGGTCTCAGCAGTTCCACTGAATATACAGTGACAGTTCAGGCAATAGGGAAGGAAAATATTGTAAAGGCTCAATCTTCATTCAAGGTTACACCTTCGGGAGCTTATACTTTAAGTTTTATTTATACCGCTGCTGACCTTGATTCTGTTAGAAGCAATCTCGGTTATTATTACTTAGTTATGAATGATATTGATTTGAGCGGTTATCCAAACTGGATACCTATAGGGACTGCCGATCCTTCTCCACCTGATTCTTTTACAGGTGTTTTTGATTGTCAAAATCATAGAATAAATAGTATGACTATAAATCGGAATCAAGGATTACTGGGATTGTTTGGAAGGGTAGACGGTGTTGTAAAAAATTGTATGATAAGCGGATCTATTACCGGAACATTGTCGGGTTCATATATAGGTGGAATTGTTGGGGAGACTTTAACTGACGGTGCAATAATAAATTGCTGCGGTATGGTTTTTATTACTGCAACAGGGGCAAATTCACGTCTGGGCGGAATTGTGGGGTGTTGTTCGAATCCATCAAATGTTGTTAGCAGTTGTTATGCAACTGGTAAAGTTGTTGCTAGTGGTGCTACCTCAAATGCAGGTGGTCTTGCAGGGTTAAATCAGGGTACTATTAGCAATAGTTATGCAACAGGTTCAGTTTCAGGTACATATGAAACTGGCGGATTGGTGGGAGCGAATTATAACGCTGCTGCTATTATTAATAACTGTTATGCTGTCGGTCAGGTTTCCGGAGGGACATTAATCGGTGGACTTGTCGGATCCAACTCAGGTACTTGTACGGCCAGCTACTACGATTCACAGACAACCGGGCAATCTGATGATACAGGTAAAGGTTTTCCGAGAACAACAAATCAGATGAAACTTGCCGATACTTACAGCGGTTGGGACTTCACCGCTGTATGGGGAATATCTTCAGTGATAAACGGAGGTTACCCCTATCTTCGCGATGTTGCACCTTAACACGGAGTAAAATTTTTAAGGATGAATCAGATGAAATCTATATACAGGTATCTTTTAATCTCTCTCTTATTTTTAGCTTACTCTCCACAGCTATCCGCTGAATATATATTTCTTAAAGACGGCAGTATACATAAAGGGAACATCATCAGCGACAGCGCAGCATCTGTTGTAATTATCGATGCAGCAAAAAAGAGACTAACCTTCAAGCGCGGTGAAATACACCGTATCCTCTACACTGAACTTACAATGGGTAAGATGCTGGTGCAGAAGAAGAACGGCGAAAGTTTCACCGCATACATGGTGGATGAGGACCGTGATTCATATACCTTCCGTAATGAGCTGTATAAGAATACCGAATTTAAAGTGCCGAGGCTTGATGTGCTCTTCCTTGCTGAGAGGAACCCCTCAGGCCTGAAAGGTGAAGCAGATACTGAGAGCATCAAACTCTCATGGTATCACCCTTATGATAAAATGGATAAGTATAATATATACACGAAGAAAAGTAAAAAAGATAAGTACACTCTGAGGGAGACCAGCCGGAGAAACACTTATACCCTTGAAGATCTACCAAGCAATACTCGTTTTTTTATTGTTGTTACCGGTGTTGATTCAAAGGGTGATGAGACACCATATAGCAATGAAATCGAAGTTACAACTAAGAATATCAAACCTCATGAACCATCAGAAACCGTGTATACCATTTCATCCGCAGGTGTCAGATCCCTCTCATGGAAACCCTCTGTTGATCCTGACGGCAGGGTGGAGCGATACAGAGTCTATGGCATTGATGGTGATGATAAAAAACTCCTTGGCGAGACGAAAAACGAAAGATTTGATGTGCGGGGGGAGAACCGGTTCGGGAAACTGTATGTCGCAGCAGTGGATGATAAAGGCGATGAGTCAGATCTTTCACGCGCGCAGATGGCAGGGAGGTATAAGCTCGTATCATTTTATCCCGGAGTAATTTTCCCTATGGGGAAGCTGGCTGATATTGCGGGGATAGGGTTCGGAGGTGTATTTTCATATTCGCTAAGTAATTATTATGTAAACGGTTTAGTTGCCGGCATTGACCTGGGGTTCTATTACCTCACAGGGAGAGATTCGTATGAGGAACTCCGGAAGGAGACAGATTATTCATTGTTAGTCCCTTTGATGTTTTCCGTCGGGTACAGGTTTGATGTTACAGAGAGGATTTCGGTTAAGCCGTATCTTACTGCCGGTGCCGGATTCATCTATTCTGATTACACTTCAATTGATCAGATAAGTGATGAATATAAGGATGAGACTCTTTTTGATGCAGGCCCTGCGGCAGGTGCAGGAATTGAAGTTTTGTGGCGTTTAGGTTATTCATCCTATATTTCATTCAGGGGCGCGGGGATATACCTTGCCGGATCAGATGAAGGAATATATGCTGAAACAGGAGTCGGATTCTTATACAGGCTGTAAGCCTTTTTTGGAACCAAAAAGACTGAACGGTCATCTAATATTTGCTTATATCTTGTTTTATAATTAAAAATTTTGTGTTTGAATAAGAAAAAAGATTGATTTATAATCTCCAGCCTGAATATATACAGAATTATTGCCGGTTTATCTAATTAAATATAAAAAAAACAATGGTGTGTACGGATTCAATTAAAGCCGGAGAATCCGCACCGGTCAGAAGGAAGAGCAATATTCAGGCATAACCCGCTATTTATTAAAAAATAGGGGTGTATCATTATGAATTTTACACAGGGCTGCTCAAACAATCTTATTGAGGAGTATAAGCGTAAGTGTGTGTCCGCGGATATAGCGGTAAAAGGGATCAATTCAGGCGATGTTATTGATTACGGTTTTTTTAACGGCAAGCCTGTTGTTGTTGACCAGGCTCTGGCGCGCAGGCATGAAGAGTTAAGGGATGTCACAATTTACTGTGCTGCAACTGTTCCCCCTCCTCCTGATGTATTGAAATATCCAGGGAGCTTTATCTACAATGACTGGCACTGGAGCAAGGTGACACGGATGCTTCAGGTAAATTTCAATCCATACTATTCACCTATACTTTATGAGCGGGCCCCGTACTATGTGCGCACCCTTGATATAAGCAAAGCCTATAGATCTGCGGCTTATAACAATCCCGACCTGAAGGATAAGATAAAGTGGGTGGCCATCTGTCAGACAGGGCCAATGGATGAAAAAGGTTTTTTCAACTTCGGTCCTCAGAACTCTGCAACATCAGCATTTGCTGATGAGGCTGGGCTTGTGATTGTTGAAGTAAACAAAAATCAGCCCTGGTGTCTCGGCGGTACAGAGGACTCCATACATATTTCCCGCGTTGATTATATAGTGGAAGCGCCGGATACACAGAATCTTTTCGCAGCTCCCACAGCAGAACCTTCTGATATTGATCGCAAAATTGCTGAGAATATTATGCCGTACATACATGACGGTGCATGTATACAGCTTGGTATTGGGGCAATGCCTAATGCTGTAGGCAAGATGATTGCTGAATCTGACCTGAAAAATCTCGGCGGTCACACAGAGATGCTGGTTGATGCGTTTATGGATATGATCGAAACAGGGAGGATGAATGGTTCAAAGAAGTATATAGACCGGCATAAATGCGTTTACACTTTTGCAATCGGTACGCAGAAGCTCTATGATTTTATGCATGATAACTCAGCTATTGCAGGGTATCCGGTAAATTACACCAATGATCCTAATATCATCGGGCAGATTGATAACTTTGTCAGTATAAATAACGCGATTCAGGTTGACCTGCTCTCACAGGTGAACGCCGAGAGCAACATGGCGAATGGAATTCCGTCGCAGGTTTCCGGCAACGGCGGTATGACAGATTTCATAACAGGAGCTTATAAATCCACTAACGGGAAGAGCTTTATATGCCTTGCATCAACATATACCGAGAGGGACGGAACAGTTGTATCAAGGATAACCCCCACTCTCGAAGCAGGAACAGTTGTAACAATACCGAGACAGATGGTGGATTTCGTTGCCACTGAATTCGGTGTCGAGAGGCTTACTGCTTCACCCACATGGATGAGAACAGAAAAGCTGATTAACCTGGCGCACCCCGATTTCAGAGATGATCTCATTAAGGAAGCTGAAAGAATGAGGTTATGGAGATTTTCAAACAAGCAGTTTTAAGAGAGTGTCTCGTTTATATATTTGTTGTTTCAGTCTCAGGCTCCCCGGTTTACGGGGAGCTTTTTTTGGTTGAGACGTAGCATGCTACGTCTGTACTTTTTTGGGTAGCATGCTACGTCTGTACTTTTTTGGGCTACGGCTGTATTGTATTGGTTACCTCAGATCCTTTGTGATATCATTAAGGTCATTCACCAGGTTATTTATATTCATGGTAGTAGCATTAATCCGGCTTGCAAAATTTACTATATCCTGGGCTTTCTGCGCTATATCAGCTGTTGTGCGGCTTGATTCATCAGTGGCAAGGCGCTGTTCAGATGTGGAATGTTCAATTTTTTTACTGGAATCATGCACCTTTGTATTCAGATTCCTGATGGTCTTTATAGTGAGGTCAATGTCCCCGATAAGATCACCGATATCCTGAATTTCAGTTTTAATTCTCTGGATTGCATTATTCAGCTGCTGCATCATATTTGTCGATTCGTCTATCAGTTTGTTGCTGTTGTCGATAAGAGACTGGTTGTCACGGATTATCCTTTCTATTTCGCGGGCGTTGCTTGATGTGGCATCAGCAAGTTTTGATATCTCATCTGCCACAACTGCAAAACCACGGCCCGCTTCTCCTGCCCTGGCTGCTTCAATGGAGGCATTTAGCGACAGAAGGTTTACCTGGTCGGCAATATCATTGATGACTTGGACAAAGTCTGACATCTCGGCACTTTTGCTTTTCAGGGTAACTACGCTCTCCCTTGTTTTAAGTAAATGGCTGGATGAATTCTCAGAATATGTTGAAACATTGTTCAGGGTTTCATTTATTTCTATTGAGCTCTGCTGTGTGCGGTCGTTCACTTTCTTCAGGTCGTCAACGGATTCAACTGTAATATCCAGCTCCTCAAAAAGCGAACGGGCTATATTACTTATAGATTCAGAGTTGGCTGTCAGCTCCTCCAGTGACGCTGATATCTCCTCCAGTGCTGCTGCCTGCTGCTGGGAAACGTCATTCATATCAAGGGTAACCTGTGTCTGTTCTGATGTCTGTTCCTTCAGTATACCGATTGTTTTAATAACAGCATTAACCACCCCCTGGAGGCTGGAAAAGTTGCTGTTGGCTTCATCCTGCTTTTCAATGGCCAGCATCAGTATACGGTGAGTGGCATCTGCTCCCCCCATGGCACCGATACCCACCATGAAATAGATAATATACCTCACAAGCAGGTTTGATGCAGGGCCCCCGGGGATAAGTTCAGGTTTTAATATAAAAAGAGCGGTCTGCGTTACCAGCACAAGGAAGAGGGCATAGATTGAAAGCCTGCGATTAAAATAAAATACACTTAAAGCAAGCAGTATGTAGTTGGTGGCGAAAAGTTCACTGGACCCGTGAAAGTAAAACTGGAAAATCCCCAGTGCCAGCATAACACCGGTTAATGTTATAATTGCAGAACGTTTACTGCCGCGGAACCGGTCGCTGAATATTTTAGTTATAAACATAAGCAGTGTAACAGCAACAACCTCAACAAGAATGTCTGTATATGTCAGATATTGTGACCCTTTGCCTGTTGCCTTGATCACAATAACTGAAACATTGGCGATTACCAGGATTATTATAAAGGCCTTCATGAGTCGCCAGTTATTGGTAATCATGACTTCCGAGAATATTTTATGGCTTTCTAAATTTTTATTAACCACGTTTACTGTTTTAGTATTGCTGCTCTTCATGTTCATGATAATTCACGGCTCCTTTTTATTTGTTGAGGTGGTATCACGGTATAATCATCCCCCCGGACACGGATATCACCATTCAATTCAACTCAGTTTATGATATACCTGCTGAACCATATAACCACCGTAATACGTAAAGCTGTGCATTGATGATTGCTGATGAATCAGAACAATTCGCTGTAATCTGAAAAGACACAGGTGTATACTTTTCCTGCGTAAAGGATTCTTAGTAATATGAGTGGTATTTTTGCTGGAAGTGTAATATTGCAGATAAAAGCCTGAATGTAATCCGTTTTATATACCGGCAGAATCTTGGAATTACAGTAAATGACAGGGCAAAGAAAACAATATTACTTATCTATATTATTTTATTAGCAGGGAGTATTATTATTATGTCAATTAAAATATCTGTAAGGAGTAAAAACTGTCAGGGTTGCAGTGGGGTAAACATTCACTGCGTTTCATCGGGTTTTATGCTATATCCCGTGATACCAATAATAGAGGCAAATTTAATCCGCTCCCTGCTATACCTTTCTTGACAAAGAATACATTGTGTGTTTCACATAACAGAATAAGTAATGGTATGTATAAATCCTGCGGTAAACCGGTTCAAGCCAGTGTAGTCTCTTCAGGTATCAAGGTGTGTAATAATGGTCGGCAATAATAAAAGGACAGTCCTTCTTGTGGAGGATAATGTGATCACTGCAATGGAAGAACAGTTATCACTTGAAAAATACGGATATAATGTTATCCCCGCTTATTCGGGACAGGAAGCCCTGGATATATTTAAAAATAACAGCAGCATTGAACTTATCCTCATGGATATTGATCTAGGTACAGGGATTAACGGCCCTGATACAGCCAGGACAATTCTTAAGTTTCGTGAAGTACCTATAGTTTTTCTTTCCAGTCACATAGAGCCTGAAGTTGTTGAAACCACAGAGAAGATTACTTCATACGGTTATGTGGTAAAGAACTCAGGGATAACTGTTCTTGATGCTTCCATAAAAATGGCTTTCAGGCTTTTTGACGCGAAAAGGCAGATTGCAGCGAGTGAGCGGAAACAGCAGGCAATGCTCTCTAATATCAGGGATATTATAGGGATAACTGACAGCAGCGGTTTTGTTAAATATGTAAGTCCTAATATAACCCGGAGGTTCGGGTGGGCGCCTGAAGATATTATCGGAACAAATTCAATGTCAAGGATTCATACTGAGGATCTTGAAAAGAGCAGAGCCGGTTACATGGAGCTTATCGGGAATAATAATACCGGAATCATGGAGTTCCGGTATAGATGCAAAGATGACACCTACAGGAACATAGAAGTCACTGCCACCAATCTTGTAAATGACCCTCTGATAAACGGCATCCTCTTCAGTTATCATGATATAACAGATAGGCTTGAAACTGAAAACGCGTTAAAGGTGAGTGAGGCTAACTACAGGCAGCTTTACGAAAATGCCCCTGCCGGGATATACAGGGTTGATTTTAAAACAGGGAAGTTTGTTCAGGCAAATGATGTTTTTCTCGGATACCTGAATTACACCAGGGATGAGATTACTTCAATCAGTCCTTTTCAGCTGCTCACTGATAAGAGTAAAAAGAAATTCAGTGAACGTCTTCAGAAAATGGCCTGTGGAGAAACCGTGTCAGACACAGTTGATTATGAAGTGCTTGATAAATCCGGGAAAATACATTATGTCCACCTGCTGAATAAAATGATTTATGATGACGAAGGCCATATATCTGCATCAGATGTTATTGCCTATGAAATAACAGACCGCGTCAGGATCGAGAAGGCCCTGAAAAACAGTGAAATCAGGGTCAGAAGTATCCTCGGCAATCTGCCTGGCATGGTGTACAGATGCTTTAATGATCCGGAATGGAGAATTGAGTTTGTCAGTGACGGAGCTTTTACCCTTACAGGGTATTATCCTCATGAACTGGCAGTTAACGCCGGTATAGCTTTCAGCACTCTTATACATCCTGAAGACAGAAGTTACGTGTTGAAGGGTATCCGCGATGCCGTAAGCCGCGGAGAACAGTGGGAGCTTGAGTACAGGATTGTGTCCAGGGATTATGTAACCAAATGGGTCTATGAGAGAGGGCAGGTTGTTGAACGGGAACAGGGTGATGTAAAATTTATTGAGGGTTATATCACTGACATTACGAGGTATAAACAGGCTGAAGGCGCGATGCAGGATCTTCTGTCAGACCGGGACCTGATGCTTAAAGAGGTTCATCACCGTATCAAGAATAATATGAATACCATATACGGCCTGCTTGCCCTTCAGACCGCGACCATAAGTGAGCCTGCTGCTGTTGCGGCCATAAAAGATGCTGCCTCCCGGGTTAACAGCATGATGCTGTTATATGATAAGCTTTACCGTTCGCATAATGTTGCCGCCCTTTCTGTTAAGGCCTATATATCATCACTGGCAGATGAAATTATAGATAACTTCCCGAACAGTAAATCTGTAACAGTTCAGAAGGAGATTGAAGACTTCACAATCGATGTTAAACACCTTCAGCCTCTTGGTATTATAATAAATGAGCTGCTGACAAATATAATGAAATATGCATTCCCTGCGAATGAGAAAGGTGTTATAAAAATTTCGATTTTCAATAATTCAGGGGCAGTTACAGTAATTATTAAAGATAACGGAGCAGGGATACCTGAATCTGTTGATTTTAACAATTCACGGGGATTCGGCCTTATGCTTGTTCAGCTCCTTGCAAAGCAGCTTAAAGGTGACGTTAGTATTGAAAGGGGGGATGGGACTTCCGTGATTTTTAATTTCAGAATTTGAACACAGCTTCTTAACCGGAATACAAGTTATTTTAAAAGCAGTGAACAGAAAGACCGTGTAAACTGATACCTCAGATTATAAAACGTTTTTTCCTCAGCACCAGCAGAACGATTGCAATGTCAGTAAGGGTGAACTTCATGCCGTGACAGTCGAGGCATGGCATAATTATATCCCACCAGTTGAGTTCTTTAAATTCCTGATCGGTGAAATCCTCTTTAAGGCTGGAGATAATCTTCATGTACATCTGTTTCTTTTCCGGAGCAACCCTGATGGGGGAGATTATGCCCGGTATGACATATCGTGCTGGTTTATTCATAATATCGCACCTCTGTATTACAGATAATATGTTGTCGTTTTTGAACCGTGAATGGGAGAGACTCTCTTTATTTATGTTTGATTAATAAACCGTATATAAAGGATTTACAAGCACTTTTTTTGACTGTTATAAAACAATCATTTAAACAATTATAGCCTTTCACGAATGAATTAAGCCTGTTTTATGTTATCCGATACATAATGTCATCATTCCCGTGAAGACAGTAATCCATTGTTAATAATATTTGATATTCTATAATAATGGATCTCCGCCTGCGCGGAGATGACATTTAGGATTAATTAAACCGTTAACTGCTATAATTGACCGGTCGGTAATTTCCCTCTCATTGAAGGACTCACATTCTGTTTATCCGTATAACAGGTATTATTTTTTTCAGAATGTTTAAAAGTTGAATTATTTGTTTACATCATCAGGGCTGTAAATCTAATTGCCCTATTATAAAGAGGGGGTAACGCATTATGAACATGCGTACATCAGTAGACATAGACCTTATTGTTTACAGTTTCGTTCAGAAACTGAGTGGCAGAGAAAAACTCGGCAGCTTTATCTCTGTTGAAATCAGTTTTAATGATCCGGTAACTATCACAATCGATGCGGAAAACAGAGCGGAAGCTCAGAACATCGATACATCCGAGCTGCTGGAGTGGGTTAACAGATATAAAGAGTATGTTATAAAACATGATTTGCCTTTTAAAAATACATTCTACAGCAGATACGAAATGTAGAATAAGCCCCGGTTAACAAACCGGGGTTTTTTGATTAATCTGTTTTCGCGGATGTTTTATTCTTTAACTCTGCTTTCAGTTCTTTATTTTCTTTGATAAGCTGAAGTCGTTTTTTTTCTGTTTTTTAAGTTCTGTAATATCCCTGCATATGCAAAGTATAAGCTTTTCACCTTTATATGATGCCCCGTTGGCGCTTATCTCAACATCAATAATGCTGCCGTCTTTACAGCGGTGCTGTGTTTCAAAATGTTCACCTGAGCTGGTGACAGACAGGGCCATTATTATAGCACGTTCTTTTGAGTGCATATATTCCCAGTCCCAGACATGCATACTGTTTATCTCTTCCGTGGAGTAACCGAGCATACTTGCGAACTGTTTGTTTGACCTGTAAGTTTTTCCGTTCTCATCGAGAATAACGATGGCATCTCTTGATTGTGCTATAAGCATATTAAGCCAGGTTAATTCATCTTTTAGCATCACTTCAGCGCTTCTAAGCCGGGATACAGTTTTTTCCAGTTTCAGGATATATTTTTCAAGTTCTTCGTTACTCTTTTTTTTTGTCATACTGTCTTTTTCTATCTGATATATTAAAATGAACCCTTATTAAATATTAACAGGTATTTTTAAAATTATCAATTTAAAATTTTATTATCTGTTTGAACCGGTAATTTTATTCATTACCTGTTGACAATATAAATTTGTCATGGTTATTGTCAACAGGTAATGATGACTTATTTAATAATACCCGATAATCAAATTAACGGAGCTGATAATTGAAACTTCAATATATTAAAAAAGAGAATGCTGTTATTGTATATCTGCATGGGCATGTGGATCTCACTGTTACAGCGTCTATTGAAAAGGCCATCGATAAACTGATATTATCTGAACCGGAAAGCCATTTTCTGCTTAACATGAAAGCTGTTGACTATGTAAGCAGCGCGGGGCTTGGTATTTTTATCTCTCTTATGAATTCCCTTAAAAAAAGAAATAAAAAACTCGCGTTCTGCAGCATTGATCCTGACGTGAAAAAGATATTCAAGGTTGTAAAACTTACAGAGGTCTTTGACATCTTTAAAACAGAGGGGGAGGCCATTGCTTTTCTGAAAGAGGGTTAATCTCGAAGATGAAAGTTTCTTTAAGTACAGGCTGCATAATTCCGTTCTGCTCTAACAAAACACATACTCCGGAATCACCGGAGCAGAACTCCTCCCTGTAATCCGCAGCAGAAGAGGGCTGCATAAAAACCATGACTGACAGAATTGAATAAAACAGTACCCGGAATTTCATGCAGAACCCCCTTGAATTGCGGCTGTTAATCTTTCCCTAATAGGAAATCTTTGCAGCCTCTTCTGCCGCATTGGTCTCGCTATAATTGCTCAGAATATACTTTTTAGTTTCAGCAGCTTTGCCATTGTCCCCGAGGAATTCATAAGCCCGCATAATACCGTAATAACCTTCGGCCCTGATAATGGTGTCGGGATATCTTTTAACAAGAGCTTCAAAAGTTGCAAGGGCATCTTTGTATGATTTCATGTACATCATCTCAATATGCCCTTTTCTGTAATAGGCGCTGTCAGCCTCCCTGGTGTCTCCATATTCCTTTATAAAATCACTGTATGCGGTAACCGCACCTTTCCAGTCTTTTCTCCTTTCAAAGTCCATTGCTTTATCAAAGAGTTTAAAAGGGACTTCGCGAAGAGTAATATTTTTTTCAGCTATAGTCTTTGACTGAATTCCAATTTGTTCTTTGTGGGGGATATAACCATCCATTTTTACCTCAAATAAACGAGTCCCTCTCAACAGGGATATCTGCGCAGGGGATTTTCCCTCATTCTTCCCGTCTATGAAGATACCTGCACCGGAAGGAGTGGTTGTAACCTTGAGTATACCCAGCCTGTTGTTTAGAGCATCTTCAATTGAATTTGATATGCTCCATGCCGCAGGGCGGAGGCCCTTTGATGAGCCTATGTCCCGTGAGCCTATATAGACTAGCGCATTGCTTGAGGTATCATAAACCCTGTAGTTCAGGGTAATCATGTCACTGAAAACACGGATATCGCCTTCAACCTTAAATTGGATACCTTTGTCTTTATAATTTTTTCCGGAATCATCATTCTCAATAACTCCAGCCATCTCCAGAATCTTTTCGTTGATTAGCGCCCTGGAATACTTTCTCTCAATGGTGGAGATTGAAACGAATGTGCCCATCTGACTGTTCAGAATTTCGGCGAAAGATCCGGCATACCCCGATTTTCCGGCTTTATCATTGGCATCACTGAACCTGAATACAGTAACTGTGGGGCGCTCTTCATCATCAGACTGGCGTTCTTTTATATAGTCCCGGTTGAATTTTTCTTTTATATACCATTCAATGTCACCCGCAGCATCATTAAGGTTTGCTGAACCTGCGCCGTGAGAGTGAACAATAATCATGTTATCTATACTCACAGTCCTTGCGTCAACCTCATACCTGCCGTCAATTTTTGACACAGTACCAACCGTAAGGTAATCGACTTTAAGAGATGCAGGGTCCCCCTTCATGGCTTCAGGGCTCATTGCTCCCAGCTGAACTTTTTCCAGGGAGCTGATGTATGACTGAATGGCGTTCCTGTCTCTTACATAAAACCGGTCAATACTCTTAAAGAGAGACTCTATTATCGACGCGGCTCTGTCGCCGCTGTTCTCCTTTTCGGATTCCGATGTCACGGTGTCATCAAATGTCACAACCGCCACCTTTATCTGAGACGCAGTCTGATCCTGGCTCAACAGAAGTACCGGAAGAAGAAGTAAAGCGCATATTATAAACGGACGTAATAAATTATTCATCATCAACCCCCCAGCGCCGCAATCCAGAGTTTAACAAGCCCCCGTTCCGGACAGTCGGGCCGCAGGCTCAGGTATTTATTATAGTTTGATATTGCTTCGGAATTTTTCTTCATCTTTGTATCGTAGAGTATGCCAAGATTTTTATATGCCTTAGCGTAATCTGGATTTATGGCAAGACACTGTTTAAGGTTCTTCTCTGCATCCGCAAGGTCACCTGTAATGGTGGATATAACCCCGAGATTGTTGTAGGCATCTATCAAATCTTTATCAAGTTTAACCGCTTTCCTGTAATTCTCCTTTGCCCCCGGATAGCTGTATTTTTTATAATGGGCGTTCCCCAGTTCAAAATAGGCAGGGGCGAAATTACTTTTAATGCTTATTGATATCTCAAGCTCGCTTACCGCGTCATTCAGACGCCCGGTGGTGATATATGATTTACCAAGCAGGTAGTGAGACATGTACTGGTTCGGCTGGTACTTGATAGCCTCTGTGGCGGATTTGATAAGGGAATTTACATCACCTTTTTCGGAATTGATAACAGCAATCTTCGTGTAGATGTCAGCTTTTTCAACGTCGGTCTGTACTGCTTTGATCGATTCCTCCAGCTTTTTAATCTCCAGGTTCAGCGAAGCGTTTTCGGAAAGTTTGAACTCCTGCTCCGCAAGCTCCTTGTTGTCTTTTTTGGAACAGGAGAATAAAACGAAACATAAAGAAATAACGGAAATGATTAGAATGAGTCTCTTCATTGTCCCCCCTTGAGTTTTAATTCATTAATTTTAATCTATTAAGCCTGAATTAAAAAAGAAATTCTTTTTTTATTCAGGGCCGGATATCCCTGATTTAGAATTATATAAATTCATGCTTGATCTTTTATTCTTTTCTTTTATAATATGTCACTATTAAATGAGACTTTATGGCCAGTAAAAAACTGAAAAAAATACTACTCGTTGAGAAAAATAATACAGACTCTGACCGGAGAAAAAGCCTCATTGAAAAAAACGGCTATGATGTTATAAATGCGGTTTCAATTGAGGAAGCCTCAGCCATTGTCAGAACAGTACCGGCAATAAACCTTGCTTTGCTGGATATTGAAACTGCCGGTGGAACCGCTGAAACAGTCACAGCTGAAAAACTGTTTGAAAAACATGGAATTCCGGTTATATTTCTCCTTCCTGACGCGGAAAGCGATATTATTGACAGCGCCTTGAAAAGCAACACCTACGGATATATCACAAAGGACAGCGGAGATAAACTCCTTAATGCTTCTATCGAAATAGCTTTGCGCTGTTCTGCAATAAATAAGCTGGAGAAGGTTAAAGAGAAAGAGGTCAGGGAGGGTAAAGACAGGTACCGCTCCATATTCGAAAATACCGGAACCCTGATGTTTATAATAGATAGTGATATGACTATCAACATGGTAAACGATGAATTTGTGAGGGAGTTCGGTTTTTCCAGGGAGGAAGTGGCAGGCAGAATGAAATGGCCTGAACTTGTTGCGCCTGAGTGCCTTGATTTCATGAAAGGACTGCATAAACTGAGGCGCAGTAACCCGGAACAGGCATCCAGATCTTATGAATTCAAATATATTACAAAAAGCGGTGACCTGCGCTACGGTATAATGGCAGTGGGGATGATCCGTGGTACAGATCAGAGTATTGCGTCTGTTACAGATATCACTGAACTGAAAAAAGCCAAGGAATCGATAAAAAAGAATAATGATGAATTACAGACCCTTAATGAAGAACTTGCAGCCATTAACGAGGAGTTTGAAGCCGCCACTGAGGAATTAATAGAGACAAATACCATCCTTGAGGAGAAAGAGAGATTTTACAGGACACTCTTTGAAAATACAGGGTCAAGTATAATCGTAATAGAAGAAGATACCACAATAAGCCTGGCGAATGAGAATTTTGCCCAAAAAGTCGGTTATACACGCGCGGAGTTGGAGGGGAAATTCAAATGGACTGAAATGGTTGCAGAGGATGATCTTGACAGGATGCTTAATCAGCACCATCTGCGACGGAATACCCCCTCTGAAGCTGAATCAAGTTATGAATTCCGTTTTAAAACAAGAACCGGTGAGCTCCTTGATACCCTTCTTTTTGTTACACTGATCCCGGGAACAGGTAAAAGTATCGCCTCTCTCTTTGACATTACTGAGCGTAAAAAAGCACAAAGGGCTCTTCAGGTCAGTGAGAATAAATACAGAACCATATTTGAAAATGTTCAGGATGTATTCTACCAGACAGATCTGGAGGGGATAATTACTGATATAAGCCCTTCAATAGAGAAATACTCAACCTTCACCCGTGAGGAACTCATCGGTATGCAGGTTAAGAGTGTATATA
Organism: Spirochaetia bacterium UBA5763; assembly: GCA_002418835.1. Classification (GTDB taxonomy): domain Bacteria; phylum Spirochaetota; class UBA4802; order UBA4802; family UBA5550; genus UBA5550. The sequence continues at coordinate 3,693 of DIEX01000020.1, read as the reverse complement.
CTGACTCCACCGAAAGGGACAGGTTCGTTGAGCTTATATTTCAAAACGGCAGGGTCACGGATTATGAACTGCAGTTAAAAACAAAAGATAACAGAGTAGTTATTGTTTCTTCAAACTCGCATATTATGTATAATTCTGCCGGCCACCCTGTGGGGATTGAAGGGACTCTGCGTGATATAAGCGGACGTAAACTCGCTGAAAAAAGCCTGCGTGAAGCAGAGCAGAAATACCGCACCCTTGTGGAAAACCTCGTAGAGATTGTTTACAGGCTTGATGAAAAGGCTGTAATAACTTATATATCCCCGAATGTTGAAGATATTATCGGTTTCAGTCCTGCTGAAATTGCGGGGAAAAAGCTCAGCGATTTTATAAATCCGGAAGATTTAAGCGACAACCTGGAGCTCTTTAAAAAAGTAATGTCCGGTTTAAGCAGCACTTTTGAATATCGCATAGCTGATAAAAACGGTACAGAACACTGGTTCAGAACCACTCCAAGGCCTGGAATTGAAAAAGGGAGAATATCAGGTATTCAGGGAGTTCTCACTGAGATCACTGTTCTTAAAAAGGCTGAGGAGGAGAAAAAGAATCTTGAAAAGGATATCCTGCGCATTCAGAAGATGGAATTAATAGGGACCCTTGCCGGTGGTATTGCCCATAATTTTAATAATATACTTATGGGGATTATGGGTTATACTTCACTTATGCTCTCTGAAAGAGAACCCGCTGATCCTGATTATGAGTATCTAAAAAACATCTCGGATTCTGTAACCGCTGCAACGGAACTGACAAAAAATCTGCTGGGCTTTGCCCGTGGAGGTAAATACGAGGTTAAGCCTGTTGATATAAATGATCTGATAAGACGTGAAATCAGGATATTCAGCCAGACAAGAAAAGAGGTAATCATCGAATCCTTTTTCAGGGAAGAACTTCCGGCAGTAAATGCCGACCAGGGGCAGTTAAGGCAGGTGCTTTTAAACCTCTTTATCAACGCGTGCCAGGCTATGCCCGATGGCGGAAAGATTTATGTCAGGACAGAAAACACGTTAATCTCAGGGCATGATTTTGATGATTTCAATGTAAAGGCTGGTGAATATATAAAAGTTTCAGTAAGTGATACAGGCATCGGTATGGATAAAGCGGTGCTTGAGAATATATTCACACCTTTTTTCAGCACCAAAGAACAGAGTGAGGGGACAGGCCTTGGCCTTGCATCTGTATACGGAATAATAACAAATCACGGCGGTTCAATAAAAGCCTATAGCGAACCGGGGATGGGCTCCACATTTGTTTTTGTTCTCCCTGTCGAAGAAACAGCAGTCTTGGAACCGGGTGAAATTGAAAAACCGGAAAAGCTGATCAGGGGGAGTGGCGTAATACTCCTTGTTGATGACGAAGCTATGATTCTCAATGTGGGTGAAAAGCTTCTGAAGTATCTCGGGTATGATGTGCTTAAAGCAAAGAGCGGAAAAGAGGCTCTTGAAATTTATGCCGGAAACTACAGGGATATTACCATGGTAATTCTTGATATGATTATGCCCGACATCGATGGAAGGGAGACTTACGAAAGGCTGTACTCTATTAATCCCGGAGTGATAGTGCTCCTGGCGAGCGGGTACAGCGTTGATGATTACGCTCAGAAGATTTTAAAGCACGGATTCTACGGCTTTATACAAAAGCCTTATAACCTCAATGATCTTTCCGCTAAAATATATGAAACCCTTAATTCGAATCTTATAAAAATTTAAGAAAAGAAACCGCTCCCCTCTCCGTAAGCAGATAAAATAAATTTTTCTTGAAATCGCACAGATGACTGGGATATAATAATATCAGAGGTAATTTTATCATGCTTATTAAAAGACGGTATCCCCTTATCACTTTAATAATTACAGTCATCCTCTTAACAGCCGTGATACTCTTTGCCAGGGCCGGAGGAGCGGGCGGGGAGATGGACAGCGGCGGTGGCGGGGGCGATGACGGCATAATTTATCTCATATACCTAATAATCCGTCTTTTAATAGAACTCCCTTTCCCTCTTAATATCATTTCCGTGGCAGTTGTTATCGGCGGATTCGTAATATTCTCTTATATATCAAAAAAGAAACTGAAGCAGCAGACAATCTACAACCAGCTCCCCACAGGTGAAGGTGTTAAAAAGGCTAAAGGGTATGACAGTTTTATCAGGAACAACCCGGATTTTGACGAGGAGACATTTAAGTCAAACGTGATGGCCGCTTTCCTTAAAATACAGGAGGCCTGGGAGAAACAGGATATATCAGGTGTAAGAAAATTCATCTCTGACGGGGTTTACCAGAGGTTCAACACACAGTTTAAGATGATGCAGCTTTTAAAGCAGAGGAATACACTTGAAGACGTCACAGTCATGAATATCTACATTGACCAGGTGGATTCAGACGGCCTGTATGATATAATTCATACAGCAATTCATGCCTCCATTACTGACAGGTTTATAAGTGAGATGGACTCCTCCCTCAATTCAGGGGGTAAGGAGGAGTTCGTTGAATACTGGTCTTTTCTTAAAAAGAGGGGTAAGCCGAGAAAGGATATTTATGCAACAGACGACTGCCCCAACTGCGGAGCCCCTCTACCGGAGGATATGGGGGAGCTGAGCAGGTGCGCCTCCTGCGGCACGCAGACCAACTCCGGTGAATATGACTGGGTACTTTCTGAGATTACGCAGGCTGATGACTATATTAGTTCAAATCCTAAACTGGACAAATCCCCGGGCCTTAATGAAAAGATAAGAAACCTCATTGATGAAAACGAGGACTTCTCTGTTCAGCTTGTGGAGGATAAGGCGAGCAACGGTTATCTCCAGATTATAACAGCACTGGCTTACAACGACCCGGCAATATTGAGGCGCTTTGTAAGTGATAATGTTTTTGAAAAGGTACAGTCAAGGATGACAGGTGGAACTGTTGCCTATAACCGCATCTACCTGAATGATGTTTACATTGTGGGGGTGAGCGAGAGGGGGAACATCAATGACCTTTATATCGCGATAAAGTCATCATCACAGAGGGTAGGCATAGAGGGTAACCGTGTTAATAAAATCGACCCTGTGCTTATGTCTGACACCGAAATTGTAGTGATGAGCAGGGATAAAAAAGCTAAGGCATCAAAGGGGTCAATTTACGCGCATATCTGCTCAAGCTGCGGCGCACCCGTGGAGAATTCTCTTAAACTGAACTGCGAATACTGCGGAGTTCCGCTTAACAGTACAGGTAATGAATGGATAATAACAGACCTGATGACCGTTGCTGAATACAGGAGCCTGGTGAGTATCAACAAATCAAACTTCGGCTACAATATTGACCCCGCAGCAATAGATAAACTGATGGATGTAAGAGACTTCGCCTTCAATAATATAATGGTTGTAATAGCATCAGACGGGCAGATGAGCGCTGAGGAGTACCGGTTCGCACAGGACCTTGCGGATAAGTGGGGCTATAATACAGACAGGATAGGACCGCTATTCGGCATGGCTATGAGCGGGAACCTTGTTATTAAGATGCCCGATGATGATAAGAAGCGTAATAAGATATTCAACCTCATGGATAAAGCCGCGTCAATTGACGGGGTTACAGTTGAAGAGCAGAACCTGCTTCGTAATATAAGGGAACAGTACGGGATATCCGCGTAAGGGGGATTTTTCGCGCCGGTAGGGGACAGGCA
>DIEX01000008.1 GCA_002418835.1 Spirochaetia bacterium UBA5763 | reverse complement strand
TTATGGGATTAAGCAGTCTTCTCTTCGGAGGAACAAAGCAGACAAGTACACTGACTGCTGCACAGAAAGCCTTATTAAACCAGGTCGGAGGGCTTCAGCAGCAGTACAATCCACAAACATATTCCGTGCTTAGTGGTCTTTCAACAAACCCACAAAGCTCGTATGAATATGATACAGATAACGGAGCTGCGGCATTTCAAACCGGAATAGTTAATCCCGCATTACAACAACTTAATCAACAGTTAGGCAATACACAGCATAGCTCAATGTTACATTCATCTGCGAACAGATATGCTCAAGATCAATTAAAGCAGAACACGATGAACAATATTAATAATTTGAGTTATCAGAATCAATTACAGCAGCAGCAGCTTAAACAACAAGGTCAGGAAAGCGCCTATAACAGGCAACTGACATCATTATCTCAGCTACTCGGAGGGAATCAAACAGTGCTGGGAACTCAGGCCAATGCTATACAGAAAACAGGTGGACTCCTTGATATACTCTCTGCTGCCGGTTCAGTTGGTCAAGGTATCGGTTCAATAATGGGCGGATCAGGAGGGAAATAATGCCATTATATATTGATACAATAAGCGATTCACTTCGCAATGCTCAGAATACTGCACAGGGATTACAGGAGATGAAGCGTACAGCAATTGCTCAAAGATTGCAGCTTGCAGATATGCTTAACAAACAGGGAGATGAAGAAGGAGCCGCTAAAGCTTTACATTCTGCAGAGAACTACGGGTTGTCATCTTTATTCGCGGGCCCTGTAAAACAGTGGGAAGCACAGAATCCTTTTCGCGGGAAAGAAATCGGTTTAAAAGAACAACTTTCACTAACTCCTGAAGCAAGACAGGGTCAGACTTTGCAGGATATAAACGCTGTCAATGAACTTAAAAAAATATATGGTAAAGATACTAACAGCTTAAACGCTCAACTTGAGCTTATGGGTATAACCGGAAAGCCGCAAACACTGGTTGATACATATAAGCAGCAGCAATCGCAAAACAATGATATATCAGCATTTAATAAAAAAGCTGAAGCTTACAACAAATCCCTTGCGAATATTCCTGCATCTTACAAGGGCAATGAAGTTGATCAACAGCAGCAGCTTATAAATGACACAATCAATGCAATACAAAACGGTGGCGGCCTTGCCGCATATAACAGATACATCACCACAGGAAAAGCAATATCAGATCATTACGGACATACATTTCAACCCCAGCCTGCAGGATTTTTTGGTATAGGTGGTAAGGGAGGAGGCGCAGGAAACAAACTTGAGCGAGTTAATATTTTTGATAGTAATGGTAAACTGATAGGTACTGTAAAATCATCAGACGCGATACTAACCGATAAAGATCCCGCAAGTGTATTATTAAAAAAGCATAATCCAATATTTGCACGAAATGGGATTACTAATACTTCTCAATTCACATATAAATTCGCATCAAGCGAAGGGAGCGATACTCTCAACGACCTCGAAAAAGAAAACCTGAAAAAAGTCCAGGCTGAAAATCAAATGGCAACAGATTATCAGGTTAATAAATCTGCCGATGATAATGCCGGATTTTTTACATTCCGTAAAGAATCAAAAGCTAAAGAGTATAATTCGAAACTCGATGCAAGCGGAGACACGACAACACCACGAATGCACCCTGTTACATTTAAGGCTGTACCTTATTCTGAGTATGCTAAAATGAAATCTGTAGATCAATTTCTTGGTGGTAATTAATGGCTCTTCAGTGGAAAGATGTAATAACATCTCCTAAATATCAGGAGTATTCCCCTGAAAAAAAACGCGAAACAAGAGACCGTTTTTTTAATGAGGTGGTGAAACCGCAAATAGATCCGGCACAAGCTGATAAAATCTATTCTGAGTTTAATGCTGGCGCTGACAAGATGGAGGGAGTTGAATCTAAAATCATAAAAGCACCAACTGAAAATAATCCCCCTGTCAAAGTCGAGGGTTATTCTCCTGAAGAATTGGCAAGCATGAGGCCGTTGCTTACCAATGTCGAGAATACGAATTCAGTAACCCTTCCCTCATCAATTGACGAAGCGATAAAACAGCAGCAGAGAGGAAAGGGAAATGCGTTCCTGCGAGGCCGTTACGGTTCAACCACTGCAAAGCTCGTTAAGAATTATGCACCGGACACAGCCTCCGGCAAAGGGATAAAACAATTTGAAGAATCAGGATATCAGCCTGAGGGTATGGGTGAAGAAGTAGCATACGAAGCAGGAAAGATAATCTCTGACCTCCCTCTTTATGCTCTTGGTGGAAAAATCGGTGGAGCGTTCGGAGCGTTCGGACTTCCTGCCGGACTCGATAAGACTATGGAGATTAAAGAACGCAATGGCGGCAAAATACCGTTAACCGTTGAAAATGTGGCAGATCCTGTAGTTGAAACCTTAAAAGGCGGGGCGACCGGATGGGCTACCGCAGCAGCCGGATTACTTGGTAAACCAGTTGCTAATGTTCTCGCTAAACCAGGTATAACCAATAAAATCATTGATGCCGGTATATCAACCGTGGCAGAAGGCACCGCACTTCTCGGAAGTGACATGATTTTAAATGGCAAAGGGTTTAATGATCTTACAGCTAAAGACGCTGTAAAAACAGCAATACTTATAGGAATGATGAAACTCCCTCATGTCGCAGGGGGGATAAAAGAAGCAGCTGCATCTAAGGGAATACCGGAAGAGCGCATTACTCAGAACATCAAGCCTGAGCATATCGAATACATGAAGGACCCGGCAGCATCAAAGTATATCATTGATGAAGCTGTTGTCAAAACCGAAAGGCAGATTGAAGCTGAAAGAGTTTCAAACATTCAGAATGAAATAGTAAACAGGCAGATAAAAGCTAACTACAAAGAAGGGAAATCTCCTGAACAGATAATACAGCCGAACCAGATTCCAAAGGAATACAGGCCGTATGTACTTGACCAGACAGAAGCCGGGGGCTTTAAGTTTAAACCTGAAGTTATAGAAAAGGTTAATGAACATATAAACGGGATTAAGAACAATCCATTTGCAGAACAGGAAGTACCAGGCAGTCCGTTGTTTGACAGCAAGCTCAGGGCGCAGAGAGGTGAAGAACTTGCCGGGAAGCTGGAAGAAGTCAGACAGCTCACAGATGCAGCGAAAGAAAACCTGTCAAAATTCAATGAATATAAGCAGGAACTGCAGCATAAATACATGAAAGAAGAGTTGAATAAACTCACTGGTAACTATCGCAGATACGAACATCAACCGCAAATTCGTGACCGTATGGACCAGGTTATTGACTACGCAATGTCAGTAATGACACCTGAAGAAAGATTCAAGGTAGCGCAAGACCCTACGTCCCTGCTTGACCATATAGACAGCAAAGAATCAGGATATACGACACTTAAAAAGCCATATCAGGAAGCGGTACAGCGGGAGATAGTCGCAAAGGTAATCCAGGAGACAAACTATATTCCTCCGCATGTGATAGAACACGCTTCACGAAAAGCACAGTTTCAGATTGACCGTGAAGGAAAATCGTTTTCAAAAAAAGTTTTACAGGCCGAGGAACAATTTAAAGGAATCGAATCACAATCGGAATACATTGAATACCGGAATAAACTTATAGAAGAGAGTAAATCACCGTATATAAGGCAGAAAGAGATCCTTCCGAAGCTTGAAGAAATAGACCAGCAGGCTATTGATGCCAAAGTCAAGAACCAGGTGCTATTACAAAAAGCCATGGGTGAATCTTTAGACCTTGGAAAGATGAGCAGAAGTAATGCTGAATACTATGGCAAAGAGCATTTTAATGATCTTATGGAATTTGCAGTCAAAACCCCTGAAGAGATTAACCGTACATTCGAAGGAGCAAATCATCTTGAGCGTGAATTTAAGCAGAAAGGTGCAAGCCCTGACCTATTCCTGAATAAAAGCCGGTTTATTGCCAACAAGCTTGGCCAGAAGGTTTATAAAAACTTTGTTGTACCGTTAAGGCAGGCAGAACATAACTTTGTAATTGAAAGCCAGCGGTATAAAGACTGGATTAAGGATTATAAAAAACAATTCAGCAGCCACGACCGTGATGTTATAGGACAGCACCTTATAGGTCAGATGGAACAGGGACAAGCTACTTTTGCAGAGATAAACCGGAAAGTCATTGAGGCACAAAGACCGAAGGATTTTTATAAACGTCCCCTGAAAGAACAGGAAATGATAGACCGCGTAATCACTCAAAAGCTCAGGAATAAAGGAAAGCTGGTAGAGCCGAAGAAGTTTGAAGAGCTGACACCGGAACAGCAGGCAGCAGTTACGGAAATCCGCAAAGTACTTGATGTAATGTATGAGCGTATCAATGCAGCCCGGGAAGTTGCAGGCCTTGATAAAATAGAAAAGGTTGACGATTACTTTACATTCATGCGAAAGTTCTCACTTCTTGAAGAGCTTGGCTATGACCTGACAAAGATACCCGCAGAGGATTTTTACAGGACCAGTATTACAGATTTTAAAACCCGCGGATTATCATTTCAGTATGGTAAAGAAAGGGTACAGAGTACCCGGGACCTTGAAACAGATGCATTTTATGTCATGGACAAGTATCTCACAACAGCCCTCAGAACGGCACACATGACACCTGTTATCGGGAAGCTCAGAGACGGACTGGACGTAAACAGCCGTTTTGCAGAGGTAAATCCGTATGCACATAAATATCTGCATGATACGCTTGACTATGTATCAGGTAAGAAAATCAGTGAAGCTGCAGACTGGATTAACACCATGGCAAACAAGGTCAATCGCAATATCGGAATATTTATTCTGACATATAATGCAAAATCAATGGCGGTACAGCCCTCAGCCGTGGTTAATACAATCGGGGTACTTGGTCCGCGCGCAGTTGGAAAAGGGCTTATGGACTTCATGCGGCCTGATATGCAGAAATTTGCACTTGAAAACAGCAAAGTATTAAAAGCAAGGATGCATGATATTACGGTTGAAGAGATGACAAAAGGATTAACCGGAAAGCTCGGCAGAGCAAAAGAAACAGCGGCAAGCATCGGAACACTCCCTTTGCGGTACCTTGACCTGAAGACAGCGCAGATATCCTGGTTATCTGCTTATAGATACGGTCAGGATGTATGCAAGCTCTCCCCGAAAGAGGCAATATTATTTGCTGATGATACAGTCATTAACTCTCAGGGGTCAGCTGCAAGGATAGACCTTGCACCGATTCAGCATACCCCACTTGGAAAATCATTGACACTGTTCAACACTTTTGTTATCAATAACCTTAATTTCCTCGCGGATGACATTATGGGAATCCGTAAAACCAACAGACTTAAAGCCGAAGGACTTGACCGAAGCAATGTTGAATCACTCGATAAAAACCAGTTCGCCAGACTTAACGCGGACGGCAAGTTTAATGTTTACGAGAGGGGAAAGCTTCTTCCTACTTCAAAAGCCATTGAAAACGTGGTAACATTCGCAGCAGCAAGCTTTGTCTGTAATACCATATATGAACTGGCAGGAACAAAGTCACCGATGCCAGCCCCTCTTTCAGCTGCTTATGAAGGCTTTACAGGCCAGTCATGGGTAGACGCTTTACAGGGAAAAGAAGCCACAAAAAGAGAAGGACAATTAGCCGGGGCTTTTATGGAAACTCTGAAAGAGTTTTTAAGTATGATGCCAGTTTCAGGAGGTTCTTTCCGCTATGGTGGAGGAAGTTGGATGGGGGCAACCACGGGGCATATATACGATTCATTACAAACTTTTTCAGGTCAACCGGGAAGTAAACCGGCTTTGTATATCGCCGCCAAATGGCTCGGTATGCCTGGAGGTCAGCAGATGTATAAAATATTTAAGCAGCTTTCCAAAGAGCGCAGAGAGGACCAGCAGGAAGCACGAAGAATGATGCACCCCGGAGAAACAATGAGAAGAGAGATGCAGAAGAATAATCCGTATTACCAGATGAAAAAAGAAATGCGTAAGGAAATGCGCGGTTACTGATGCCGAAAGTTAAGATTGATGACCGTCAATGTGTATGCTTTTACGGCATGGTTGCACACATAAGCGGTCAGAATTATACAGCATGTGAACAATATTTCAACGGGAGGTATAAATACTGCAGTCTTAAGTCATCATGTCAACTACTACACAATAACAGGAGCAGAATCAATGTTTGTAGATAACGTAAACAATCACATTCAGCACGCTTTAGCACTCGCCTTTGATGCAGGCTTCAAAATGCCTGAACTATTCTTCAAAAATAACCTCACTGACGAACAGATAGAACGTCTTGAATCAGACTATCACTGGGAGTTTATCGATAATACAGTCATATTCAGGCCTGACGGTACCGAAGTGTCATACGTCATGTTCTGGAACGGGGAGAAATTTATCTGTCATACTATCTTTATCAATGATAAAGCTCTGATGAATGATAGTCAGGGTGGAGATATACCGGCAAACTGTGTCACATGCTTTCCGGGAAAGCTCAGTATAAACAAGCAACTCACGAAAATATCTTCAGAGCTTGCGGAACGCGAGAAAAACTGGAAAGGGTTTATCACCCTTGACCTGATACTCACAGGCGGGAATATCATTTACAGGGATATCCGCTTTTCCCTGCTGGAAGATTACCTGTTCTGTCTTGCCACGCTCAATAAATCAGGCATTGAGGAGCTTATAGAGAAACTTGAATCCGGTGAAACACTGCCAAAACCTGAAGGGTTCGCCTGCTCCATGAGGCTGTATACATATCCCTATGACCCATTTGAGAACAAACAGGCTGCGGCAGCAGCATATCCCTTTATATCAGCAGCATATGAGGGTACAGAATCATTTATACTCACTCATAGAGGGGAAAGGATAAAAGACACCTGGAAGGACCTTCTTTCACAAATACCAAAACACGCCGCAAAATATAATCTCTGCTACCGTACAGACGGAGATAAGAAGGCAAGGCAAGCATATAACACCCTTATGAGAGAGCATTATCTCTGAAGCGACATAATACCACTCTAAACGCCTCAGATTAGCCCGAAATCTCAAAAAAACAGGGGGTCAAAACTGACCCCCTTATCATTATCGCCGGAACAGAAAAAGCCCTGAACATGCCCTTATTTCGCGTCATTAAAGCATTTAAGAAGTTAATTAAATAATTAAATAATAATATTGTGAAAAGCTTTTCAGGTTCGAATAATTATTCGTCAGGGCTAAAACTCAATATCTATAGCAGGCGGCGCAGCCGCATAAGCCTTACCACACCCAGGACAGTAATCAAACACTACCCCTGTATACGGATATCTGTAATGACAGTGCCTACACTCTATCATTAGCCGCTGATACTTACATTCCCGGGAAGAATGACAGTACCCCTCAAACTCCTTAACACAGCCCGAAGGCTTTACACAGCCGATATCCATTACAACACCTTGAATTTATTAAAAATTCCCTACGCTTATGCGAGTCTCTCTGCCTGATCTGCATCCGTGTACCTGTACTACCCCCCCCTATTCATCTGCATGCTGTGAATTGTAGGGAGTGGGGAGAGAGGAGGGTGAGCTTCCCTCCCGCGCGGTTCCCCTTCCGGAATATTATGTCACTTCCGGCAACACGGCAAAATGTCATCTTTCGCGCTCCTGATTATAACGCTGTATGAAGTCAGTTAAAGCACGCCTGACAATATTAACCCGGTCAAGCCTGTATCCTGTCCGTTTACTCTCTTCATCCGCTATACTATCAAGATCGCTTATTAAGTCATCTGGTAATCTAAAATGATATGTCTTATCTGGTTCCGTCTCTCTGGGTGGTCTTCCCTTCTTCTTCTCCTGCTTATCTGTCATTGTGGCTTTTATCTCCTTGAGAGTGTTTACTCTTATGCGCTGCGCGCCTGTAATCCAGTCAGGAAAGCTCTATCATTTTATAATAATACTTGTCAATACGTGAGATTAAAAAAAACACGAAAAAGATTAAAAAATAAATAAAATTACTTGACTTTAATATTATACGTGATTATTATAATCACATAAAGACACAAATTAACTTTAACGAGGTTAAAACATGAGTATTAAAGAGATTAAAAAACTTTCAGACGGTTACATCATTTACACAAACAGACCGCTGTTAAATGCGGAGAAAGCAGCGATTAAAGCAGAACTGGCAAGCATAGCAGCTGAAAAGCTCGGGATGCTGTTTTTCAGGGTGGCTTAATATGAAAGCTAAAGAAATTATTATTAACGACATACTGAAAGAGCTTGAAAGCGGTGTTGTTCCCTGGCATAAACCGTGGTTTGCAATCGGTAAATGCAATCTTCAATCCGGTCATGTGTACAAAGGGATAAATCAGCTTTTACTCGCCAGCACTGAAGATGAATTTTATCTCACCTTTAAACAGATTCAAGAGCTTAATGGCAGCCTTAAAGCCGGGTCACACGGTAAACATATTTGTTTCTGGAATTGGTTTAATGAAGTTGATACAGCCGGAAACCTCACAGGGAAACAAATACCCAGCGTTAAATATTATACAGTTTTCGGACTCTCTTTAATTGAACTGCCGGAAGATGTAAAAGAAAAGCTTATCAGTAAAAGACGCGCAGAGATGAAAGATAATAAAATCAATATGGATGTTGAAGAGTTTATAGCAGCAACAAGAGCAATATTAAGACATGAAGACCAGGTAAGAGCTTTTTATTCACCGACTTTTGATTATATAAATATGCCAAAACTCGGCCAGTTTGAAAACTCTGATTTGTATTATAAGACTTTATTCCACGAGTTAACACACTGGACAGGACATAAAAGCAGATGTGATAGAGGCCTTGAAAAAAACGCTGCTTTTGGTTCTGAGTCATACGCTAAAGAAGAACTTATAGCAGAAATCGGCTCCGCTCTTCTTGCTTTTGAGTTTGATATCGATATGGAGACTAAAAACACAGCTTCTTATATTCACGGATGGCAGCAGAAAATCAAATCAGACAGCAACTTTATATTTTCTGCAGCGAGTAAGTCAGAGAAAGCAATCGAACATCTTAAAAAGATTGTTAAATAATATGCGGGCACTTGCCCGCCTGTAATGCGGCCGAAGACGGTTCCAAGCCGGGAAAATGCAGAGGACAGATGAAAAGCGCAACGAGGTTAAAACATGAAATTACAATATGATTATTACACACAGACAGAAGGCTTTCCAGAGGTAAAAATTAACCTTCAGCAAGCTATTGAAATCGTCCAGAGGTTCCGCGACATAGAGTCAAAAAATATCAGGGAAGCTCTGCACGATCCAGACAACGGAGAAATAATCTGCTCTGAATCTGTCAAGGTATGGGCAGAAGAAGCAATGCACTATAAAAAAAGGTAAACATTATGACATACGGGGAAACAGTACAGCGTATTATATCAGAATTTGAATCTGTCGAGGTCAGGCTTGAAGCTCTCCGGGACAATTCCGGGGAGCTGTCACGGCCGAAGATAGACAGAGTATTACAGATAATCAATGTCTTAATCCAGGAGCTTAACGCCCTGATGATAACATTGATTCACGATAATTTAATCAATGAAGAGGTCAGCGAGTAATGAAATTTTATCAAAAATATTGTTCATTCTGTCACGGCTCTGGTTCTTATTTGAAAGATAGATGCCCGAACTGTGATGGCTCTGGAATAATTGATAATAAAAAAATTTTGCAATCAATGATATATAAAAAGAAAAAGCTTATTGAATCAGGAAAGCTTGATAATTACCCGCTAACAAAACAAAACTTTAAAAATACTTTAATCAAACTTGAAAAAGATTTAACTGTATTAATTACCAAAGAAGAAAACGAAGAAGAACAGGGGGTATTATTTGTATGAAAACACAAGAAGAAATTCAGTACCTTAAACAAAACTGGCTTAATGATCCCTGCTGGGATATCGAAGAGACAGAAGGCTTTGAAGAATACCGGGAGCAGCTGCTCGAATATCGCCTCAGATGTGAACACAAATGGGAAGAGGGATATAAAAACCGTATAGCAAAAAGAGCAGCGGAGCTTAACTGCTCAATTGAATTGATTGTATATATTGAACGTCTGGAATATAGACTTGATGACATGGAGCGCAAACTTGACGCGCTATATTTTAACCAGTAAACAGGCAGCGCAGCTGCATAAAATAATATAGAGGTCACGCATGAACATTTATGAACCGGAAAACACAAGCTGAAACACACAGAAAAAGGATATTGACAGGAGGGAGAAAGGATGATGTATAATACAAGCTGATATGCCGCTGACGCGGCCTGAAATATAGAACGTAATGCAGCCGCGGCCGGTCACAAGCCCGGATAAATGCAGAGTAATAAAATAAAACAAAACGAGGTTAAAACAATGATAATCAAAGTGAATAGTATTAAAGGCACAGATGTCAAAACAGTTATTGACGAGCTTTACGCAATGCCGGAAGTCATGGAATTTATCAGAGGTTACAATCTCCCGGCTTTTGATGTCATAGAAGCAATGGCCACAAAAATTGTTTATGATGATGCTGATATTGATACGGATGATTACAGGATAGATAATAAAATCAAGTGTGAATTTTGCGGTAAATCAATCGAAGAAAGCAAACAAACCCGGACAAAACAGGATCGTTTATTCTGCAACTATGAATGTATGCAGGGTTTTTACGGTGATGAAATACCGGAAGGGGAGGATTTTTTATCTGCTAAAGATTAATCCTCACTGTCGCCGCTCGGCAGCTCCGCAGGGATCGACACCCTGGGCGACAAATGACAGCTGGAAAGACAGCATGTTTTAACTCGTTAATTCTCCCGGAGAAATCCGGGAGCCTTTTACTTCAGGAGGCTACCATGTCAGATAAAATTTCTCTAATAAATTTTATCGAACTATATCAAGAAAAGCCTGTAATGGGATATCAAAAACAATTTATAAAGGCTTTAAAAGAAAATGAAAGTATCTATGTAAAATTTTCCAGAAGACTGAATATCTTTAGAAATAAAGAATATCAAAAGAGTTAACCATGTCAGGCAGAATCCTTTTAAAAGTATTGCTCTATCTCCACAGCATCACAGCGGATCCGCACAAGCATGACCGCTACTATCGCCGGGCTAAAGTGTCAGGTGGTTTACTACTGGTCATATTAGCTCTTGACCTTCACAGATATGGCGCATGGTTCACCGGAAACAGCGGATATCTTTATCCATACGCGGTCCCGATTCTGCTTGTAATATCCCTGCCGTTCCAGGTATACGCTGCAGCTGTAACACTTGACTGGTTTGTCAGGCGCAAACATTTTAATTTACTCGCGGTTATAATTATTGGACTGACCATATATATTATGCTGTTCTTAATGTTCGGCTGGGGGATATTTAACACCGGGAATACCTGGTATGATAAATCATTATTACGTCAAACAGACCGGAAATTCTGGGAAGCTCTACTGCTCCCTATCGCCGGAGTAATATTTGTCAGTTTTTTAATTGTGTCTGACAGAAATAAAGAAATTTAAGCCGCCCACTCCACAAGAATATCCGTGAAAACTGTTCTCCAATCGTCCCCCACGGGGAGCAGAAAAATCAAGCAGCTTGAAAAAGCTGCTTTTTTATTTATGCATATACCATCATAATATAAAAACAGATTACCTATTTTATCTGCTTCACCCTCATTTATCATTAAAATAATCACAATCGAATTTAAATTAACACAATAAATTTAATAAATTTCATTCTTGACATTACAACTTATAAGTTGCATACAGTCATTATGACAGCAAAGGAACTGATAAAAATTCTGAAAAAAAACGGTTGGGAGTTAAAGAGAATAAACGGTTCACATCATATTTTCAAAAAACATGGAGTTGAAAATATACTTTCAGTCCCCGTTCACGGTAACCAGGATATTCCGAAAGGAACTTTAAACGGAATCCTGAAAGATGCAGGTATAAACTAAGGAGGTGACTTGACATGTTAGCATACCCGGCAAAGATTAAGTATGACAAAGAAGATAAAATATATCTGGTTTCGTTTCCTGATGTTAAGGGATGCCATACTTATGGAAAAACCCTTGAAGATGCTTTAAAATACGCCCGGGAAGCATTAACCGGATGCCTGGAAGTCGCATTTGAAGAAAATTTTAAAATTTCAGATCCTTCAAAACTATCAGGTAAGGATATTTATTATATTTCCCCGGATCTTAATGTCTCTTTCGCTATTCAATTAAAAAAAGAAAGGGAAAATAAAAATCTAACCCAGAAGCAGATTGCAGAAAAGCTTGATATATCATACCAGGCTTATCAGAAATTTGAAAATCCAAGGAAAGCAAATCCTACCTTAAAAACGATTGCGAAAATTCAAAAATTTTTAAATAGAGAGATTGTAAAGATTTAAATTTATCATTAATAAAAATACATTTCTACGATAAAATACATTTATTTATAAAGACCGGAATTATTATTTTCATAATTTCTTCGGGCCTCTTCAACAGCTTCTTTCGTAGTTATTTCACTTGCTTTTAAAATGTTATTCACCTACATCACCTTGGAACAAATATCAGGAAAATTATTCGCACGATCCGCTTTAGCTTCTACATCAAAAGATACACAGTGAGTGTTATACAATAAGCCAATAACCAGCTATTAATCCAAAAATAATTATATCTTTCATTGCTTCATTTTCCTTGTGAAGAATTTTTTTCATGTTTAATATATATTCCATCTAAAACTTCAATAAATTTAATCCAATCTCCTGGTTAAACTCCCTGTCAACCGCACCTTCAATCTTATTAATGATTACCTCGCATGCCGCAGAAACATCTGCTTTTACAAAATGTCCACCTCTCACTGTATTGGTTTCATCACTGAAATTCACATGCAAATGAATATATACTTCGCCATCTTTTCTTGTAATATTTCCTGTGAGAGATGTAATTTCAAACATCCCTTTGAAAACCTCAGTTTTATACTCCTTTGTTTTTACATTAAACAAACCGATTTCTATAAGATCACAGGCCCCTATCCCTGATATACTCCCAGTCTTAATCTCTTCTTTTAAACAGAGTTCTTTAATACTGCTGATGATCTCCTCACCCTTATCTATTCTCACTACATAATTATTGCTGAATTTTCTGAAATCCATCCGCTCCCTCCTCCAGGTAAGAAACCTTTTATAAAATTAATACAATTCATAACAACTGTCCAGAATATTAGTAAACTTTTACTTTCACGTTTTAATATCATGCATTACATGAGTTAAATATTTTACGTAATTTCTATCATGATATATTAAAATTCTTGACACACCTTAAAAGCGCAGGTGTATAACCTCCTCCATAAACCTGTAGAGAAACATACTGAGATGGCAAAGATACAATTCAAATCATATATAAAAGACGTACATGGCCGTATGGGGAATATCATATACTACAATGTTAAAGGGAACCAGTATGCCCGTTCATACTCAATCCCCCGCAATCCGTGCACAGAGATACAGCAGAAGAACAGGTCAGCATTTGCTGAAGCAGTAAGACTCTGGCATGGACTCCCTCCACGTAAACAGAAGGAATACAACAGGCTTGCTGAAGGGAGACCGTTAAGCGGTTATAATATATTTATATCAATGCAGATGAATGGTGTGTCGCTAAAACTCTTAATGCGGGTTCACAGGAGACAGGTACCGGTCAGAGAAGAACCGGGGGGATACACGCAAGAAGATACCTCCATATCACCTCCGTCATTGTTTGCTCATGGTACGTTGAACTACAAAAAACAGAGCCGGATGATGAAAAAACCGCCGGGAATTGCTGCTCAGGCAGCCTGAAACGCATAGTTAACTCCCCAATTCCTTCATCTTAATCAGCTCCATATAGCTGATACTCCCCCCGAATATATCCAGGGCGCTGCCGATTGTCAGGTCGATCCTCCCCTGACCCCTGTTATATACCTTATTCACGTCAGAGAGATCTTTTACCCCCCCTGCATAGGTAACCGGAATTGAACAGCACTCTGCAAGCAGAGATACAAGCCTTTCATCTATTCCCTGCTTCAGCCCCTCCACATCAGCAGCATGCACAAGAAGCTCATCACAGTATTCTTCCAGCCTCGCTATATTACTTCTGTTTATTTCATATTCTGTAAATTTCTGCCACCTGTCTGTGACAACATAGTATTTCCCCTCTTTAAACCTGCAGCTCAGATCCAGAACAAGGTGCTCTCTCCCCACAGAGCTTTTAATTGCTTCAAGGTTTTCCATATTAATCTTTCCATGAGCAAATACATAGGATGTAACTATAACGTGTGTTGCTCCGGCATCAATATAATCCATTGCATTGCCGGGATTGATGCCTCCACCAACCTGAAGCCCGCCGGGATAAGCTTTTAGCGCACTGAAAACCTCATCCTCATTTCCGGGGCCCAGCATAATCACATGCCCTCCGGAAAGATTATCCCTTTTATATAGTTCAGCATAATACGCGGCCCCTTTGTCCGAGACAAAGTTCTCTAATGCTCCAGAATCATCAAGGGAGCCCCCAACTATCTGTTTAACCTTTCCATTGTGAAGATCTATACATGGCCTGAATCTCATACATGCTCCTGATCAAAATTTGAAGTCTTAAAATATGTATTATAAACTCAAACAGTTTCCTTCTGATATTTAAAGACAGATTTCTCACCCGAAGATATCAATCCTATGATTGTACACTAGCTGATTGCATACAAGCTGATTTCTCATAAACTTCTTTTATATAACGGTAGTATAAATATCACTGCTGCTGAAATAACTGTCCCTGCAATAAATGTATCTGTATATCCTGCGAATTCGGTGATTACTCCTGAAAAGAAGCTCCCCGGCATTTTACCGAGCACTTCCACAGATGCAAGTATTGTATAGTGTGTAGCGCCGATTCTTTTGTCCGAGTTCCACATCATGAAAGCGAAGAGTGTTGTTGTGAGCATCCCTCCGAAAAAATGTTCGAAGAGAGTTGATGCTATGACATAACCTTTACAGGGAATCCCGAAAGTTAGAAATACTATAAATATAAGAGGGAAGAGCCTTGCTATTGATGCAGTAAAAAGAGCCCTGTACACATTAAATTTTGATGCCAGCACACCTCCGGCAAGGGAGCCTGCGATAGATGCAGCCATTCCATAAGTCCCCACCCAGAGCCCGATTTCTGATGATTTAATTCCTGCGTCTATGAGGAAGGGCTTGAACATAACATCAATAATTATCTCACCGGACTTGTATGTACCGACAAACAGCAGAAGCCATTTGAATGCCGGATTCTTTACTGAATCAGTAAATATTGATACAACATCCCGAAGACCGATACGTTCTGCACAAACTGTTTTACACCCATCCCCCTCTTTATAAAGTATTATGAGGAGAAGCGGGATTGCAGCAATCACACCCATAATCAGAAAAAGCAGGTTCCACTGAATAATCGCACTCATCCATACCAGAACTCCGCCGCTTATAATCATACCCAGTTTATAACCTGCGACCTGCGCTGTGTTCCCCGGACCCAGATCACCCTCTTTCAAAATATCAACAGCAAGCCCGTCAACGGATATATCCTGTGTTGCGGCAAATAGATTCATAAAAAAAATATTAACGAGAAGAGGGATGAGCCCTAAACGGCTGGTATAGAATGCGGCAAGCATTGAAACGATCATCAGAACCTGAAGAGGAATAATCCATGTTCTTCTTCTGCCAAGCCTGCGGCTCCAGAATGAGTCAAGAAGAGGAGCCCAAAGCGCTTTGAGAAGCCAGGGGAGTGCAAGAGAAGTACTGTATCCGATTATTGTAAGAGATATACCGCTCTCCCTGAGGTAAACCGGCAGCGCTGTAACCTGGAAACCGAAAGGGAGTCCCTGCGACATATAAAGAAACAGCAGAAGGGATAGAGTATAAATTTTTTTAAAATTTGCTTTATTTTTAAAAGACATAATGTAAAGTGACTCCCCTGTTCAGGTAATTCTGCATATCAGCACTACTTTAAGCAGTCAATTATAAAATTATAGACATATATTTGCCAAATATTTGTTGACTATTTTAATTAATCCGATATATTGTCTACACATGGAGGTTATAATATGAAAGGAATCAAGGTGCCAACTGAAGTTTATTCAAGAGTTGTAGGTTATTTCCGCCCTGTATCACAGTGGAATAACGGGAAAAGGGATGAATTTACCCAGAGAGTTTCACTCAGGTTTGATTCGTCGTTCTCTGATAATGAAAAATGCTCATGTTCACAGAAGTAATGTAAACTTCTTAGATTAATAAAGTTGACATTTAATTATTATAATTTTCCATATCCTCTATGGATAATTATAATAACCGCGACAAAATCTTATCAATATTATATGATTCTTTCAATGAATGGGTTTCCGGAGAGGATATAAGCCGGCATCTCGGCATTTCCAGAACAGCTGTGTGGAAGAATATAAACATTCTTCGCGACACCGGTTACATTATTGAATCATCTAATAAATCGGGTCACAAGCTGGTCTCTTCAAACAATGTTCTCAATGAATTTGCCATAAGAAAAAATCTCAACACTGCTGTTTTCGGCAGGAGAGACATCCGCATTTTTGAATCTGCGGGTTCAACAAATATCGAGGCATTCAAGCTTGCAACAGCAGGATCCCCTGAGGGGAGCATTGTCATTGCGGACACACAGGAATCGGGGAAAGGGAGGATGGGGAGAGTATGGTCTTCACCACCCGGGAAAAATATATACGTTTCAATGATTCTCAGACCCGCAATACCGCCATACCTGGCGCCAAGGCTTACAATTGTCACGGCAGTGGCACTATCTGAGACTCTTATCGATGCGGGAGTTACCGGGCACAGGATTAAATGGCCCAATGATATTCTCGCCGGTGATAAAAAGATCTCCGGTATCCTCACTGAAATGAAAGGTGACACAGATGCAATCGAGTTTATTATCCCCGGTATAGGGATAAATATAAATTCCACACTGAATGATTACCCCCCTGAACTGCACAACACTGTCACCAGCCTCAATATGATACTGAACAGTATTACTGACAGGAATGAGTTTCTCGCCCTTCTTCTTTCGAATTTTGAAAAATTCTACAACCTGTTTCTTAATGGGGAATTCAGCAGCATTCTTTCGATATGGGAAGAGCGTGCAGAGATCATCGGGAGGGAGATCAGGGTTCAGCAGTTTAAAGAAACCTTCACAGGACGTGTTATAGATCTCAATGAGGACGGGAACCTTATTGTTGATACAGGTTCGGAGAAACGGACAGTTAATTCCGGTGACATAAACTATTTATAAGAGGAAACATTTATGAGTCTAACAATTGCACTGCTTTTTCTTGCAGTAATATTTTTAATAGGCATTATCAGGCCCGGAAAGACTTCATCTGCTGCGGATTTCTTTGTAAGCGGCCGCAGCGGTTCCACCCTGAAGATTACAGGTTCACTTGTTGCAACAATAATCGGGGGTTCTGCCACTCTCGGAGTTGCGGGTCTCGGTTTCTCTATGGGGCTCCCGGCATTATGGTGGCTTCTTTCTGGATCAATATTTCTTTTTATTCTCGGTATATTCTTTGCGGGGAAAGTACGGAGCCTTGAAGTTTATACACTGCCGGAAGTTCTTTACGCGCAGTACGGCAGCGGCGTTCTAAGAATTATTTCATCCATTGTAATAATTACTGCATGGCTCGGCATTATCGGAGCGCAGATTGCTGCTGCCGGAAAATTCATGGATATACTCTGGCCGGGGCATTTTACTGAATCGGTGATTATCTGCGGCTCGCTGTTTATCATTTACACAATTGCAGGGGGCCAGAGATCTGTAATAAGGACAGATCTATTTCAGACATTTTTTATATTTCTGGGTATCGGTTTGCTTTTTCTGCTGCTGGTCTCAGGTTCGGGGTTCATCTGGAACCTTCAGTTACCTGAAGGGCACCTTGACTTTCCTGTGAACAGCAGGTTCGGTTATTCTGATATGCTTGGATTTTTTCTCTTTGTAGGTACATCATACCTTGCAGGGCCCGATATGTATTCAAGAATACTCTCAGCGAAGGATGAAGCTACTGCGAAGAGATCTGTTCTTGCTGCTGCAGTATTTGTTGCGATACTTGCGGTTATGATTACATCAATAGGTATTTACGGTAAATCATTATATCCCGGAATTGAATCTGAGTCGGTGTTCCCTGTACTTATTATGGAACAGTTGCCTGAATGGATTAAAGGGATTGTTGTTGCTGCGCTTCTTGCTGCATTTCTTTCATCTGCAAATACATGCTTAATAACTGCATGTATAATTCTTAATTCTGATATTATTAATCCGATTGTATTTAAAAACACTCTTGATGAAAAAAGGCAGGTTTTAATAACACGAATTCTTATTTTCATCATTGGAGCGGCGTCTATATCGATTACTCTCTACTGCGGCGGCATCATCAAATCAATGTTATTCGCCCTCACTGTATATACAACAGGGCTTATTATTCCTGTTATACTGGGATTCTACAGAGAAAAATTAAAACTTAACCGGTATGGAGCAATTGCCGCTGTTTTAACCGGAAGCATTTCAGCCGTGACCCTTAAGTTTCTTGCGCTCAATAAATATCTTCTTCTGATTTTCCCTGTTGTGATAATTGTAATCTTCGCGGTGAGTTTTATAAAGCATGAAGAATAGTTTTTACCTTACATCTTTGAAAAGCAGAAAGCCCCGTTACAGGGGCTTTTTTACAGGTATCCGGTTATGAGGAATTATTTTGTATTGAGTTTAATTATGATACTGATCTCTTCCTGAGTTAAACCTGCCCTCTGAGCCATTCTTTCCACGTTACGTTTCCACTCTTTTTTACCATACCTGTCCGGTTCCTTAAGAGAATGGCATCTGCCGCATTTATTCTCATAAACTTTCTGATCTGCCGAAAGATATGATATCTCCGCAGACAATCCCAATGCTATGAGCATAAGGGGAAAGCTGAACTTTTTATATAGTTTCTCTCTCATTTAAGCCACCTCTTGTTGTTTACTGATTTGAATTAATATATATAATTATCTGAATCATGAAAAAATTTTTTATATTATTTACAAAAAAAATATGAATAAATAGCAGTTAACAGATGATTTCATCTTTGTACAGAGGATAATATGTCTCTTGAAAATATAAAACCATGGATTGTTTCATTAAGACTGCGGACACTCCCCCTCTCCGCATCATGTATAATTTTAGGGAGCTGTCTCGCTGCATACAAGGGAAACTTTGATGTAATTGTATTTATCATGGCGCTTTCAACTACACTTCTGCTTCAGATATTATCCAATTTATCTAATGAATATGGTGACATGGTTAAAGGGACAGATTCAGAAGGGAGAGTCGGGCCGGAGAGATCTATACAGCGCGGGGAGATAACCCTGCGGCAGATGAAAAAGGGGATGCTTTTAACTGCATCAGTTACATCAGTTTCAGGGACAGCACTTGTTGTTTATGCCACAGATCTGTTGTATACCCTGATTTTTATTCTTGCAGGAATTGCAGCTATTATTGCTGCTGTAAAATATACCGTAGGCAAAAAACCTTACGGATACAGGGCCATGGGTGATCTTTTCGTATTTATTTTTTTCGGCCCTGTTGGAGTTATGGGTACTTTTTTTCTGCACACAGGTTTCTTCAGAGCGGATGTTCTTCTACCTTCATTGACATCAGGATTACTCAGTGTCGCAGTTCTTAACCTGAACAATATGAGGGATGCTGACCATGATGTCAGGCATGGTAAAATAACATTTGCGATCCTTCTCGGCAATAAAAAAAGCAGATACTACCATCTCATTCTTATAGCTGCTGCAATTGCATCAAGTGTTCTTTTTGCATGTATAAACAATCTCATTGCTGTAAAATTTGTTTATCTCGCAGCATTCATACCGGCTGTGCTCAGTCTTGCGACAGTTTTAAGATACAACAATCCGGCAATGCTTGACCCTGAATTGAGGAGCACAGCAATATCAAATCTTCTTCATTCCTTAGCTTTCGGGATTGTGCTCCTTATATAAAAAATACCTTCATTTTATTTAAAAAATAATAGACTCATCCTATTAATTTATTATTATGTTTTTTGGCATCAATTAAATCTTATACAGGTATTTCATGAACCAGTCATACGATGTTATTATAGTGGGTTCAGGCCCCGCAGGTCTCGGCGCGGCTTTTCATATTATTGAGAATTCTTCAAAAAGTGTGCTGCTGCTCGAAAAATCGAAAATCAGTTCCGGGGGACTCCGAAATGACTGCAAGCAGAACTATACCTATCCCGTAGGTTTTACGACTGAACTCTGGAATGAAGAAGAGGCAGAGCGGATGCTTGCAATGGTGGCCCGGCATCTGAATCCTGATATAGTGCAGCAGCGGAATCTCGATGTCTATATAAAGCGTGCTGAAAATCTCGGAGTAAAACTCCTTAACATAAAACAGTCACATGTGGGCACAGACAGGGCTAAGGGACTCATCGCAGATCTCATTCAGAAACTCTTGGAAAAAGGTGTAACAGTCGCTCTTGAAACAGAGGTTGATGATATCAATTATGACGCTAAAAAAATTTATCTCAAAGATGAATCTGAAATACGTTTCGGTGACATTGTGCTTGCTCCCGGAAGAGCAGGTTACAACTGGCTGCAGAACCAGATGGATAAAATGAATATTCAGTACTCTGACAATGTTGTTGATGTGGGAGTCAGGATAGAGGCGCGTGAACAGAATTATCCCATTGTGAAAGATTATTATGATCCGAAATTTATATTTCCCGGGAGAGTTCGTACATTCTGCACCAATTCAGGTTCAGCTCATATTGTTAAAGAGAAGTACGAAAAATATTATTCAGTGAACGGACATGCATACTCCACTGATATGGCTTCCAACAGCCTTGTGAATTTCGCCATGCTTAAAACAATTACACTTACTGATCCTGTTGTGAGCGGACACCAGTTTGCTGAAATACTGGGTCAGATGGCAATGCAGCTTTCTGGTGGTCAGCCCATGATGCAGAGAATTGGTGATTTCAGGCTGGGGAAGAGATCAAAGCGTGAAACATTTAATGATGACCTCTATGATTTCCAGCCCACATTGAAAAATGCGACACCGGGTGACCTGAGCCTGGCGATACCCTCCAAGATACTCCGTGATATCTGGAGAGCGATGAAACTTCTCGACACCATTATTCCGGGCATACTTCACCCATCCACCATAATATACTACCCCGAGATTAAAACTTACGCCATAAGGCCTGAATTTATCAGCAGTTACTTCATGGTTAAAAAAAATCTCTACATGATTGGAGATGGCGCGGGAACAAGCCGCGGTATAACAGGCGCATGGGCATCCGGTATCAGGGCCGCAGAAGGAATTTTGCTTAATTCATGAAAACATTAACGAAATAAATATATAAGGAGCAAAAAGATGCATCAAGAAATTAACCACCCTTTCCTGAAACACAAACTTACCGCGCTGAGAGACAGCAAAACCCAGCATAAGGAGTTCCGTGAACTTGCTAATGAAATTACAATGCTGATATGCTATGAGGCACTTAAGAATATTGAAATCGAAGATTACAGCATTGAAACACCAATGGCGCCTATGATCGGCAAAAGGATGAAAAATGATATAGTCGTAGTACCGATACTCAGGGCAGGAGTCGGGATGCTTGACGGAATTCTTACATTAGTCCCTAACGCACGGGTCGGCTTTGTAGGTATGTATAGGGACCATGACACCAAAATGCCGGTTGAATATTACAGCAAGCTCCCTGAAGATGTGAAGAACCCCCTTGTATTTATTATTGACCCCATGCTTGCTACGGGCGGTTCAGTTGTTGCAACTATTGATCTGCTTAAAAACCGAGGATTCAATAACATTGTGCTTATTTCAATTATTTCAGCGCCGGAAGGTATAAAAACCGTTGAAACCGCTCACCCTGATGTTCCAATCTTTACAGGGAATGTTGATGATCGTCTTGATGACAACAAGTATATAATACCGGGCCTCGGTGACGCCGGCGACAGGCTTTTCGGAACAAAGTAGATACCAGCCTCGTATCATGGGAGAGCGGCCCCCCGTCTCCCGTGGTGCTAATCAATTATTTATTTTAGTCTGCTCTCACCCATTTCAGGCATAGACGCAAACAGTTTACCTGTTACTGAATCAGAAGATTTTAATATTTTAGAGCCGCGGGTAATCCTGCACAGACTGATTCCCAGTTCAGAAGCAATGATTCTCTGAGGAACTCCCTTATAAAGCTTTTTCATCAATTCCCATCTTAATGAAATATCTCTCCTTTCGTTATCAGTAAGTATTTCATTAAGAAATTTTTTTACATCATCAGGTGATGTAATCTCCGCAAGGATTTTTGAAATCTCACTGAGTTCAGGCATCATCGTCTCCTGTCGCATAATTTATGTTATAATTATGAGTCTGAATAAATTGTAAAGAATAAAACTGCTCTGAATATCGGGTTATAATACGGGGCTGTATTTTTTAATATATCCGCTCATGTCGAATTTTCTTTTTAAACCATTATCATTCATATATCTGATGGTACCGAACACCGGTCGCTCCTTCCACGGCCTGTCATGCCTGCCAAGGCACCAGGCAATGCCTGCATAACTGTTAACATCCCGACCATCAAGAGCATACCTGTTGTTGAGATATACCATATAATCAAAAGCGACCTCCGGGGATTCGGTCCATTCAATAATTTTTTTACCCCAGTACATCCGCATATAATTATGTATTTTTCCTGTTGTAACAAGTTCATTCTGCGCTGCATTCCAGTAGAGATCATGAGTCAGAGACTCTTCAAATTCTCTTCTGGAATATAAATACTCCCTCCTGTCGGACTGGTGTTTTTTTAATGTTGCAGCGGCCCAGGGTGGAATTGAATCATAAGAATCATATTTTTTATTATAATACACAAAGTTTACACTGAGTTCTCTTCTGACTATGAGTTGCTCAATGAAATCATCTCTTCCGGGAGAATCAGTATTCAGTATTTCTGAAGCAATAAATAAAGGAGAAATCTGCCCGAAATGAAGATATGGGCTCAACTCTGATGAAAAACTCATAGAGGGATGATTACGTTTTTCAGTATATTCATCGAGCCGTGATTCTATAAACCTTTTCAAGGTACGCTCTGCTGCCGTGGTTCCGCTCTTAAGATGTTCGACTGGAATAATTGTTTTATCAATATCAAGTTCCACTATAACTGATTCACTATCTGAGAGATTTACACTGTTCAGATTAAGAGGAAGTGAACTTTTTAAAGGTTTAATCAGAGGAGGGAGTTCCGCATAGAACTTCATAAGCGCTGTGATTTTAGGCCTGAGCGTTGCAGCAGAATACTCCTCTTTCATTGAAGCTGTTTCAACAGGGACAATTACATCAGATTCCACAGCACTGAAAAGACATTTTACTGATGAAGCCGCCTCTTTTCTCCATATTAACTGATGTTTCAGATAACCGAAATCCGCCACAACAACAGCAGCATTTTCAGACAGCCTTACAACTCCTTCAACAGGATCTATAATCCATGTTATCATTCGTATCCCGATCTTTTGCAGCTGACGCTCAACTTCCGCAAGTCCATCAATCATAAACTTGTAGTGGCGCAAATTCGCTGAAGGATAACCGGAATCTATACCGAAAAAGACAAGAACAGGCAAATCGAGAGAATTCCCAATCTGAATTGCATGGATAAGTGCGTGGTTATATTTTGCCCTCTGCGACTGCTGCATCCAGTATAGGACGTAACTTCCATTAATGGCATCTTTACCGTTGAGATTGTGTATTCGTTTATCCTCAACAGAATACATCACAGTCAGCTGTTTACCATTTGTTCAGGCTGGCCTGTTGCATCAAGAACTGTAAACCAGAACCTGCTGTTTGGATTAATTTTCCTCTGCTTTGAGATAGCAAGCTCAATTGGAACATGAGTATAATTGTTGTTCCACTGCCCTATAACAAGATCTGTCTTCCCTGCCATACCTGCGTGTACTGCATATTGGCCAAGTTGTGCACAGTAAATTGAATCATTAGGCACTGCGGGTGAGCTGCGTATCATATAGCTCGGATCTATGTATTTAAGGCTCATATCAATAGATTTCTGTTTAAAATATTTTTCAATCCTCTCTTTTAGAAAAAGACCGATATCTTTAAGTTTAACATTACCTGATGCATCTTTTTCTACATTGCTGTCCTGCTCAATAAGGTTCTGCCCTGCACCTTCAGCAACAACAATCACAGCATGCTGTCTTTCAAGAAGCCTTTTTTCAAGATGCTTAAGCAAACCATTCTCTCCATCCAGTTCAAATGGAACTTCCGGTACAAGTACAAAATTAACATCATTCATTGCAAGAGTGGCATTTGCTGCAATAAAACCTGAATGTCTCCCCATAAGCTTGACAAGCCCTATGCAATTAGGCGCCCCCTTTGCTTCAACATGTGCCGTTACAATAGCATGGACAGCCTGGGAGAATGCAGTTTCAAAACCGAAAGATCTCTGAATAAAACTTACATCGTTATCGATAGTTTTAGGAACACCAACCACTGCAAGGTCAAGATTTCTTTCTTTTGCCAGACGGGCTATTTCATGAGCGCCTTTAAGGGTTCCATCCCCGCCGATGGTGTAAAGAATATTGATTTTTAGCTTTTCGAGTGTATCCATAAGTATATTCATATTATCAGTACCACCGCGAGAGGAACCGAGCATTGTTCCTCCGTTCATATGAATATCACGCACATGATCCGGAGTTAATTCAATCGGAGCATATCCTTTTGCAGGATTTAATCCATTATAACCGTATCTGATACCGTATATCTTTTTGGCGCCATACCTGTAATACGACTCCATAACAATTGATCTGATTACATCATTAAGTCCGGGGCAAAGGCCTCCGCATGTTACAATTGCAGAAGTTACATTTTCAGGTTCAAAATGCAGCGTCTCTCTGGGACCAGCGAGTTCAAAAGTCAAATCAGAATCTATTGTTGACGCATCCTGATTCAGAAGCATTACATTATAAAGCATTCTTTTTTCATCTTTGACAAAATTCATATCATTAAGATGAAACTTGTCGATAAGAGGAGATTTAATTTTTCTTTCTCCAATCTGTGTTATTGTCAGTGGCATAAATCAACTCCGTTCATTTAATTATAGAATTAATATCAATATCCCATGTATCAGCCGCATACACCAGTATTGCCATTTCATCATCTTTTATATTCGCATCAGACCTGGATATCTCAATTGCATATTTCAAAACCTTTATCCGGTTGCTAACTGAAGAAAGGTTATCAATTTTTGCTTTAAGAATATCAATAGATGTTATTTCAGAATCAACTTCATTGAATATTTCATGATAATCATCAAAGCCCATCTCTTCAGCAATCAGGTTCATGTTATCAAGATCTACCGGGGTTACATCGCCATGAATACTGATGATATATTTGCATAATCCGATTAGTATTATCTTTTCATCATGTGTTAGAGTTTCGGGCATAGGTTTAACTCCTTGATTGTTTTAAATATAAAATAATCAGGAATTTAAGAAATTCAAATATTACAACTAATTATTATTTTTAATATGAAAGTTTTAAAATATATTATGTTTTTTACAGCAGGAGAATAAGGAGTGCTGCTGCCAGTGAAATTTAATTCAACCTGGCAGCATTTTACGGTTAGCCTAATGCGGCACTGAAGTATTTCACAGGTTCTATTCCATAGACTTTTGCAAAATCTTCTCTATTCGGGCAGGCTTTGCATGATGCCCACATCATCCCGAACTTAAGCTGGGCAAGTTTATTGTCCATTTCCATGAAATGAGCATACCCTTTTTCATCAATTTTGTAGTTTTTTACAAAATTAAATCTGCATTCTTCACACTTTGTAGAATTTTCTTTTGCTCTATAGCTTATAAACGGCATATTGTCCCCCCATTTATTTTATTATTTACCTCTCAGAGAGGTATACTAAACAAATTAAAGAAAGTGTATAGCAAAGTCAAAGATGTTTGTACAAAAAAAAATTGATTAACCTTGCCATGAAATATGAACCCGAAATCAGGAAAAACGGTACAGTACCGAAAAACATCGCTAACTCCATTTTTTTTACAACAGTTGAGTGCAATACTCTCTTTCCAAAAAAATTAAGATGATAATTACTTGGATCTTTTGCCCTTCTGTATATTGTAATAAAAATTTTAATCTTAATTGATAAAGTAACAAACATTACAAATCCGGACATTATCCATGATAACATTACAAGATTAAGATCTTTCAACAGATGGGGCTTGGTAATAAAAACAACAATACATGTACCCGCCAGAATAACATTACTGAGAGTAGTATTGATAAAAGTTTTTAAAGAGCCTTCACTTCTTTTAGTTACATAAGCCACCAGAGCTGCAATGTGGCCTAAAAACGAAAGAAACAGGGCGAGTAGTAAAAAAGTTATTATCATTATAATTATTTATTTAATTTTCGTTTTAATGTTACAAAGTAATTAGCATTTTTGTATTAACATTATAAATATACAAAGATATTATTAGTTAGTCAAGAAAAATAAGTGGCGGTTTTAACGAGGTGTTAATTTTTTTATGCTTAAACTTTAGTCTGTTAATATTTTTTATCATTTATCGAAGACATTCTAAGATTCATGGCTGAAAAAGTCTTTTTTGCTTCATTCTTTACATTTGTATTGGGATCATTCATTGCTTTTTTCACAGCATTTAGTGCTGATTCCGTGTTATACTTTGCTAGAGCCCTGATTGCCTCAATACGGACATCATAATATTTATCAGAAAGGAGTTCAATCAGTGTGCTTATTGATTGACTGCTCCTGAGAAGTGACATTGATTTTATAGCTTCGAGTCTTATACTTTTATATTCATCATAGCAAGCTTTATGCAGCAGAGGGAGTCCGCATTCTTTTCTCTGTTTTCCTATATTGACAACAGTAGTAAGCCTCTTTGCTACACTTTCATTCATATTTTTAACCATTAGCATAAAGGGAGCATCTTTCAGAGAGTTTATTCCCCTGTCATCCCCTATATAACGGATTGCCTCTTCAGCGGCTTTCCGCACCTCGGCACTTGAATCTGTAAGCGATCCAATAAGAGCATCAAGGCCCATCGAATTTTTTGTTTTTCCCAGAGCAACAACAGCATCATGTCTTATCCTTGAATTACTGTGATTAACAAAATCAAGGAGATAAAAAGCCATTGTTTCCATCTCCAACTCACCGATTGTTCTCACAGCTTCAGCCTGTATAGCTGTTTTTTTATCTTTAAGTGCGATGGCGAGTATCTGTGTTATCCTGTCATCATCTTTGGAATAATAATGCGGCAGCAGACGCAACAGTTCAACCTGTTCTCCCGGTGAACCGCCCGATATAATTTCCTGAAAATTATTTATTACGCTTGTATCGCCATATCTGGCAAAAAGTAGAGCACATCTGTTGCGGACAATCTGTTCTTTATCTTTAAGAACAAAACGGACCTTCTCGAGTTCAGCAGGGGTATTGCTGTTTATTTCAAAGAAAGCGATTAAAGCATCAACTCTAATATTGGAGTTTCTATGGCTGAGATATTCCAGAAGTTTATCGCTTCGTTTTTCATCTTTTAATTGTTGAACTTTCTTTCTTCCAAACATTGGTTCACCGGATGATATTTAGCTTTACAAATTCTAAAACCAGAACTTATTATAAAAATATCACAATTTTAGAATAAAAAAAGAAAACATCTATTTATTTAATTTTTAGGATAAACAAAGTTGAATACTTGTCAAGCCTCAAATCTTTATCTAAGAAAATAATTGTATAAAAAAAATCTTGAAAAAAGGGCAGTATTATTAAATTATTGCTGAAAAGGTATGTATATGAATATGCTAAATGTAAAAGAAATTAAACTTTTCGATGCCGATACTCTTGAATACGCCGGTTCAATTGTCATGAAGGATTCAGCATCATGGTCCTATGTTGACGTAAAAGATGATTATATGGTTGGAGTAACGTCCGGGATGCCGCTAAAAGCTGCGCTTCAATGCTTGATTACATTTAATCTTGTTTATGATATCATTGAATAGCAGAGCGGTCATTAATTTATGACAGATAAAGATATGTTTGACTTTGATCCGATCCCTGATGACGATAAAAATAATAGCGTTGACGATTTTTTTCTATTTGATGATGCCCCTGAAATAAATGATCAGCAGGTAGCAGACGAAAAAACCCAGGCCGGTTCTGAAACTGAAATATTTACAGAGAATATATCTCAGAAACGTACTTCAGCTGATTTTGAACCTGACATGGAGCTGATTCTCATTACCGCGCAATCTTCTATGATTATCGAAGGGATGAAACTCATTTCCCAGCACGACTTTAAATCTAAAAATACCAGCATCTTTTCTGAAGCAATAAAAGGCGTTGATTTATATATGAAAATTCTTGAACGTAATCCTGAGAATTTCAGAAAAACAATGTCGATGCTCTCAACTGATCCTGACTGTATGGATGTACAAAAAATATCATTTAATCTTTATAAAAATGTTTATGGAGAAATCCCGGAGTCCGATTCACAAAAACTAAAAAGCTTCGAGATTATCAGAGAAAGGCTGCAAAACGGATACAACAAATCTCTCATCGCATCGTCGCTTATTAATATAAAAAAATATTATCTTCTAAGCGGCACCGTGGATACTATGAAAATCGATAAATCCCTTAGTCTTAATCCCGATATCATAAAAAAAGAGATGAACTGTTATGCAAGACACATTAATATCGCAAGAGAGCTTATTAAATCAGGGAACTTTGAGATCAACAAAGGGATGAAAGGGCGGGAGCTCAATGTTTTTATAATCAAATCGTCACAGCTTCTTGATTACTATTATACCAAAATCGGCAATGCTGAATACGCCGGGTATTATCAACGGTTAAATAAAAATTTTAAAAAATACTTTATAATAAGATAGCTTAATTCAGCTCTCAAGTTTCACTTACACCATCTTAAAAATCTTTCTTTGATTTCAAGACTTTTCGTCTATTTAAAATCAGGTATCCAGGAATGAAAAATAATAAGGTTCTAATAATAACAGACTCTGTTTCTATGCCGAGGCCCGGAATAAGCTATGAAGATACATGGATTTATCTGTTAAAACGGAATTATCCTGAACTTGATATTATAGACAGGCCCGCAAGAGGAGCAATCTCAAGACGCCTTGTTACTGAAGGGGGCGGAGGCGCAGACCTCCTTGAAACCTATATGCCAGGAACAGTCATAATACAGCTTGGCCTTGCCGAATGCGCTCCGCGATTATTTAAAAAGACCGGCGCTGAATTCTATTTCATGAATAAAATACTCACACCATCATTACGTACTAAATACATTAACTATATCAAAAAAAAACGCCCCCGGAAGCAGGAACTCGCTGAGATTTCGCCGGAGGAATTCAAAAAAAATCTGATTCAGTTTATGCAGAGAACTGTGAAGTGCGGCACAAAAGTTCTATATATAAAAATACTTCGCGCAACAGATTTATATTTAAGCAAAAGCCCCGATATTCAGAAGAGTATTGATACCTACAATAAGATTATTGATGAGGTTGCATCTGTTTATGATAATCTTGATGTCATTAGTCCTGTAAAAAACAGCATTGATGTCAACAGCATCTGTCTTGATGAACTGCACATAACAAAAGAAGGGAATAAAATATATTTCAAAGCTGTTGATTCATTCTTCAGGAAGTTATATCATTCTTCCTGACTCTCTCAGGCCTAGGCCCGAAATACTCGTACAGGTAGGTTTTCAGTTTCCCGTTATACAGCTTCCTGTTCCTGTCTGATTTCTTCCCGTAAGCTTTTTCGAAATTTTCAAAAGCAGTGAGTATAAAGAATGACCAGGTATCAAGCATAGAAAAGATTTCGCCCATTTCTTTGTAGAGATCAAATATCCGGCCCCCGCCATCCATCCTTTCTCCGTAAGGGGGATTACATACTATGCAGCCGTATTTTTTCTTACTGCTTAACTCTGATACAGGTTTTTTCTGAAAAGTAATACAATCCGACACGCCTGCTTCAGCAGCATTCATCTCGGCAGCTTTGAAAACTTTTTTATCGATATCAAATCCTGATATATCAAGAGGGGGATTTATGATGAGACTTCTCGCCTCTTCTCTGTTAGTCTCCCAGGTTTTTTGAGGGATCTGCGGCCAGCCTTCAGAAGAAAACCCGCGCTTGAGCCCGGGAGCAATATTCCTGGCCATACAAGCTGCTTCTATAGTAAAAGTACCGGAACCGCACATAGGGTCTACAAAAGGCCTGTCAGCGGTCCACCTGCTAAGGTGAAGAATCGATGACGCAAGAGTTTCTTTAATAGGAGCTTCCCCCTGTGACAATCGATATCCGCGCTTGTGGAGTCCTGCACCGGAAGTATCAATGGAGAGAGTAGCGATATCTTTCAGCATTGATATTTCAATTTTATATAGAGGCCCGTCTTCAGGAAATTTTTCTCTCCTGAATTTTCTCTTCATTGCCTCAACGACAGCTTTTTTTACAATAGCCTGACAATCCGGTACGCTGTGCAATTTTGATTTAACAGATTTGCCGGTAACATGCATGATACCGTTTTCAGGGATTATATCCTCCCAATTAATACTTTTTGTGCCCTCAAAGAGCTCCCCGAAATCTTCAGCACGGAATTCACCTGCTATGATCATTACACGCTCAGCGCATCGAAGCCACAGATTCGCCTTTACAATTAATGGATAATCCCCTTTAAAATAAATGCGTCCATTTTCAATCCGTGTTTCACTGACACCCAGTTTTTTCAATTCGGATGCAACAATAGTCTCTGTTCCGAAAGCTGACGTTGCGACTAAATTAAGGTAAGCCATTTACAGTATCACCATATCATCCCTATTGATAACTTCATCGTAAAACTCACTTCCGAGAATATCCTTAATCTCTTTTGTCTTCTTACCTTTAATTATGGCAAGCTCTTCTGATTTATAATTAACAATACCTTTGGCTATGCCGGATGAAGAGATGTCAAGAATCTCGACAATATCACCCATGTCAAATCTTCCATTGACATCAAGGATACCTGACGCAAGTAGAGATTTTTTTCCGTTTACCAGAGCTTTAACTGCTCCATCATCAATTGTAACAGAACCTTTCGGTTTCCTCATACTGATCCATTTTTTTTTACCCGGTACCTTTATATTTTCACCAATGAATAATGTTCCAACTCTTTCTCCATTCATAATCTGAGCGAGAATATCAGGTTTCCTGCCGTCAGCAATTATCATCTTGCCGCCCAATTTCATAATCATCTCAGCAGCGTTAATTTTTGTTATCATACCGCCGGTTCCATGAGATGAACCAGTTCCGCCGGACCTTGATTTAATATCTTCAGTAATTTTATATATTTCATAAACAGGTTCAGGATCTTTGAGGTCATTATAGAAACCGTCAATGTCACTCAGTAAAATAAGAAGATCCCCCTCAATCAGGTTCAGAACATGAGCGGATAGAGTATCATTATCTCCGAACTTTATTTCGGAAACGACAACAGTATCATTTTCATTTATAACAGGAATAACATTCATTGCAAGGAGAGCATTCATAGCGTTTCTTGCGTTCAGGAACCTTCTGCGATGACGCATATCATCTTCAGTAAGCAGCACCTGCCCAACAGAGTAACCGAGTTTCGCGAAGCACTCCCTGTATTCATTCATAAGAAGCGTCTGACCAACTGCGGCCAAAGCCTGTTTTTCAGGGATAGTAAGCTTCTCTCTGCTTATATTAAGATGGCCGGCTCCTGATGAGATTGCGCCGGAAGTTACCAGTATAACGTCATATCCGGACTTTTTTAAAGAAGAAATTTCAGAAGCAAATTTAAGTATTTTATCAGTACAGATTTTATCATTATCAGTAATTGATGAAGATCCTATCTTAACGACAATCCTCTTAACCTGTTTTGCCAGATCACTTCTTTTCACCTTGCTGCTCCATTAAATTTCTGATTTCAGAAATAAGAAATTTTACATTCTCATCGGATAAAGCCGATACAGGGATTATATCTTCGCCGAATTCCTTTATTTTCTCTTCAAGTTCTTCAGGGCTTACAAGGTCTGTCTTTGTAAAAACTACACGGCTTTTTTTATGAACAAGTTCAGTATTGTAAGTATCAAGCTCGCTCTTAAGAAGTTCATGAGTATATTTAAGATCATCACCGGAAACATCAATTATATAAAGGATACATCTGACCCGCTCAATGTGCTGAAGAAAAGAAAGGCCCAGTCCATGCCCCATATGTGCGCCTTCGATGATACCGGGAATATCCGCAATTTTATAAATCGTGCCGTCTCCGAAATCAATAACACCGAGATTCGGTGTCAGTGTAGTAAATGGATAATCACCGATTTTCGGGTTTGCATTTGTAATAACAGATAGAAGTGTAGACTTCCCGGCATTAGGCAGACCTACAAAACCTACATCAGCGATTAGCTTAAGGTTAAGACTAACAGAAAGCTCCTCACCCGGCATACCATCCTGCGCGAATCGCGGAGTCTGGTGAGTTGAAGTTTTAAAAAAAGCATTCCCCATACCACCGATACCACCTGTGGCAACCTTAAAAGGAATATCTTCATCCATAAGATCGACGATCATTTCACCGGTTTCATCATTATACACAACTGTTCCGGGCGGAACCTTTATTATTAAATCTTCGCCATCTTTACCATGCTTGTTGACGCCCATTCCATGCTGGCCATTACCGGCTTTATAAAGCCTGTCCTTAAAAAAGTGAGATAGATTATAATATCGCCTGTCCGCAACAAAATATACGTCACCTCCTTTGCCGCCATCCCCTCCGTCAGGGCCCCCTTTGGGTACATATTTTTCCCTGCGGAAAGAAACACAGCCGGGTCCGCCGTCTCCCGCTTTTATCCGAATAGAAGTTACATCAGTAAATTTAGACACTTCAGAATCTCCATAAAAAACAAATCGCGTATGATATACATACGCGATGTTCTATAAAATATAAAGCTATTTTTTAAAAAATTAAGCGACAGGATAGATTGATACTTTCTTTCTTGTCTTGTCGTATCTTTCAAAAGTAACAACACCGTCCATTTTGGCAAAAAGTGTATCATCTCCACCTTTCCCAACATTATTACCTGGATGGATCTTTGTTCCTCTCTGTCTGACGATTATTGTTCCGCCTGTTACAAACTCACCGCCGTATTTTTTAACGCCCAATCTCTTGGAATTGGAATCTCTCCCGTTTCTGGATGAACCGGCGCCTTTCTTATGTGCCATAGCAATTCTCCTTAATCAGTGACAAAATCTATTTTTACTGAACCAGGATATTCTTTGTTTATTTCCAATAACCCGATTAGAAGTGTCTCTAAAATCAGCATCAATTTAGAATTCTGTTCAGTATCAGTCTCTTTTAATATAATTTCAGATTTCAGCAGGCCATCTTTTTTTATGATATTCTGCTTAATTTTTAAAAGCTTTGTGATTGAAATAATTAATGTCTGGGTTAAAGCTGATATCCCTGCACAAACTATATCAAAACCGTTTTGTCCGTAACCGCTATGTCCTGAAATTTCTATAATAATTATTTCAGCACCGGATTTTACATGTATTCCATTATCAAATGATATATTAGAAAATCTTGCGGTAACCAAATGTCAGCTTGCGACAACGTCGCTTATTTTAAGTTGAGAATAAACAGGCCTGTGTCCGATTGTTCTCTGATAGTTCTTTCTTCTTTTAAATTTTATACCGAGTACTTTTTTACCTTTGATTTCACCGAGAACTTCCGCTTTAACCTGAACGTTTTTCAGATAGGGCTGTCCTACTCTAACATCACCGGAATTTGAATAAAGAAGAACTTTTTCGATTGTTATACTACCTTCAGAACCTTTTAATCTATCAACATTAATAACAGCATCTTTTTCAACTTTATATTGCTTTCCTGCTATCTCAACAATCGCGTACATTGTATTTATCCTTTTTCACTTATTATAAAACTTAAGGGGATTTATATCCCCTCTCTTTTGGGCCCACAAGGAATCGAACCTTGGACCTACTGATTATGAGTCAGCCGCTCTAACCGACTGAGCTATGGGCCCTTTTTCAATCGCATTAGCCATATATCATAACAACTTTCTTTGTGTCAACAAAATATTAAAAAAAATTATGCGACATAAAATTAGTTCCCGATGTCTACATTGAAACTATATGGATCATCAACTCCGGATTCAAATAAATTCTTTTTATTAATCTCATCCGCATCACTATAAGCTTCAATTATTCCCACGAAATGAATTATCAGAGTAATAAAAAAAATAAAACCCGAAAGAAGCAGATAATTCTTGTAGGCAACGGTCCCTCTGTCAGCAAGCATTGTTTTAACCATAAAAAAACCGGTAAGAGTATATCCGGCTCCGGCAGCAAGACAGAAGGACATACCTTTAGCATCATTATTCAGATAAAAATGCCCGCCGCCCGGAAGCATGATTGAAAGCAGGCATACAAGTCTGGGGCTCACATCTTTGCGCAGTCTACTCTTTTTATCCGGAGACTGAATATCTTTGCCGCTCTTTACACCCTTTTCAGAATCATGAGGAAGTTTTTTTTCAGAATCTTTTGTTCCCTTCCCTTCCTGAGCCGCACCGTTATCAGATTTTATCTCACCAAGGGTAATCGCATTTGCCGAAGGGAGGAGATATACACTTGAGATAAATACAAGCAGAGTTATAAGTGAAACTGTTTTCTTAATAATACAATTCATATATTCTTTTAAAGAAACGATACCCTGTTTCTGCCATCACTTTTCGATACATAAAGAGCACGGTCTGCTCTTTCGATAAGACTCTGCTTATCCGGATCAATAAGAGAATCAAACTGAGCTACTCCCACAGAGATAGTGACATTTAATGTTTTATTATTAAAATCAACCTGAAGGGATTCAATGCTTGTCCTGATTCTTTCAGCTACAATTAAAGCTTCGTTTATATCAGTTCTCGGGAGTATAACAGCAAACTCCTCCCCCCCATATCTGGCCGCCATATCTATGAGCCGGATATTTTCACGGATTACATATGATACTTTCCGGAGAACTTCATCTCCGGCAAGATGGCCATAGGTATCATTAAACTGTTTAAAATGATCTATGTCAGCCATTATCATGGATAGCGGGCGATCAAATTTTACTGATCGGTTTATCTCATCAACAAGCATCGTCTGAAAATAATGATGAATTTTAAGCCTTGTCAACATGTCCGTTGTCGCCATCTCGTATAAGCGCGCATTATTAATGGCAATTCCGGCAAGCGAGCCGATGTTCATTATATACTCAACTTCGGATTCATTAAAACTACTCTGGTTGATTCTGTCCCCCAGGACAATGAATCCATTAATCTCGCCTTTACTCTGAAGCGGTACAATCAGATCCGGTTTCAACCTGCTTATAATATCAGCACATCGTTCATCTATCTTCTGTATAATTTCATTGTATGTATAACAACGGTATTCATTCTCTATATATCTGATAAGGGATGAGTCAATGGGAAAGGAATAATCCACAGAATGGTCAAGATCAAATCCTTTATAATTTCTATGTAAAGAAAATTTATCTCCGCCAAGACCCTTTACAAGGAAGATCCCGGCGTTCATAAGCTGAAGCTGCCCCATACAGGTCAGAAGAATTGAATCGATAAGGATGTTATAATCCAGCGTTGAATTCAACCCCTTGCTGATTTCAATTAATTGCCTTAGATCATAGATCTTACGCTCATATTGTTCTATAAGAGGGGGAAACTTGATATCCTTCTCGTAGTTATCAAAGGAATCCATCTAATTCCTCGCATGTTATTTTTTCTTATATTTAAATTACATAGAAAAATTACTTATTAATAATTTAATCTTATTTATATCTAATACAACGACTATTTAATTTAAATCAATAATATTTTTCACAAAATTTTCGAGAATCTTCAGCCCTGTCTTATGGCTTTTTTCCGGATGGAACTGTGTAGCAATCATATTACCCTTACCCACTATACAGGGGAATTCAACACCATATTCGGCTGCACCTAACTGCCACTCTTTTTCATGAATTTCCGGGTGAAATGAATGAATAAAATAAAACCAGCTCAAATCAGGTATCCCTTCCAAAAAACGTGATTCACCTGTAATCTTCACCTGGTTCCACCCCATGTGAGGTATTTTAAGTGTATCGCTTTTAAACCTGATCACTTTACCGGGGATAATATCCAGGCCCTCAGTATGGCCAAACTCTTCACTGTCTGTAAACAGAAGCTGAAAGCCTAAACATATACCAAGAAAAAAACCATCTTTCTTTATATGTTCTTTAAGAGGTTTTATAAGACCAAGTCTGTCAAGGTTATCCATCGCCATTGCAAAAGCCCCGTCACCTGGGAGAATAATCCCTTCTGATTCATATATAGCATCCGGGGAATCGCTTATCCTTACCCTGTCTGTATAAAGCTCAACCGCTTTTACAACAGACCGGAGATTCCCCATTCCGTAATCAACAACTGTAATCATTCAATGGTACCCTTGGTTGACGGCACCACCCCTTTTATCGAAGGATCTATTGAACAGGCGCTTTTCAGAGCTACACCAAGTGCCTTGAAAATTGATTCGTGAATATGGTGTCTGTTATCGCCGTAT
Organism: Spirochaetia bacterium UBA5763; assembly: GCA_002418835.1. GTDB lineage: Bacteria > Spirochaetota > UBA4802 > UBA4802 > UBA5550 > UBA5550. The sequence continues at coordinate 10,160 of DIEX01000008.1, read as the reverse complement.
TTCTGTACGACATGAAGATTTATACCGGCATTATCAGAAAAGGCCCTGAGAAATTCCAGTGTAAGTTCTTCACTATAAGTTTTAACAGATCCCTTAAGCTCTGTGCCTGAGTATTTAAAAAAAGATCTGCCGGATATATCAATGGCAACCATAGTAAGAGCCTCATCCATCGGTATAATAGAATTTCCGAATCTTTTAATACCAGCTTTATCTCCAAGAGCTTCCTTAAATGTTTTACCAAGACAGATACCGATATCTTCAACCGAATGATGATCATCAATATGCACATCCCCTTTACACGTTATGTTTAAATGGAATTGTCCATGCCTTGACATTGAATTCAGCATATGATCAAAAAATGAAACTCCTGAATTAATTATTGAAGGTTCGTTAGAATCAAGTACAAGCCTGATGCTGATATCAGTTTCAGAAGTCTTCCTTTCAATAGTTGCAGTTCTGGTCATTTTATTGCCGCCGGATTTCCTGAATATTTTTTATACTTATAATAACCCGATTATGAGTCAAGTTAATAAAGGAATCGGCAATAATATTTCTGATTTGTATAAATTAAGAGGGTTATATTAAAAAATAATCACTGCGGCAGTTCTTTAACAATAATTCTTCTGCTTCCATTATAATAGGCAAGCATGTAAATATTTTTATCTGAAGCAAAAGCTTTATACAGCAGAGGGCAGCCGGATATAATCTGTTTCAGGCTGCTGTTTTCACAATTATATAGTGAAACATATCCGCCGGAGGAGTTATTGGCTCCGATAACAATACTGTCACCGGAGAGACTTAAAGAGGCTATTTCATCCTTCAGCTTTAATACAGACCGCTCCTCACCGGTACTTACATTGTATTCAACCAGTTCATACAAATCTCTTTTAGCCGTATAATAAACTGATTCACTATGAAAGATTATATCAGAACTTCCGGTTATATGGGCACCATTTTTTTTATTTAGAACACCGGAACTGTAATCAGCTTCTATTATCTCTTTTGCAGTGCCGTAGACAGAATTCAATAGTAAAACGCCCTCTTTCTCTGAATTATTTATGCTGTTAATATAAACTCCAGGTAATCTTATTTCTCTCATCATAGATAGCGAATCTGTATTATAAATAAAGAGAGATGATCCGTCTCTGTTATATCCCGCAGCTGCAAGTTTATTATCATTAACCGGACAGATGCTTTTAAAATTTGAACTCCCGGGTAGTTCCGTTTTTAATACCGGTTTACCTGTCTTTAAATCGATTATTATAATACTGCGCACAACGCCATTATCAGCTAAAACAGTCAGCCTGTCATTGTTGATAAAAAAATCACTCACATAACCATTAATTGAAAAATCAGAAAACCCTGTTTTATCAATTCCGGGAGCAGTTTCTGAAAACTTCCCGGATAGTAAAGTTTTAAACTCAGTATTTAATTCCTCCGTGGATTTACCTGTTACGGATTTCAATGAACTTAAAAAACTCCCGTAATAAGATGCATCTTTCAAAGCCCTGAGCATAACTTTTCTGCCGTATGTAGATTCAATAAAATAAAAAAATCCCGCATACACAGCTTTACCGGTGTCTCCATTAAAATTGTCTAAATCAATAATATTTATTTTATTATTTCCGCTGTTAAAAAAATTATCCTTTAGTATAAGTTCATTATTTATATTAAAACCCGTGACGGAATAGCTGCAAAGCATCTCTGCAGAAATATCATTAACTGATTTAAACTTAAAGACCCCTGAAGCCTGACTGACTATACTATCGAGAAAACGGTTAAAAATCTGACTGTATAATACAGTATCAACATCATGAAATTTTGAAGAAGGAGATAACTTTATCGAATTATATTCCCGTAACGCGGATAAGCTGCTGCCGTCGGAAATTATTATTTTTGTTTCTTCATCCAAAGAATAACTTAAAAATGATTCTATGTTTCTGTAGTGAGCTTCAGCGCGCTCTGCGATAGCGGAGGCATAAGGTGTTATATTCTCATTGTATTTTATTGCAAAGTGAGGTGTTTTTAAAAAAGAAATCCCGGGTGATTCAACAGGATAAGCTTGAACCGTACATAGAAAGAGAGCAAGTAAAGCAGGAAAAGTTTTTTTCATATAAATTAAACAGTGTTAAAGGTTACCTAGAAAATATAAAGATTTTATTTCATCAGAACTGACTCGGCCTTCGTTAAGAATTGTCAGCTTATCGCAGCTTATATCAATTAGCGTCGGCATAGTGTGGTTCTTGTTAAATTCATTTATCAGCAGGAGAGAACAGAAGTTTTTGAATCTCCTTATTATCTCCTTGTCATTATAAATCATTTTCCTTACAGAACTTTTCGCGGGCATATACACAAGCGGTCTTCCTACACCGCTCACTATATCCAGAAGATATTTATGCCTCGGCATTCTCATAAGTATACAGCTATCGGCCTTGAATTTTCTGCTTCTCAATTGAACAGTGACCTCACCAGGCCATACTCTTTTAAGAAAATCATAAGAAAATTTATCAACCAGTGCGACTTCTTCAAGCATTTTAAAATTTGATATTATTATTTCAAGATTATCCGGATTGTCCCCGGTAAGCTCAAGAATACTGTTAACAACATCATTTCTGTTTATTCCAACTATCCCGTAGACTGAATCCACAGGCATGACAAATATCTCACCATCCCGCAAAGCGTGTACTACATTATCAATGTGGTTACAGGATATTGAGCCGTCTTTTTTTAATTTCTTAATTTCATAGATTTCGCGAGCTGTCTTACTGGCTGGCATCATCGCATAATCTCTCCCTGCAGTAGTTTATTCCATTGAGGAGATTATGAACTATTCTACCTACAACATTATCACCGCATATCTGATAATGACTGTAGTGCTGATGCAGACACTTAATATTACCGATTTCTTTTATACCACCTATTCCGCAGGTAAGTATCTTGTTGTTAAACTCAAGGGGACTTATTTCCCCGAAAAACCTGGAATACAGGTTTCTCCTCAGATAATAATAGTTTGCATGAGCATTTTTCATAAAATCCACAAGGACCCTGTCCGAATTCACGAAACTGGTTACTTTTTTAATATAACCATAAGATTCAAATTCGTGTATCTTTTTATTTAAAAAAGGGCAGGTTAACCACAGGGGATTAGCTATCGCCATATAATTCAGTTTTTTTTCATTAGTTTCACTGTCATATTCACAGGGGTTAAGTATAATTACTGATGGATATCCGTACACACACTTCTGTACAATTCCTGTCATATTGATATTTCCGGCATTAAGCTGCCATTTTATAACTTTTATATCATTATTATCGAAATCTGTTATTATTCTATCCATCTGAAGCTTCATCCCTGTTTCTGATTCGGTTTATGTAATATATCAGTATCATTAATGAGATAATGATCCATATTATTCTCAAGTGAGAGGGGTCAAGCTCAAAATTGTTATTTAAATCATAAGGGAGAGGGGTTTTATAGGCATAACTATCTCCAAAAACTATTACTCTGCTGTCATTATAAATAAGTCCGGAATTGATAATCTCTCTTTCCGAATAATCTCCTGACCTGTATCTGGAACAAATCTGTTCGAGTTCCACATTGGATTTCTTCAATGTGGTTATACTCTTTTGCAGTTCCAGATACCTGGAACTTAATCTCATCCTTTCCAGCAGACCGCTTTCACTGAAAATGAAAGTATAGACACTGAAAAGGATGAATATCAGGAGAATTGTTCTGAAACGGTTCTGATTAACCAAGATTGTAGAAAACCTCTTTCCCTTTAAAAACAGCCGTTGAACCGAGTTCCTCTTCAATTCTGAGCAGCTGATTATATTTTGCTATTCTATCTGTTCTTGAAGCTGATCCTGTTTTAATCTGACCTGTATTAAGAGCCACAACCAGATCAGCGATTGTTGTATCTTCAGTCTCACCTGAACGGTGTGAAACTACTGCTGTATAACCTGCTCTTTTTGCCATCTCAACAGCCTGTATTGTCTCTGTCAATGTACCAATCTGGTTCAGTTTTATCAGTATTGAGTTTGCGGTCTTCTCTTTAATTCCACGCTTAAGTCTTTCAGTATTCGTCACAAAAAGATCATCACCCATTATCTGAATTCTTGAACCGTATTTCTTATTGAATAGAGCAAATCCTTCCCAGTCATCTTCAGCAAGTCCGTCTTCTATAGATATTATCGGATAAGCTTCAATAAGTTTTCCGTAAAAATCTATCATCTGCTCACTTGTTCTTTCACTTTTATCGCCTTTACCGAATACATACTTCTTCTTTTTGGAATCATAGAATTCACTTGCCGCAGGGTCCATAGCTATCATGATATCTTTCCCCGGCCTGAAACCCGCTTTTTCAATAGCTTTAACTATATGCTCCAGGGGCTCTTCATTAGATTTAAGATTCGGCGCGAAGCCCCCTTCATCTCCAACACTTGTTGAATAACCTTTCTCTTTTAAAACACTTTTAAGAGCGTGGAAAGTCTCTGCCCCCATCCTCAAAGCCTCTCTGAAACTTGCTGCTCCCACAGGCATAACCATGAATTCCTGCATATCAACGCTTGAATCTGCATGAGATCCGCCATTTATAATATTCATCATGGGAACAGGGAGTTCACAAGCATTGACTCCTCCGATATATCTGTAGAGCGGCATATCATAAGTGTTTGCCACAGCCTTTGCACATGCCAGTGATACACCGAGAATCGCATTCGCACCGAGATTGCCTTTATTAGGAGTACCATCCAGTTTTATCAGAGTGGTGTCGATCTCTACCTGGTTCATCGCATCCATATCAAGAATCGCTTCAGAAATAATATCATTTACATTCGCAACTGCTTTTAAGACGCCTTTCCCGAGGTAACGCTTTTTGTCTCCATCTCTTAATTCAACAACTTCATGTTCTCCTGTTGAAGCTCCTGATGGCACAGCCGCTCTGCCTACTGCTCCGGATTCAAGCTCCACATCAACCTCTATAGTAGGATTCCCCCTTGAATCCAGTATTTCCCTTGCTTTTATTTCTGTGATAAATGTCATAATTTTACTCTCCTTGAATTAATATATTATATTTATTAAATTTAATAATTAAGTCTGCATGATTAGATTTACACCGCACAGAAGTTTTTATACCTTTCAAGAGCCCTTGCATAAATGTCTTTTACAAGGCTCTGCGGATCTTCAATATACTTCTGCAACCTTGAGTATATAAGCTGCCTGACATGATTTATATTAATTGCAGACGCTCCCAGCATTACATTAATCTCCCTCTCCAGTGAACCGTATGAGTCCTCTGAATGCTCGATCCTGATGCCTATTATATTCTCCTGCATCTGCCTGTGCTCCAACTCAAGCTCTATAAGCTCAGGAGTTTTCCCTTTTTTCTTTGAAAAAACAACAAGTGAGGGTAAATTCTCCTCGTAATCCTCAGAAAGAAGATAATCATCAAGCCCGGAATTAAAATTAAAAAGAACAAGAAGTGATTCAAGTGACGCCCCGTAAAGCGTAAAATTTGACTTACTAATAATATTCAGGGATGGATTGAAAGCTACAGATTTGTAAGATGAAAATGTGTTTGCACCGGCTTCACCCCGGCCGACATAGAGTATCTCATTTTCATTCAGATCGGCTTCTGCCATCTTTTTTTCAATTTCGATACTGCGCCTGTTTCCTGAAATAAACTTTACGATGTCCCCGGTATAGATCTCCCTGTTGTTGCTTATGGCTTTTTTATATTCAGTAGCAATAAGATTGGCTTTACCCAGACCAAGCCGCTTCATATATTCAATTGATATTTCATAAGGGATAGCTGTAAAAATCAGCGGTTCATATTTTTTTATGTTACCGATAAAAGATTCAGCACCTGGAAAAACCCTGGCCTTTTTTCCGATTGTTGAAATACATTCAACAGGTACATCTTTAAGAAGAAAATCCGGATAATAAACTGCCAATTTGAAGAACGAAAACGGGATATCCCCATCTTCAGAAATTTTTCTGTTATTTTTATCAAGTATACCTTCAAGTTTGGCTACGTCCTGATCCAGTAGTACTGCATCAATCAGGTTATTATAATCACCAATTTCAAGAAAATCACCAAGACCAAGGAATACTTTTTTAGGCTCTGTAATATAATTTGCAATCATTCTGATGAAATCATTTTTAGAGAGAGAGTACTCCTCGAATCCGTCATCAGGCCCGTGATTTAGTATAAACAGATATTTTTTTTCCTCTTCCACAATCACACTTCAGATGTTTGTTATAATTTAAAATACAAATTACCGGTAAATAACTTTAAAAAAATTGACAAAGATATAATATTTTTTGACAATTGAAAAAATTTAATAGATATAAAAAATAAAATGACAATTAAAAAAATACTATTGCTGACTTCTATATTCTTTCTTTCATGCAGCAGAGAATATATTAAACCATTAAATGTAAAGAGAAATTTTTCCGGCTCATTATGGGTTGTGCGCCACGAGATCGCAACTCCTGAAAAAATAGACCTTCTTTTAAAAAGTATTAAAAATACTGATATTAAAAATCTCTTTGTACAGGTACGAGGTAGAGGAGATTCATACTACAAATCAGAGTATGAGCCCGGGGCTTATGAAGTTCCTGAAAATTTTGATCCTCTCGGTTATATTCTTTCTAAAACCGTAAACAGTGATATAAAAATTCATGCATGGGTCAATGTATCATTTGTATTAAATCCCGGAGACTACCCCCCTCATCCGGAACACATCCTTTTTAAGCATCCGGAATGGATAACCTATGATCACAGAGGGAGATCAATGGCTGAATATACAAAAAAAGAATTAAAAGAAAACCTTGCTGAAGGTTACTTTGTTGATCCGGCTCTACCGGAAGTAAAGCAATTTATAGTTAATATTGTCAACGATATACTGCTGAAATATAAAGTTGATGGAATTCATCTGGATTATGTGAGATACCCTTATTCCGGCTACAACAGTTACTATAAAAGACATCTCAGCGACTTCGGATACAACCCTGAAGCACGTAAAGCTTTTAAAAAGATATACGGAGTTGATCCGCTGAAAATTAACAGATTCGGAAACTCGAAAGTCAAAAAACAGTTTGACCAATTCAGAAGAGATCAGGTTACCGGAATTGTTAAAATGGTCAATAAGGCAGTGAAACAAAAAGACGGGAAGCTTATTCTTTCAGTTGCAGCCATGCCGAGATATGACAGGGGAAAAGTTGTATATTTTCAGGACTGGCCTTTATGGCTTGAAAAGAAATATATCGACCTTGCATGTGTAATGAGCTACACCACCAGGGAATCTATATATAAAAGCTATATCGATTATGCGCTGAAGACTGAGGAACCCGGAAAAATTTTCATGGGTGTGCAGGTAAATAAAAAAACTCCGGCAAATCTCGCGCATAATCAGATTAAAATGTCTTATGAAGATGGATTCAGAGGTTATATAATATTCAGCTTTAAGCATGAAAAAAAATACCTTGATAAAATAGGCGAATCAATGATTTATGAAGATCCTCAATTTAAATATTAAATCAGGTATAAATTCAATAACTTCTGAATAATAAATCCGCTTTATCAGGAATACATTTTCTCAATATACGCTGAATATTTTTCAATTATCGCATTTTTCTTCAATTTCTGTGCCGGTGTCATTGTTCCATTTAACTCAGAGAACCGTTCTGTGAGGATTGAATACTGTTTTATTTTTTCAAAGGTCTCAAGGTTTCTATTGGCATCAGTTACCGCATCATCAATAATCTGTTTAAGCCTGTATGTACCTATAAAATCCTCAGCTACTTTTATACATAACGATATTCCGAAAGAATCATCCCACTGCAGAAGGGATTTGTCATATCTAATCCCTTCTTTTTCATACAACCCTACAAAGTAGTTAAAATTCGGAACTATGAGCGCTGTTATATAATTTTTGTCATCTCCGACAAAAAATATCTGATCTATATAATCATTTGTTTTAAACTGCCCTTTCAGTTTAGCAGGAGCAATATTTTTCCCGATAGATGTACAGATTATTGCCTTTTTGCGGTCTATAACTCTGTAATAACCGGAACTGTCAATTTGAACGATGTCACCGGTTTTAAACCAGCCATCCTGAGTGAAAGACTCCTCTGTAAGCTCCGGCCTGTTCAGGTAATGAGAGAAGATCCCGGCACCCTTTAGCTCCAACTCTCCATCAGGTGCGATACGTGAATAACTTCCGTTCGCGTTAATGCCTACAAAACCGGGCTTGCAGGCTGTTATCGGTGTTAAAATTGATGCGCTCACTGTTTCTGTCAGACCGTATCCTTCAGAAATCGGGATACCTATAGCATAGAAAAATTTCAGAAGAGAAGGCGCTATTCCTGATGCTGAGAGAAAAGCAACCCTCAGGTTTGTGCCAAACAACTGTCTTATATTACTGAACAGTTTTTCTGCGAACCTGTATTTAATCCTTAAAAAAAACGGAAGTTTTTCAGTTACATTGAAATCTTTATGCATATTATATGCACCGTTTTTATCTCTCCGGTATTCAAGCACACTGATTCCGGTCTCAATTGCACAATGATACAATTTGTTTTTTAAACGGCTGTTTTCAAGATTATGCTTAAAATGGATGTAAATCTTTTCGTAAAGTATTGAAACTGTGTTAAGCCATGTGGGATTATACTTTCTTATATCATCCAGTATAGTGCCCGGTGAATCAGCATATGCTATACATGCCCCGGTAAAAACTGATATAAACTGGCACGAAGCTCTGTCAAATATATATGCAAGAGGGAGATAACAGAGACTTACATCTTTTTCAGTAATTGACATTCCGTGCCTGTCCCAGAATTCAAAAGCTCCCATCATTCTGCTTATAATGCTAAAATGAGTTAAGACAATTCCTCTTGGTGTTCCTGATGAACCGGATGTATAGACAACGGTATACCAGTCTTCAAGCTTAATACTGTCTCTGTAAGACAGATATTCAGCGTATTTATCAAATCTGTTTTTTTTGCCGTATTCAAGGATTTCACTCAGTCCGATAATACGTTCATCCTTACTCTGATAATTAAGATCAAGAACTATGATTTTCTCCAGAGATGGAATGTTGCGGTATCCTTTCATTATGCGGTCGAGAATATCCTCGCTTCCGACAATGAGATATCTGCATGTTGAATCATTTAATATATAGGACGTCTCTTTAATAGAAAGAGCGGGAAAAATTGTCACGCTGATGCTTCCGAGACAGCAGAGAGCCAGATCGATCTGTGTCCATAAAGGGCTTGTTTCCGCCATGATCCCCACAAGGTCTTTAGGTTTAATACCTATAGTCATAAATCCGCAAGCTATTGTCTCAACACGATCCAGGAGTTCAAACCATTTAATATGCCCGTTATGATCATTGTTATAAAGTGATGCATTAAACATCTGTGCCGGCCTGTCTGAAAATTTCTGGCAGGTGTCATAGAAATGCCATGAAACAGGTTTTAACTCTTTACCAGGCCAATTCCATTCCTCCGGTTGATTCATAAAGCCTCCATTTAACCTTTTATCCATTTATTTAATTAAACATGATTAATTTCAATAAATATTTGGAATCATCTGAATTTCGAAGAGTTTAGATGATTGAAAATCATTTAAAAAATTGTTGCCTAAAACAGGCCATTGTTTTTCATTAGTAACGCCTGTGGTGTCCGCGATTGTCATACAGAGGTTTGAACCTATTCAAAAAAAGGGATTCCAATATTTGCTTTTAATGGCCGTGCTCTTCACGGAGAAGGTCTGATATAGCATGCGGGAACCCACCTGGTTAACAGGTTCAAAAACCCTTGACTTAACGGCACCTACGGGTATATTTATAATGAAATTTAATCTCATTTTCTTATAACACAAAAAAAGCAAGGAGTTGCAACCCCTTGCTTTTTTATTATTTGTTTTTTTGTGTTATTATACAGTTTTTCAGCCTTCTGCAAGCTTCTTGTATTTGTTAAATCTCCACTTCGCATTCTCTTCAGCAGACTTAAACAGCTCGTCAGCTTTGCCGGGAAACTCCTTCTTCAGTGATGTGTATCGCACTTCACCCATTAAGAAATCCTGGAACTTGCTGTAGTCTGCCTCTTTGGAATCAAGGATAAACGGATTCTTCCCTTCTTCCTCAAGAAGAGGATT
>DIEX01000007.1 GCA_002418835.1 Spirochaetia bacterium UBA5763 | reverse complement strand
ACTTGTTGCTGTAGCAGTACAGTTAGCGGAGAGGGTGATAACGTTGCCATTTATTGCAATGATTGTTGTACCTACAGGAATACCTGAACCTGTTACGGATTGTCCAATTTTAACTCCTGTGACATCATTAACAGCAGTTATATTGGGACTGCCGCTTGTTGTATTTCCTGTTCTCGCTGTTGAATTATGTGATGCTTTAGACAGCGTGAGTGTCCCTGAACCTATCGCCGATATAAGCGTATCGTTTTGCAGTCCGTCACCTGTAATTTTCATCCCGACTGCGAGACCATTGGTTGATGATACTGAAGCAATGCCAGTACCTGCTACTGTGAGTAATCCGGATAGACTAACTTCTTTCTTGATCGGGTTACTGAGAGTAAGAACACTACCGGATATAGCAAGTATTGTTGTATTGTCAGGTATACCGTCTCCTGATATCTCCATCCCGACCTCAAGTCCTGTGGCACTTGCTACGACTATACGATTAGATCCGTTTGTAATAGTGGCTGTAGTTGTGATGTTTGAAGTCAGGGTAATGGTACGATTACCATCACCTGAGCTTGTTACTGTTCCTTTTGAATAGTTTCTGGTCTTTAATTCAAACTTTCCATTCTGCACGTTATATACATAAGCGTCTTTATTTGTAAATGCAATAAGATACCGGTTATCATTCCTGAGCTTCTTGAAGAGACTTACCCCTGTAATGTTATCTCCGAGAGAAGTGGCGCCAAATTCAGCAATACCGAATCTGGATTTAATGACTCCGTCCTGAAAGATTATATTCTCACCGGCCTGCAGAATGTTATCTTGAAGCTTCCTTGCCGGGAGGTCTTTTAATATTGATGCAAATGATATAGAGCCTGTATTGTACATTTATGATTCCAATACTGTTAAACGTTTTTTCAGTTCCTCAACTGTTGAATAATCATCTATCTGCTTGATTGTAATAACTTTAGTCAAAGCAGTAAGATATTCCTTAAGTTTCGGGTCAAGGTCTGACGGTATCTGAGGTAATGATATTTGTGGGGAACTTGCCATTATGATATTGTTGCAACTCCATTTGTGGTATGGTGATTGAGAACTGCAAATAAATCGATAGCCCATGATGCAGCTGCAACATTATATCCTGTTGCATAAAGTACTATATCATATTGGCCAGGTTCTAATTGAATTAGATTACTCTTTGTATATGATTGTGTAGATGTAGCTATTTCTGATATACCAGCATTTGTCATTAATCCAGCAGATCCCATTTCAACCTGCCAGACTGAAGATGTTGAATTATAACGTGCAGATAATGTCATTTCACCGATTGCACATTGGGATGGATTTTTATATTTAACTGTAATTTTTGCTGTTGCTCTATTAGATGCTGTTGAACCACCGGTTGATGCCGTTGCTGTTAACCGCATCAATGCTTTTTTAGTCAGTGTTAAGGTTTTAGTTTCTGACCATGAACCAGTGTTAACTGTTCTACTATTACTATAAAGCGGTATTAGTGTCTCGTTTTTTAGTTCCTGTAAGTTCCTGATACTATGACCATTAGCATTAATATCATTCTGTAATGTGTTCAATTTAATAACTCCATTCTCTGTTAATTGATTTACTAAGCCATCATCATCCATCCAGAAAAGTTCAATGACTCCATCAACAATCTTACTATAGACAATACCAGCTCCAGTGATAATTGAAGGATCTGACTCAAGTGGGTATAAAGTAACTTTATTATGGTATCCGTCACAGTTAGCCTCCAATGGATCAAGCACTCCAGACATGTGGTGATCCTGTTCAAAGTGTTCTTTGAGTTCAGATTTTAAAGTCCTTATCTCGTCGTCACCATCCCCGGCAAGCTCATTATCTCCTGGTATGGTTACATCCCATATTCTGCTTAACATAGTTACCTCAGTGTTATCTCTTTGAGTGTATTGGTATTGTTTTTCACGGCATAAGTTAGCTTGCAATTACCGTTTACCAGTTTGCAAAATAGTATTGCTCCGCTGGCTGGTAATTGTGCTATTCCTGTAGTTGGATTCATCGGGTAGGGCATTTTGTCAGCAAGGGTATTGACTGTTATACCTTTCATCGTGAGCTTATCATGCCCGTCTGTCAGTGCGGTGTCTGTCTCGTTAAGGTGATGGTCGAGAGTATATCTCTCCTCAAACATCTCTTTAGTGAGACGGAGATTTGCAAATACCTGGCTGAAGTAATCTGTTGGGTAGGGAGTTGATAATTTGTATTCGCTCTGCATGATTGCCTACTTACTATTAAGTTTATCCCAGCAGGATTGCTCATCTTTACTCGGCCACCTGTTTTCCGGTTTGCCGCAAAAGGTATATCGTTCTCTTGCCCGGCACTCCATCCATTGCGCATTACACTTCTCGGGATTCTTCGGATTGCGGAAATCACAATCCCTTGCAGCAAAGCAGGGATATAGTTCTCCTTCCTGAATTACTGGAGGTTTAGCGCATGATGTAAATGATATCATAATCATTGCTGCGAGAACCAGCATCGCCACGCCTGCAAGGAGTTTTAACAGCTTGATATCGGGTAACATTATTTTCCTCCGAATATTGCAGCGAGTATTTCAGCGATTGCACCGGAGTAAAACCCGTAACAGGTTACTGCTCCGATTATAAGCAGAAGTAATATCAACCGCTTATACATCTTTTTACTGCTGAGTATCTTAATAAATCCGTTCATAATATCTTTTGCGCTCATGCCATGCCTCCGATGTTATATTCAACTACCCATACAAGGGTGTCTGTTTTCAATGCTGTTTCTGCTTTAACGTGTGTGCCTCTCCAGGAAGTGTCAGAAAGATAAAGCACTCCATCTATTACATATCCTGCCATGAAGTGTGTGCCGTGTTCATTCTCAATTTTAATCTGATAGAGTCCATCCGGTAAATCATATATGGTTTTGGATTCAATCAGTTCAACATCAATGCCGAGTCTTGAAAATATGTCCCGCTTCCTGCTCTTAATCCATCCGATATTGCTTCTGCTGATATCTTCGTTATCGAGTAAATACTTGAACCATTCGCTGAATGTCATTGTGATTAAGCCTGCTCCGTAAAGCAGCGCGTAAGTTGACAGAATATTACAGGCTTTCCCTGCTGCCGCTTTCGCTTCAGGGAGAGAGCATCTTAATACAGATTGTATCTCTGCATAGACTTTACTCCCTCTTGCCTTCTGTTTGTGTGTAGAAGTAAAATCATCTATGCGTTTGATTGCTTCACTGTTCATTTATTTTATCAATCCTGTCATGGATTCTGATATGGTCTTCTCTATTTTCTGAAAACAAATCTCTGTTTTCTGCTGCATGTTGTTTGAATATATAAGCAACAAGGCCGCCGATAAGTATAAGCAGAGAACCGATAAGAGCCAGAATCCAGCCAATAGTCTGTAATATAATTTCATGTTGCATTTCATTATATCTCCCTCATCAGACTCCGTTATATTCAAGGTCTTCAAGCATTGACTGTCTTCGCCTGTAATCTTCCCGCTGCAGCTGCTCCATGTCATCAGTGAATCTTTCAAAATAACGTGCGCTTGCGTTAGATTCGTCCAGATCCTGCTTAAGTTCAGATACAACATAGTTTACTATTGCGCTTCCTCCGTACCGCATAAGGTCATCTTCAAATGTTGCATCAATTGTCATTACAAGAAATTTCCAGAGATGCAGATTTATAACAATGTCTGATTCCTGCGGTATTGGATGCAGATACATATTGTTATTCATAAGCGCATAGCATTTAGCATAAAGAGCTTGTTGCCTTGCGCTGTTTAAATATTTCAGTTCGTCAAAATGTACAACCGGGATTGATGGTAAATACTTTGTATCACCCTGCAGCTGCTGGCGTATCTCTATCATTTCTTTATAAGCATCGGGGAGAGCATAAGCTTCCTGGGCTGCGATTGTATTCTGAGTGATAGAGAATCGCATAAACCAGTAATTATAATCCTGCTGTATCTTTCTGTGTGCTCTGAATATCATCTGTGGAAGATAATTAGCTATTGCTGCAGGGGGAGGGGATGCCCCCAAATCCCCCCAGCATTTATAGCATATCAGGTTATATATTTCCTGGTATGTCATTGCACCGGATCCTTGGATGCAAGAGCAAATTTAGCTTTTAGTTCTTCGTTCTCAGCTGCAAGCTTGGCCTGTTCTTCTTCTTTCGCTGCTTTTTCAGCTTTAAGAGTTTCATTTTCAGCTGCAAGCTTGGCGTCTGCATCAGCTTTAGCCGCTTTATTTGCTTCTGCAACATCGAGCAGAATAACTTTGAATCTTTCATTCTGGAATGATTCAGCTTTTTCACCTTTATCGATGTTGATATCCTCAAAGATATAGCGTGTTTCTACTGCATCATTCAGTGCATGGATTACAGATTCAGGTACGTCACCTTCGTAATTATCCGGGAAGATGTATGTCTGACCGTTTACGGATGCAGAGATACTTTTACCCCTGCTTTCAAGGTTTATAAGTTTCGCTTTTATCATTTTTTCTTTTGCCATTATAGTTCTCCTTTATATGAACCTGTGAGCTGCAACGTAAATTACTTGTGTTGCTGTGTTGATGGCATCAGTACCGATTGTAAAACCATCATCTGTCAGAGTAATACCGTTTGATGATATTGCTGATTGAGCAGAAGCAGCTTCTTTAAGCATTGAGCCTGCTGCCATTCCCTGGATGTAGGTTCCCTTCAGGTTTCCTGTTATGTTTATCAATTCAACTTTACCAGGTTTAAACCCGCATTTAACCGTAATCAATGCACCGGTCCCTGTTATTGTCTCAACGTGTAAATATTTTTCCATGTTTTTTATCCTTCAGTTATGTTATGCCGGGATTTCTCCCGGCCTGTTGTTATGCAGATACAGCTACTTCATATCTGTACATCTTGGTATCATCATTGATGATAGCACCATGGCGAGCTTTGAAGGCCACTGTTCCGAATGCTTCTGTTGGACCGCCAACCTGTGATTTATCCTTGATGATTATCTTGTTTTCAAAACCTTCAAAGTCTATAACTGTGTAGGCTTCGGGGCTGAAAATAAGGATTGAATATATGTCAAGGAGTGAGCCGCCTGTTGATTTGCAACCTGTAGAGCCGATTGCTCCACCACCGTTTGCCCAGATTTTGGCCTGTGTTGATTCGATGAATCTGAGGTTTTTATATGCGCCAACTTCAAATTCGTTAACGTCTCCCTGAGATGCATACTGAGATACGGGAACCCAGCCTGTAAGCTGTTCAAGGTCATATATTACATCGGGGTGAGTTATACAGAGATATGTCGGTCTGATTGGAGTTGTACCGATTCCGGTAGCAGCTTTAATCATATTCTTGAAAAACTTTGCTTTGTTGTTTTTCATTGCTCGTACAATCTTGTCAAGCTCCGCCGTAGTAACTTTTGTCACTATGCTTGTTCTTGCGCCGACTGCGCCGCCCCTGAATACAGATGTACCGGCATTAAGGATGTCCCTGTCAACTATATCGATTGACTCTGATTTGCACTGTCCGATTTCCTCTGTAGCTATTGTAAGTACAGGGTCAGGATTATAAAGATCGACTTCTTCTGTCAATTCTGTATATGCTGAATACAGGTCAACAGTCGCTGTCTTGTCTTCCTTGCTCCACTGCATCGGATCAGGGTTTACCCCTTCAATGCCTTTGTTAATTACCTGGGGGAAAGAACCGTATTTACGCACTTTGTAGGTATTACTTTCGCCTTTAGGTACAGTTCTTTTCATACCGAACATTCCATGAACAAGGTTCGGCCTGTTGGTTTTGATGTACAGCTTATCATAATATTCGGAGTGTGGACTTCCGATCTGTGTGCTTGTGGTTTGTGGCATATTATTATCCTCTTAGTTATCCGTGATAACCGGCCTTTGTTCTCTCAACTATTGCGTTAAAGTCTTCATCGGGCATATTTTCCCACTTGCTTGCAGCTGTTTTAACTGATGCAGCGGGCGCATTATTAAGAGTCTGAGGCTGGTTTAAATTTGTCGTAATCTTGTCAACAACCGTCCTTGACTGCTGTTGAATAAGTTTCTGAATATACTCATCAGATCCTCTCCCTATACGGTAAGCTACCTCCGGGGGGTTCTGACTGTTTAAAATATACGCTTTCAGGCCTGGATCTGCTGCAGCGAGTTTGTCAGCATATTGCAATACTTCTTCATAATCTGAATGAGTTGCTTTTGCTTCGGCTATCTGACCTTTTACTTCAATAGCTTTAAATCTTTCTTCAACAGTCTGAAACCTATTGTTCATCTGCTGTTCAATAGTTCCATAAGTGACAAACTCTTCCGGGTCAAACTGCGGTTCCGGTTTAGCCTGTACTGCCGGCTGTTGAGTCTGAGTCTGCTGATTGGCAAGTGCCATCTGCCTGTAAAACTCTGCACGTTCTTCTGCAAGTCTTGCCTTTTCCCTTTCGCTCTGTAATGCAGCTATAGGGGCGTACTGCTCCTGACTGGTTGGCTGGCTTTCTCCTGCGGGCTGTTCTATTTGCCCTTCGCCTTCAACTGCCGGGGTTACTTCTGTTGTTGAGGATGTCGGCTCCTCGTAAGTCTCGACCATTTCATTCGGGTCTGGCATAATGTTTCCTTTGCTGCTATATTATTTATCCTTTCGCAAGGACTCCAATATCAATTAGTATGCGTTGTTGTTTCAGGCTTTGTTCCATACTTCTTTTCAAAACCTTTCTTCTTGTCATCTTCGTTGGCATCATCACCCGGAGGTGTGTTATCTTTTGCTTTATCATCCCACCTGAGAATAACTGCAGTAAGACGATTAAATAACGGATTGTTATAGTTCCTGTTTCCCAGGTTTTTCATGCCTTCATCAATCCAATACATCTGAGCAAGGTCGAGTCCATCTTCCATAACGTCAGCATATTCCGGGTAATCCTCCATGAATCTGTAATGCTGACTTTTAGATATCCCTATTGCTTTATATGCATGAGTGATAGACTTCCCCTCTCTAAACTGGTTGAGAATGATATCTTTCCAGTTGCCTGGTAAATCTTTCATGGTTTTAAGCGGTGTCATTGTATTGCCCCCTGAGGGATTTGAGCCATTGCCTGCGCTGCCTGCATCTGCATGGCCTGTTGTTGCTGCTTTTGATAATCTGCAAGGAGTTTATCTTTCTCTTTCGCCGGTACGGACATGTATTCAACTATTGATTCATAAGGTACCGGGATTCCATACTGTCTTTGTTCTGTGAGCTGTGAGTATATCTGCATTCTGCGGGTAGGAGAGTATGACACTTCATCAACTTCGCAGTCATATTTAGCGTTTTT
The DNA here is from genome assembly GCA_002418835.1 of Spirochaetia bacterium UBA5763. Taxonomy (GTDB): domain Bacteria; phylum Spirochaetota; class UBA4802; order UBA4802; family UBA5550; genus UBA5550. The sequence continues at coordinate 12,847 of DIEX01000007.1, read as the reverse complement.
AATCCGTTCTTCAAAATCTGGTGGAACAATTACATCTGTGCCGCATATTCGCTGTATTTTTTCAACTGTGAACTTTTCGCGGATAAGCTCTATGATTTTATCACCGAGCATTTTAACCGCGAATGAAAGGTTATCCGGCAGTTCTGATACTGTGGCAAGTCCCTGCTGTAATCTGAGCTGTATGGTTTTCCCTGTATCTGCTGAAGAGTTAAGCTGCCCGAGCATTTCAGGGTTTACGCCGAATTGCTGTATATCGTTGCTGAACATCTGCTCAAGCTGGAAAAGGCCTGACGGCATCCCGGGAGGGTCCACCTTTGTAAGGGTTCTACCAGGATTCTTCTCTATGTATTTTGCGCCAGCTCCTGCCCTGGTTAATTTGCTGTTATCATCAACTGCGCCTTTGTCCCCGATCCAGAGAGCGTGCGGCATGGAGTTAATAGCCAGCATGATATTACTTCTTCGCTTATTCTTCTCGCGCTGAGGGTCTTTTAATACTTTGACTATCCCTTCGAGCTTCTCTTCCCATCTGTCATGAGATGAATCGAAAAAGCCCCATAGCGGGATAAACGGATAAAGCGTTGAGCCATACGGTGATTTATCGTTATATACAAGCATATTATCACCGACAAGGATTCTGAGCTTCATCACTTCAGCATCTTTTTTGATAACTTTAAAATGCGGATTCTCTGCAAGTAAAAGCTTCAACCGTGTATCATCCAGCGTCCATTCAACCACGTCTGAAGGGTCAAGGGTGTTAATTATGAATTGCCTTTTTTCTATGTCTCTGAACCAGAACTCTTTTACCTGTAAATGTTTATTCCGGTCTAACCTGATTTCATTATGCTTGTATTCTGAATTGCTTGTAAGGGCTGTTCCTTTCGCGTCTTCAATAGCTTTTGCATAATCGGGATACATTACCTTAAGCTGTTTCTTTGATACAAGGGCGTGCTCGAATATGTACCCGGCATCAGACAGATCCCGCTGTGTGAGGTGCGGATCAGGTGTTATATTGAATGCGTTCTTTTTGCGGATTATAATATCACCGTGGAGAGGGTCTTTCCTGTAATCTATGTAACAGGAGAGCCACCCAAGGCCGCCGATAACTTCATCTTTGTATGCGTCAGAGATTGCGTATTCAGCATTCTGTGAAGACATTACCCACTTGATTGTTGATGAAAGTACATCACAGGTAATCTGGTCTGAACCTTCTACGGGGTGAACAACTATATCAGATCTGTTCTGTTTTTGTAACCCGACAAGTACATCAACATTCTTTTTAATAAGATTAAGGTTGAGAGCGGGTACCTTTTTCTTTTTGGCTTCGTTGTAGTCTGCATCATCCCACTGTTTTGACAGGTAAAATTTATGACATTCCCCTGCTTCAGTCTTGTATGAGCTGAATGTCTGAGTTGCTTCCTGGTAGCACTCGTTGATTTCTTTGATTAAGTTATTATCATTATCTGACATTATACTGCCATCCAGCTGTATTCTGCGGATTCTTCTTCAAAAGGATTACCCCATTTGAACTTTTTCTTTTCGGTCTGAACTGCTTTTACAGCAGGGAAGGTAAGTGTTATATCGAATATTCGAGACATTGCATCAAGGATATCATCATGCTGTGAGTATGGGAATTTATTGAACTCTTCTTCAAGGAATATCTCTATGAGGTCTTGAGTTTTCCCTTCGTAATTCTCATAAAGCAGGGAGTGGGGGAGCATGAACTTCTGATTCTGGAAGAGCGGGACCAGCCTTTTAATACGCTCCACCTTTGCGGTAATTCCTCCCACTTCGGTTATCTTGAAATATACTGCTTCTTCATCCATCTTAATGTTAAAGAAGTCAATGTCTGACTGCATTCCTATGCGCTCATAGGCTACATCCATGGGCTGATATTTATATACAAGCTCTTTCAGCTTTATCCATCTTTCCATCAGATTCAGTCTGTCCCTGACTATATCAACCAACCAGTAATTATGCAGTGCATCCAACCCGATAGTTACCATTACTGTATAGTCGGTACGCTTTGTTTTACTGTTTGCAGGGTCACATATTACATAAAGATTCATGTCTTTAAGTTCAGGCCTGCTCAAAGGTTTTACTATCCAGGAGCGTTTAAAGCCCTGCCGTGATTCTGCCACGGGGTTAAGAAGGTTCTGTGAACTGTATATATACTCTCCCTGCTTATCAAATTTATCCTGAAGCATCGCTGCGGGGAGCAACACAGGGATCCCGCCTTTAAGCCCTTTCCCTGTTTCAGGGTCAACTTCTGAAGCTCTTTCAGATACTTTCCATTTGCCGGTTTTAATAAGGTCTGAATACAGGTCATTGAAGTGATAACGCGTACCGAGAACTGTAAACCAGCTCTCTTCGGTTGTATCACCCAGGTTGTCAGCCATGGAAAAAGAATCTTTTACTTTCTCAATTTGTGAATCTGTGTTGGTATTATTCGGGTCAACAAGGTCATCAAACAGGAGATCGGAGAAATGGCAGCCTGTCGGCATGTGATCAACCAAGCCATACGCTCCAACTGAGGGTTCTTTCAGGTTGTTCCCTTTTAAATAAAGACCATCAAGTTCAGACCATTTAAGAGCCTGCCGCTTCGGATTCTCATAGAATATATGAGGCCAGAGTTTGGGGAGTAAAGGGTTAGACTCCAACCAGCCTTTCATCTCCCGGAGGTGAGTTTTTGCGAGGTCACGTGTACAGGAAAATATACCCACTCTGCGTGTAGGGTCCTGTATAAGCCGATGAATAGTTTTTGCGTGAGTGCGTAGACTGCTTTTCCAATGCCCGCGTGCCCACATGTACATGGTGTAATTTTCTTCGCGGTCTATTTCCTGGCAGGCTGAATATATAAAAGGATGTTCAAGGAGTGATTTCTTTTTCTGCTGAATGATAAACCAGTAAAAAAACCAGAAATCACTTTCGGCAATATAACGGATTAACTCAAGATCCTCTCCTTTGCGCTTGCGTCTGAGTTCTTCGATGTCTGTTAGAATGTCATTATATTTATATTTAAGGTCAGCTGCTGACGAGTGAATACCGAGCCTAACAAGATTAGGCTCGGCCTGTTCAACAAAAGGAGAGATGTGTAACTGCTTTGACATATATACCGTACCACAGTGCTGTCCGGTTGTGTCAAGTAATTATTTTAGAATTTGCTGAAATTGTTTAATAATGACATAGTATCAGTTATGTTAGTATCACTCGTATTCAATAGCCATTGGTACGTTTACGAGTCTACCAATTAAGTTTCCTTCAGACATTATCAATATCAAATTTTCGCTGGTTCCATCTGCGTATTCAATCGAATGATCTTCCATTCTGTCGATAACACCTCCGGTTAGCCTCATACCTTTGTTGTAACTTCTTGCGCCCATTTGGGAAACAACATCAACACTGTTCACTAATTTCATAAATTCCTCCTTACGAAAGACGGCTAAATTTTATCTATTGAAAAACCTTCTGTTCTCAATTCTCTATGTAAGCCATCAAACGCCCATTCATCGCAATATTCAAAACTGCTTGTATGATGTCTCTGCTCACAATTTTCTTCAAAGCAATCTCCCATATCTACACCGTTTCTATACAAGCAGTTACCGCAACATTTCAAATCATTCTCGTTCATAAACCCTCCTGTTAGTTTTGTGATATTTTGTACTTCCATCCACATTTAAATCCATTGTCATCGGTTTTAACACAAAATTTATTTCCTCTATCAATTTTTCAGCAATCTTAATGGCTCTCTCACTCTGAAAAACTCCTGCCCGTTCTGGGAACTCCCAACACATCGATGATTGTCCTATCGCCTGCATTACAATGCTTTTCAAATTATCGGTCATAATATATCTCCTTACATAGTACTCATTATGTTATATCTTTGGTCGCCTCTAAAAATTCATTCTCCCTCAGCTTCGGGATTGACTTTCCCAAGTGACAGACCGAACACAGGTACATGATGTTTCCCGGATGGTCGAGTCTGTCACCGTACTTCTTGCGGTTGAATTTAGTCTGTGAAAAAAGATGGTGCTTTCCTTCTGCGAGCCTCTTACCGCATAATTCACAGAGTCGGTTCATTCGCATTGTTGCTTTAAATACTGTATCGCATTATTAGCCTGTTCTATCCATCTTGGCTTAACCATTGGATCTGCTGTTAATCTCCGGTATATTTCGTCCCATTCTTCCACTGGATCAGGAAGTATGTACCCATTATCAATCATTTTAAGCAATCCATCATTTATGACTGATGGCATAGCATTAGGATAGATACTTAGTAATAACAACTCTGCATCCTGTTTTGTCAGCTTCACCTTTTTGTTGAGTTCAACAATAAGGTCTGCTTTCATTTCCCATTTGGGATAACCTTCTTCAGTGGTTAAACATGCACCATTAGGACAGTTACAAGCTGCACTTTCGCCACTGTGTTTACATGTATCACATCCTTTAATCATATCGTTCCGTACCCTCTGTCAAAATCCGGCAGGGAATCTCCCTCGATACAATGCCACAAATGAAAGCAATAAGGATGTAAATTTACATGATGCTTTGATTCAGGGAATACCATTATTGCTTTCACATCACCAATGAAGATGTCTTTAACCTGTTTTATCTCTTCGTATGTAGGATATTTATTCGGTCTTGCAAGTGACAGATGTATCCAGAGTTTACCATCAAGTTCTTTTGCAATAGAGTATATTACTGTGAGCAAACCCTTGCGAAACTTCGCTCCATCTTTTCCCTGTAACTCAATATTAAAACCAGCCTTATTTATTCGTTCATAGAATATCATTCTTCCCCATCCTGTCAGCTTCGGTCATAAAATCCCACGCCCACTTATCACAACAATTACTGGACGGTGAGCACTTCTTTGTAAATCTGCACCATTCACGGTATTTCCCTTCGTCCTCATACCTGAATCGATTGATACAATTACCGCAACACTTTAGCCTGTATTCGTCACTCATGCAGTACTCTCTGCGGATCCGCGTAAAATGCAGCGAATAAAGCTGTGTCTGCTGCTTCTTCTATGGCGTTGTTGAAATCATGCTTGTGTACTGCGTCAACAAGTTCATCTATCTCTTTCACCATAAGTCCGAGCGTTTCACCGTCAGACATATTAGTCCATGTACCCTTGTGAGCGTTAGCCTCGAATTTGCGGTTAATTGCTTCAATGAGCTTGTCAACGATTGCTCTGTCTCTCATAGGGTAACTCCATGTTTTTTCAGAAGTTCAGCAATTTTATTGCTCATATTACATCCTTGACATGATGCTTCTGTGAAATAATGGCATTTTTTAAGCAACTTTATCAACTCCACTTTTTCGGCTTCGAGTTTTTCAATCTTCTCATACAGTTTTATTTTCTGCTTTTGACTTTGTGATTGTTTTAAAGCTTCGTTTTCTGATTTAAGCTCCTCGACATATTCATGTATGCCGCCCCTGAATCCTTCGTGATATTTATCAACTTCTTCTTTGAGTCTGTAATAATCATCTCTTGCTTTACTCACTTCGCTCTACCTCTCCATAAGTTCACCCAGTGTCGCTTAATCATAACAGCGTCATTCCGTGTCGGCTTAAAGCTCATGCAGAAATAAACGAACAGGCAGAAGAATATAAGCAATCCGAGAAAAGCACCAAGTACAACGCTACATACTACAAACACACAATAAGCAAACTGCATCAATACTGGTATGTTCATTTCCATGTCTCAATCTCCACTATGATTTTGCTTCCGGCTCCTTTCTTTGCCGGTTCTTTAATTACTGCAAAATGATGTATGTTCTTATCGTCATCGATTATCCCTGCTTTTTTCATTCCGTCAAAAACAGGCTTTACGAAATTATCAATATCAAGGTATGTCTCGACAAAGATCCTCACAGTGTACGGAGGGTTGAGAATTATCTTTCGACTGTAATCAGTCATAAGCTCCGTAAGTGTATCTGCAAAAAGTCTATACCGAGAATCAAGATACAGTTTCCCTGTCTTTGGATTATACCCATACTTACGATTTACAGAAGGGAGCTTTACATTTTCAACATCAAGTATTATCATACTTCAACCCCACATTCGTAATCCATCCAGTTCATCTCAAGGTCATGCACTGATATGCCTGACACTTCGCTCATTATCTGAATTGCATTGTTGTAATATTCCTGAAAAGCATCCTTGTCTTTTGCCTGGTTGCTGATGCTCCCTGTACGGACATGTACTGTACCGTCAGGGAATACAATACGGCTTTCAATGCAGTTCAGTCTGAGCTTCAGGTATTCATCCACAGTGTTCTTGTTATCGAGAAAATCAAGCGCAGGGTCTATCTTGTGATTGTTTGCTATGAGATTACACAAAGCCCAGTATTTCTGTGTCAGCGGATAGAACCTATCTTTCTTAATGTCTGACTGTACCATTTCACCGTCACCGAATTTCCCGCAGTATTCCACGTCTGAAGGGTGTACCGGAAAGTATGCGTTGAGTCCCACATCTTCAGGGAGTACGGGCTTTTTAACCAGGGTTGTTTTCATTGAGCCTCTTTTTTAATTCAGTAATTATTCTGTTCTGCTCGATTATCAGGTTAAAGTCTGATATCTTTCTATCCTGCCAGTCTTTTAACGCCTTCTGAGCCTATTCAAATAACTCTGTCATTTGCGCCTCCGTGTTCTGTTGTTTGCAGTCATAGTTCTGTCACATAATAAGCATCTGCGCGTTGTTCTCCCTGAAGAGAACCGGATAATTACTGTATCCTCTTCGGGGAAATACTTCTTACAGTTTGTGCATTTCAAATATCCTTTAATACCTTTACCGCCCCTGTTTACACTGTGCTTCTGCCTGTTCGCGTTCCATGCCCTGTAATGCTCATGCAGCTGCTCTTGTATTACAGGGTTTATATCGTTGTATATGGTGATCTTTTCAATCTCCATAACCTTTACCGACCTGTACTCTGTTATCATCCGGCTTTGCTGTTATGCGTGCGACTAATCTTGAATCAAGTCTCCGGTTCTCTTCGCTTAACTTTATTATCCGTTCACATAGTTCATCGAATAAATCTGTCAGCGTATCAGGGTTAAGCTCGTATTCAAGCAGCCCCCCGATAACCGGCTTTGCTTCGATTCTGGTTCTGCCGGTGAAGTTCACCGGACAGTGTTTGCCTCTGAGTTTTAGTTTAATCATCTTATGTCTCCTCAGTGTTTATGCAATTTGATATAAATATTTTAATTGAAATAACATAGGCTCAATAGTTGCAGCTGCAAGGCCTGTTGGTACCGCATTGCCGATCATCTTGACCTTAGATTTCCATGAGAGTTTTAATTCGTTATGATTAAAATATCCGCGCGGGAATCCTGATATTTCGGCAAGTTCTTCAGGCGTGAGAAACCGCATTGATATATCGAAATCAACCCCTGATACAAGCGCATACTTATTTGATGTCATAACAGCATTCAGTGGCTTTTCAATACTTTGATTCTGTGATTCTGGATGCCCGGAGCTGTTAAAATATGCAGTTATAAACTGAAACTTCTCTCTTGTCGTGATAGCTCCTGCAGGTTTATTCAACGACTTATTATTTGCTTCAGGCTTACCATTACTATTGTATTGTTCGGAGACAAACTGGCAGGTTATCAGTTGCTTCGTCTGTCTTGTCATTTGAGTCTTTAAAGGCTTTTCTACCAGTTGAGACTGACCTCCCCATACATGATCTGTAATGAACTGCTTTTTCTCGACAGTACAAAGTGCATGTCTGTTGTTTGTGCTAATAACATGACATGGCTTTTCAATGCTTGCCGTTGCATCATCCCTGCCGTAATACTCAACCAGAAAATTCTTCCTTTCAATCGACACAAGGGCATGACGGTCCTTTGTTGTCACTGTATGACAGGGCTCGTTTATACTTGTAACGTTTTCTCCCGTGCCATAGTATTTCATTAAAAAATACATATCAGGATAAAACTTTTTAATTCCTCCCGCTATTCTCCGAAGTGTATTTTCAGAAAGCGGCTTTGTCCGTCCAAAAATAGATCTTCCGTGATTATCAAGATCTATACACTCTTTAACCGGTTTCCACTGCGGCAGACCGAGGATATTTTCTGCATCCGGGTGATGTGTGGCAGATTTCCAGCGGATCGGGATGTCCTTTTTTGTGAAGATGATAAAAAGCCTTTCTCTCCTGGTATGGCAACCGTAATCAGCGGCATTTAATATCCTCCACTCACAATTCGGGTACCCGAGATCCTTCATCTCTTTTATCCAGCGCCTGAAATCATCTCCTTTTTTTGACTTTATCGGCTTCCCATTATCATCAAGGGGGCCCCAGGTTAAAAACTCCCGGACATTTTCAATCATAAATACAGACGGATTGCAGTGCTTTACATAGCGCGGCATTTCATCGGCCAGAGTCCTGCTGTCGGCATCTTTCGGCTTGCCTCCTTTGGCGTTGCTGAACTGTGTGCATTCCAGAGATGCCCAGAGAATATCCACCCTATCGAGTTCCTTTTCATCCTGCTGCCTGATATCTGCCTGAAAATGTCTTGTCTCCGGATGATTCTTTTCATGCGTGGCTATTGAAACCGGATCATGATTGAGAGCCCACAAGACCTTTACGCCCGGAAGTGAGAGAGCCCCTGTTGTAACTCCACCACCGCCGGCAAATAGATCCCCGAAAGTAATATCATTATATATAAAATTCATATTGCCTACTCGAACGGGATATCATCATCAGAGAACGGATTCTCTTCGTAGTATTTACTGTCAGGTGGATTGCCAGTACCGCTGCTCTGTTCTTCACTTTTCCCGCCTGATAGAAATTGAAAGTTCTCTACAACAACTTCAATTTTACTTTTCTTGTTGCCCTCTGAATCGTCCCATCTGCGCTGCTGAAGTCTTCCTTCGACTGCGATCTGTTTTCCTTTTTTGCAATATTCCGCAATCACTTCACCGAGCTTTGACCATGCGACACAATCAAAGTATGAAGTCTGCTCCTTCTTCTCACTGCCCTGCGTGAATGTTCTGCCGTTAGCGAGTGAAAAGCTGCATACTGCTGCGCCTGCGGGGGTGTACCTTAGCTCAGGGTCACGGGTGAGCCTGCCGACTAATATTACTCTGTTAAGGTCTGATGCCATTTACTTTCTCCTTGAGTTAGCTAACAAAAAAACAATCAGGGCAATTATCAAATAAATCACTAATGGTATCCATGCCGGAGCAATCACCCATAACCATGACCATTTTATAACTCCTGTTAGTTTTAATACAATAAACACAATAGTTAGTAATCCTATAAAACTTATTCCACCGCTTGAACTACCTGTTGTTGAATTTTCCATTTACTTTCTTCTCCTGTTTTTTATTCTCTTCACTGCTGCTCTGTGCCTCATGCAGTAATTTACATAACCAAAATAATTGCTTCCTGTACTGAATATCCATCTGCTTCTAAAAGTGCGGCCTGTGAATATCCGTTCAAACTCTCTGAAAAAATCTGCGTATTTGAAAAAGGTTGATATCATCTGTTCACTCCTGTTCGTTCAAATAATTTGTTTACGTTCTGATTGTATATGTCCGGGTTCTTATACATTGAAGGTCTGCCGATATGCCAGCCGTGACACTTCGGGCATTTATACACAAGGCACTTGCTCCCGGTCTGCTCAAACATTCTGTGTGCTGCTTTCTCCGCTGCTTTGCGGTTGAGGTGTTTTACCTTCGTGCATGGTTTCATTCGAATAACTTTCCTTGTTCAAGGTCATAAAGCTTATTTTTAATACGTGCAATTTTCATCTTTATACCTCTAACTTTTGTTATATGTTTATTTAATTCGTTCTCTGCTGTAGTTAATTCGCATTGATGTTGATATAATCGATTGCGCAATTCTCTCTCTCTCTCTCTCTCTCTCTCTCTCTCTCTCATATCTTCATCCCTTTACTCATGTCTGTTATTAAGTTCATGGCTTCGCCCTTGTGATATTCAAGCGCGGCAGCGCATATATTCTTATCCCCAAACATAAGCGGTAGCTTGTCTCTCCGTGTGCTTTCTCCGAATAGGATCTGCGGTTGATTGCTCTCCGGTACTGCTTTTGTAAACGCGGAGATAAAGTTCTTTCTGTGCCAGTGTTCATCATCGGGTTTCCTCTGACAAAATGCGGGCCACCCTCCGAAACTTTTAACAGCTTCCTGCGCTCTGAGGTCTGATATGATTACATGGTCAAGGCTGTTACCTGTGCGCGTGAGTTCGTCAAACCAGCGTGAGGCTTCGGTTTCCTGGTTGTTGTCTTGTTTAAGAACATTATTTATCTGTGTTATATCAGGAGGGGTTTTATAAGCTGCTGAATATTCTTCCCTCAGTTTCCAGTATAGCTTTTCAAGTTCAGTTGTGGGAACTTTAGCCGGGAGATATACAGCAAGCTCTGCTTTATGCACTGGATTGTATAAGCCATAGGCATTTTCAATACGTGTTAAAAATTCAGCATACGGATTTGCCATTGTTTTCTCCGAATAGTTTTTCGTTTTCTGCGAGTCGTTGTTGATAATCAAAATGCGTGGTTGTTGCGTCAGATAGATCTGGTTCATCTGTCCAGCGTTCTTCTGACAAGTATCGGAAAGGATTAAGTCTGTATCTTTTATTCGGTGTATCACGAACATATTCGCCAACATGAGCAAGTATTTCTGAATAAAGTTCAGGTGATATTTTAGCCCATACTTTTAAGCATCCTGCTTTATTCTTTTTCTTGTTGTATAACGCCCAAAAAGTTTCAAACATAAACAGCGATTCTTCGCTTAACTTATTATTTGGTTTTCTATTTGGTTTATTATCTGTGTTTACATTTGGTATAGGTTCGCCCGTTTGGTCACTTCCATTTGCCTGTTTAGACACTTCCATTTGCCCGTTTGGTAAAATGGATTCGTCCGAAAGGGCATACCATAAAGTACGGTCATAAGTCTTTTTATTATAGTTTCCGGTTATTAAAACATTCTGTTCTTGAAGAGATTTTAATATTCTTCTGATTTGCTTATCAGTCCAGAATGGGAAAAGTTCTTTGTATGCTTTGATTGAATTATATGTCCATGTGTGTTCATCGAAAAAATTAACACCATTGGCTTTGTTGACCATAATCCAATATTTGATATTATACAGGATTACGGATTCTTCAAGGCCGTAACTGATTGCATCTTCAATATCAAATATGTACTGCATCAGTTTTCACCTTTAATTTTTTTTAATAATCTTTCGGAAAACAAAGAAGAGAGAGTGAAAATAAACTCATCATCATATTCAAAACATTTCTCTATCAATTTAAAAACACTTGAGACAGGGACGCCTGATTTGCGAGAAAGTGTAATTATTGATGTTAAAGAATTATAAACTACGGAGCTTTCTACAATTTCTGAAAAAAATAAATGTTTTGCAAGTTCAAGTTCTTCGTGTTCTTCATTGTGACATTTTGCGCAACAAGTCGCCAGATGTTCATTGCCGACCTCCCATGGATCACCTTCATATTTAAAATGATGTACCATTAACATTGATTTTGTATCACCACAAAATTTGCACGTCCAGTTATCTCGCTGAAATATTTCCAGTCGCTTCTTTTGCCATCGTGGGTCTTTAAGTTTCTCTGAATAATTGCTCATAGTTGCCTCACTCAATAGTCAGTGAGGACTGCCCCTCTTTGTAAAGTTCATCGACAAGCACCTGAAGCTCTCCTCCCTGCTTGCGGATCTCTTTCATCTCCTTCCAGGGGAACGGCTGAAATATCATTTTACCAAGCATTTCGGGTACATATCCCGCTTTCTCTATGTACTTATCATAGTCTTTGATATCAGTGTTGAGCTTCATTGAGCCGTTTTTGAGTGTGAGGGTTTTTTCTTCTCCTCTGGTGTTGATAAACTTCAGCTTTGTAGCGTTGTCGTTGTTCATGCGCTGTATCATGTTAGCTGTAATGTTTTGCTTATAGAATTTAATTTGCGCTTCTAATACCTTAATTACATCAAGCCCGGCGGCGCATACCTCTTCAGGGAATGTATTCGGGTTGTTGCCGAGTTCATGCAACGTCAGATTTCCTTCAATTGGTATTTGAAGTTCGTTCATGCGGTAGCCTCCGTCCATTGTGCTTTTAACTGTTCGACAAATTTGTCCTGCTCTGTAATTTCTTCAGTAGTCCATGTGAATTTTGCACGTTTGTCGTAATAGAATTTTAATTGCTTTTCATTCTTGACTTTATCAAGTTCCTGCATGATTTTTACATGGTCGCCTTTCTGGAGTTCTATTTCACCTTTCGGGTTCTTTAGTGCTGCGGGTGTGTGCTTGCTTTCCGGTTTATTCTCTGGTTGTTTGCTTGCTGAATTACCGTCATCATCATCCTCTGATGCAATAGATAGCATTGCCGATAACTGATAACGTCTGCCGTATGTGATTGCGCTTCCCTGTCCCTGTGCTGTGTCTTTGTCTGTCTTGATAAACATGATGTCTGACTGTATAAACTGACCGGATTCATGTATAATCATTGTCTGTATGCCTATTGCTTCATTTTGTGTTAATGTATTCTGAACAATAGACAAACCGTGTTCTGCCATTAGCGGTCTTATGTACGAGAGTATGTCATTTAACGGTGCATATTTGGATTTGAAAAATGGATTTATTGCTGAATTTTTCGGGTTATCCAGTTCTTTATTGAGATCTTTTAAAGCCTTGCTTAACTCAGCCATGTTGGCGGTGTAGTTCATCAGTTCCCCCTGTATATATAAATGAATTTGTGATTATGTCGGATTACCAGATCGGGAAGCCGATCTGGTAATGGATACTCACTGCGTATTATCATTTTATTACCTTGCTTTGTAATTTGCGTGGTATCTTCAGGCCTTCGGGGATAGTGCAT
>DIEX01000006.1 GCA_002418835.1 Spirochaetia bacterium UBA5763 | reverse complement strand
GGATATCCGCGTAAGGGGGATTTTTCGCGCCGGTAGGGGACAGGCATGCCTGTCCCCTACCGGCGCGAAAACTGAAAGCTTAAAGCCTCTTATTGTTTCTCAGAGCAAATACCACCATTTTACGCATAACACGTTCTTTAACAGAAGCAGGTGCTTCGAGTTTCATCCTTTCAATATGCCTCTGAGCTGACCCCGGTATAGGCCTTACAAATTCAAACAGCAGCCCCTTTACCAGTTTTAAAGGATGGCCTGCGGCAAGTCCTTTCAAAGCCTTCAGAGAACCTCCAAGGGCAATATCATCGGGAAGCAGATCAGTCCCGAAGGGGAAGGGCTGAAAAAAACCCTGTTCCTGGTAAGGCTTAAGGAGCTTCGTTATTTTATCAGGGGTGTTGTTCCTGTACTCCTCCGGGATTTCATAATCCATCGGAATCTTTTTAGCTTTTTTTGCCTGGGCAAGGAGCTTTTTCTGGAATCTTGAATCTGCAACATTTATTAAAGCCGCAATTACATCCTGGTCCGGCTTCCCCCTGACATCTGCTATACCGTATTCTGTAACAATAATATCCCGCAGGTGCCTCGGTACTGAACAGTGGCCGTAGCTGAATACAATATTTGATTTGAGAGCTTTACCCGATCCTTTTACGCTTTTGACCATTACTATCAATCTTGCGTCAGGAAGCGCATGAGCCATTGATACGAAGTTGTACTGCCCGCCGATTCCGCTTACAAGCCTCCCGTCCTGCAGCTGGTCTGATGCGATTGAACCGAGAATACTTGCCACCATGCCGGTGTTTATGAACCTGGCATCTTTTCTCTGGAGAGCCCTGATCTCTTCTCCGCCATAAAGCTGGTTAACCTTTTCAACTCCTGACATTGCAAACAGTTTCCTCTCATCTTCACTCATCTCATTAAGGGCATCGTAAAATGCCTGGGGTCCGACGAAGAAAGCACCAAGGATGATATGTCCGTTGAGAAGCTCTTTGCCGAGAATCTTTCTTATTTTGGTTCTGTTGGCTGCATTATTCAGATCAGTTAAATAACTGACTTTACCGTCCTTAATCGCAGACTTTGTATACTTAAGATCTTTTTTCAGGATACCGTATTCTGTGAGAAAACTGAAATCCTCTCCTGTGAGTTTCGCATGAATGGCTCCCATTTCAATGAGTTTATCAATAATATCAGCAGGTATCTTATCAGCTGACAGTTCACCTTTATTAATAAGCTTCATAAGAGGAACACTGTCGAAAACCCTTCTCTTAAGAATTCTGTTTTTATACATCTGCATAAAAGCATCAACAAACATCTCTGATGATCCGTAAAGTCCCTGTTTGAATACTTTTGTATCCCCCCATCTCTTTATAACATCTCCATGCTTTGCCATAATCCCGCTTTTATCAAGAATCTCCCTGTAAACATCATTATGCGTATTCCTCATAACAAGGCCGGACACAATGGCATCACCAAGTGCGCCTATGCCCACCTGGATGGTGCCTCCGTCCTTAACCAGTGTGCTTACATTTATCCCAATCATGTGATCGGGCAGTGCAACAGCATCTTTCGGCGGGCCGAAAAGTGTATAGTTGAATTCATCACCCTGCAGAATAATATCATAAGTATCTGCATCGACCACTGCATCACCATACATGAATGGCATGTTTATATTGGCCTCTGCAATCATTACTGCTTTTTCTCCGTTCTCTCTTTTCTTTCTTATTACCTCTGCCGCTTCTATACAAATATCAGTGTTGCAGGCCATGGAGTATTTTGTTTCGCCGTCAAATTCACGTACAGAGATGAGCTGAGCGAAAATATTACAGCCGTAATCAAAGGCGTCACGGGCGCAATGAGTATAATTAGATGATATATGATTCATCTGGTAATGCGGGTTATTCAGATTAGCGCCTGCTTTGCAGAAGAACTCGTAGATTGCGACATTTTCAGGGAGCTTCCCGTCCCGGAGGTCCAGCATAAAATCAAAATCTATAACTCCGTCAAAAACTCTCTCAGCAATAGGTTTTAAGAACCTCTTTTCAATATCAGTATGCCCCCTGGGCTTTTCAAGGGGGAGGGCGGTCAGTAATTTCAGACTTATTGACGGGTCCTCCTTTGCCCTGCGGTAAAATTCATTTGCTATAAGAATCGGTTTACCCAGAGCAAGGGTCATACCAAGTTTTATATCCTTCCCGAGATACCTGATCACCTGATCAACACATTTTCTTACATCATTTGAAACGATACCTGTTTTTCCATTCATCGGTTCACCTGCCATTTTATTAAATTTTTACAGCAATAATTCTTAAAAGCAGTCTTCAGTGTAAAAAAACTTTATATATCAGCGACCTTCCGGTCGTGGATAATAGAGCTTCCTTTACTTTAAAAATTTAATGAATTAATACTGAAATTTTTTAAAAAGTTTAAAAATGGTGATTTCTTCTCACTGATTACCATATTTACAGCGGATAGGCAACTATGTGAAGATGCTTAAATAGTATTTTTGCGTATTGGAATATTGTATTACGGTGTGGGGTTAATTAGTATATTGTGCCTATGTTTATTCCTAAACATGGTTATTAGTGCAAAGCTATTGGTATAATTATCTGTCATACCTGCTGTAGCGTGCGCGCCCTGAGCGTAGCGAAGAAGTACCCTCGGGGTAGAATGCCGGAATCTCATAATATTAATCTATGAGGTTCCGGTATTTGTCTGCGACAAAACCGGAATGACAGAGAATAACTATAGCAAATTACGAAATGATTAAAGCGCTGTCATTCCGGCTGGAGTGATAACGGAATGCCGGAATCTTAAGGTAAAATGAAATTTGCCTTTTTTCAGAAACAAATACCTATCCTGGAGATTCCGGAATTCCCTTTCGGGAAACCGGACAAAAACAGTAAAATCTGACTTTTTAAACAGGCCCAGGGTAAAATTTGCCGGGTTATAAGAAAACGATTTCGGAATCGATAAGCTTCCGGTCAATTTTTTTAATATACCAGGAGCCCTTTATAAGCTGCATGGTGAACTGCTGTTCGACATTACTCCGGATAGTGAAACGCAGTTCAGTGTCATCTACACCCGCTGTTTTTTTATCAAAGTCAGCCTGGGTGATATTTTTCACTTTATATTTTTCAACCACAGTTTTTAAATCAGGGGCGAATTCAAGGTTATAAGGTTCCTCTTCTTTGACAGTGAGAACTAATTTAAGTTCATCATCTTTTAATTTTTCCTCTTTCTTTGAGACAATCTGAGTTTTTGAAAGTCCATTATACATCTGTGCGAAATAACCTGAATTTAAAGAACCTTCTTTAATTGAGTTAATCCATAAAGTCAGCTCCGGCCCTGTCATAATTGCTTTATAGTTATCAATAAGATCATTCTTCACAAGGGTGTTATATTTATCTATGTCGTTTTCAGTGTGTTTATATTTTTTTATCAGATCGTAAAGGGTGTTTTCCATTTTATAATATTTATCAATGGCGCTGTCAGGTGTATTTATCTCCCTTTCTTTTAAAAAGCCGCCGAATACCCATGCAGTGTTCCCGTTCCATGTTGCCTTTGTCCACTTTCCTGAAACGCCGTTTATATCAACAGCAGCGGACTGCTCTTCAATAACTTCAACCTCATCACCGTAGGGTACAAGTGTTACTTTCGGGGAGTTCGGGTCAGGAGACTGACGCATTACAAGCCCGTTTTGTGCTTTTACTATCAGTGTCTTTTTTGCTTCCTGTTCTTTTTTCCCGCAGCCGGTTGTGGCTATTGCTAATGCAGCGGCCAGTATAATTATTGTTTCTCTTCTCATACATTCCTCTTGTTTTAGATTATTTACATCTCTTTACGGTTGAATTGCTGCACCCTTTGTCATCCCCGCGAAGGCTGTGGGCGACCGCAGGAAGAGCTGTTGAATCAAGATAGAGTGTTTCAGGGGCAATATCTATTTCATTGGGCCATACAACAGTACCATATTCAATCCGTGCCTGCTTGAAAATAAAATCATTTGCAAGAGAATCAAAAGGTTTTTCATTTAAAATCTGTTTACAGTCGAATTCGCGTATTTCACCATTTTCGAATGTCAGTTTTAATATATAATCATCCATAACTTCAACTTTAATAACATCGAGAAGCATTAGTATTTCTCCTATTTTAAAGGTTCAGATAAAGAATGATATTTAAAGATAATCCGGTATTCTCTTTAGAACCAGTTCTTTAATTCTAAAAACAAGCGAAGTATAATATTTAACTTCATCAATTGTCGGCTGATAAAAATTATCAGGATAACGGACATCAACACCAAATAACGAGATAATCAGCTTTTTTGATCCAGTTACGTATATACTCAGCAGTCATAACCTGATACCGTTTAAGATAGCTTCTTTGATAACACTTCCGGGATTATTTAATGATTCAGAAATCTCTACTTCATCTTTTACTATTATATCAGAATCTATCAGTTTTTCAGCAAGCTGTTTACGGATTCTGCTTGAAAGAGTCCGTTTTTCTGTAACTGATAATGCTTTTTTTATTTTCACCAGAAGATCATAATCACTGGATTCAGTAACATTACCGGATGCACGTGAGCCGAACAGAATTATTTCTGATTCAGGAGATTCCTGAGAAACAACTTTCCGGATTATATTAATATTATTGTCTTTGTTTATTGAATACATATCGAACCTTATTATCATGGAATTATTTTCAGATTTTTTTATTCGTCAAGTTATTATTTATTCGTGTATCAAATGCGTAATCCGGAGGGTAATATTATTAACGGGACTTACAACGTAAATAAAATCATTAAATATTTTTTAAATTCTTCCGACATCGACCTTCCAGGGCTACGTTTATAAACCTTCCTATTGTATTGTGATTAGAGGGTAAAGCCCCGGCATTAAAATTTTTCTTTCATTTATAATCAAATATGATATATTGCCGGATATTAACAGTGCATAAAGGTGTAATAATGAATCTGAATAACTTTGAAAATGAGATCGACGATATTATCCTGCAACGCGGGAGAAGCTATTATGAGAATGGATGCGTCACTGAGCTTAAGGAGATGAAAGATAATGAATGGTCCGCAGTGGTTGAGGGTACAGAGATATACACAGTTAAAGTCAAACTAACAGAAAATAAAAGTATACTCTCAACATGCAGCTGCCCTTACGACAATGGGCCCTTTTGCAAACATGAAGCTGCCGTATATTATGCAATACGTAACAGTATTAATGCAGAGACAGATAAAGCTCCGGTAAAAGAAACTGCTGAATCAAGGCTTATAAAAATTCTTGATAAACTTGATAAAGATAAACTGAAAGATATAATCATTGAACATGCACTTGATAATAATAAATTCTACAATTATCTCATAGCTGCATTTAGTCCATCAGATAATGCTTCAGTAAAAGCAGAGTATAAACAATATCTCAAGGCCTGCATTAATGATGCATCTGACAGGCATGGTTTTATAGATTATTACAGCACCGCGCGAGCCACAGAAGGGGCTTATCAGCTGATATCAGACGCGGAGAAAGCCCTGGGGAACAGCGAGTTTGAAAAAGCCGTAATAATGGCTCAGGCTGTAATTGAAGTGATGGTGTCTGTTTTTGATTACGCGGACGACTCAAACGGTGATATAAGCTCGGTTGTAGATGATGCCTTTGAAATTCTTGATGAGGCGTTGTCAGAAACTCTAACTGAAAAGATAAGAAAAGAACTTTTTCTCTACTGTATCCGGGAATCAGCAAAAAAGAAATATAATGATTACGGGAGCTGGCAGGATGATTTTATATATTTAGCATCAAAAGCATCTGCCAGTGAAGAGGAAAATGAAAAGATACTTGGAGTAGTTGAACAGAATATAAAAAAAGCAACAGAAGGGGATTTTCATTCTTCATACAGCGCCGGACAATTCAGTATGATGAAGTATAACCTTTTAAAAAAGATGAACCGCAGCGAGGATGCGGAAAAGTTTTTCAATGATAACCTGACGTACCGCAATTTCAGAAAAATGGCAATCGAAGAGGCATTCGGTAAAAAGGATTATGACAGGGTTATTGAGCTTGCCGGTGAGGGTGACAGGATTGATGCAGGTGACAGATATCGCACAGATGCCCGCGAATGGAAGGAATGGAGATATAAAGCCTATACAGCAAAAAATGATACTTTAGAAATAAATAAACTTTCTTATGAATTTCTGATCAATTATAGTGATATTAAGTATTATGATACCTTCAAAAAAACTTCCGATTCTGCAGAATGGGATGAAATATATAAAAAGCTGAAAGCTGAATTACTGAAAAAATCCCGGGATTATTTTTCTAATCTCCTGGCTGATATACTTGTTATAGAGGGGGAACTCCCGGAGCTTCTTGAAATGCTTAAAAAGGAACCATGCCATGTTGAATCGTATCAGAAGCATTTTTTAAAGACCAATGCTCAGGATATATATAAAATGCATGTTATAAATATAAGGAAAGACGCGGAAATGGCTGGTGATAGAAGCCGTTATCAGCGTGTATGCAGAGATTTAAAATCCCTTAAAAAAATCGGCGGAAAGAGTGAAGCTGTTATGCTTGTTGCAGAGTTTAAGGAAAAATTTAAAAAACGCCCGGCATTTATTGATGAGCTTTCTAAGGTATGATGAGACCAGCATCGACCTTTCGGGGCTACGTTTATAAACCTTCCTAATGTATTGTGATTTCAGGGTAAAACCCCTCTCCCTTATCAGTTTTTCAAATGGGAGAGGGGTGGCGCGACAGCGACGGGGTGAGGGCGTGAAGTTCTGGGATATAAAATAACCATGAATCAATCCGTAATACGGGAAAAGCACACAGACTTTATATCCAACAGGCAGGAGATACTTAATTATATGAATTATTTCATTTATAGCTGTTAACGATTGAATTTGTTCCTTATCTATGTCATTTCGAAGAAGCGACAGCGACTGAGAAATCTATTTTCTGTCATAGTTTGAGATTAGCTTTCAGCTCTACTGCGGTCGTCTCACATGCGCTCGAAATGACAATGGTCTAATCCATTCGTTATTTGCTATAAGTGATATTACGCAGCCCTTGATAAACGCCCCGGCGGTTTTTTTAACAGCATGCAGGGAGGTTCTGACCCGATAATCACATATTCTTTATGTAAAAACAACCCTTCTGGAACTGAAACGGAGTTGATAGCCTGTATATATGGAGTGTATATACAGCATTCCTTTACCTCTCCCCTTTGAGAAGATTTTAAAACTTCTGGGGAGATATTCTTCATCTTTATTGAGATAAACAGATTGTAGCCGCTTAGCGGTTTTCCCATGGCCATGCGGTTATATTTTCTCTTTTCTGCATCAGTGAGTCCCTGCCAGAGCTTGACAGCAGCAGCAAAGTTTACGCGGTTTTTCTGCTGAGCCTCTGTTCGCGGATTTTTTGGAATGGAGTACGTGCGGGCATAATTGTGTCCATTTACGTTATAGAATATAACATTCCCCAGGCGTCCATGGATGGACAGTACAGGTGATCTGAATTTAACCTTTCCCATTTTTATAATACCAATGTTTCCGGGGAGAGTTATACACCACCGCTCTTAAGCAGTGTCAAGTAAATTTTTTTAATCTTTACTCCTGTAATGTATCCTGTGTTGTAAAGAGCAGCACTATCCGTTCATCCCGTCCTGTAAGTACAGGCTTAAGGCTGTTAATAATATCTGTCGCGCGTTCTGCGGCATCTGAAAGCACTGTATAAAATCCGTTAAGCTCGTTGTCGGTTATCTGCATACGCAGCCGGAGTCCCTCCATTGCGAATTTCATTGTCTCAATAGCCCCGTTAATTTTATAAAGCTTGTATTCAACGTCTGTTGTATTGAAGGAGTGTATTTCCATGGGTGCCTCCGGTGTTGTGGTTTATTTTTTGTTATTATAACCTGATCTGACTTATGATCAACAGACAATAGTCACTAATTCTATTTTGTTTTTGATAGTACGATTATTGTATTCAAGATGTTCTCCTCCTTTGTCATACCCGCGCAGGCGGGTATCTATGGATAATTCTTTTTATAATTAAATAATTCTTTGTAGACTATAGTCCGTTGACTATAGTCGTCACAAATGGTATAAAAGTGTCAAGGAAAAATTAAAAAAATGACACCGGAAAAAGCATTTGGTTCTGTTTTGTGTGAATTGAGAAAGGGGAAAAATTTATCGCAGGATAAAATTTCTTTCATTTGCGATCTCGATAGAACTTATATTTCACTTCTTGAACGCGGATTAAGACAGCCTTCATTAACTACGATTTTAAATCTTTCAAAAGCTCTTGGTATTCCTCCATCTGATTTTATTTCTCTTGTTGTTAAGAGGATAGAGAGTGACGAATAGAGCAGGATAAGTATTAATTTTTTTATTTATCAATAATCTTCCATTCATATTTAAAAAATTATTTTTTACACCTGTGATATTAATCGTATTATTAATTTTTCCAAGGGGTGGTACCGCCCACCCCTTGACAGTGGAACGCTTTTTTGACATCCTGTCAGCGTTCCACACTAAGAACGTCGTGTTCTGTCGCCCTCGGCTCTTCAGGCGGCAGAGAGCCTTTAGCACCTCAAGCGCCGGTGCAGGCTTATTAAGGTGTCCGAAATATTAAGGTAGCATGTATTTTTTCATTAAGTAAATTGGCGAGTTTACGGTTTAATATAAACCTTTGCAGGCTCGAAGAGACTTCCATGTCTCTCTCGCCAGTCGTTGACTTCCTGTCACCTCCAGGAACATTATTCTTCCTACATCGACCTCCCGGGGCTTTGTTTATTATTGCTGCTGTGATATTTTTTACGTAGTCTCAAAAATTTTTTTATTGATTTGAAGTATCTGATCGTTATAGTTAATATAAATGAGGAGTATTATGAATTATAGAGATAAAATATGCATTTCTCCTGACATTATGCTGGGTAAACCTGTAATCAGGGGTACAAGAATTACCGTGGAATTTATCATTAAAAAGATGTCAGAGGGTATGGAAATTGATGATATTATTTCTGAATATCCCCCGGTTCAGAAAGATGATATAATGGCATGCCTGGCATATTCCGCAGATGTGATTTCAAGGGATGAAATCCTTGTCTCCTGACATAGTTGCTGATGAAAATATCAGTAATTCAATTATATCCAGACTCAGATCTGCCGGTTACAAAGTAATATCCATCAGGGCTGATTATCGCGGATTGGAAGATTCTGAGATTATAAAGATTGCTGCTGATAAAAATTCTGTTGTACTTACAGAAGATAGAGATTTTGGTGAGTGGGTTTTTTCTCATAAGGTTCAAAACAGCGGGATTATTTATCTGCGTTATGAATATAATGATAGAAAAAGAATAATTGAAATGCTTCTATCGGTTCTGGAGAAGTATTCGGATTCACTTTATAATAAGTTCACAGTCATTACTCCGGACAGAATCAGGATAAGAGAGATTTAACTTTTTTACTGCGACTGTAATTAATTCATTTCAATTTAATATTAAAAATCTTCCGGTATCGATCTGCCGGGGCGTGTATATATGATTATTCAAATCAGATATAAATTGGCGCTCCTATCCGGGGAGGCGTCCGGATAAATATAAAACAATACTGTTTTATGGTTGCATTAATAACTCATCAGAGCACCTCATCAATGTAATATCTGAATCAAACTTTCCCTTGCGGCACGAATATGATAAAAAAAAGTAGTAATGTTTCATGGAAATTAATATCATGATTTTATTCAGGAGATAATATGAGTGCGCCAAGCAAAGCTAACATAGGCAAGCTGGACAATCCAGCCCGTGTAAAGGCTAACCATCAGCACGGAACTGAACCATGCGCATGAAGAGGCAACGAATCATGCGGAGCCATGGGAAGGGCAGTCAGTCAGCCGCAACGCAAGTGAAGGTATCGAGCCTCGAAACTCTCCATATTGCACAGGGTCAAGGAGTTCATTTTCCGGAAACCAGTATCAGAACAATCGCTAAAGGTGAGAGTGTTTCTGACGTGCCGGGGTCTAAGTCCGTGGCGGGCAGACGAATTGTTTATGTTGGAACTTGGGAGGACCGAAGCGCTCCAAATGGAAGTTTCCAAGAAGCTGAAGAGGTGACAAG
Organism: Spirochaetia bacterium UBA5763; assembly: GCA_002418835.1. Lineage (GTDB taxonomy): Bacteria > Spirochaetota > UBA4802 > UBA4802 > UBA5550 > UBA5550. The sequence goes on along the minus strand of DIEX01000006.1, from coordinate 96,122 downwards.
GAGATATGGCGTTTCGGTAGTCGGACTGATTCATATTAGAGGGGTAGACAGGGTAATGCCTGTCGAGTCCGGATGTCATAGGACACTCGAAGGGGTCAGCAGTTCAACGCAGAGGGAGACTTTGTGTCATGCCATACACTGATATAGGGGAAACATGGCATAAATTATTTCTCATATCCGGTCATGCCCGAAGAGACCCTGAATTTCAGTTTACGAGCCTTGCTCATCTGCTGAATGCTGAATATCTTCGGGATTGCTACAAAAGCCTGAACAGGAATAAGGCAGTAGGAATTGATAACGTAAGCTGGAAAGAATACGGCGAGAATCTGGATGAGAATCTGGAGCTGTTAGTCTCGAGGTTAAAGCTGAAGAAATACAAGCCAATACCGGCAAGACGAGTGTACATTCCGAAAAGCGAGACAGAAAAACGACCGCTCGGAATATCAGCTCTGGAAAACAAGATAGTAGAACGGGGAATTACGTGGATACTTGAAAGCATCTATGAACAGGACTTTCTAAATTGTTCATACGGCTTTCGACCGAACAGGAATTGCCATCAGGCATTGAAAGAATTGAACGACCTTATAATGTTTCAGCCTGTTAGTCACATCGTAGAAGCGGACATAAAGGGATTTTTCGATAATGTGACACATGAGAAACTCATGGAATTTATGCAGATAAGAATAAAAGACACGACATTACTTAATCTGATAGAGAAATTTCTGAAAGCCGGCTATGTTGATGATGGCATACTTGTTAAAACGGAAACCGGGACACCACAAGGCAGTATACTCAGCCCGATCTTAGCTAATATCTTTCTGCACTATGTGCTGGACAAATGGTTTGCAACAACGGTAAAGAGTAATGTAGAAGGGTTCTGCGAAATAATCAGATATGCGGATGATTTTGTTTGTGTGGTACGCTATGCAGATGATGCCAGACGTATAGAGAAAGGATTGAAAAATCGTTTTAACAGGTATGGTCTGGAAATACATCCGACGAAAAGTCGAAATTTTAGTTTTGGAAGATTCGAGCGTGAAAATTCCAGACTACAAAACAGGCGAGCCAATACGTTCGACTTTCTGGGATTTACTCACTACTGTGATTCGTCAATTAAAGGCTACTTTAAGGTTGGCCGGAAGACAAGTCGCAAGAAATACTCTGCAAAATGTAAAGAAATGAATGAGTGGCTCAAGGCAATTAGAAACCAGGTTAAAACCAAAGAGTGGTGGAAAATTCTGATATTAAAATTGCATGGGCACTATCAGTATTATGGAGTTAGTGAGAACTTTAGAGGTATCGCAAGGTTTTATCTGTCAACCCTGAGAATGGTGTATAAATGGATGAATCGGCGCAGCCAGAAACGTAAAATGAACTGGAATAGATTCTTGAAATACCTTGAGCATTACCCGTTACCAAAACCAAAAATAGTGCATAGTTTTTACGAATCGCCTGTAAGGTGAGTTGGACTGAAGAGCCGGTTCTGTGAGGGGCATTGAAACTCCTCGCGTTAAAATCTTAAAGTAAAGGAGTCATACTATGTCTACTCGACAAAACGTATCATTAATCATACTTTTGCTTACATCTGTAATTCTTTCAGCATGCAGCGGATTAAAACTGCAGAAATATCCATCTGAAACATGCACAAAGCTGCCGGATGAGCAGACTTTCAAAGTTATTATTGATAAATGTTCATTATGCCACAGTAAAGATTTTGAGACTAAAGAATTAATCTGTGCAAGGAAAAGCATGATAACAGATGCTGTTCAATCAGGAAGAATGCCTAAATTTAAAAAACTCAGTGACGAAGAGTTAAAAATCATTTTAAAATGGGGACTGTAATTTTATTCAGCATACGTATAATAAACGCATCTCTTTGAGCAGGGTAACCCCCTTCTACTTACAATCAGCGTGACTGCCATTACCGCCCCCATCCTCATGGGGGTAAACTCCGGCGGGAATCTGCTTCCCCGGTTAAGTATAAATCTTCATATCAAAATTGAAAATCTTCCAACATCGACATCCCGGGGCTATGTTTATAAAGCTTTATGTGATATCCTGATTGCAGGGTCAAGAAATCAACAACCCCCGTACCCACTTTGGCAGGCTCATGCGGCGCCCGAAGGGGCAAGGCATTCTGTTTAGTGAAAGTTGCTATAGAGGCCAGCATGTTGCTTCTGTTAACCTGTCCGCGCGTGCCGGAGGTGCGCAGAATGGTAAAAATAATGTGATGAAACGGGGTCTGGTCTGACCAGTTCGATATAGGAGAGATACAGGTAAAGATCGACGTTCAGCGACGAAGGTGCGACGAACATACGGGGGTACAACAAGGGGTTGCAACCCCTTGTTTGTGGTATGCAGCCTTCCGAATTTATTTATATGAACATATAATACCGTATGTAATGTTTACAGGCGCTACACAGGAGCTGCACAGGCTTTACTATTGAGGAACATAGGTACTACACAGGAGTTAGAGTGATTTTGACGGGTGAGTCGGTGCTCTTTTTAAGGTGCAATCGGGTTGACAAATATGCAAATATTTGTATAGGATAATTTGCCGGTGAGACCTCACCGCGCCGTTGATAAGCTATGGGACTTTCAAAGAAATCGGGTTTAAACAGATTAGTCAATGTATAGAAAACAAACCAGGGAGTAGAACTTTGATCGGGGAGAAAAAAGTAAAAGATGGTTTTAATATCAGAAAGCTTTCATTACAGGTCTTTACGACAGCCCGGTTATGAAATCAAATTATAAACCGCCATTCAGCATAAGCGCTAAAACTATTAATCTTATTGTCGATATTTCGGCACAGATTGAGCGGTATGTTATACGTATGGAACAGGAGGATGGCCTGCTGCTCCGTAAAATTAACCGCATTAAATCTATTCATGGCTCCCTGGCAATTGAGGGGAATACAATTCCCGAAAGCCTCATAACCGATATTATCGAAGGCAAAAATGTTGTGGCCCCTCCGCGTGAGATCCAGGAGGTTAAAAACGCCATTAAGACTTATGACTCCTTCCCCTCTTTAGATCCTTACAGTGTAAAAGACCTGCTGAAGGCGCATGCATTAATGATGTATGCATTGATAGATAAACCCGGTCATTTCAGGACCGGCGGAGTCGGCGTATTTGCCGGCGATAAAACAGTCCATGTTGCCACGCCTGCGGATCGTGTGAAATCCCTGATGAATGACCTGTTTGACTGGTTGAAGAAGTCGGAGGATCATCTCCTTATTAAAAGCTGTGTGTTTCATTACGAGTTTGAATTTATACATCCCTTTATTGACGGGAACGGACGTATGGGGAGATTGTGGCAGTCGCTTATATTAAGTAAGCAGCACCCGGTATTCGAGTACCTGCCGGTTGAAAATATGGTTTTTCAGAACCAGAAGAAATACTATGATGTAATTGCATAGAGTACAAAAGCGGCAGACTGCGGGATTTTTGTTGAATTTATGCTTAATGAAATTCTTTCAACACTTAAAAAGCTTTAGGATCAGGAGATTATTTCACGAACGGTATTGCAGCTGAACTAACGTGTATGAAAAAGGATTTCCAGGAGAGGGAACGTAAGGTTCTGGAAAGATGGCTTGAATATGTGATGGAATGGGGATGGTAAAGGAATGGGGAGAGTTATTATACAAAGTTTAGTGTTTGACACTTATTCAGTTTAGTATAATTTTGATTATCAGGGAAAGTCTTTATTGTATACGTTTTTCAGTATTTGGAGATAATAATGTCCGTAAATTATGAGCTTGAAAAAACACTTTGGTCTGCCGCAGATAAATTAAGAAACAATATGGATGCTGCGGAATATAAGCATGTAGTATTGGGTCTAATATTCTTAAAATATATATCTGACGCATTTGAGGAATTATATCATAAACTTGATTCTGGAAAAGACAAAACCGGCGCCGATCCAGAAGACAAAGATGAGTATACCGCAGAGCGTGTTTTTTATGTTCCACCGCAGGCGCGATGGAGATGGCTGCAGGGCCGCGCAAAACTGCCGACCATAGGGAAAGATATTGATGATGCTATGGATGCCATTGAGAAAGACAATGCATCATTAAAGGGTGTCTTGCCAAAAGATTATGCCCGTCCGGCCCTTGATAAACAGCGTCTGGGGGAGCTGATTGATTTAATCGGTACAATATCTCTGAATAATAGCGGAAATGGCAAGGGAAACGATGTCCTGGGTTTTGTGTTTGAATATTTTCTCGGTCAGTTTGCTGATGCGGAAGGGAAAAAAGGGGGGCAGTTTTATACACCTTCCTGCATCGTAAAACTTCTTGTTGAAATGCTCGCACCCGAAGCCGAAAAACGTGTTTATGATGGCTGCTGTGGAAGCGGCGGGATGTTTGTACAAAGTGAAAAATTCATTGAAATGCATGAACACCGTCGGGGTAAAATATCTATTTACGGTCAGGAAAGTAATCCAACAACATATAAACTCGCGAAGATGAATCTTGCAATTCGCGGCATTGAAGCAAATATTGAACTTGGCGATACACTTATCAATGATCGTTTCCCTGAACTTAAAGTAGATTATATCCTTGCAAATCCTCCATTCAATGTCAGTGATTACAGTATCAATCAGGCTGAAACGCATAAATGGAAATATGGCATACCTCCATCAGGCAACGCAAACCTTGCCTGGCTTCAGCATTTTATAAGCAAGCTTGCACCGAGCGGAACTGCGGGGATAGTCCTTGCTAACGGCAGCATGAGCAGCGATATCGCAACAGAAGGACAGATAAGAAGAGAGCTGATTGAAAACGATTTAGTGGACTGCATGGTCGCGCTCCCTTCACAGTTGTTTTACAACACCCAGATACCTGCATGTCTCTGGTTCCTCTCACGAAATAAAACCAATCATAACTTCAGGAATAGAAGTAATGAGATACTTTTTATTGACGCGCGTGAGCTCGGAACAATGATAAGCCGCAAACAGAAGGAACTTACAGATAAAGATATTCAGAAAATCGCTGATACATATCACAACTGGCGGGCTTCTTTGTCCCCCGAAGGTGAATCATTATATAAGGATATTCCGGGATTCTGCAAGTCTGCGAATATACAGGAGATCCGCAAGAATAATCATATACTGACACCGGGGCGGTATATCGATTTTAAAGAAACGGATGAGGATGATCAGGCTTTTAGTGAAAAGATGATTCATCTGACAGCAGCTTTGAAACAGCAGATGTTAAAAGCTGAAGAAATTGATAAAAAAGTGATAGAGAGTCTTAAAAAAATAGGATATGAGCTATAATTTAAAAACGCTGATTGTTTTTGATACCAATGCTTTAAGAAGTATTGAAGCTGGTAAAGTTGCTTATAGTTTTTTTTCATTCGGCAAAGCTTATAATGAAATCAGCCAGTTTATTAAAAGTAAAAGGATTGATACATATGTAACCCTTGCTGTCTCAACCATGGTTATTGATGAGCTTAAGCAGCAAAAACAAAGACAATATCGAGAAGATATTCAACAATTACAAGAGATTGTTAAAAGACTAACCGGATTACCACATATCCCGGAAGGATGTATTCTGATACCTGAAGAATCGTTTGATTGTGGTGCATATATTGAAGAACAGGCAAATAATTATATCCAAACAAATGGAATAAATGTACTCGTTTATAAAGATGAGCATGCGCCGTCTATGTTAAAAAATATGCTCTCAAAGGTTGTTGGACTGGATAAACCAAGATCACCTTTTGCAATAACAAGTAAAACTTACAATGATGCTGGATTTAAAGATAGTGTTATCTGGGAAACTTTAATGCATTATGAAAAGATTTCTGATTTTGATAAGATTTTTTTTCTAACGAGGGATGGTGATTATAAAGAAAACTGCGTTAGTGATTTTAAAGATAAATGGAATAAACACATTCAAATTGAGAAAGACGAAAATAGAGTAATTGCGGAATTGGAAAGAGATTATAAGAACTTCATTGAGTATAAACAATTCTATTTATATACAGAAAAAGAATATTTTAGAAAATATCTTCAGCAACAGCTTAATGAAAAAACATATATTCAGTTGGATGAAGAATATACAATAGAGAATTATACAATACATAATTATTGCGAATCAGTTGAAAGCAGAATCAATGAAGAGACACAGGAAGAGGAGTTTGTTATTCATTCGTCAATTGTGATACATCTTACTCGAAAAGGTATTAAAGAAAATATCAGTCTTAATGCGAGCATTGTAATAAATGATGTTTTCGAGATTGCAGAAATTACATTTGAGCCGTATATATATTAGGAACCATAAAATTAAACAATGACAAAACCGTAGTACAATATATGACCATTTATGAAGGATCAAGATGGCTGCAGAGGTTTCAGAATTACCACAGGTCATTAAGCCATCTGGACCTGGCAATGAAAATTGTAGAAGAAAAAAGTATTGATGATTTCTCTGATCTGGAAAACAGGGATTAATAAAAAAGTTAAAGAGAGCCTCAAAAAAAATAGGGTATACAATATGAGTGGAATATATAAAGCAATAGTACCTGCTCCTTTTGATATTGAAACAACAGAAAAGCCTTTTGGAAAAAGATGGGGGCAGCAAACTGTAAAATTAACAGCCGAAGATTTATCGGCGCTGCAAAATGGAGAATGCATAGCTGTAGATGCGATGAATGAATATATAATTTTTTTACAGTTAGAAAGATAATCTGAAAAGATTATTCAGGTGAGGTATTGCATGATAGATTATGATAAATTTGAAAAATCACTTAGACATCTTGAAGCTCAATTTAATAACTATAAAACTATTGATGATAGAGATGATCTGGGTGTACTGGAAAAAGAAGCAATAAAAGAATCGGTGATTCAGCGTTTTGAAACCTGTTATGACACGCTATGGAAAACATTGAAAAGATATTTGAATGAAGAGCTTGGATTTCCTGAGGTGCCGAACAGCCCCAAGCCCATATTCCAGATTGCCTTTGAGAACAACCTCTTTACATCGGATATTACACAATGGAAAAAATACGCAGATGCAAGGATAGCCACTTCACACGATTATTCAGCTGAAAAGGCGGAAGAGGCTCTATCAGTAATGAACGATTTTATATCTGATGCGGTTGATTTATACATTACAATGACAGGCGCATCATGGGAATAGATTTGCACATAGACCTTACATCGAAGGAATTGAAGATTATCCTGACCCTCATTGATAAATATCTTCCGGATACTACAGTATGGGCCTTCGGATCACGGGTAAAGTTTAAATCAAAACCGGAGTCTGATCTTGATATCGTGGCATTTATAGCACCTGAACAGAAAAGCAAATATAATGATTTGAAAACCGCGTTTGATGAATCGGATCTCCCATTCAGGGTAGACTTATTAAGCTGGGACGAAATACCGGATAATTTTAAGAGAAACATTGAAAAGGAATATGCGGTATTAAGTGATAAAAAGGATGATACTCTACCGCAGGGATGGCAAATTTATAAATTAGAAGAAATAGCAGAAGCAGTTTTTAGTGGTGGCACGCCATCAACAACAAATGATAAATATTGGAACGGAACATTTAACTGGCTATCTTCTGGAGAAACCGGTTTGCGATATATACGCGATACAGAAAAAAAAATAACAGAACTGGGCGTAAAAGAATCAAGTACTCGTCTTGCAAAAATTGGTGATATTGTTATTGCTTCAGCAGGGCAGGGATATACAAGGGGGCAGACATCGTATTGTCTTATTGATACATATATTAACCAGTCTATAGTAGCCGTGAGAGTTAATCCGGAAATTGTTGATTCAAAGTATTTATTTTTTCATCTTTCAAATAAGTATAATGAATTACGACAGATATCAGATTCACATAGTAGCAGGGGAAGTTTAACAACAAAATTATTAAAAGATCTTAAAATTGAATTACCTGATTTATTCAAACAACAAGAAATCGCTACTATCCTTTCATCTCTGGATGATAAAATAGAGATCAACAGGGAGATGAACAAAACACTTGAATCTATTGCTCAGGCGATATTTAAAGAGTGGTTTGTTAATTTTAATTTCTCCTTCGATTTCGCTAAGGGTAAACCGAGTCTTGAAGGCAAACCGTATAAAGATTCCGGCGGTGAGATAGTAGACGGTTTGCCGAAAGGGTGGAAAACTTCGACAATTCGTGAACTTGCAAATGTTGTAACAGGTAAAACTCCTTCAAGTAGCAATCCTGAACAATTCGGAAATTATATGCCATTTGTTACTCCTTCGGATTTTAAAAATTATAATAAAATAATAATTGATGCTGAAAGATATTTATCGGAAGTAGGCGTATCTGCCTTTTCGAATAAAATACTTCCCGAATATTCTATACTTGTTACGTGTATTGGATCTGATATGGGCAAAGTCGCTATCAATTTTGTAGAATGTGTTACAAACCAACAATTAAATTCAATTGTTCTATCTAAAGACAAATTTCTTTCAGATTATTTATATTATTATCTAACAGGTAAGTATGATTATCTTCGGAATATAGCGACTGGTGGTTCCACTATGCCAATTATAAATAAGACACAATTTGAAAATATAGATATAATATTACCATCAATAGAATTATTGGAAATATTCCAAGAGTTTGCTAATTCAATAAATAAGAAGATTTTTAATAATATTAAACAAACAAATAGCATGATGGCCATCCGTGACTCCATTCTTCCTAAACTGATGTCCGGAAAAATTCCTCCTTGTGCGCAACGCACAGGCAAGGAGTTACATGTATGAACAGACATATTGTTTACAATAAATGTCCGATAATAACTTTAAAAGGAGTTCCCAATGTCTAATAAAGATTTATTCATAAGCGGATATCTTGACAGGATTAGTAAACAATTTAAACAGACTGATGACGAAATAAAAAACAGGAATCTGGCGTTTGAGATATTTTCCATATCCGCACTTCTGGATAAACCTTTTCAGGAAGTTTATGACAATATTATTATCAAAGGATCAAAAGACGGTGGGATAGACGGTATATGGTTTCAGGACCAGGGTGAATATTTTGATATGCATGTTTTTCAGTGTAAGAACCAGCCTGGTCTAAAGCCGAATGAAGTCGATAAATTCAGAAATGATTTTAAAGAATTGTTTATCGACGGCAATAAAGTCGGTAAACAGAATATTGATGACCTGCTTCCTAAAATTGATGAATACAAACAAATTACCGAGCAGGGAATTTTGATAGAAACAAAACTTTATTTCGTCTTTAACGGGTTAAAAAAAGATCCTCAGTATGCAAATAATGAAAGCGCATATAATACCTATCATAACCCTGATAGTAATTTTTTTATAAAAGACTCTGATGATCTTTATGATAACATATCCAATCTTGCCAAAAAGAAAAGAAATGAAATCAGGTTTACCTTCCATCCGGAAAAATCCAACATTTCTCCTATGGACACACAGGGACTTTATTCGTTTGCAATTTTAAACGTCAAAGCAGCCAATTTTAGAATTAATGCAAAGGAACTATGTGAACTGATGGGCTACGAAGAAAAGGTGAATGGTTCTATTGACATGCTTTTTGAAGAAAATATCCGTTCATATTTGGGGGTGAAAGTTCGGGCCAACAAGCGAATGAATGAAACTATCAATAAAAAAGAAGATTCTGTTTATTTCCCTTTTTTAAACAATGGAGTAACATTGATTTGTGATGAATTACAGATTCCCAAACAACCGCAGAATAATATATATCTGCTTCCGGTTATTAATCCACAAATAGTTAATGGGCTTCAAACATCATGGGTGCTTTATGAGAATTACAAAAAAAATCCGTCTCTATTAGAAGATGTTTACGTAAACATCAGGATATATGAATCCAGAGATAAAGAGTTAATTGAGAAAATAACAGACGCAACCAATACGCAAACTCCGATTAATTATAGGGACAAGATCAGTAATCGTGATTTTAACAGATATACAAAAGAAATCTTTGCCAATAATGGTATTAACTACATAATAAAACGGGGTGAATTTTTTCATAGAGAAAGCGCTCAATATGCTGAGTCAATTGAAAGCGAGATGGTTTTAAAATTCTGGTATGCCTCATTTTATGAAGAACCTGAAACTGCTAAAAATAGCGTTTCTTCAGTGTTACAAAGAATTTTTGATTCGACTTTTATTGAAAACCACCCCCTTGAGAAACTATTTAATGGAGATAAAAATTCTCAAGTCTATAATCAATTACTTATTGCTTATCAAATTTATAAATATATTCAATCTCAAAAAAAGATTTTCATGGAAAAGTATGATTTTATCAATTATGCCGATGAGCTTCTTTGTTACTCTATTTACAAAGAAATAGATTCATCTTCATCTGACTTCAAAGAAGAAAATCTTAAAAATGCTTACGGTATAGGGATAAGCAGAATTCAACAAATTCTGGGTCATGAAAAAGAAAGATATGATAAAGCCGGTAAAAACTTTTCCTACAATGGTTACTTTAAAAAACCTCAATGCCGTATTGATTATAACAATTTGGCTGGCATTCTGGAAAATGAATCCATTATCGATTATTTAATGAGCAAAAAATGAACCTGATAACCGAAAACGAAATTGAACAGATCGCTATCGGTTACTTCCTCTCACTTGGTTATATCTATGTCTCTGGCCCTGATATTTCACCAGATGGTGAGCATCCCGAACGGCAGTATAATGAAGTAGTTCTTACAAACCGGCTCCGCGATGCCATTGACAGGCTTAATCCCGATATACCATTTGATGCGAAGGAGGAAGCCTTAAAAAAAGTCCTTCGTACAGATAGTCAGAACCTCCTGATAAACAATGAAGTATTTCACTGTTATCTTACCGAAGGTATTGATATTGAAGTAAGAACCGATGACGGATTGCGTGGTAAAAAGGTTTATATAACGGATTTTACGCAGCCGGATAACAATGAGTTTCTTGTTGTTAACCAGTTTACAGTTATTAAAAACAACCAGAATAAACGTCCGGATATCATAATATTCATAAATGGTATACCCCTTGTTGTAGTGGAGCTGAAAAACGCGGTTGATGAGAATGCCACACTTAAATCCGCGTTCAATCAACTTCAAACCTATAAACAGACAATACAATCCCTGTTTTATTATAATGAATTGATGATTATAAGTGACGGACTTGAAGCACGTTTTGGAACTGTTACAAGTGAATGGAACCGCTTTTCAGTCTGGAAAACGCGGGACGGGAAAACTACCGCTGATTCTCTCGTCCCGCAGCTTGAAGTAATGATAAACGGTTTATTTAATAAAGAGACCCTGCTGGATGTGATCCGTCATTTTATTGTTTTTGAAAAAAGTAAAGTAAAGACACTTAAAAAGGTGGCTGCCTATCATCAGTATTATGCTGTTAACATGGCAGTTACAACAACTTTTGATGCAGCGAAAAAAGAAGGCAACGGGCGTGCCGGTGTGGTGTGGCATACGCAGGGGAGCGGTAAAAGTCTCTCTATGATTTTCTATGCCGGTAAACTTGTGTTAACGCTCGACAATCCGACAATTGTTGTATTAACAGATAGAAACGATCTGGATGATCAGCTTTATGGCACATTTTTCAACTGTCAGCAGTTATTAAGGCAGGAACCGCAGCAGGCTGAGAACCGCAGGCATCTGAGGCAGCTGCTGAGTGTCGCCTCCGGCGGGATTATTTTTACCACCATTCAGAAGTTTATGCCTCTTGAAAATGAGATAACGAATAACGGGAATAGTGTTAAAGAACCTGATGCTCAATACATTGGGGCAGATGTCCCGGCTTTAAGCGAGCGTAAAAACATAGTTGTTATTGCTGATGAGGCGCATCGCAGCCAGTATGATTTTATTGACGGTTACGCGAAACATCTCCGTGATGCCCTGCCGAACGCTTCATTTATAGGATTCACAGGCACACCTGTGGAAAGCAGCGACAGAAATACTCAGGCTGTATTCGGTGACTATATTGATATTTACGATATACAGCAGGCAGTTCAGGATGAAGCCACTGTTCCTATCTATTATGAAAGCCGTCTTGCAAAAGTCAATTTTGCGGAAGATGAGAAAGTTTCAATTGATGAACAATTCGAAGAATTAACAGAGGGGGAGGAGCTCTCTCACCGTCAGCAATTAAGGGCGAAGTGGACAAGGCTTGAAGCAATTGTTGGAAATCGGAACCGGATAGAAAAAATAGCCGAAGATTTTGTCAATCATTTTGAAACGCGAAATTCCGTGCTTGATGGTAAAGCGATGATAGTCTGCATGAGCCGCCGAATATGCGTGGAAATGTATGATGCAATCATCAGATTAAGGCCGGGCTGGCATTCGGAAGGTGATGACAAAGGTAATATCAAGGTCGTGATGACCGGCTCATCCAGCGATGAATTGTATATGCAGCCGCATGTTAGAAATAAAGAAAGAAGAAAAGCAATCGGTGAAAGACTTAAAAATCCTGCTGACAGTCTGAAACTCGTTATTGTCCGGGATATGTGGCTTACAGGTTTTGATGCGCCATGTCTGCATACACTTTATATTGATAAACCAATGCGTGGACATAGTCTTATGCAGGCTATTGCGAGAGTAAACAGGGTTTTTACTGATGATAAAAGGGGCGGTCTTATCGTCGATTATCTCGGTATAGCACAGGAACTTAAAACAGCTCTGGCTGAATATACTGCAAGCGGTGGAGAGGGTAAACCGGCACTTGACCAGGAACTCGCTGTGGCCAGAATGCTTGAATTCTATGAAGCGATAGAATACCAGTTGCGTCACTTTGACTGGAAGAAGTTTTTTTCTCTGACACCGGAAGAAAAACTTAGATATATTCCTGTGATTGTGGACTACATCTTCAGTCAGGAAAACGGCGAGCAGTCTTTTGTTGATAATACAAAGAATCTGTTAAAATCATTCGCTATTTCAGTACCTCATGAAAAAGCAATGGCCATTCGTGATAATGTTGCGCTGTTTCAGGCCATAAAGGCCAGGCTTGTAAAAATATCCGATAGAAACGAAGGGAAATCAGATGCGGGAATAGAAACTGCAATAAAGCAGATTATTTCCGAAGCGATAACAGCCGATAAAGTCGTCGATATATTTGATGCTGCCGGTATTAAAAAGCCGAGTATCGAAATTCTGGATGAAAGATTTTTGCAGGATATAAAGGATCTGCCCCAGAAAAATCTTGCGGTTGAATTATTAAAAAAGCTGCTTAAGGAAGAAATCAAAAAGAGAACAAAGATTAACCTTGTTGAAAGTAAAAAATTTTCCGAGATGCTTGAAGACGCGATTAAACGCTACCATAACGGTATGATTGATACAGTTGAATTTCTCGAGAAGGTTTTGATACCTTTTGCTGCCCAGATTAAAGAGTCAGATAAAAGAGGTGAAAGGCTGGGATTAGATTTTCGTGAATACGCCTTCTATACAGCCCTTGAAGTGAACAACAGCGCTGTTGCCATTCTCGGTGATGAAACTTTGAAGCATATCGCTCAGGAATTATTAAAGACCGTTAGAAACAGCACCACTATAGACTGGACTATGAAGGAAAGCGTTCAATCTTCTTTAAGAAGGAATATACGAAGGATTCTTAGACTACATGGGTATCCTCCTGATTTACAGGAAAAAGCTGTGGAGACTATAATAACTCAGGCAAAAATGCTGGCCGAGGATTTGATTAATAATTGAATGCGGGTATATATTCTGTATCAAGTAAAATTAAAACATAGTATAAGAATTCATTTTTTTCCTGATATTCAGACCGTAACATATTGTGTGGGTTATGTTGGAAGGCATCTCCGGTTATAGAGAAAGTTTTAAGCGCAAGTAGTGATAATATAAAAATAATGGATACTAATGCACGAATTGAGTCTATAAAACAGCGACTTCTTGAAATTGAAAAAGAAAAAACTGTTCTTGAGAAAGAATTCTCAGAATTAATCTCGTCAAAAGGTATTTCCAGTTTAACAGGTTCTCCTGCATCTTCTGAACCACCAGTTACACCGGAGCAGAAGATTGAACTCTTTCTGAAACTATTCAGATGCCGTGAAGATGTTTACCCCCGGCGATGGGAAAATAAAAAAACAGGCAAAAGCGGTTATTCACCTGTCTGCAGTAATGATTGGAGACCGGGTGTTTGTGAAAAACCTAAAGTTAAATGCTCTGAGTGCAGGTTTTCTTCATACCTACCGCTTGATTCAGAAGCTGTGAGGCTTCATCTTGAAGGTAAAGAAATCATCGGTACTTATGCCATTAGAGAGGATGATACAACTGTATTTCTCGCAGCGGATTTTGATGGTTCAACATGGAGTAAAGATGTTGTAAATTATAAAAAAGCAGCAAATGATCTTGGTATAGATGCTGCTATTGAAATATCACGCTCCGGGGAGGGTGCTCATGCCTGGATATTTTTTGATTCACCTGTTGATGCATCTTTAGCCCGCAGGCTCGGGACTGTTGTAATGACACAGGCTTTATATATATCCGGAAGTTTTAACCTTTCAAGCTATGACAGGTTTTTCCCAAATCAGGATTATCTTCCCTCCGGCGGTTTTGGAAATCTGATAGCTCTTCCATTGCAGCATAATTCCCGTAAAAATAATTGTACTGTTTTCGTCAATGATGACTTGCAGCCATATAATGATCAATGGACTTATCTTGCCGGAATTTGCAGGTTATTAAAAAAAGATCTAATAAGCATACTTGATCGTGTATCTGAATCAAAAGAGCAGCTTGAATTAGCTGAGTCAGAAGAATCTGATATTAAAAATGCAGAAACAGATATCGATCCTGTTGCGGATTATTCCATTAAAAGTCTGGATAATGCTGATGTGGAGGTTCGGCATTCATCAATGATTATAATTGATGCTGAGAAAATACCTGCAAAAATTTTATCATCCCTGCGGAGAATCGCTACCTTTGCCAACCCGAGGTTTTTTGAATTACAGAGAATGAGATTCTCTACATGGAATACTCCCCGATATATATGCAGCGCAGAATATGACGGTAAAGAGATTAAGCTTCCGAGAGGAACTCTGGATTCCTGTATTGAAATTCTTGAACAAAATGGTGCTGCTGTTAAATTGAATGATTTGAGGCCATCAATTGAACAGGTGGAATTTACTTTTAAAGGTACATTAACCGCTATACAGGAAAAAGCCGTTAGTGAAGTTACAAAACATGATTATGGAGTGCTGGTGTCGCCTCCAGGTACTGGTAAAACGGTTATGGGGTGTGCAATAATTACTGCAAGGAGCGTACCAACACTAATCCTTGTTCATCGTAAACAGCTTGCTGAGCAATGGAAAGAGCGGCTGCTTGAATTTATTGGTATAGATAAAAAAAGCATTGGTATATTAGGTACAGGAAGAAAGAAAACCCGTGGGATTATCGATATAGCCATGCTGCAAACTATTTCCCGTAAAGAGGATATAAAAGAATTACTTGGAGCCTATGGTCAGATTATAATTGATGAATGCCACCATATACCAGCTGTATCATTCGAAGCAGTGATGAAAGATGTACCTGCGCAATATATCACGGGACTTACTGCCACACCATACAGAAAGGACGGATTACAGGCTATACTTTATATGCAATGCGGACCAATTAGATATGAAATTGAGGAAATAGCTGATCCTGCTCTCGGAAGAAATGTCATAGTTCGGGAAACTTCTTTCAGTATTGAAAATGATTCAGAAAAGAAACCGATTTATGAAATATGGGATGAACTTGTTAATGATACAAATAGGTTAAACATGATTGCATCTGATGTCATTTCTGCGATAGGTAAAGGGAAATTCCCATTAATTTTATCTGAGAGAAAAGAACATCTTTATAAATTAAAGGAAGCAATTGAATCTCTTTCAACTGATACCGGGATTAAGTCTTTCCTTTTTGAAGGTGATACAGGGAAAAAGGCAAGAACAGCAGCACTTGTTGAAATTAATGATATGCTTGCTAATGGTGAAAAACCATATATTCTTTCGACAGGGTCTCTGATCGGGGAAGGTTTTGATATGCCTCAGCTCGATACACTTTTCTTAGCTATGCCGATCTCTTTTAAAGGGAGAATCATTCAATATGCCGGGAGGCTCCACCGGCCATATAAAGAGAAAGATGAAGTATTCATTTATGATTATTGTGATTCAAATATAGGTCTTACAGTTTCAATGTTTAAAAAGAGATTGTCGGCTTATAGAAATATAGGTTATGAAGTTAAAACAACAGGTAATCCTAAGATTGATAAATGGATATTGAGAAGATAATGATTATATCACTTCTCGGCCCAATATTCTCCACAAAGATAATCCCCCTCCTGCAGGAGTACTTCTACGAGGACAGGGTAACATACAGGGTTAACCCGGAATTAAATGGATGCACTATTGATGCTGAAGCATTCATTAAAATATATACAGAGAATTTATAATAAGCATGAATTTTTTTTTAATCTTTTGTTAATGGAATCGTTATAGTATAAACAGGTAGTAATTCCTGTAAACTATAATGATTTAACAGGATAAGATTGATGAAAACTTACAAAGTATCAGATATCATCCGGATTATTGAGAAAGACGGCTGGTATCTTGACAGATAGAGCGGAAGTCACAGACAGTATAAACATCCTGAAAAAAGGGACTTGTAACTATATCCTGTCATAAACTTTCAAAAGATGTACCGGTATTAACTTTAAAAAGTATCATTAAACAGGCACAGTTAAGCGAGGACGATTTATGAGAAAATATGTTGTACTATTTGAAAAATCAGAGGATGGATACAGCGCATATTTACCGGATCTCCCCGGATGTGTTGCTTTTGGTGATACAAAAGAAGAGACAGAAGAACTGATCTATGAAGCAATAAAATTTCATATTGAAGGGATGGAGAAGGATAATCAGAGTATTCCTCCTTCAGTTGTTGAAAGCGAGATTATGGTATTTAACTGATTGTATGGTTAAAGCAGAAATTGAATCAGTAGTTAAAAAATATATAAACGTATTAAATGATACTGGATTGGAAATAAAACAGGCATATATATACGGGAGCTGCGCCCGTGGCGAAAATAGCACTGATAGTGATATAGATGTAATGCTTGTATCAGATATATTTGATACGGATGATGATTCGATCTTATCACGTCCATGGATTTATACAGTAAAGGTTGATCCACGGATTGAACCTGTGGCAGTGGGGAGCAGGCGTTTTAACACAGATACAGGCTCACCTCTTATTGAGATAGTAAAGAAAGAGGGTGTAAAGGTAATGTAATGCGTGAGGCGAACAGAATGAACGCGTATAAATTATCAGCAAGTGTATCGAAAAACAGGAAAATTTCAATAGATGTACCTTCAATTATTCCGGAGGGGTCTGTTGAAATTATATTGGTATTTCAGGCAGAGCAGAAAACTTCATCAAAATCAATAATCGGAAAAGCATGCGGTTCTTTAAAAGGGAGCAGGTTTAATACAAAAGCATATTTAAAACAGAAGCAGATAGATAAGGAGCTTGAACACTGATTGAAATATATTTCAAATAAGGTGATAACTGAATTTTATGAGATATAAAAATCTATCAACTGAAAAACATACAATATAGTAAAGGCGGTTTAAATGATTTCAAATGAAATAATAATACAGGGAATGAATGAATCAATTATATCATCCCTTGGGGAAAGGATAAAAAAAGTATTATTATATGGTTCAGTGGCACGCGGTGACAATACAGCAGAATCTGATATCGATTGTATTCTGATTGTTGATGATATAGATACTCAAATTACTGATGCCATTGACGAGTTCTCTGCGAAAATGCTCATCAATTATGGCGCAGTGTTTTCCATTATTCCGGTTAAAGAAGATAATTTTGATAACTTTAAATACAATCCATTATTTATTAATGTGAACAGGGATGGAGTAGTCTTATGGCAGAAATCAGCCTGAAAGAACAGATTACACTTATGATGCATAATGCTTATATAATATCTGTATGATTAAAATGCACCATACAATCCGCGAATACGGCCTTATTGCCTCTGATGATTCCGAGCGTGAAGCCGGTGGTATCCTCTACATAAAAAAGCATGATTACAATAACCTTGAGGACTTCGTACTCCGCAATTCCGGTGATGAAGCAAGTGAAGGTAGCGGATTCTTCTCTCTTACACATAAAAAGGGTGTGGGGCGCTGCCTCCAGGCAAAAAACTACGTTGGAGTAATCCAGACAGATTCGGGCCTTGTAGTTGAGATACTCCCCAAAATCCATAGAGAGAAAAGCGAAGGGGAGGAGAGTGTACCTGATACACGGAGACTATTCCTCCGCGTGCTCCGCACAGTTAAGGACTCGCCATTCAGACAGTTCAACTCCCAGGGTGATATGTACCAGCTCTTATCTTACGCGAAGATTTATGAAGCGGAACATCATGATATAAAGATACTTGACCGAATCATTACTTGATGCAATATTTTAGAATAGCTTCCCGGAGCTGTGTGAGAGTAAAAATCAAAAATATAAAATCCGGAGGATGACCTGGTATGCCTGAATATATACCGCCATTTACAATAACACCTGCGGTAATATCTCTTATCTCGGAGATATCTGAAATGATAGGACGCATATCAGTTTTCACAGATTCAGCAGATAACCTGCGTCTGAGGAAAGTCAATCGCATAAAGACAATTAAAGGTTCTCTGGCAATAGAGGGGAATACCCTCAGTGAAGAGCAGATTACAGCAATCCTCGAAGGGAAAAAGGTTACAGCTCCTGTCCGTGAAATCCGGGAAGTTCAAAACGCTATTCGGGCTTATGATTACATCGATAAATGGCAGCCGTACTTAGAAGATGATTTACTTACAGCTCATGGTATTCTTATGGACGGTTTGCTTGATAAACCGGGCATTTATCGTAAAGGCGGTGTCGGAGTTGTGGCCGGAGAGAGGCTTGTTCACCTTGCTCCTCCTGCCGGCCGGGTACCGATTCTTATGAAAGACCTTCTTTTATGGTTAAAAAAAACTGAGCATCACCCGCTTATAGCAGGAGCAGTGTTTCATTACGAGTTTGAGTTTATTCATCCATTTGATGACGGTAACGGGCGGATTGGAAGATTATGGCAAACCCTGATTTTATATAAATGGAACCCGGTTTTTGTAAATGTCCCTGTGGAAAACATTGTTTATAAATATCAGGGTGAGTATTACAACGCGATAAAAGAAAGTACAAAGAATTCTGATTCAACATTCTTTATCGAATTTATGCTCAGGATGATAACTGAAGCGGTTAGGGGAATGTCTACCCCCGAAGTCACCCCTTATGTCACCCCCGAAGTTAAAAAAATGCTTCTGATAATTAAAGGAGAGATGACACGAAAGGAAATCCAGCAGAAACTCGGTTTAAAAGATGAAAAGCATTTCCGTGAACGGTATATCAAACCTTCAGTTGAAGCCGGGATTATTGAGATGACAGTCCCTGATAAACCTAACAGCCGCCTCCAGAAATACAGAATTACCGGAAAAGGTAAGTCTGTTATAGCAGGGAAAAAATAATCTTTGCGTGCATGTGGATTGATAAATATAACGCAACACCTCCAATGGAATTTGAAAAATTGATGTATGACGCGGATATGGAAGACCAGGTGCGGGATGAGATATCCAGGCTTCTTGAAAGAAAAAGGTCAGGTGTGGAAATGGGGCTTGATATGAAGATAAATTGTATAAACAGTTTTATAGAAAGCAAGCTTGATTATTTCGAAAAAAAATCTTCAGACTATAATCCTAAGGATAAACCGTCTGCAGATTATCTGGATAATGTTTTTATACAAATACTGAAGCTTTGAATTGTGATTGGGAATAATTCATGGGAACCTATACCAGACCTTAATAGCAAACCACCCCGGCGTACCTGGAACTGAAAAACAGGTATTTGAAAAACTTATAGCGGTTAACGATTGAATTAGTTCTCTTCCCGTCATTCCCGCGCAGGCTGTGGGCGACCGCAGGAAGAACTGGAAGTTAATCCCATAGTGCTATTATATGAGATTCCGGCACTTCGTTGTCACTACGGCCGGAATGACGAGGCCCTAATTATTTCGTGAAAAGCTTAAGTTCCCGGCTGTCCGGGATGAGATTATACCGGTTACCGTTTTTTTCTCTTCTCTTTACCTATTTCATTCCAGTACTCTAATGACCTTTCAGCCTGTTCCCTGCGGTGTTTTTCGCAATATCTGTGGCCGTCAAGTGTAGCGAGATCACATCCGGCATTAACACATAAACCCTGACTTGATTTAACAATGCGGGAATATATTTTTCTTATCTGTTCTATACTGCGGTCTTTAAGTATCTCTGCCTCTTTCGGGCACATATCCACTGCATACTGCCAGTCAAGATGCTTTGCTCCTCTATCAGCTTTCTTCCCTAACTTCAGGAGCGCTTTCTCCCTCTGCCTAGTCCAGTATATTCTATCACCTGCTTTCATTCTTCCTTCCCGGTTGTTGTATAATATAATAGATACCGAAAATAAACACCGGTATCAAGAATGCTATGCAGAATTTTTGTCAATAATCCTGATTAAATAGAAATATAACGCTGTTGATACCGCAGGCCCCATGCAGTACATAAGCAGATGAAGATGTTTTATTTTATAATAAATAAAGCCCTGAATAAATCAGGGCTTATTAGCCAACAACCTGAATCGAACAGGCGACCTGCTCATTACGAGTGAGCTGCTCTACCGTCTGAGCTATGTTGGCAGGTTTTCTCTTCTCTATTATTGCAGCGCGCAACTGTCAAGGAAAATGTAATCTTCCCGTGGAATAAACAGAGGGAGGTTACATTACAGTTTTAATCCCCCCGCTGACAGGTTTTTTGTAAAAAACAAAAATCCCTTTTCCATGATTTACATCTTTCCAGGGCACTGAATCAAAATCTATCTTAATAATAGATGATTTACTCATATCAATTTTTCTGCCGTGATCGACCAGTGAAGATGCGAGATCGCTCAGTACAGGATTATGGCCAACAATCATCAGAGAAAGAACATGTTCAGAAGTTTTATGAATCAGGGGAAGCAGTTCATCTCCAATTTTTGCGTCGTAAATAATGTCATCTGCTTCTATATTATTAACAGGGTAGGAGACAGATTCAGCAATTAACTCCGCTGTGGCCATGGCGCGTGGAGCACCGCTGCTGATTATCATGTCAATAACAACACCTTCTGTTTTGAGGTAATCAGCCATGAGTGCAGTATATTTAATTCCTTCCTCTGTAAGTCCCCTGTTATAATCTGAATCCTCAACCGGTTTGGCATCTCCATGCCTGAAAAGGTATAGTGTTTTCATCCTTAGCCTCAGTTTTAAGATAATAAAACATTCTGTTTAATCAATAATTCCTTCAGAGCTGTATGAGTGTGCGTCTATTTGTTTCATGAAAATGATCTGTGATATAATTGATCCGATTAAAGCCAGAAACATATCAGACTGGGCATCCCATATGTAGCCCTGAAGCCCCAGGAATTCGATTGAGCCGTCTCCGTAGAAAACTGCGGTCCACCACTCAATGATCTCATATAACGCGCTTACAGCAAGAGCTATTGAAGAGACAATAAAGAAGAGCCACTTCCCTGTCCGGAGAGGTGAAGTGCGGATAAGAATTTCCCGTATCACCATTGCAGGTATAAACCCCTGCGCTAAATGGCCCAGTTTATCGTAGTTGTTTCGTGAAAGCTCAAAAGCATCTTTAATCCAGTCGAAGAGCGGAACCCTGGCATAAGTGTAGTGAGCTCCTGCAAAAAGGATAATGCAGTGAACAAGGATAAACCAGTATGTTATCTCGGTGAGCCTGAATTTTTTATATGTATAAACAAGTACCGCGAATGCGGCAAGAGCAGGGAGCGCTTCCATAAACCATGTGGCCATATCATAAGGTTTTATCACTGACCATATCATCACAGAAGTGAATATTAATATTTGTATTATCCGCGTGTTCCTTTCGTTCATATTAACCTCAAAATTTTAAATAAAGAAGGTGTAACAACCGTTTTGAGTCAAGATTTTTTATATACATAAAAGTGTTATTCTTTTTAAATGTCCATGTATAATAATTTAAGGAAGAATTGATGCAGAACACCTCAGATCTTTACCGTGAACTTCAGCTTCATCTTGATAAATATCCGGTCGGGTACCCGGCAACGGAATCCGGTATTGAATTAAATATACTTAAATATTTTTTCACAGAGGAGGAGGCCCGTATATCTCTCTGCCTCAGCCTGACCTGTTCGTCACCCCGGCGTATCGCATGGAGATATAAGCGGAAATATGGCGTGTCGTATAATTTGCATGATCTGAAGGGCACGCTTGATGATCTCTTTATGAAGGGGTGCATCAGGAGATCCGACAGGGCTCCGTATAAATACGGCAGCGCCATGCTTGCCCTCGGCATGTTCGAGTTCCAGGTTGACGGCCTTACAGTTGAGCTTATGGAGATGCTCCACGCTTATTACGATGAAGCATTCATGGATGAGTTTTTCCGTGCTTCAATTCCGCAGCTCCGCACGTCTCCTCACATGAAAGCTGTTGTGCCGGAACACAGGATTGATACTTATGACAATATGCGTGAATTTATCCGTAAAACAAAACAGATTATCCATGTGGCAAACTGTGTATGCAAGCAGGGGGAGGCAATCCTGGGTAATCCCTGTAAGGTCACAGATGATATCGAGATATGCATCCAGTTCGGTGAAGGGGGGTATCTCGACAGGGGGAGGAGCAGACTCATATCAAAGGATGAGGCCCTTGCTATACTTGATAAAGCTGAAGACCGGGGTCTTGTTATTCAGCCTGCGAATTCTCTTCAGCCTATCTGTATCTGTCTCTGCTGCGGGTGCTGCTGCGGTGTTCTCACAAGCGCTAAAAAATTTGAAAAGCCTGCTGAACTCTTCGCGACAAATTATATAATCCGGATTGATGAAGACAGATGCACAGGCTGCGGTCTTTGTGTAAAGCGCTGCCCAATGGATGCTCTTACGCGTAAAGGTAAAAAGATAATCATAAATAAAGACCGGTGTATAGGATGCGGTGTATGCGCTGTAAAATGTCCGGCAAAATCCGCACAGCTGATCAGCAGGCCTGAGAAAAGAAAACCTCCTATTAATACCGAGCATCTTTATCTTTCTATACTTATGAGAAAATCGGGCAGGATGAAAATGATTTCAAATTTACTTAAACTTGCTGCAGGAATGAGGCTATAGGGGTATTTTTATTGTTTTATAAAAAAAATATCAAACTTGTTGCATATAATTTTTCCCAATTTCTTTTATACGGTTTTTTTAAAGCCAGAAAAAAACCGTATAATTGCATGATTATTTAAGTACTACGTATTATTTTCTTTTTCACTTCATTCAACATCGGGCTTTAATCCAATAGATAATGTGGTTTTTTATTTAAAACTGTACTTGTTGTATACTTTGTCGTAAAAAATAAGCTTTTAGAGCAATGTGTGCAAAAACCGTCCGTATGTTATTCTTTTAAACAAAAGACTTGACACTTCAATCTTTTAAGAAAATAGATGTATTATATAAATTTGCCGGTTTTTACGGCCATATCGGTTCTGATTTTAAAAATAGCCTTGCGAAACTTTGTAAACGGGATATCCAGCCCTGAATGTCAGCCATTCTTCGGGTTAAGCATTCATCTCGGGAAATCTTCTGTTTGCTAAATAATAAAAAAAAGGGGGCAAATATGCTTAATCCTATAGTTGACACAAGGGATGTAAAATTTGTCTTATTCGAACTTCTCGAAGCTGACAAACTGACGAAATTTGAGTGCTACCAGGATTTCGATCACGACACATTTGAAGCAACAATCGATCTCGCAGAGCAGATCAGTTATGACGTACTCTATCCAACAGCAGAAGATGCAGATAAAAATCCTGCTAAATGGGATCCTCAGTCAAAAGCTGTTACATTACCACCATCTTATAAAGCCGGACTTGATGCTTATTTCGAAGCAGGTTTCGGAAGTATTTATGACAATCCTGAGATCGGCGGTATGGGAATGCCATACACTGTTGCAATGGCTTCCATGGAATTTATTACAGCTGCAAACTATTCACTTTTCATGTATCCCGGACTCTCTCACGGTGCAATGGAACTTATCGAAGAATACGGCACACATGAGCAGTGGGAAATGTATGGCGCAAAAATCCTTACAGGGGAATGGGGCGGAACAATGTGTCTTACAGAGCCTGATGCAGGTTCTGACGTTGGTGCTCTTAAAACCAAAGCTGTTAAACTCCCTGACGGAACATACAAAATCTCCGGCCAGAAAATATTCATCTCCGGTGGAGAAAATGACTACTATTCAAATATGATTCACCCGGTTCTTGCAAGGATCGAAGGTGACCCCAAAGGTACAAAAGGTATATCAATATTCATCGTTCCTAAATTCCTTGTTAACAAAGACGGATCTATGGGCGCGTTCAATGATGTAACATGTACAGGTATTGAGCACAAGATGGGTATTCACGGACAGGCTACATCACAGCTTGCATTCGGTGATAGCGGAAATTGTATCGGATATCTCCTTGGCGAAGAGCGTCAGGGTATGAAGATCATGTTTAAAATGATGAACATGGCCCGTATGGGTACTGCTCTTATGGGACAGGCAAACGCATCTGCTGCTTACATGCATGCAATTACTTATACAAAAAACAGGATCCAGGGAGCTGATGTTACACAGATGCTCAATCCTGATGCACAGGGCGTAAACATCGTTAATCACCCTGACGTAAAAAGGATGCTCCTCTGGATGAAATCTCACCTTGAAGGTCAGAGAGCGCTTATATCTTTCATGTACAGCCAGTTCGATATCATCAGGGGTTCTGCCAATGATGATGATAAAAAAGAAGCAAATGCTCTGGTGGAAATACTTACTCCTATATGTAAAGCAGGATGTACAGATAAAGGTCTTGAAATCGCTTCTACTGCAATGCAGGCATACGGCGGATACGGCTACTGCCGTGATTATCCGATAGTTCGTTACATGAGCGATGCCAAAATCCTTGCCATATGGGAAGGTACAAACGGTATCCAGGCTATGGACCTCATGATGAGAAAGATCCTCATGAACAAAGAGCAGAAGAGCTACAAAGCCCTCAGAAAAAGAATGGATGACACTGTTGCAAAAGCTAAAGGGATTGTTGATGATAAATATCTCGGACTTTTTAATGATGCACTGAAAGAACTTGATGAACTTATCGAATTCTTCAAAGGCCTAATGGCTACAGGTAAATTCCTCAACATATTTGCGCATGCTACTCCTTTCCTCGATGCAATGTATCAGGTTTGTATAGCATGGATGCATGTATGGACACTTACAATCGCACAGCCGAAAATGCAGGCCATTGTTGGTGACGCTAAAGGTGCTGACAGGGACAAACTCCTTGTTGATAATGATGAAGCTGCATATTATACAGGAAAAGTTCTCTCTTCACAGTTCTATCTTGGAACAGAACTTCCTAAATTCGGCGGAAGAGTTAAGGCAATTACTTTTAACGAATCAGCAACAATTAAAGCAACACCTGCTATATTCACAGGCGCACTTGCTGAGTAATAAACAGTTTGAATCTTATATAATTAAGGCCGTCCTTTATGGGCGGCTTTTTTTTTAATGCTTTATTTAAAAACTGTATGCCTTATGGCAAGAACTGCCACAGCTATAAGATTTACAAGGACTACACCTATCATGAAAATTCCCCCTGCCACGGAATTTCTCATTAAAGACCATATCTTCAGATCGTAAGTCAGTACCATTGTAACCCAGAATATATTGATAAAGAATATCCCTGAGGCTGTGACAGCAGGCCCTTTGTTCCAGTAGCGGTTTACAATAATTAGAGCTATACCTGTTGCCAGTACGAGTAGTTGTATAAGAAGTGCAGTGGAACTGCCGGGTTCTGCTGTTTTCATGTGATCCCCCTTTATTGATTCAGTTTAATCAATTTGTAGTTTTCTGTAATATAATTTATTGTCAATAAAGAGTGTTTAGTCTTTTTCTAAAAATTGCTTGAAATCCTCGGTATTTTAAAAGTAATCAGTCTATTCAATTTAAAAAGAGGTTAGCAATGAACAAATTAAAAATTTCAGTAATTATATATTTAACAATCGCGATGCTCTCTGTTTCCTGCGGGAAAAAAGAGGTTCCCGTGGCTGAGCCTGAAGAGCAGTTTATATTTAAAGTACAATTTGTACTTGGTGATGTCAAAATAACAGGCGCAAACGGTGAAAAAACTGCAAACCAGGGTGAAAGTTTAGCTGTTAATGATGTGATCACAACAGGCAAAAAAGCTGTTGCTGATCTTCTTTACGGAAAATCCGGTGTTATCAGGATCAGTGAAAACAGCAGGCTTGTTGTGACCTCTATGGCTGATAAAGCGGGAAGCGACACAGTAATGAAAATGGACAGTGGTAAGGTTTTATGCACCCTTACCAAGCTCAGGGGCACCGGTTTTAAAGTCCAGACTCCAACAGCTATCGCAGCTGTGCGCGGTACAAGCTTTTCTGTACTGAGTGATAAAAAAGGGGCAAAACTTTCGGTTGTTAAAGGTACAGTCTCTGTCAATCCTGTAAAAGAAGGAAAGGTTATTGAAGATAAGAGTATAGATGTTGAGGCAGGGAACAGGACAGACTACATCGATAAGAAGGCTGTTGAAAAAATAATGGCAGGCAAGATGGAGATCCCTGTTATGGTAATGACCCCCGCTGAAAAGATTGAGATCCAGTCAGAGGTAAAGGATATTAAAGTTGAAGAGATTCCTGAGCTCGCTCTTGAAATCAATGAAGCCGTAAAACAGGAGACCGTTACTGAACCTGTGGTTGAGAAGAAGAAAGAGGTAAAAGCTGACGATTCCGCTGCGAAAAAAGCGCAGGAGGCTGCCCTTGCGAAAAAGCGTGCCGAAGAAGATGCGCTTAAGGCTGAGGAACTGAAAAAGCAGCAGCAAGCGGAAGAAAAACGACTGGCCGAAGAGAAGAAGAAAAAAGAAGAACAGGTGAAGAAGGATAGAGCTTCCAATATTCCGACAATGTAAGTTATAAAATTGAATATATATAAAGAAGGCTGTTTTGAAAATTAAACAGCCTTCTTTATTCGTCAGAGTTATCAGTTATACGAATAAAAGCGGTTTCCATTAACATGGGCACCGCTTTTATTTTTTTACAGAGTGGTTTATAAATTAAAGGATATTCTATGCTATCATATATTAAAACTGTATATGGCAGAGAGAGTCAGTCCGTAGAATTTATTTTTGCTGTTCATCGGTTCAGCAGATGAACCGTCATACTCTATTTTTACATACTGATATCTCCCCCCTAAGCTTAATGTGGTGGAAGCTTCCGGTATGTAATAGGCAAGTGATACACTGGCGTTATAACCGTACTCTTTAAGTTTGTAGTCGAAATCATCGCCGGATTTTTCATCTCCCTTAAGATATAATCCTGATAAATTTCCAAGGAGAAAGAAATTGCCTCCAACCGGTATAACTGAACTGATCCCCGCGCCCGGGCCCAGTGCCTCATGCTTTCCGTCATCTGACCAGGTGTACCTGATGTACTTGACCCCTACAAACAATTTAAACCAGGAGGAAATTCTGTAATTAAGTGCAAAATCTCCATCATATCTTTTTATTTCATCTTTATCTTCGCCACCGTCAGCATCTTTATAGGTCATATTAAAATTACCGTAAAGAAAAACAAGGGATAAGCTGAGATCCTTGGTGAAAGCTGCGGAAATTACAGGGCCGTAAAGAAAGTCCGGATCATATTCAATTTCATCTTCCATGTTCAGTTCAGTTTCCCACGTTGTATACCATGTTGTTGCGCCGACACTGATATCAGCCGCATCAGCTTTGCCTGTTATAATTATAAGTGTAGTTATTATGAAGACTGCGGAGAGTAGATACTTGTTAAACATAAGATACCTCTTGAATAAAAATATAATAGATGATTTTAGCAAGTTTTAATAAAAATGTCAATGAGTAATATTGCGGAATATTTATTTCCATCGGTTTTATCCGGCATCAGAGCTTTTAATTAAATGCATGATGCCGGATTAAGGGATACTTCCTTTTTATTTACCCAGTGCAGCTCCGCAGCTTTTACATGTTGTTGAACCTGCAGGGTTAAGTGTGCCGCAGTAGCCGCATTTTATCGGCTGGGCTTCAACGGTTTTCTTCTCTTCAGCAGCTTTTTTTACCTCTTCAGTTTTTTGAGCTACTTTTTTCTGTTCTGCTTCACGGTTCTTTACTGTTGAGATAATTCTTTCAATATTGGATTCGGCCAGTTTTAAATCTGATACAACAAGAGTTGTCAGCGCATCAGCGTCGCTTTTGCTGTTCACAGGGGATTTAATTTTGATTTCAGCATCAAAAATCGCTCTTTCACCGTTTGAGATAGCCTGGTTTGCTCCCATGAGTTCATTATACTCAAGTTTCATTCCTCTGAGGTCTGTGCTTTTTGTCCTTATTGTCTGCCGGAGTGATTTAATTTCATCAAGGCTTCTGATGAAAGGGGCTCTAAGTTGGGCATTGGCATCAGCCATTTTCTGGATTTTCGCTTTTTCATCGGAAAGAGCAGCCGTTTCAGCCCAGACCCCTTCAGCCGTTTTTATCTGTTCTTTAATGGCCGCGTCAAAATTTGGATATTCGTAGGCCAGCTGGTTCGCTATACGGAGATTGACCTCCCATGCCTTCTGTTCCGATTCAACTGTCTTTTTGCAGGATACTGCGAGAAACAGAAAGGCAACCATGATTGCTGTAAATTTTTTCATTATTATACCTCGGTTTATTATTTATAACAGGAAATTCTTTTATATAAAATACTAAATCATAACTGCAATTTCAAAGTGCGGCATTATTTTTTTGCAGTATAATAAATATCTTCAGAGAAAATTCAGGTTAATTCTGGCACTCCAGTTGAGAGTATTTAAGACCGTATTCCTGCTTGACAAAAACAAAAAAGAATAAATTTTAAGAATTAAATATATAGGATCGGCAGGACTTATTATCTGAAGAGTGCCGGTAAACAAACATTAAGAATAGGGAGACTCATTATGAAACGAAGGTTTTTTCTGACCGCGATTATACTCGCGTCCGTAACACCTCTGTTTGCCGGTGGTATCTTCTACAACAGCAACCAGAGCGCAGAATATTTCCGCACATACGAAAGAAACGCCGCAACAGACAATGCTGACGCCGTCTATTACAACATGTCCGGCACCACAAAGATGAAAGACGGCCTGTACGTTAACGCCAGCAACCAGTTCCTCTTTCAGGAGGCAACAGTTAAGACAGAGAATAATTCGATGGTAGGTGATAAAACCTATAAATCTGACAATCCTGTATGGCTCTGTCCCAACCTTTATGTGCTTTATAAACAGGATAACTGGTCAGCATTTACAGGGCTTGAGACAATTGGTGCAACTGCCATAAGGGAGTGGAAGGATGGCCTGCCTTCGCTGGATCTGCTCAGTTTGAACTATTCAGGTCCTGGAAAATCGTATCTTAAAGGTGAGTCATATTATGCTGCCTGGCGGGTTGGAGGGGCTTATGCAATTAATAACAAAGTTTCTGTCGGTGCTGCCGGTCGTGTGGTTTATTCTCAGCAGCAGGTCGAAGGTTACATTGTAACAGGTATGGGTAATAATGAATTCGACTACACTGACGAAGCTCTCGGATATTCCGGTGAAATCAACATGGATTTATTTCCAGTCGATGGGATGACTTTGAGTTTTACTTATGAAATGGCAACACCTCTTGAATTCAAAAGAAAAGTGAATGGCGGTAAAAACGGCGGAGGTATGATTACTGACGGTGAGAAGAAGAGGCTTGATCTCCCCCAGGCGCTCCGTTTCGGAATATCATATAATTTCACAGAAAAATTTCGTCTGGAATTCGGTGCTGACGCTTATTTGGAAAAATATGCAAATTTTGAAAGGCTTGATGACCCCAATTCCGGTATTGATTCAGATAAGTCTTATGGAAATACTTACGAAGAGGGGCTGATGTTCGAGTACACTCTCAACAGGTACTTTCTCGCAAGTATAGGTTTTAACCTGACACAGATTGGACAGAAAAAATCCGGCACACTGGACACCAGCATCCCCGGTGCACATGCTGATTACCGCTCTGTGGGCTTCGGGTGTCAGGTGACCCCTGTTGATGATCTGAAGATCAATCTCGGCATAGGGGTTACCGGATTCCAGGATACTTATAAGTATGCTGATAAAAATGACAGGGCAATATCATCTCTCACAACAAAAGAATACAATAAGGAATATTTAGTTGTGGCAGTCGGCGCTGAATACAGGTTTATGTAGTTTTATTGCAGGCGCGTATTATTTTACGCCTCTACGCGCCTGTGATATATTTTTCCCTGATTATCCGTTGTACAGGTTTTTCGAAGAGGTAGTGAGAGGCTGCCGCAACTGATGTTGTGAGCGCCGCGTAAATAATCAGTGAAGATCCCCTTGTGTAATCAAGGTGAACTCCTGCCATGGGGAGAAATGTAAACATAAGAAGCTGTACGGGAAAGTGCAGCAGGTATATGGAATATGAAAGATCTCCAATAAAGGTGAAAGGGCGCAGAGAAAAGAATTTTCCGATTAAAGTTACATTAAGCAGAAGCAGTATAAAAAAAGGATATATCATAAGAGGCATAACCCTGTCCCAGTGCCCGAACACTGATGCATAGTCCCCTTTGATCACAAGAGCTGTCACAAGGGCAGAGTAAAGCATAACAGAAGCCAGTATGATACGTTTAGTCTTAATAGATAATCTGCCAATATAACCGTTAAGATAGAAAAGAAGGCAGCCGGCAAAGAAAGCCATAAGCATCCTTGCTATCTGCGGATTAAATAGCGGATAGTTAAGCCGCATCTGTAGTATCGATATTCCGGTGAACATATAAAAAATAAATAACACGGCAGGTTTTTTCGCTTTTTTCAATGTGTAGAAAAAAATGAAGTAAGCCGCCACTTCGCAGGAGAGTGACCATGACGGGTGGTTGAATGAAAAGCTGTCATTGAAAAAACCTGCCTGTAAAAACAATACATTCAGTAGAAAGTGATACAGGTCGTTATACTGGCAGTCAAAATACCCTTTTCCTGAAAGTAGCCTGAAGTACTGTACTGCTGCCACCAGGAGAAGTGTCGCAATGTGAAGCGGATAAAGTCTGCTCAGCCTCAGGATAAAGAAGGTCCTTTCACTAACCCGGTTTTCGGAAATTTTTTTGTAATATACATGCATAAAGATGAAGCCTGACAGTACAAAGAAGAAATCCACAAGGTTCCATCCGCACTGGTAAAACCAACTCAGTGAGCTGAACCAGGGCTGGGCCTCAGGATGCGTGGTAAAATACTCAAAATTGAAATGATTATAATGGAAAAAGAAAGCGACTCCTATTGCTGCAATACCACGCAGTGAGTCCAGTGAGCGGAGTCTCACTCCCTGTGGGGGTGGTGATATGATTTTATTCAATGGTTTAAACCTCTCTGAGGAGATGTAGTTTCGACTTGTTTCTGTATTGTCATCTATGGCTGCCGGGTGCCTGCGGGGTAGAGCCGGATCAATCGGCCTGATTATACTCTCTAAGAATGTGTACATTGAGAATTTCACCCTCAGGATATCAACAATTTTTCTATAACCGGGGTATTTATATAAATATATCAGTAATAATTCCTAAAAGAATTATAAAGTTAAAAAGCTCTAAAAAGTAACTATAGTATATAATTATTATAAGCTCAAAATTTTGTCATTCCGGTTTTGCATCTTCAGTTCGTGCAAATACCGGAATCTCATAGATTGGTATTATGAGATACCGGCATTCTACCCCAAGGGTACTTCTTCGCTACGCTCAGGGCGCGCACGCTACAGCCGGTATGACAGAAAATTATATTTATAGCTTTGCACTAAAAACTATCTTTAGGAATAAACATTGTAAATATATAGAAGTGAATACTTCAATAATAGTGTTTTTGTGTTTTTTTGTTCTGTATGGTGTTAATAATAAAAAAAATCTTGTATTTATAGCCCGATTGTGCGAAAAATAGATTATATATATAAGTTTTACAAAACCGGTCATGATATAAAAATTTCTTAAATGGTATAATTCCTTAATTGTGGAACGGATATTTCTATGGCCAGGTTATACCCACCCTCAATAGCTCAGATCGGGAGTATTCCTGATTCCGAGAAGAGCCTGTTTGAAAAATTTAAATCCCTTGATGACACTTATCATATCTTTCATTCCGTCACCTGGAGCGACCGGAATGATGGAGAGTGCGATTTTGTCATATTCAATGAACTTAAAGGGTTCATCGCACTTGAAGTTGAAGGGGGGAAAATAGATTTCGACGGCAAGCGCTGGTCTACTATTGATTCCGACGGCAAATTCCATTATATAAAAGATCCTGTCAAACAGGCCCAGGATTCCGTAAGGGCTATAAAAAAAGTATACGAAGAGAAATTCAATCTATCATTACCGGGCATATATACATGGGGTGTCTGTTTTTCTGACTGTAATCGCGGCAGCGGTTTCAGCACTCTTGATATCTCTGACGCTAATATTCTTGATTTCTGTGATTCGGAAAATATCAGCCACTGGGTGGGGAACCTCTTTAAAATAAGCGAGGATTTTCACGGTGTAAAAATACTTTCAGGCGTTGAAAGGGGGAATTTTATATCCCTTTTCAACAGGGAACTTCATATACCTTTCTCTGTAAGAAAAGTTATAGTTGAAAGACAGAGAAAACTTGCTTCCGCTGATCTGATGCAGGAGTATCTTCTGGATCTCTTTGAGGATAAGAGCCGCGTTGCTTTCCATGGTGCGGCTGGTACCGGTAAAACCTGGATCGCGATGAAAAAAGCTGTAAGGCTTGCAGCATCAGGTAAAAAGGTGCTTTATCTATGCAACAGCAGGTATATCTGCGAGAGTATAGCTTCAAGACTCGAAGCATACAGAAGTATTGATGTAATGACATTTCATTCATTTGCCAATACTGTAATCAGGGTTTACGTAACTGCAGAGATAAAGAGGGCCGGCTGTGAAGAGGTTTTTTTTAAATGCATTACGGATCTTCTTAACGAAGGTGGATCGGGAAATTCTCTTTCAGCAAAACGTAAATACAGCGGGGGAAAAAATCTCGAGCTCCGTGTTCACGGAGCACTGTTCTCTCTTTCGGATCTGAATCCTGATGAAAGTTATGATGCAGTTCTGGCATGGTATGAGGACAATCTCCCCATTGATATAATTGACATATTGAGCCTCCTGATGCCTGACGGTTCGGGAAAAGATAGTTTTTATAATGAGCGTATGTCACTTGCCCTTGCTCAGGTATTTGAGAATGAGCACAGATGCCTGGATAAATATATATATGACGCGGTGATTGTTGATGAAGGCCAGGATTTTCATATGAACTGGTGTGATTCTCTTAAGAATGTTTTTGAAAAATATAAAAACAAAACAGTCTATGTTTTTTATGATGATAATCAGACAATTCTCAGGCGGGAGAAGGAGCTTCCAATAAGAGAGCTCATATCCAGATCTGATCATAACAACTACATATTC
Organism: Spirochaetia bacterium UBA5763; assembly: GCA_002418835.1. Classification (GTDB taxonomy): domain Bacteria; phylum Spirochaetota; class UBA4802; order UBA4802; family UBA5550; genus UBA5550. Next base: position 62,526 of record DIEX01000006.1, on the reverse strand, counting down.
AGATTAAGGGATAATATCCGCAATACATCTGATATACACAGATTCGCCATAGAGAAAACAGGTCTTGCGGCAAATACCCGTTCCCTCGATATCCAGGGTGTTATCCCGGTTGAAAAGGAATTTTACAGCAAAGATGAGTCAATAAACTACACAGCCTCTCTGGTTGATGAACTTATTCAGAAACACCATGTCAAACGTAATAGTATTGTAATTCTCTCAAACAGGAGTATAGATAATTCGATCTTTTCAAAAAACAGAAAAGCCGGTAACTACGACATAACTGCTGCAGTTTCGCCGGATGCAGAAAACAGTATAACATATAGAACTATAAATGAATTCAAAGGCCTTGAATCTGATGTCGTAGTACTGGTGCTGCATAAAAGTGAGGCAGAGTTCGCCGATAAAAGCCGTTACCTTTCAGAAGAATTGCTTTATGTCGGCTTCACAAGGGCCCGTTATCTTTTATATGTAGTGACAGTAATGTCTTGACATTTTATATTTATAAGTGAAACAATTCCATCCCCACTGATTCAAAGTTAAAGAACAGAAGGAGGCGGATGATGTTGTTTGAAAAAATTATACCTATCCTGTTGGCTCTTATCGCGCTTCAATTTATAATCCGCGTAATGCAAAAGAAGAAAGCTTTTGTGCCTAAATCCGGGAGGCGGGAGTTCGACTACAAACAACGTATTAATGACCTGATGAAAGGGCTGGACCCTGAATATACCGGTCAATCATCAAAGGGGATAACCCTTGTGGGTATTGAAGATTTCAGCGCTATTCCTGAGGATAAGAGGGATGTACGGCGTGATATTATCGATATGCGCGAAGCTATATCAGCCGGACTCCGTGCTAAACTCGGAAAGGATGTGTCAGATTCAAAATATAAGGAACCTGATCTGATGTTTGATGAAATTGTACGCGTTATAGAGAGGTATACGAAAAAATAGAAAAGTTGGATGCCTTCATCTGCCGGACATTTTTATCTTGCCAAAAATCCGGTTCTTAAATTTACTCTCATCTGCCGGTTTTAAAACAAAGGAGATTCCCCTGTATTATGATAGATACTGCTCTTATAAAAGAGAGTGGCCTCAGGCGTATTGCTGATAAGGTAATTAATAGTGAACCTGTAAACGGTGATGATGCGCTTGCCATGCTCTCAACAAATGATATCCCGGGCCTTGGCATGATTGCAAATCATATAAGGGAGAAGGTGAACGGAAACCTCACTTATTACGGGATGAATATAAATCTGAACTATACCAATATCTGCGAATTGCGATGCCCCCTCTGCGCATTCTCCTGTGATGACGGTGACCCGAAAGGTTACGTTTACAGTATTGATGATGTTGAAAAAATCGTGCGCGAAGCTGATTCAATCGGTATAGATGAGGTTCATATAGTCGGAGGGCTTAATCCGTCCCTTAAGCTTGATTATTTCACTTCAATGATACGTAAGATCAAAGAGATTAACAGCAGGATTTTCGTTGTGGCTTTTACTGCCGTGGAATATGATTACTTCGCAAAACTGAACGGTCTGACGCTTCAGGGTGTTTTCAGGGAACTTATTGACGCGGGACTCGGCGCTATCCCCGGCGGTGGAGCTGAAATATTTGCTGATGATAAGCGGAATGTAATTGCACCGAAAAAGATAAATGCAGGGCGCTGGCTTGAGGTCATGGAAACAGCTCATTCCATGGGGTTAACCACAAATGCCACCATGCTTTATAATCATATCGAAACTCACGAAGATATCGTTGATCACATGAGCAGGATAAGAATTTTGCAGGATAAAACCGGAGGGTTCAAAACATTTGTCCCGCTTCAGTTTCATGATGATAATACAGAATTCAAACCGGGCCGTGCAGCTTCCACCGGTTTTGATGATATCAGGATCTACTCCATAGCAAGGATCTTTCTGCATAATATACCGCACATCAAGGGACTGTGGATGTATCTCGGCGAAAAGATGGCATGCATTCTTCAGGACTTCGGTGTCGATGATATAGGTGGTACTTACATCAGGGAGAGGGTGGTACACTCTGCGGGCGCAAAGACCTCCGATTACGGGACTGAGGATTTTCTGAAAAGGATGATTACCTCTGCCGGAAGAGAGCCTGTTCGTGCTGCCGCAGATTACAGGAGAATTGAAAATCAATGAATATCGGATATATAAACTATCTTAACTGTTTCCCCTTTTATTATCATATGTTTGAAGTGGAGCCTGTTGCCGGTGTAAAAGTTATACCTGCGTATCCGGGTGAACTGAACAGGCTTGTTAAAAATCATGAGCTTCAGATGAGCCCCATTTCCGCTGCTGCTTATTCATATCTCCAGGGTGATTATGTTATTCTCCCCGGATTCTGTTTAAGCTCAGTGGGGTATGTGAAGTCAGTTGTGCTTCAGAGCCGGGTCCCCATTGAAGATCTTGGCGGGAAGAGGGTGGGGCTCACAACTGCTTCTGAAACCTCAGTCGCTCTGCTTAAGATACTTCTGTCTAAATATTATAATGTGAATCCTGAGTACATTCCGGTAAAACCGAGGCCCGACTTCACTGATATTGATGCGGCACTGATAATCGGGAATGAAGCAATGATGGAGCCCGCTGTGCCTGTGGAATATTCCTATGATTTAGGTGACCTCTGGCTCAGAAAAACAGGATACCCGGTTGTATTCGCAATTTTTGTGGCGCAGAAAGAGACAGTGGCGAATGAAGCCCCGCTGCTCAGAGATATATGTCGTTCATACAGAACTTCACTGAAAGTTTTAAGGGATGAGAAAGAACTCCTCGTGCGCAGAGCATCAGCCATGTATCCTGATATAAGTTATGACATAAGCAGGTATTACGGTTACCTGAGATTTGAATTTACGGATGAGTTAAAAGACGCGCTTGCTTTCTATTTCAGGGAGGCTTATGAAGCGGGGATACTTGCTGAAGTTAAAGAACTGGAGTTTGCTAAGCTATGATCGGAAGCAATAATCTTACACAGAAGATACTGTCCGGTGACAGAATAGATCCCCCGGATGCGGTAAAACTTTTCTCTCTCCCCATGCCGGAACTTGGTGCACTTGCTGACAGGCGCAGGCGGATGATTAAAGATGATGACACAGTGGGATTTGTCAGGGACAGGATTGTTAATTTCACAAATATATGCGAAGCGAAATGTAAATTCTGCGCCTTTCATGCGCGAGGCGGTGTTATCCCGCCATATGAAATGAACATTGATGAAATACTGAAGAAAATCGGCGAGATGAGCGACACAGGCGGAACGCAGGTGATGCTTCAGGGCGGACTTCATCCGGATTATTCGATTGAGAAATATGAGGATATGATTCGTGCGGTAAAAGCCGCATACCCTTCTGTTTTTTTGCACTCGCTGTCACCCTCTGAGGTGGTTCACATGGCAAAGATAAGCGGTGTCACTGTGGATGAGGCTGTTGCAATACTTAAAAGGGCAGGCCTTGATTCGATCCCCGGAGCATCGGACCTTCTCGTGGACAGGATAAGAAACTATGTAAGTCCGAAAAAATCTACGAAAGAAGAATGGTGCTCTGTTATCAGGGCTCTTGCAAAGAACGGAATGGGATCAACTGCAACAATGACTTACGGTATGGGTGAATCTCCTGACGAGAGAGTGGAGCATCTTTCAGTTGTGCGTTCAATACAGGATGAAACAGGAATACTCCGTGCGTTTATACCATGGTCTTTCTCTCCGAAGAATACCGGAATGGATGACATACCGCAGGCAACAGGTATGGAATACCTGAAAATCGTTGCTGTTGCAAGGATCTTTCTTGATAATATTAAACATATTCATGCCGGATGGCTCACTGAAGGGATGAAACCTGCTCAGCTTGCTCTGTCAATGGGGGCCGATGATATGGGCGGGGTTATCATGGAGGAGGTTGTTGTCAGGGCTGCGGGGATAAATACAACAACAGATATGGAAGAGATGATTAGACTCATAAAAGACGCAGGGAAGATACCTGTTCTCAGGGATTCGCTTTACAGGGAGATACAGAGGTTCTGAATAATTATTTGAAAAGTTCAGAATTTTCAAAATGCCGTTTCCCGTCATGGGAACATGATATTTGAATTTAAACTTTTTTATAATTCTGACATTTTTTTCTAATAAAAGACTTGATTTTTGCCGAAAATACATTATTAGAGAGTGTTCTGTCCGGAGAACACAAGAGAAAAATTAAGGAGATTTTTATGATAGAAGTTACATTCGAACAGCATAGAGATCTCGCTATAATGCATCTGGATGGAAAGCTGTATTTCGAAAGTCTGAATTATCTGACTGAAATCTGGTGTCAGATTGTAGCAAAACAGCCGAAGGTTATTGCAATGGACTGTAGGGAGCTTGATGGTATAGACTCCTCTTCAATCGGAATTCTTGTGCAGTTTTTCAATGAAGCAATGAAAAAAAACATTGAACTTGTATTTTATGATCTGAACCCCTCAATTAGAAAACTCTTCCACACTATTCATCTTGAGCAGTTTTTCACTGTTACTACAGGGAAAAAATTCATGGCGAAATACTGCAGTTTCGCATAATGATTTGGAGTGACCGTTGAATTTTATTCTAACTGCGCTTTATAAATTTTAATTATTACGGACACTCTGCTTCTGAATTTTAGCCGCATCACGATCATTAAAAGGTGCTAATTAATTGTATTGACATTATGCTGTGTTTTATTGATCTGTCATTTAATGCACTTAAAACATCAGATTTTTCAGCGGTAAAACCATTCATTTAAACTGGCTTGAGCATCTCCGGTGCAGATTTTTCAGAAAATCAGAATAAATAATTACAATCAGAGCAGGTATAATGTTATCAGTAAATAATTTAAAACTATCATTCGGCAAGAGAGTTCTTTTTAAAGATGTAAATATTAAATTCAGGCCGGGAAACTGTTATGGCCTCATTGGCGCGAATGGATCAGGTAAATCAACTTTTATTAAAATTCTCGCTGGTGAAATTGAGCAGTCAGATGGAGAGGTGATTGTTGATCCTGGCGAAAGAATTGCTGTCCTGAAACAGGACCAGTTTGCCTTCGATGAATTTGATGTCATGGACACAGTAATTATGGGGCATAAAGAACTTTACGATGTGCTCCGCGAAAGGGATGAAATATATACCAAAGAGGATTTCACTGACGAGGATGGAATGAGAGCTTCCGAACTGGAGGAACTTGTTGAGAAATTCAACGGCTACGAGGCTGAAACCGAAGCAGCTATTCTTCTCAGCGGGCTTGGAATCTCCGAGGAACTTCACAGAAAAAAGATGAAGGATCTTGAAGGTGGAGAGAAAGTCAAGGTGCTCCTTGCCCAGGCGATCTTCGGCAGCCCTGATATACTCCTTCTTGATGAACCCACAAACCACCTTGATCTTGAATCAATGAAATGGCTTGAAAATTATCTCGCTGATTTTAATAATACTGTAATTGTTGTGAGCCACGACAGGCATTTTCTTAATAATGTCTGTACTCATATTGCGGATATTGATTACAGCAAAATCGAGATTTATGTGGGAAACTATGCTTTCTGGTTACAGGCAAGTGAACTTGCAATGCAGCAGAAACGTGACGAAAACAAGAAAGTCGAAGACAAGCGGAAAGAGCTTCAGGCCTTTGTTGAGAGATTCAGTTCCAACGCGTCAAAGGCCCGTCAGGCTACATCAAGAAAGAAACTCCTTGAAAAGCTTACACTGGAGGATATCAAACCCTCATCAAGAAAATACCCTTTCATCGAATTTAAGCCCCTCCGCGAAACCGGGAAAGTTATACTTGAAATCGAAAATCTCAACAAAACAGTGGATGGGGAACATGTACTCAGGGACTTCAACCTTCTGCTTAATAAAGACGACAAAATTGCATTTCTATCATATAGCCATATAGTTCAGACAACTCTCTTTAAGATATTGATGGGGGAGCTGAAGCCCGATTCAGGCACATTCAGGTGGGGTGAAACAATCACTACATCATATTTTCCGAAAGAAAACAGCAGCTACTTCGAAGATGACAAGAGCGTGCTCCAGTGGATTAAACAGTTTACTACAAATCCTGATGAAGCTTATGCGCGGGGTTTTCTCGGCAGGATGCTCTTCACGGGTGAAGAGTCACTGAAAAGCGTAAAGGTGCTCTCCGGAGGTGAGCGTGTAAGATGTATGCTGTCGCGCATGATGCTCTCCGGAGCCAACGCTCTAATTTTCGATGAACCGACAAACCATCTTGACCTTGAAGGGATTACTTCGCTGAACAACGGATTGATAAAATTTCCGGAGGTGGTTCTATTTACTTCGCACGATTATGAATTTGTAAATACAATTGCGAACAGGATTGTTGAGATCACTCCTGACGGTGTAATTGACAGACGAATGACATTCGAAGAATATACTGAGAATGAAGAAATTCAGAAACTCCGTGATAAAATGTATCACGGTCATAACAGGCTTGTGCTGTAAACTATGGCGCTTATAAACTTTCAGGATGTTGCCCTGTCATACGGCGGGCCGAATCTGCTTGATAAAATTAATTTTCAGATCCATGAAGGGGAGAAAATTACGCTTCTGGGGAGAAACGGTGCCGGTAAATCAACCCTTATGAATATGATCAACGGGATGATTGAACCTGACTCCGGTGAAATATTCCGTGAAAAGAATCTCCGCACAGCAATGCTTCAACAGGATGTCCCTGATGATATTAAAGGGAATGTTTATCAGATCATAACGGGCGGTATCATAGACAATCCTGATGAAATACATGATGCGGCACTGGAAAAAAAACATATAGCACAGATAGAAAAGGTGCTTTCGCTGATGTCTCTTGATCCTGGGCCTGAATTTAATACTCTTTCCGCAGGGATGAAGAGGCGGGTGCTGCTGGCACGCGCTCTTGTAAACGAGCCTGATATACTTCTGCTCGATGAGCCTACAAACCATCTCGACATCGATTCAATCCGCTGGCTTGAAGATTTTCTCGCCCGCTATGAAGGAACACTTTTCTTCGTAACTCACGACAGGGCATTCATGCAGAAAGTGGCAAACAGAATTCTCGAAATTGACAGGGGAAATCTATTCGACTGGAAGTGTGATTATAAAACTTTTCTTAAAAGAAAGGAGGCCTGGCTTGAAGCCGAGGAGCAGCAGAGTGCGCTCTTTGACAAAAAACTTGCTCAGGAGGAGATCTGGATCAGGAAAGGGATAAAAGCCCGGAGAACAAGAAATGAAGGGAGGGTCCGTGCTCTTAAGGCTCTGCGTGTTGAAAGAAGTAAGCGTATAGAGCAGCAGGGAAAAGTTAAGCTCGATCTGAACCAGTCTGAAAGATCAGGAAAGATCGTTATCGAAGCAGAGAATATCAGTTTCGGTTACACCGGAAGTATGCTTATCGAAAATTTTTCCACAACAATAATGCGCAGCGATAAAATAGGTATAATCGGACCTAACGGATGCGGTAAAAGTACTTTGATTAAACTTCTCCTGGGTCAGCTTCAGCCGGGTGATGGCAGAGTGAAGCAGGGGACGCGCCTTGAGGTGGCATATTTTGATCAGCTGCGTGATCAGCTTGATCCTGAAAAATCTGTGCGTTACAACGTCTCTGATGGCACAGATATGATTGAGATTGCCGGCAGAACAAAGCATGTTATCGGTTACCTTCAGGATTTTCTTTTCACTCCGGACAGGGCGGATGTAAAAGTCAATGTCCTCTCCGGTGGCGAGAAGAACAGGCTTATGCTTGCCAGGCTCTTCACAAAGCCCTTTAACCTCCTTATAATGGATGAGCCTACAAATGATCTCGATATAGAAACTGTTGAGCTTCTCGAAGAGCTGCTCCTTGAGTACGAAGGTACGCTTATAACCGTAAGTCATGACAGGGAATTCCTAAATAATGTAGTCACAAGCTCAATCGTGTTTGACAGTGACGGCTCTGTGAGGGAATACGCCGGCGGATATGATGACTGGCTTATACAGAGACCCGCGGCAGTGAAGGAAATCAAAGAAAAGAAAACGCGTCCTGAAAAGAAGCCCTCTGATAAAATCAAAATGACCTTTAAGGAGAAGAGGGAACTTGAATCAATTCCTGAATTAATTGCGGAAAAAGAGAAAAAGAAAGAGGAACTGGTCGCGATTATATCTGATCCGGAATTCTTTAAAAAAAATGCGCATAAATCCGTTGAAATAAACCGTGAAATTGAGGCTTTAAACTCCAAACTGGAATCGCTTTTCGAGCGATGGATGGAGCTTGAAGAGAAAAGTAAAAATGAATAAAAAAATAGCCCCCGATTGCCAGGGGCTTAATTTAGCCGGTTTATTGTAAGTTGGGGTTGGGTAAGTTACAGGCCCCAAATCCTGTTGAAACGGAGAAATATTGAGTGAGTTCAAACTGTTGAATAGAATTAAACATATTATAGAATAAAATGGAATAGCCACAGAAACTATAATCGTGTAGCAGTTTCAGTTATTTTTTTGTAATAGTAATGATATTTATCCGGTAACCAATAATATAATACATCACCCAAACGCCCTCATTTTTAATTATTGACAATTATCTGATATTCCAATTAAAAAACAGTATCTGCATATAACAGAATTCTTAGAAAAAAATTCTTTACCGGGTTGAAATCTCCTGTTAAAAATTTTATTTTAATCTTTTGAATCTGTATGCAGGCAGTGTATTCTATAGACATCCGTAATAGCAGGATTGCAGGTTTGATTTTAATCCGGTGACCTGCTGATTAAAATCATTCTCATTAAAACAGTATAAATAGATAACGAGGATAATAATAGAAATGCTTAAGAATTATTTTAATGAACTGAACAAATCTCTTTCGAAGAAAGCTGCTCCCGCGAAAGGTGCTGCTGCAAAAACTGCTTCAAAAAAAGGCTCAGCGAAGAGCTCCTCTCACCTTGACAGCGCTCTTCTTATTGAAAAACTCGATCAGATAATCCCGTCCGGGCTTAAAATTTCATCTGCAAAACCGATAGATGCCACCGGATTCTCGCCCGAAGGGGCGGATTATATCGTATACAGTGAATACTGCCGTGATATTACAAAGCTGATGAATGGATATATACCTTTTGAATTGATACAGGGGGCTTTCTTTACAATCCCGGATCTTAAAAAAAATACCATTGCCGATGCCCTGAACCGGGTGGCCACAGTAAAAAAGATAAATCGTTTTTCAGAGGAGGAGAGTGAATTTTCGGTACCTTGTTTTTTAATTACCGGAGGTTCTGATTATCCGATACTTGATGTAAAAAATGATATAGTTAACTATTATATATCCAAAGGTGTTGATTCGGGCTCGGAGTTCGAAGTAATGATGGTACATAACCAGGGGATTTTAATAAAAGACTGGCATAGCGGCAACAGGAATTATGTGGGACTTGAAACAGGGGAGGATACCCTGATGTGGTTCTATATCCTTATTACAGAATACCTGTCTATAGAAAGAGAAGAGGAATTTGACATAAGGAAGTATATACGGTCAGAAAAAGTTTATAATGAATTTTAATTTGAATGTTCTTTTTAAATATTGTTGACAATAGAGATCATTTATAATATTTTAAATAAAAAAGAGCGATCAGGTGATAAATGTGCAATTGCTAAAGAAAAGCAGTTATGGCTTTATGATGGTAGTGTTTATGGCAGCAGCCCTGTTCCTGTCTTTCCAGACTGAAAGTAAAGCTGCGTCTGTAACCAACAAGGATGTCATTCTGGTACTTGATACATCCCTGAGTATGATTGGATACCAGGGTAAAAACATCATGGATGATGTCAAAAAAAGCGTTTATACTTATATCGATTCTCTTCAGGATGGAGACAGGGTAACATTTGTCACTTTCGATGAGGATTTGAAGATTTATCCGCAGGTTGTTATTGACGATCAGAATGACAGGGATATTGTTAAAAAGTATATCTCCGTGACTGAAGCAAAGGGGCAATGGACATACACCCTTAAAATGCTTCAGACTGTATTCGGTATTGCTGATACTCTTACCAAAGAGAACCAGGGACAGACAAAGGTTAACCCCAGGAATGTTGTTATTGTTATTATGACAGACGGGCTTGACGATCCCCCCCCTGCAAAAAGCAAAGAAAGATTTGATCTTAAAAAGATTGCTGAGCAGTATAGCGGGAATGACTGGTGGATATATCTTGTAAATCTCGCGGAAATGGAGAAGTCGAAGGAGATATCTGCCGCGCAGCAGAAGCTTAAAGCTGAGTTGTCAAAAATAAGTGAAAATACAACTTTTATCGATGGCCAGAATCCTGATAAAGCGATAAACGAAGATCTCCAGAGAGATATTGAACAGAAAGAATGGAGTCAGTTTAAAAAAATTCTTCCATTTATAATTCTTGTTCTCCTTCTGATACTGATAATAGCACTGGTAATTATTAAAAGAGCCAGCGGAGTGAAAGTGAAAGGTTCACTGGATTACTGGAATCATGATCTGCTTAAACCTGAAGTGCTCAATGTATCTTTAACAGCACTTAGCATGAAAAGTATCCCTGTAGGCAGAGCAGTAATGACCGGAGTGAGAATCAGGGACTTTGAATCAAGGAACGTTCTTACGCTGAAAGCAGTACGTGAGAAAGGTGTGATTCGTATTAAAGTTATTCCTGATGAAGGACTTGAATTCGGTTTTAAGAATAAGGATTTCGACGGATATGTAAATGAAGGAGATATTTTCAGTGCGTCAAATTTCAGTTTCAGATATAATGCCTGAAATTTGTTGAAATGCTATTCTATTTTTTGATTTTTGACGATATTAGTATTAAATTGATTAAGTATTTATAAAGATTTAAACTGTTCAAGAAATAAATCTTGACACAGTAGATAAGATGGATATTTATATCTAAATTATAAAAAATTATATATTATCCAGAAATTGGATATATTTAATTCATAAATTAAGAAGTATTTCGATTTGCTATATATTTAAGGAGGGTTCAATAATGTCATTAAGCCAATTCCCAAAAAGTCCAAACAAGGTTCACCCAACAGTACCAAGTGCTGTAGGTTCAAGGGAATCTATTGCTCAGGAAGGAAGGGATAAAATCCAGGAAAGTAAGGTAATACTGGAAGAAACCTATGATAAAGTATTAAATCAGATTCAGAGCAAACTCCCGGAAGAGGTTCTCAGAGAACTCGATGTTATGGGCGGTTTAAAGGAAAAACTGTATAACTACATCAACCAGACATATGTGAATATGTTTAACCGTTATACTGTAACAATGGAAGATGAGTTCCTGAAAAAAGTAAGGGATTTTGTTGATAAAGAGGAGTCAAAAGGTCTTGCAAGGTATACTCCGAAAGAGATCGTTGAAATTCTCGATAAAATCGGTGGTGCTGATAAATTCCACACAGGTGAAATTGAGAAATCAATAGTTAACATGTATGGCCACCTTCAGGGACATATTCAGAGGGGCGTTAACGACCTTGAGACAGAGACCAACTCAATTCTAAGACAGAAAACTGACGTTGGTGCATTTGTAAGGGGTGAAAACGCTTACGCTATACTGAAGTGCGTCTTCAAAGATAATGAACTCAGACCTAAATATGTTTATGATGTTAAACTTTCAATTAACATCCTTGAAAGTGAGCTTATAAGCCCCATGTATCACTATCAGGTAACTGTTGAGTCTATCATGAAAGACACAATTCAGAAACATATTCAGAGCCTTATAGACAAGCAGGTGCAGCAGTTCAATGATGAACTTGTTGATAAGGGGAAGAATGAGCTTTCTGCAAGTGAAAAGATGTTTGAAAGGGTGAAAAGAATTGATAGTTTCACTGATGATGACAAAGAAGATGAGAAATCAAGACGATATACAATACTTGCAAAGAAATTTCTTGATAAGATTGAAGGTCTTAGAGCTGAAATCGATGTAGAAGAGATGGATCCGCTGAATATCAGGGAAAACATCAAATATGTTATCGATGAAGAAAACATCAGGAACAGGGGTTATAACACATGTATTAACTCAATAACTTCAATTCTTGATACAAGTAAGCTCGGTTATCAGGTTTGTGATAACATGAAGAATGCCCGTATATGCCGAATCAGTGAATATGAAGAAACTGACAGAATGGTTCTTCCTGATGAAAGATATTCAATCCGTATGGCATATTATGATCAGAATCAGCTTAAAGAAGCTAAAAAAGAATATGATAAGCAGGTCGCATCATTTACAACTGAAATAGGTATGCTCTGGGATGTAGCACATGCTCATTATGAATCAAAGAAAAGATTCAGATCTCTTCAGGATTTTGATGACCTGAGTGGAAGACTCATGAACAAAGAGTGGAAGAGACAAAAGAAAGCTTATGAGGATGATCCTGATAGCGTTCTCTGGAATGAAATTGGTGACATGTACAATGAGCAGTCTTTTGTTGAGAAAAACAACAGAACTTATGAAGACAGGTTCAGAAACCTTAAGAATAAGCTTACATATCTCAGAGGTGTTCTTGCTAAAATGCATGGATTCCAGAACCCTGTTGAGCGTGTAATTCTTGATGAAAGAATTACTTTTATGGAAAAGAGATTTAACGAGTTCGCACATGTTGTTAATCCTCACCATATACAGCCAGGTCTTGTTCTTGATATAGACTTAACAACTGTAAAAAGAAAACAGTATATACTTAAGAGTATGGCTAATGTTCTTAATGAATTCCTTTACAGTGTATCTAAAGGATTCTCAGATGCAGCATTTGCAACATACTCCAGAAGAAGATCTACTGTTAGAGCGGATATTAACCAGTCTTTTGGTGAAGAGGAGATCGGCGAGGATCTATTTGAGACTGCTTACAAGCAGAACGTAACTCCTGATTTAGCTGACATAGAGCTTCCCGAAGTTACAGGATCAATAGATCTTACTCCAAAATCAAAATCTCAGCCGCAGAAGAAAAGAAGTTCAGGATTAAAAGAACTTTAATAGTTAAAAAAGATAAATATAAAAAAAAGGGATGAATTACATCCCTTTTTTTTATTCAAATTTTAGCTAATAAAAAGAGATTTAATACTTGAAATTTCTTATTCTTTTTAAATAAAATATATATATGGTTTACTAATTAATGGAGAGTCAATGATGGAAACTACATATTTTTCACTTGGTTCCAAGGCAACATTTAATAAAGCACTAAGGCATTTTTACGCTGTAAATGATGCTGTGGAAGAAATTGAATCAAAAGGAAATATTGCTGATTATATCAATAATCTGCTTGATGAAGAAGATTTACATTATGATCAGATTCTTCCAATAATCGGATCAGTAATAAAAGATAAGTTTAATTATTCATTTAAATCATTCGGTGTTGTCAGTGATATAACCGATTTTGAAAAAATAGCGGGAGAAGCCGCAAAATGGACCGCCCTGGATATTGTTGTCATGTATTTCGCTCCAGATGGTAAAAGATATGTAATTAATCCGAAAGATGCTGACAGCTGGGAAAGAGCCAGGGAATTGCATAGAGATCAACTGATTGTTATTTATGTTAAATATTTGAAAGATGTTAATACAAAAATTGAAATTGAAGCTGCAGATACACTGAATGATCTCTTAAGAGGTAAAGATGTATTTGTTAATAAAAGTTTTGCAGATCCTAATGCCATTGTAAGAGTAGAAAAACCTGTTGCAGCACAACCGGCTGCAACAGCAGCAGCTCCCGGAGCAGGCGCTGCACCTGCTCCGGCAGTAGCGAAAGCTATGCCCCCTTCTAAACCGAAAAAGACCAATATTACCCCTAAATACGGGGTACAGGTTACCAACGAACTTTTTCATAATGGAAATGTCGAAGCCTGGAAAAAAATTCTGGAAAGCTATCAGACAAAATTTCCGGACCTGACTGTGCATGTCATGTTCGGTGGTGAAGTAATAAATGATATAAATTCCCTCTTTAAATGGGGAAAAGTTAAACATGGTGATTCCATATTTTTCCAGGTTTCCGGAGAGGATATTTTAGGGGTATCCAAGCTTCAGAAATATCTCTTTGAGGGCGCCAGCCAGCGTTATGAACAGTTTCTGAAGCTTGGCGTCGGCAGAGTTCTCAATCTATTCTAATGGGATAAGGTAAAGATAACATGGCTAATATAATCTATTTTAATAAAGAATCAAAGAGTGTTGATGATAAAACTCTGAACAAAATAGGAATCAGGGGTAGAAGGGCTGTGGAGCTTGCCAGTATGGGTCTCCCTATTGTTCCCGGGTTCATTATTGATTCCGAGCTTACATTGAAACTTTCAAGTGTTAATATTAAAGAACAGATCGTTTCATATATTTCACAGGTAGAAAAAGAAACCGGTAAAAAATTTGGCGACAAAAAGAAACCTTTAATGCTGAAGCTTGTTATAAGCTCAGATCTCAATGTTCCTTTTTTTCCTTCGATACACAATATCGGTATGAACAGTGACACTGTTGAGGCATTCGGTACTTTTACAGGTAAAGAGTTTGCATATGGGGAATATCTTTTCCTGCTCAGGAATCTGGCTAAAAAAGTATATGATGTTAAAGAAGAGGATATCAAAAAGATTGAAAGCACTTTAGGGAAAAAGCCTAATGTGGAACAGATGATTAAAGCTATTGATCTCTACAAGAAAGAATTTGGTGAAAGTTTTAGTGATGATGTTTTTGACCAGCTGATATTAATTATGAAAAAAGCGGCTGAAAAATACTGTGATTCCGAGATAGACGTTGATAATACTTTGTCAATTATGATCCAGGCAATGGTATACGGAAACTTCGGACAGACTTCATATTCAGGAAATTATTTTACAAGAAACATCGTTACAGGTGATTCTGAAATTCAAGGGGATTTCCTGAGAAATGAATTTGATTTTACTGGTGGCAAGGCTCTTGAAATAAAGAAAATTGACAAAAAGTATTATGATAAATTCACTCAGATTGCAAAGAAAATTGAAGAGAATTTTAATGAGATCAGAAATATAAAATTTACAATAGAAGAAGGGGACTTCTGGCTTGTTGAACAGCGTGAAGTTGATGAAAAATCCACACAGGCACAGATAAAGACACTTCTGGATCTGAACCATAATAAAAAAATTACTGATGAATATCTTATCAATTCAATTAAGCCCGGTCAGCTTAATGAGCTTCTTCACCCGGTTATTGACCCGCGTACAATTAAGACTATTAAGTTTATCAAAGGCGGAATAGCTGGTTCAACAGGTGCGGCCATTGGTAGAGTATTTTTCTCGACACCAAAGCTTCTTGAAGAGTACAAAAAAGCTATTATGCATGGCGGTGATACAAACCTTATTCTGATTCTTGTTTCGTCTTATGCTGAAGATGTTAAAGCAATAGAGGTTGCACAGGGTGTTGTTACATGTGAGGGGGGGTTTTCATCCCATGCTCCGGTTGTCGCACGAAGCCTCGGGAAAGTCGCCATGGTTCAGCCTGAAATGAAGATCAAAGGAACTTCTTTCACTCTTGCAGGGAAGACTGTTAACGAGGGTGACTACATCTCAATGAATGTCCCTTATTATGATGATCCGACTCTGTATCTTGGTAAAGTTGAATTGATCGAACCTGATTTCAAGAAAAACGGCTTGTTTGATTTTCTCGAAATTGTTGAAAAGTATATAAAAGATTTCAATGTCCGCTCCAATGCTGATCAGGGGCGTGATGCTGTTCTTTCAAAGGATTTCAAGGCAGACGGAATTGGACTCTGCAGAACTGAACATATGTTTTTCAATGAAAAACGGATTATGAAATTCAGAGAAATGATCATTGCCGAAGATGAAAAAGAGAGATTAAAAGCTCTTGAAGCGCTGAAGCCGATGCAGAGATCGGATTTCTATGAACTATTTAAAACAATGGCAGGTAAACCTGTTACAATCAGGCTGCTTGATGCGCCTCTTCATGAATTCCTCCCAAGATCTGCTGACAGCATGAAGGAATTTGTCAAATATATGCAGATAAAGAAGAAAACCATTAAGGCTGCAGATATTCAGTCCAGATGTGAAGAACTCGCGGAGATGAATCCTATGCTCGGCCATAGAGGCTGCAGGGTTGCGGTAACTTATCCTGAAATTTATGAAATGCAGTGCAGGGCTATATTTGAAGCTGCGTGTATGCTGAAAAAAGAGGGAATTGAAGTTTGCCCTGAGATTATGATTCCGATTGTTATGAGCGAGCAGGAGATAAAATTCCTGAAAAATGGCAAGAAAATCGAAGGGAAGGAAGTTAAAGGTATCAGAGATATTAAAGATGAAGTTCTTGAGGAGTATGGAGTCTCAGATCTGCACTATGAAGTGGGTACCATGATTGAGCTTCCGGCTGCGGCACTTTCTTCAGGTTCAATTGCTGAATACGCTGAATTCTTCAGTTTTGGAACTAATGACCTTACTCAGACCACGTATGGCCTCTCCAGGGATGATTCAAACTCTTTCTTCCCCGATTATTCTCTTTATGACCTTATCAAAAATAATCCATTTAAAGTGCTGGGTGAGCCCGTTAAAGAGCTTATTAGTATCTCGGCAGTAAGAGGGAGACTCACAAGGCCTGACATTAAAATGGGCCTTTGCGGTGAGCATGGGGCTAACCCTGACAATATAGCTTTCTGTATTGAAGCCGGTTTGAATTACGTTTCATGTTCCCCTTATGCAATACCTCTGGCAAAGCTTGGAATTGCACAGTACAATCTTAATAAAAAGTAAAGTGTAGAGAAAAACAGATAGATAAAAAAAAGAGCGGATTAAACCGCTCTTTTTTTTATTAGTGGATGGTTAATAATCAGTATCTATCAAGAGCTGCAATGCCGGGGAGTGTTTTCCCTTCAAGAACTTCAAGGAATGCCCCCCCGCCAGTAGAAATATAGGTGATTCTGTCGGAAACCCCGGCTTTATTGACAGCAGTAACGCTGTCTCCACCACCGACAATGCTGAGACAGCCTGAATCTGCCAGAACCTTTGCAATTTCATTTGTTCCGCATGCAAAATTAGGCATTTCAAATGCACCCATGGGGCCATTCCATATTACAGTTTTAGCTTTTTTTATCTCTTCTGAAAAAAGCTTTATTGACTCAGGGCCGATATCAAGCCCGATTATATCATCAGGTATGGAATCAGCAGGATATATTGAATTTGGTGAGTCGTTATCAAATTCCCTTGCGCCGATAATATCTACCGGCAGAAGAATTGCTATATTTTTCTCTTTGGCTTTTTTCATTATCTCTTTTGCCGAATCAATAAGCTCTTCTTCCAGCAGTGAATTTCCTATTGAATACCCCAGTGCCTTGAGAAAGGTAAATGCCATACCGCCGCCGATAATCAGGAAATCAACTTTGCTGACGATATTGGTTAAAGCGTCAAGTTTAGATGATACTTTTGCTCCGCCAATTATTGCGCCGAAAGGTCTTTCTGCTGACTGAATTGTTTTCTGACTGTATTCAATTTCACTTTTCAGAAGAAATCCTGCTGCAACAGTTTTCATAAATTCAGTAACAGCAAAGTTGGATGAATGCCCTCTATGGGCAGCAGCAAAGGCATCATTAATAAAAACATCAGCATGTTCTGCAATAAGTTCACCCAGGGCCCGATCGTTCTTTTCTTCACCCGGATAAAATCTTATGTTTTCAAGGAGAATAATATCACCATTATTCAAAGCTTTTGTTATTGCAATGGTTTCATCACCAAGGGGAGTGTCAATAAAACGGACAGGTTTTTTCAGAATTTCTGCAAGCCGTTCAGCAACAGGCTTTAAGGATAAAGATTGTTTAACCTGACCTTTCGGTCTTCCGAGATGTGACACAAGGATAATTTTTGCTCCGTTTTTCAGACAATAATCAAGTGTTGGTATTGTAGCGGTGATTCTTGTATCATCTGTTATGTTCATCTCTTTATCGTATGGGACGTTGTAGTCAACCCTGATCATCACCCGCTGGTCTTTCATTTCTATCTGATCAATATATTTTACAGCCATTTGCTATATCCCTGTTTTTTAGCTATTTAATTTTTTCCGTTCTCTAATAGCAACTATTTTTGAAATTATTATTGAGATTTCATATAACAGCATCAATG
This sequence comes from Spirochaetia bacterium UBA5763, assembly GCA_002418835.1. GTDB lineage: Bacteria > Spirochaetota > UBA4802 > UBA4802 > UBA5550 > UBA5550. The sequence goes on along the minus strand of DIEX01000006.1, from coordinate 44,482 downwards.
GAACACCCACAAGTGATTGTGAAAGGGGATCAGGTTGGGGTGTTACTATGGCAGCGATAATCCATATTATCAGTATAGCATATTTTCTTTTACTTATAAGAAATTGGGGGGATACAATCCCGAGCCTTGTAAGAACAAGTATTATTACCGGAACTTCAAATAATACGCCCATTATAAGTGAGGAAAAAAGTATAAAATTCAGATAATCATCTGCTCCGATTGTGCTGATCATTTCCGGTCCAACGAAACTCAGCATGACTTTTATTGCGGCAGGCAGAAGAATAAAAAAAACAAATGCAGCACCGGAATAAAATAGTAGTACAGCGGAAACTATTGTAAGCCGCGAAAACGTACGGTTCTTTCTTTCTATTGCCGGAACAATAAAACGCCATATCTGAAAAATAATCATCGGAACAAGTATAAAAAGTGCAGTTGCAGCTGAAACTTTAAATTTCAGCATAAAGCCGCCCACAAGAGTAAAAATATTCAGTTTATTTCCTGAATCGAGAAATGGTTTATTTACGTAATAAACAAGGTGGTCTGAAAAATAAAAAGCAACAGCGGTTATCAGCATAAAAGAAGCAAGGATAATGAGAACCCTCGAGCGGAGTTCATCTAAATGCCCTACAATAGACATCGGTTCATCACCGCGGGCAAGAGCTTCAGGATCTATCTCCTCAATTTCTTTTTCTTCTTTATCTTCACCTGTAAGGAGGCTGTAAAACCTGCTCGCCGGGTTTTCTTTCTTTTTGAGGGGGATCTCTTTACCGGTTATTCCGGGATTTAGAGCTTTAACCTCATCAGTTTTATCAGAGGCGGGCTGGACCTTTTTTGCAGCTGATTCAGATTTTTTGTCATTCTTTTTCACTGCTTTTTTGGGGGCTGCTTTTACAGTTTTTATAACTGCTTTTTTTTCCGGTTTTGCAGCCTTTTTTACAACAGGTTTTTTATCTGTTTCTTTTTTTTTCAAGGGTATCACCAATTGAATGACTAAATATCAATACTGTTCTGTATCGGCAAGTTTTCCATTTTCATCATAGATTTTCCAATTTCCGGTTTTTTTGCCGTTTTTGTAATGACCTAATGATTTCTGTTTGCCGCTGTTATAATAGAATTTCCAGAGTCCATCACGTAAACCATTTTTATATGGTCCGATAGAAATTCTTTTCCCGTTGGGATAGAAGAGATTCTCGGCCCCATTTTTTTTCCCTTTTGAATACATGGAAATCTCTTTTGGGATACCATCGTCATAATATTGTTTGAAAACACCATTTATAATGTCGTTTGAATAGACTATTTCTGTTACAGGAACACCGGTTTCAGAAAATTCATAATATGTTCCGTTTAACATATCTTTTTTAAAAGTCTGTTTTGATAATACCCTTCCATTTTCATGATACAGTATCCATTGGCCATTGCGTTCATTGCGGAGATAATTCCCCTGGGCTTTTATTGCTTTTCCCTCTGTTCCGGCGAAATAAATTTTCCAATCGCCATCTTTCATCCTGTTTTTTACAGGGCCTTCCGCCTTAATGTTTTCTTTATCCCAGAAGAATTTTTGTATCCCTTTTTCTGTGGTGATTAGTTCTCCATCGATATCTTCATCGGGTGCTATAGGTATGAATGTAAAATTGTCATTCGAAGTTTCTTCAGGATTCTGTTCGGCAGTTAATAAATTAAATTGGCATAGCAATATTGTTGATAATAGAGCAATTAATATTTTTTTCATCAAGGTTTCCTTTTAAAATGATAAGAAAAGTTTTATGTCTTTTTGGAATTTATCAGGTTTTATCTATTTTAAGCCGATAAATATATAGATATTAAGTATAACGACAATTACTAAATGCACAAATTATAGTCAAATGTTTTTTATTAAAGCCCAAGTAGGCAAAAAATTCAATATGACTATAATAATTTCATAAAAAGCGGAAGGTGACTGATATGATGAGATCTCTCTGGACAGCGGCATCAGGAATGATAGGACAGCAGTTTAATATAGATACTATTTCAAATAACCTGTCAAATGTCAACACTACAGGTTTTAAAAAGCAGAGAGCTGAGTTCGAAGATTTGCTCTATCAGACAGTTTTATCAGCCGGTACACCTGCTACGGAAATCACGGAAATTCCTACAGGGATACAGGTGGGACATGGCGTTAAGGTAGCTGCAACTCAAAAGATGTTTGAACAGGGGAGTCTGCAGAATACTGAGAATAAACTTGATATGGCACTAGAGGGTGAAGGTTTTTTTAAGATTCAGCTCTATGATGGCTCCAATGCTTATACACGGGACGGATCTTTTAAAATTGATTCTAACAGACAGGTGGTTACATCAAACGGATATCTTCTTGAACCTCCTGTTGTGCTTCCGGAAGGTTTTATTATGAATACCCTGGCAATTAGTCAGGATGGAAAAATTACAGTTAACATTGTCGGGGAGGAAGATCCGGTTGAAGTGGCCCAGCTTGAAATTTATAGATTTGTTAATCCCGCAGGCCTTAGCTCGATAGGAGGAAACCTGTTTAGAACAACTCCTGCAAGTGGTGATGAAATTCCGGGGCAGCCTGCATTTGAGGGAATGGCAAAAGTTCACCAGGGATTTCTTGAAATGTCAAATGTGAAAGTTGTGGAAGAGATGGTTAACATGATAGTTGCCCAGAGGGCTTATGAGGTTAATTCAAAAGCAATTCAGACATCAGATTCAATGCTGAATACAGCAATAGGATTGAAGCGATAATGCATAAGGTTTTTCTATTGCTTATGCTTCTGCTCCCGCTGTCAGCCTCAGCGCGTGTCAGTATATATCTCATACCTGAAGTGGAGACATATAACAGGAGCTTGACACTTGCGGATATTGCAGGTCTTGAGGGTGATCTGGATGAACAGGCGGGGTTACTTGCAATACCTCCATCATTGTATAAAGATCTTATCGTGGACCGCAGTGAACTGAATGATTATCTTTCAATGTCTCTTAACAGGACATTTACAATCTTCGGCAACGGAGTTAAACTCTCATTTAAAAGTAATATACCTGATGAATCGCTAGTAATAAAAGATGAAAAACCCGTCATAGTGAAGAAAGGCGAAAACGTTGATTTGGTGATCAGGAAGAAAGGGATTAGCATAGAAATGTCAGGAAAGTCTTTGCAGAATGGTACAGAAGATGATGAAATTTCTGTAAGGCTTAAAAACGGTAAAATTCTGAAAGGTAAACCGCTAGGAGCAGGCAGGGTGGCGGTACATTTATGAGAAGGATCTGTTTATTTCTTCTGTTTTTTTTAATGACCTGTATCTCTCTTAATTCAGCGACTGTCTGGGTCGATCGCGATATATATATAGCTGACAGAAATCTTAAAGTCGGAGATATTATTGTTGTAAATGTTAAAGATTTTTCGAAGCTTAAATTTGATATAGCGCTGGTTAATAATTCATCTTCAAATGTTGAATCTAATCCTGACGTTACAATTACCGGTTTTTTACCTAAAGTTTCATCAAATAAAAATACCAAGAATAATGAGTCAACAAAATTTACAGGCAACTCAAAGATTGAACTGGCGGTAGCTTCAAGAATTGTTGAATTACAGAATAACGGTAATTCTGTAATAAGCGGTACACGGACTTATACATTCAACGGCGTAACAAACACTTTAAGCGTTGCCGGAGTTGTTGATCCGAAACATGTAAGCGGCGGTCTTATTGATTCTGAATTTGTTGCTGATTTCAGAATTCAGATTACCGGACGAAAAGAGGGGCTTACGATAAGGAAGCAGCAGATCGGGCAGGACGGAACCTCCTCAGCTGAACTCACTGAGACAGAAAAACAGCAGATAATAATCGATTATCTTGAAAAAATAATCAGGGAACTGACCAGATGATTAAAAAGATTGTATTCTATATTTTTTCTTTTTTCTTTCTGTTCTGCTCATTTTCAGCATATCCGGAGGTTCCGGTTAAAATAAAAAATCTCAGTTTTATTGACGGTTATAAACCTAACCAGGTTTACGGATACGGCCTGGTAGTCGGTCTTGCCGGTACAGGTGATTCAAAATCGAATCTCACAAAGAGTTCACTGAAAAATATGCTCAATTCAATCGGTATACAGGAAACTAATCCTTCTACTAAAAATACTGCTGCTGTGATGATTTCTGCTACAATTCCGCCTCATCTAAGGCTTGGTGAAAAAATTGATGTGTATGTATCTTCTGTCGGTGATTCAAAATCACTTATCGGCGGAATACTTATTCAATCTCCTCTCAAGGGGGCTGATGGTAATATCTATGTTGTCGCACAGGGTAAGCTTTCTTTTCCATCAGGAGAGGATAGAAGAAGCAGTGTAAAAACTTCAGGTTTAATAGTCTCAGGAGGTATTGTTGAGAAAGAAATTAAGCCTGAATTCATTATAAAAACAGCTGCTGATAAAGAGGCACTTAACCTTGTACTGAAAAGATGGGATTACTCCACAGCAGATAGAATGATGAAGGCTCTTGTCAAAAAACTTAAAAAGAGCGAAGTAACGCTGTCAGAAAACGGTAAAATACTGGTAACCATTGATAAAGATATTCCTTTGTCTGAATTTATATCAAATATCGAAAACCTTGAAATTGTACCTGAAAGCAACGCTGTTGTGGTTGTTAATGAAAGAGATGGAACTATTGTAACCGGGGGAAGTGTTTCAATTTCCGAGGCTATGATCAGTAAAAAAGGTATGATGATACAGGTCGAAAATTCCGATAAAAAAGTAAATGCTGCATATATTAAAGATGCAGCAACAGTGAAGGATCTTGTTGACAGCCTTAATGCTGTAGGTGCAACGACAGAGGATATTATTTCAATACTTAAAGCGTTAAAAGATTCCGGCGCCCTTCACGCGGAGCTTATAGTAAGGTAGGTGATAATGAATACTATTCAGGATTTATATCAGACAAAAATAAATTCCGGTACCAGCACTGCTGAGAATAAACTGAAGAGTCTTAATTCATCTGCAAATTTTGATAATGCCGTTTCTGAAGCAATAAATGTAACTAAAAAAAATGTAATGAACAAACAGCAGAAAAAGCTATGGGATACATGTGTCGAAGCTGAATCACTCTTTGTGAACAAGATGCTCAAAGAGATGAGAAAAAGTGTAGATAAAGGTGAATGGCTTCATGGAGGTTTTGCTGAAGAGATATTTGAAGATATGCTTTATGATGAATATTCACTCCAGGTGTCAAAAAATTCCAATCTTGGAATGGCGAAGATGCTCTATAATGAATTAAGCCGCAGGATGTAATTTTCAGCTTATATGATTATCGAAAAGCGCCCTGATATAAACCGGTGGCGTATCCAGAAGAATTTTACCCAGTTCCCTGTTGTAAAGTCTGCCAAGTCCGTTTTTTATCTCCCTGTATGCATTATCGAATGATGACTGCTTTCTGTAAGACCTCTCACTTGTTATCGCGTCAAAAGTATCTGATATAGCGATTATCTGAGCAAGTATATCTATATCATCTTCTAAAAGTCCGACAGGGTAGCCGGAACCGTCAAGTCGTTCATGGTGCTGTTTTGTAATAGCTGCAATTTCATTCATTGATGAAATTTTATTAAGTATGTGAAATGAATGAAGCGGATGATTTTTGATCATCTCCCATTCGCGGGAATCGGGATCGTGCTTTTTATCAAGTATTTCATGAGGGATGCTGATTTTACCAGCATCATGCAGGAGTCCGGCAACCTCTGCTTTTATAATCTCAGATGTTGAAAAACCGGCTTTTTCTGCGATGAATTTTGAGAGGATGGAAACTCGAGTTGAATGACCCTGCGTATAGCCGTGTTTGGCATCTATAACCCTGGCGAATAATCTAAGTATCGGGTAAAGGCCGGCCATGCCGAGTCCTTCCCAATAGTTGTCCCCATGATCTTCCGCATCGTTTATCAGGTATTTTTTTTCAAGCTGAAGGAACCTTTCTGAAGATTCTTCAGGCTTAAATTCACCTTTATCAGTCATGTCGCATATCAGATCTGCAATATCAGGATTGAATGAAGTTCCTCTTTGTTCTATAATGATTTTCAGTGCATCAGCAAGTGAATACCTGTCGCGATCAAGACGCGGTGTCTGAAGGGAATCAAAACAATCAACTGCACTGAGTACCTGAACTTCTACCGGAATCTCGTTTCCTGAAATTTTATCCGGATATCCTGAGCCATCCCATTTCTCATGATGCCATCTTATCCAGAAAGAGAGATCACTCAGTTCCGGTATTGCTGCAGCAATTCTTCCCCCGGTAATTGAATGCTGTTGAACAGAGATATATTCATCTTTTGTAAGAGTGCTTTTTTTGCGGAGTATGTTAATATCAACTCCAATCTTTCCGATATCATGTATCAGACCTGCGAAATAGAGCTGCTGTATTTTTTTTGAGGGGAGCCCGAGTTTGTCTCCTATTATAACACAGCTTTCTCCAACCCGTACAGAGTGCTGATGGGTAGGGTGATCGTTCAGATCGAATTCAAGAACCAAGCCTAAAGCCTTAAGGCATTCATTAAGAATCTGACTTCTGTTTGAAATACCGGTTTTCATTTAATAAGCTAAACATTAAGGAAAAGATATGTCAATATTTTTATTCGACACTATTATTGAGTTAAACATCAGTTATGCTATAATTCTCTCAGTGTAATTTTTTAACCGGTCATTACCTGAGTTATTGCTCAGTGAGTCCCGATTATCCTGTGCGGATTAAGTTATTATGAATAATTATAGATTATATTGATATTAATAATACTTGACTTGGCCTGTTTAAGGGAATTTTCTGTATTCAAAGCAGAGAGTCAGAGATTTAACAGTATCTTTTAACAGGAATTATAGTATGAAGATTTATTTTGATAATGCGGCAACATCCTGGCCGAAACCGGATTCAGTAATAAATTCTATGAATGATTTTAATTCTAATATCGGTAGCAATCCCGGGAGGTCAGGGCATCATCTTTCAGTGGAAGCAGGGAGAGTTCTTTTCGAAGCAAGAGATAATGCGTCGGAACTATTTCATATAGATGATCCGTTAAGAATTTCACTGACATCAAACATTACTCATTCACTGAATATTGTTTTAAGAGGTTATCTGAAACCGGGTGATCATGTTATCACTTCCTCAATGGAGCATAACTCTGTTATGCGGCCTTTAAGGGACCTGGAACAGCAGGGAGTCGAGCTTACGGTAATTCACTGTGATGATGCCGGGATGCTTGAACCGGATGAAATTAAAAAATCTATACGTTCAAATACAAAACTGCTTATGCTTACTCACGCATCTAATGTAACAGGGACAGTGATGCCTGTACAGGAGGCCGGAAAGATCGCTGCTGAGCATGGAGTTCTTTTCTGCCTTGATTCTGCACAGACTGCCGGAGTACTCGATATCGATGTGAATTCCCTTAATGTCGATATTTTATGTTTTACAGGACACAAGGGGCTTCTGGGGCCAATGGGTACAGGAGGATTTTATTTGAAGAAAGGGCTCGAAAATTTAATTGATCCTTTGATGTCGGGTGGTACAGGGAGTCTGTCAGAATTCGAAAAACAGCCTGATTTTATGCCTGATAAATATGAAGCGGGTACACTGAATGCTATAGGATTCGCCGGACTTTCGTCAGGTATACGATATATACTGGATACAGGGGTTTCTGCTATAAGAGAGAAAGAGGATTCCCTCACTGCTTATTTTATCGATTCTCTGAAAAGCAGAAAGGGGATCAGGATTTATGGAACTGCTGACACTAATCGGCGTACGTCAGTGGTTTCATTTAATATCGATGGTGTTGCTCCTTCAGAGGCGGCATTTATTTTTGATGAAGAATATGGAATTCTTTCAAGGCCCGGGCTGCATTGTGCTCCCTCAGCTCACAGAACTCTGAACTCATTTCCCGGCGGAACAAACAGGTTCAGCTTCGGTTTTTATAATACATTCGAAGAGATTGACATATCGCTGAAAGCAATCGATAAGATTCTGCATAGTTCCCGTTAATACACATTATTCCTTAACTGGTTCAATGTGTATTACTAATACTTTGCAGATTTCTGAAAGTGTTTAGATTTCTATTATCACAAAATATCATCCTCTGTAAGTATAATTAATTGACAGTATCAGTAAACCTGTGTCAAAAGATATATAATATATGGAGGAATTTTGATGGAAGATAAAAATAAAGAACTTCTTGAAAAGTGGCATAAGGTTGTTTTCGGGAAAGATATGGAAACACTTAAAAGTCTGCTGTCAGAAAAAATAACTTTTTACTCGCCGGTGGTATTTAAGCCTAAAAATACTAAAGAGGAAGCCATTTTTGTACTCAGCAATGTCATTGAAGTGCTTCAGAATTTTCAGTATCACAGGGAGTTTATTGACGGCAGAAACTGGGCACTTGAATTCAGCGCTGAAGTATCCGGTAAATCTGTAAAAGGTATTGATCTTATCCAGTTTGATGATAACGGAGAGATTGTAAACTTTGAAGTTCTTATACGTCCCCTGAGCGGACTTATCGCTCTCGGCGAGGATATGAACAGACGTTTCGCAGACGCAGGTAAATTTACAAAACCGCTTATAAATAAATAAACATACAGGCTGTCATAACAATGGCAGCCTTTTTAATAATACATAGTTATGGAAAGGATTGTATGGAGATAAACAAGAATACTTACGTGCCTGAAGCCCTTAAAGTATCAAATCATGTAGCTGATGTTTTCAGAAAACATAACCTCAGATGCCTGAAATGCAAAGGTATGGTTGAGGATACAATAGAAAAGGTTGCCTTTAATAATGGTATTGATTTGCAGTCATTTCTTGATGAATTGAATAAGGCAGCAGTTCAAAAATAGCCGGTACAAGTGAAAGGGACTGTAAGAATAATATCAGGGTCTCTCAGGGGGAAAGTGATCCCTTTTCTGAACAGCAGGTATGGAGATGCTGATATTACGCCCCAGAAAGTGAAGGGTGCTCTATTCTCAATACTCGGGGAACATTTTTATGGCAGGATCTTTGTCGATCTGTTTTCCGGTTCCGGGCAGATCGGGATTGAGGCTCTGAGCAGGGGGGTTGATTGTGTTATTCTGAATGAGGCTGATCGAACAAGATATGTTTTTATCAGGGACTTTATCAGTTCAATCAATTCAGGAGATAAAGCAGTAATTCTCAATATGAAAGCTGTTGATGCTCTTAGTGATATTGCCAGGCGCAGGATTAAGGCGGATATCTTTTTTTTAGATCCGCCGTATGAAAAAGTTAAAGGTGAAGCCGTTTCATACAGCAGTATTATCGAAAGTATAAATGAGGCGGGAGTTCTCAAAAATGATGGAGTAATTGTTGTTCAGCATTTTTCATCAAATATTCTGCCGGATAAATGTTCTGTCTATACCAGAATTTCAATGAAAAAATATGGTACAACATCACTGTCAGTTTATGCAGTTGATTTAAATGCTTCTAATCAACCTGCCTGATTTTAATATTGGTAATAACAGAGAGTGCATTCAGATAATCTATTGGCCCTTCAGTTTTTAAATTGTGAAAAGTGAAAGCTATATACCTGTTGTGGTTCAGATGCATAGGGCGGGTGGAGTCAACCAGTATCCATTTTTTATTCACATAAGCTTCAACCCACATGTGATAAACAAAAACATCTTTTTTACCGTTAAAGTATTCTGACAGAATAATTCCGACAACAGCTCTGGCCGGGATTCCCGATGCCCTTAAAAGTGCAACCGTTAAGACACTATGCTCAGTGCAGTCTCCGGCACGGTCTTTTAATATTGGTAAAGCGGGGATAATAGGAATTCCTTCTTTTTTATCAGAGATATGATTGTAAACGAAGATGGATATATCTTTAACAGGATCTGCCGATTTGCTGAATTTTGCGGCAGTCTCCCGGATCTCCCTGCTGTTTAAATTCAGGTATGGTGTATCCTTAAGGTATTGAGATACTGAGCCATCCTCCGGAACAGGGAAATCTCCTGTGGCCACTATCAGTTTTCTCCCTTTTATTGCCCATGAGTCAGAAATGATTTTTTGTGTTGATGTGCGCGGGAGTTCGAAGTCTTTATCTGATGACTTAATCCAGAATCTGGACTCTTTCTGGCTGTACACAGCATCATGCAGCTTTTCAGGCTCTATAATAAACGATGAAACCGGTATAGACGCGTATACTGCTATGGAAAACATAGCAAGGATGATTGAGTATGATATAAAGCGCCTTTTCATTTTTTAATCAACCTTTACCAGCTCAAATACGTTGTTTAGCATTTTTATAACAACTTTTTCAGTAATACCATTGTCATTTATATACACATCAAGGCTTTTAAGTTTTTCAACTTTATGTTTTATATGCATCAGCTTTTTTATTTTACCGTTTACATCGATATTTTCGTAACCCATTACCTCAACAACCACCAGTATAGGATCTTCAAGTTCCACTGTGGGTTCATAAATATTAGCTTTAACTTTTGTACCTTTTTTGAAATTAGTTTTCAGAAGTTCATTAAAAAAATAATTCCCATCCAGGATAAAAGGTTCATCGATTTTAAATGTTGATTTGTAATCCCCGGAATTGAGAGAAACTTCATTGCCTTGAAAAGTTGCGGTTTTATTAATCACCTGTGTTTTACCGGTGCTGCTGTCTTTAACAGTGTTAAGCATTTCAAGGCTCAGAGGTTTGAAATCAGTGGTTTCTTTAATAATCTGCATAGAGCGGTTTTGAATTGAACCGACAGAAAGAGACATTTCACTTTTTAAAATATATGTATCACCGTTTTTTTCATTGGATACATTGGCAGTGCCTGCTTTAACGCCATTGACAATAAGGTCATAATTCCATGAGCCTGACGGTATACCTGCCGGAGTCTGCTTGCATGAAGCTGTTAAAGTAATGATGAATACAAGAATTGAAATTCTCAGTTTCATAAATGCTTCCTTCTATTTAATTGTATTGATTACAGACGGAGTTTCATCTCCGGAAATGATCATATCCTGCAATAAGGATCTCTTCTGATGAATCACCGGTTTTAAGAAAATATCCCGATTCTGTAATTCTTCCGATAAGAGTAATATCGCCATGACCTGATTCCGGTTTAGATGAAGTAAACAGCAGTTCGTATTCTTCTCCGCTATATAGAGAATAATCAAGCACTTTATTATTCATCCCGCTGCAAAAACGTAGAAGCTCAGCAGGCACCGGAAGGGAGTCTGTATCAATAATAAAGCCTGTTTTGCTCTCTTCACAGATATGACGCAGGTCGGAGAGGAGCCCGTCTGATATATCAATCATTGCTGATGGCGCAAACTCTTCTGTAATGCTTGATATTATATCGCCTCGCGGGTCAGGAGTAAGATGTTTTTTAATTGAGAGAGGGTAGCTGCCGTCATCTTTGCCTCTCTGAAGCAGTTCGAGTCCTAACTTCGAGAGCCCCGGCTTTCCGGTAAGATAAATATAATCACCCGGTTTTGCCCCGCTGCGGTAAACTGGTACGGATGTTTCACCATATATTGAAATGCTGATTATAAGTTTGTCGGAAGCGGATGTATCCCCACCTGCTATAAACGTGTTATATTTAGAGGAGGAGGCAAGTATCCCTTTATATATTTCATCCACATCCTGGTGCTGCAGAGCGCCCGGGAGGCCCAGAGCAACAAGCGCAAGTACAGGCTTTCCCCCCATGGCATAAATATCTGATATATTCGCGCTCATGGATCTGTATCCCGCATCATGAAATGATGTATACCGGAGATCGAAATGAACATTTTCTATGCTTATATCTGTTGAAAAAAGCCCGTATCGTGCTTCAGAAATACGGTAGACCGCGCAATCATCACCAATGCCGAAGATCGGAGAGTCCGGAGAGGGCCTTATCCCGACTCTCTCCTTAATGTTTTTTATTATTTCCCATTCACTCCGCATGGGGCTTAGCAGTAGCGCTTGTGAGCGTAATCAACACGCTTTTTGAGGTTTTCGTATCCGATATAAGGCATTGCCATGTCGAGGTCGGGCCCGCTGAGTCTCCCGGTTACCATTGCCCTTATGGGGTGAAAAAGTTTTTTCCCTTTGTGCGGAGATTTCTCTTTGATCTTTGCGATGAAGTCAGATGTGTAAGTGGTCTCATTGACTTCATTTATAACTTCCGCAGCAATCCTGATTATATCGAGAGCATAATCCTCTTTCAGGTGCGCGTCTGTGTCTTCATCAGGTTCATTGATATCATTGAGAAATATACCGATAAGATTTTTTATGTCGGAGAGGATCTCGCATGAATTGCGAAGGATCGCAATAATTCCTTCAAGCCTGCTCCTCTCGATTGCTGATGTTGAGAAACCGGCCTCATCAATATACGGAGTCAGCATATCAGTAAGCTGCTCCACAGGATACTTCTTCATGTAGTTGCCGTTCATCCATTTCAGTTTCTGGAAGTCGAAAACTGCGGGGCTCTTCCCTATGTGAGTTATATCAAAGAGATCAACCAGTTTATCAAACTCAAGGAGTTCCTCTCCTGATTCAGTTGACCAGCCAAGGAGACCAAGGTAATTCATCAGCGCTTCAGGGAGGTAACCCTCCTGCTTATAAATATCTACTGAAGTTATGCCATGTCTTTTAGAAAGTTTCTTTTTGTCAAAGCCCAGTATAAGGGGGAGGTGTGCATACTCAGGCTGCGGGAGTCCCAGGGCTTTTGCTATGAGCATCTGCTTCGGAGTGTTGGAGAGGTGGTCCTCTCCGCGGATTACATGTGTAACCTCCATGAGGGCGTCATCGATACTTACGATGTAATTGTAAACCGGGCCTCCGTCGGAGCGGACGATAATAAAATCTCCTCCGATATTGCTGCTGTTGAATGTAACTGTTCCTTTAATTTTATCGTCGAAAGTAATTGCTTCGTTTTCGGGAACCTTGAATTTTACAGTAAATTCTTTCCCCTCAGCAGCAAGTTTATCCTGCTCCTCAAGGGACCTGTGGCGGCACCTGTCGAGGAACGGTTTATTCTCTGCCATGGCTTTGTTCTTGTCCTCTTCCACCTGTTCCCTGGTGCAGAAACAGCGGAAGGCACTGCCGGACTTTATCAGCTTATCAGTATATTCCCTGTAAATCTCATCTCTCTCCGACTGCCTGTAGGGGCCGTGTCCTTTATCGATGTCGGGCCCCTCTGTCCAGTTGATGCCGAGCCATTTCAGATCATTGAGTATGGATATCTCTGATTCCTTAGTGCTCCTCTCCCTGTCAGTGTCTTCAATTCTTATTATATATTCAGCGTTGTTCTTTTTTGCTATAAGATAGTTTATTACGGCTGTTCTTGCGTTACCTATGTGGAGGTAACCTGTGGGGCTTGGGGCGAATCTGACTCTCATTATATGCTCCTGGAATATGTGTTTAAGGGATATATCAATTCACCGGTAATTTTTGTAAATTAAAAAACAGAGAAAATACCCCCTTTCAAAGGGGGTAGCCTGCGGGCAGGCGGGGGATCGTTGAGTTCCGGTATTGAAAAAGTACCTGGTTTATCGGAATTTTATTAAAGATAAATCATTCCGGATATTATTTCATATTCATCACTGCAAGAAATCCTTCATGTATTGCCTGAAGAATATTCATAGGGCGTACACTGTCCCCTATAACTGCAAAAGGAATACCCGTCTCCTGAAGCTTTTCAGCACCCGTTCTTACTGATTTTGCACCGGCAGCGTTTATTATACTGTCAAACTTATCGCTATGAGTGTTCCCGTCTTTTTCATAAATTACGGTGTTATTTCTGACAGAGGTGACCTTCGCATCTGTAACTATTTTTACATCATGATCTTCTATATTACCCATAAGTATCCATTTAGTCGATTTACCAACACCTTTTCCGACGCGGGGGAGCATTTCAAAAACAGTGACTTCCTTTGTTCCTTTTCTGATGAGTTCATGTAGCCTGTCATAACTTTCTGCCTTATATTTAAAGAGGAAGAAGAGTGTTTCCGGATCGAGAGTCCCTTTTGCTGCCAGGAATTCTGCGGTTTCCAGGCCAACTGCCCCTCCACCGATTACGGCAATTTTTCTGCCGAGATCAGGATCATTTTCAAGTACACTCCATGCGGAAAAAATACTGCTGTCATCAATTCCGTCAATGGGCGGGAGAATCTCCTCTGCACCCTCTGCCGCAATGATAAAATCTGGTTTTTCATTTTTAATAAGTTCAGGCGTAACTTCAGTTTCAAGGTGGAGAGTAACGTTATACTTCGCAAGCATTGCTTCGTAATAGCGGATGAACTCCCAGAGCTCCTGCTTATGAGGAGGAGTACCGGCGGCCCATAACTGTCCTCCGATATCATCATTCTTTTCGTAGAGTTGAACAGAATGGCCAGCCTCAGCAGCGCGGTATGCTGCCTCAAGCCCCGCAGGCCCTGCTCCTACTACCATAACTTTTTTCGGATTGTCTGTCTTCGGGATATTCCGCTCCCCTTCAAAACCGGCACGGGGGTTTGCCAGGCAGATTACTGAACGTCCGCTGAAGAATTCATCAGTGCACCCCTGAGAACAGGCCACACATGGTCGAATTTCATCAATATTCCCCTGTTTCACTTTCTCAGGCCAGAAGGGATCTGCAATGAGAACACGGCCCAGGTTTATCATGTCAGCCATGCCGTCTTTGATGATCTGCACTGCGGTAAATGGATCGGCAATTCTGTTGGAGGCTATTACCGGAATCGATACAGCTTCTTTCACTGCTTTTGCAAGGTAAGAGAAACCTCCGCGCGGGAGTTCCATTGCAAGTTGCGGTACCTGAGATTCATGCCAGCCGCCGGTTACGCTTATTGCATTTATTCCGGCCTCTTCATAAACTTTTGCGATAAGTGGTACCTCGCTGCTTGTGTTGCTTCCCGGTACAAAGTCGTTCCCGGCCATTCTTATTGTTATGGGGAAATCGGGGCCCAGTCGTTTGCGCATCTTCTCTATGAGCTCACGGGTAAACCGTGTCCTGTTTTCAAAAGATCCTCCGTATTCGTCACTCCTCAGATTTTTTATTGGAGAGAGGAATTGCGTGATGAGATAACCTGCTGAGCCCAGAAGTTCAACTCCGTCAAAACCGGCTTCCTTTGCTCTCTCTGCTCCGGTTATAAAAGCTTCCTGTAATGATAGGATATCCTCAATAGTCATTTCGCGGGGAGTCTCCTTTGAATACTTTGAGTAGACGGGGGAGGGTG
The DNA here is from genome assembly GCA_002418835.1 of Spirochaetia bacterium UBA5763. GTDB lineage: Bacteria > Spirochaetota > UBA4802 > UBA4802 > UBA5550 > UBA5550. The sequence continues at coordinate 29,295 of DIEX01000006.1, read as the reverse complement.
CAATTGTCTCCCTTCCGTTCATCATCGATTTATATGCGTAGGCACCGGCGTGGTAAAGCTGCATCCATGCGCGGGCGCCTTCATTTTTTATTACAGAAGCAAGTTCCCTGAAGGCGGGGATTGCTTTTTCATCAGCAATAGATGGAGTGATTACGCCGGTTCCAGTGTCATCAAAGAGCACCGGGCCCACTGTGACAATTCCTGCACCTCCTTGAGCTTTCTCGCGGTAGAAGTTCATGTACCTGTCATTGAGTCTGCGGTCATCGGAGTAGTTCAGGGCAAGTGACGGGTAGGCAATGCGGTTTTTTATTCCGGTTTTATTTATTGTTATGGGCTGAAAAAGTTTTTCGAACATGGGTGCTCCTCGGGGGTTGTTTAGGATTTATCTACAGGTAATTATTTTTTAAAAGGGGAAACATTTGTCAATGAAGTAAAGCCAGTTCTTTCCGGTTTTATTTTTAACTCTGTGAACTCCGTGACTCCAGCGAAGCGGGTGGTGATGAAAAATAGCAGGCATCAATATAAATTCAGCCGGTGTTGATATAAATTAAGTCAGCGTTGATATAAATTTCATCGATTTTAATGTAAATTCAGTCGACGTTGATATAATTTCAATCGGTTTCAATATAAATTCAGCCGGTTTCAATATGATTTCAGTCAGCGTTGATATAAATTGCATCGATTTTAATGTAAATTCAGTCGACGTTGATATAATTTCAGTCAGTTTCAATATAAATTCAGCCGGTTTTAATACAAATTCAATCAACTTTGATACAAAATTACTCGACGCTGAGATAATTTTTATCTACACTGATATAAATAGAAGCAAAACCGGCAGTAGAAATTTATCATCTGAATGGAGGCATGATTTGATAGTAACCTGCGTAAAAGTTTATGTTAAGAAAGAGCATATTGATGAATTTATAAAAGCAACAATTGAAAACCACAGAAATTCTATGAAGGAGCAGGGTAACCTGAGATTTGATGTTCTTCAGTCAATTCATAATCCGGCGGAGTTTACGCTGTATGAGGCTTACCGTACTGATGAGGATGCAGCAGCGCATAAAGAGACTGCACATTATGCTGTGTGGAGAGATAAGGTTGCACCGTGGATGGAGAAGCCGAGAGAGGGGGTTCCGCACAGGGTTGTTGAACCGGTGGATGAAGGGGAGTGGTGAGATTCCGGATAGTATTTCAGTTGGTGTTTAAATTATTTTACACAGATGGACACAGATATACACGGTTTTTTTCTTTTTACATGTTGTCGGAGCATCCAGCGATACGAATATTCTTGAAGTTTTTACCACGGAGGCACGGAGTACATGGAGGGTATGTTTGAAAAGGATAATTTAACTGCTTTGATGAGAGTATAAAAAAAGGGTGATTTGGGTCACCCTTTTTTAATTATAAATGGTTTATGGTTATTTTAAAACCTCAACTTTGAAAATTACATCATCATAATCATAAGCTCCATCAGGTTCCTGACTGAGTTGCTCCAATGGAAGGTCTTCAAATTTAAACTGAAATGTTGCTAAAGCATCTACTGCATCGGGAGTAATTCTTGAAGTTTTACAGAATGAACTATTTGAATAATGAGTAACAATACCTATCCCCTGTGCTCTCAGGTCTGATTTTATTCTGAAATAGACAGGTACAAATGATTTTGCATTTGTATTTGTGACAGCATTAGATTCGATAGATATTGGTGTCCAGTAACTTTCAATGTTACAATACAATTTCCATTCTTTTGTGAGCCAGAATCCAGCTAACGAAGTTTTAGCAGTATTACGTTCACTTGCCGGATCAATCGTAATTCTTAATGTAGCATCATTAGGTAAAACTGAGAATGAAACAATATTTGTGAATGTTTGATTATTAGAGTCTGTTAAACAGATTTTATAGGAAATGAGATATTCATTAGACACCCATGTTCTTTTAGTTTTACAGGTATATTTCCAGTAACCACCAGAGATTTTTTCAGAAGTAACTGTATCAAGTAAAAGTTCCCAATCATTATTTGTATCTTCACCGAGTGCAAGTGAATAAACAGACCAATTTCCACCAATAAAAATAGGCAATACCCATACTAATTCAAATACTTCTTCTTCGCAGTCAGTACATTTGCTTGAATCATCACTGGAAATATTTGCTTTAACTTCCATCCCTTCAACGATCTGCTTTGTTGTAAGTCCATCAGTCCAATTCCCTGTTGCTGCTGCACCATCATCCTTATCATACGACACATCATAACACGACATTAAAAATACTACGCTGATTATGGCTAAACAGGATATTATCCGTTTCAATACCATATTTTACACTCCCCTGACGTAATTAAATTTTTATAGTTTTAAATTTTTAGTTTTAAGCTTGCGATGTGTACTTGAATAAAAGAGCAGCACATCCGGGCTAAAATTTACTATAAAATAGTGTTATTTAAATCGTGGTCAAGAAAAAAATAGAGTAATAGAGCAGCCTTTTGCTTTTTTTGCACTTTTTTTGAGCAAAAGACCGGTTTTGTGATGCTTTTTGAGATTATATGACAATAAAAAAGTGTTTGCAATTCAGATAAATCCGGTCATTTATGTATATTTTTATCGCTTCATTCGATTATTTAATGAAAACATGTACGGAAATTATGAACAGACAGATTAAAACTGATGAAATACTCCCTTGTGACCGGAACAGCAGATTTGATAAATTGATAGCTTTCTCTTTCCTGGGCCTCACAATTGCTTTGTTTATAATAAGAATTGTTTTTGCTTTCCAGGGGCATTTCCTTGAGCAGGTCTCCGGTTCATGGGCTGCTCTGGCAGTTGATCTTTCTAATGGTATATTTTACAGGCCGATTGTTGATGATATTATTGGCACCGGAGGCACAAGGTGGATGCCTCTATATTTTGTTCTGCATGCGGGGATTATTAAACTTACGGGTGATGTTTTTTTTACAGGGCATATTCTAAGTCTTGTGTCATCCGCTGTTTTAATAGCGGCTGTATCACTTATACTTAAAAAAACCGGAATCAGTTTTATTTCATCACTTTTACTGATTACACTTCTGCTGTGCAGCAACAATCTTATTACCGCAATGACTGCTGTAAGGGGGGATATCCTTGCTGCCGCTCTTAATGTGCTTGGTTTATACTTTGCTCTCTCTTATGACAATAAGGTGTCGAGGATGATTATCGCGTCTCTGTTATTCTCACTTACAGTGATGGCTAAAATTACTTCTGTTTACGGGATTACGACTGTTGTACTGTGGCTGTTTTTCAATAACAGAAAAAAAGATGCCTATAAATTCGCCGGTATATTTACCGGTATCACTGTAATTTTTATTCTTGGTATACAGTTTCTCTCCTCCGGTAGACTGCTTGAGATTTTTACCCTCTGTGCTTCCGGCGGAACAACTATTGTTAAATTTATTAAGTCGCCATTTAATTTTATGAGCTGTGTAACAGGTACAGATAATGCTGTGCTTGTTGTTTTTACTGCTGCGCTCGCTGCAATGATTTTTAAAGGGAGAGATATTGTTAAGTCACAATACGCTCTTTATATGGCTGTCACTCTTGCTGTAACTATTTTTATTTTCGGGTCAGAGGGGATTGTGGGGAATCATCTCATTGATCTCCACATAGCTTCAGTTCTGGTAATTGCAGGTGTTATCCGTGAGTATAAACTCACACCGTCAACTGTGATTAAATGCAGCGCTGCTGTTATCCTCATTGCTTTTTTCATTAACAGTCACGGGTTGAGGCAAATTTACAAAAAGGAACCTTTTCTTCTCCATATAAACAAAACAGCAGAATTCCTTAAAGACAAAAAGTTTATCTTCGCGCAGAATCCCTGGCTCCCTGTAATGATGAAGAAATATATTTATCATCTCGATCCCTTTATGTTCAGAATTATCGATATGGAAAAACCTGAACTGCTGAAGGATTTTTTTAAAAGGGTTGATAACAGGGAATTTGATGCAGTGGTTTTTGATCAGAATCCGCTGGCGCCATGGATTCCTGAATGGTATGACTACAGCCACTTCGGCAGAAATTTTATGAATCATGTTCACCGTGCTTATTCTTACAAAGAGAATTTCGGTTTGTATTATATCTATGTTCCAAATAAAGAGCATTGATTCTCAGCTTCGCATCTGACACTTTTTAATGATTGACTAAATTCCCGTCATTTTTACTGTACCCACCTGTCAGTTTGATTCCGCTATTTAATTGATTATATTATACTTAATGGCGGTTTTTTACCTCTCAATCCTCGTTTCCGGAGTTTTTATTTTATGGAAGGTTCAATTTCCAGAATTAACAGATATGTCCTTATAATTAACTGGATTCTTGATTCATTTTTGCTTTTCGGCTATATTTCAGAATATTTTAAAGGTGGAAGAACCCTCGAATTTGTTCTGGTTTTTTTTACAATCATGATTCTTCCAATGGCAATTGCTACAATAGTTTTTTTCCGCAATAAAGAGAATGAAATCATCAAGATAATAACTCTGTCAGGATATTTTGTACTCTATTCTTTTACCATTTTCAGTACAACAAGAACAATGGTTTTTGTTTATATACTCCCCATGCTTTCAATTTATCTTCTCTATTTTGACCTGAAGCTGATGAAGATAAGCTGTTTAACAATGGTAATAATTAATGCATTGCGGGTGGCTTATCTCACGGTATGGGTCGGCCTGAGGGATAAAGCCACTACTACAGATTATACGATACAGATGGCCTGTGTGATATTATTTGCAATAGTTTATATCATCACCACAAAGATATCCAATGAAATAAATACAGATAAAATAAATATAATTGAAGAGGAGAAGGATAAACAGAGAAATCTTATCGCTGATATAATTAAATCAGCAGGAGTTCTTATTGAAAATTCCAGGCAGGCCCACGAAATTCTTGAAAGGCTTGCGGCTTCATCAGGGAGCGTTTCGTCAGCGGTAAACGAGATTACCTCCGAGACAGGTTCCATCACAGGCAATCTTCAGAATCAGCTTCAATTAAGCAGTGACGTAGGGGGGAGCATTGAACAGTGTATGAAGCTTGCCTCAGAGATGGGGAGCGAATCCGGTGCAACTACGAAAAAAGTTACTGACGCGCTTAAACTGGTTGAAGGACTTACTGATAATACAACCGCTGTGCAGAAAGGGGGGGACAGGGTGAATCTCACCATTGCAGAACTTCTGAAACAGTCCGATGAAATCAGAAACATTATTGATATTATACGCGATATTTCCGACAAGACAAATCTCCTTTCGCTGAATGCGTCAATTGAAGCTGCCCGTGCGGGAGAAGCAGGCCGTGGTTTTGCTGTTGTTGCTGATGAAATTTCAAAGCTTGCTGACCAGAGCAGGGAGTCTGCTGAAAATATCGGCGGAATTCTGAATGAAATGAAACGCCGTGTGGATGAATCTCTTGATGCGGTAAAGGAGCTCACTTCGGCAAATACAGTTCAAAACAGCCTGATACATGATACTGGAGAAGTTTTTCAGGGTATCCTTTCAAGTATGCAGTCTGTACGGCAGAAATCATCTGATGTTATGCAGAGTATAAACGGGATTAAAGAAAACAACATTAAAATTGTTCAGGATATAAATCACATTACACTTTTCAGCGAGAAAACAGTTGCCACGGCCTCTGAAGCCTGCAAGGTAACTGAGAGCAACAGGATGACTGCTCTTGAAGGGCAGGGGATTGCGCGAATGCTGATGGAAACCTCCACTGATATGGAGAAATACAGTGCAGGGTAACATTCCTGTTAAATAATAATTGAGGATTATAATTTACTTGATAATTGAACAGTCTGCGTAAGATATGACTCATATTTTTGATTCATCGGAGTTTAAGTCATGAGTGAAAATGGTACACCGGCAGGAAACGAAACAGGTAAATCGAACTTTATCAAGGAGATTATCAGGGAGGATTTAAGAACAGGTAAACATGATACTGTTGCCACAAGATTCCCCCCGGAACCCAACGGATATCTTCATATAGGCCACGCCAAGTCAATTTGTCTCAATTTCGGTATTGCGAATGAATTTAAAGGAACCTGCAATCTCAGGTTTGATGATACCAACCCGTCAAAAGAAGAGACTGAATATGTTGATTCCATTCAGGGTGATGTCAGGTGGCTCGGTTTTGACTGGGAGGAAAGGCTTTACTACGCTTCGGATTATTACGAAAAACTCTATGATTTTGCTGTAGTCCTGATTAAAAAAGGGAAGGCTTATGTATGCGACCTCACTGCTGACCAGATGAGAGAATACAGAGGTACACTGAAACAGCCGGGTAAAGAGAGTCCCTGGAGAAACCGCACAGTTGAGGAGAACATCGATCTTTTTCAGCGTATGAGAAATGGGGAATTTAAGGATGGAGAGAAAACTCTCCGCGCGAAAATAGATATGAGCTCCGGATATATAGTAATGAGAGATCCGGTGCTCTACAGGATACAGCGTTCACATCACCACAGGACAGGCGACGCATGGTGCATCTACCCGATGTATGATTTCGCTCACCCTCTGTCCGACTCAATTGAAAATATAACACACTCAATCTGTACTCTGGAATTTGAGAATAACAGGCCACTGTATGACTGGGTTGTGAATGAAACAGATACTCCTCACAAACCGCGACAGATAGAATTTGCACGTCTTAATCTTTCATATACAGTAATGAGCAAAAGAAAACTCCTGGAGCTTGTCACAAAAAATTATGTTAGCGGCTGGGATGATCCACGTATGCCCACAATCGCAGGGCTCCGCAGAAGGGGCTACACTCCTGAAGCTATCCGTGATTTTGCCGACCGGATAGGTGTGGCAAAAGCTGATAACATGGTGGATATAGCAATGCTCGAACACTGCCTGCGAGAAGACCTTAATAAACGTGCGCAGAGAGTAATGGCAGTAATAGACCCCGTTAAGGTGATCATCGATAATTACCCTGAGGGGAAAGTTGAGTATGTTGAAGCTGTAAATAATCCGGAAGATGAAAGCATGGGGAAGAGGGAGATGCCGTTCACCCGCGAGCTTTATATTGAAAGGACTGATTTTATGGAGGTTCCCCCCAAGGGTTATTTCAGGCTCGCTCCCGGAGCGGAAGTCCGTTTTAAGCATGCCTACTATATAAAATGCGAATCTTTTGTAAAAGATACTGATGGCAATGTAACAGAGATTCACTGCACTTATGATCCATCGACACATGGGGGGTGGTCTCAGGATGGCCGCAAGGTCAAAGGGACAATACACTGGGTATCAGCGGCACAGGCTGTAAGCTGCGGGATAAGGCTTTATGATCATCTTTTCACAAAAGAGAATCCTGATGACCTTGCTGAAGGTGAGGATTACAAGGCTAATCTTAATCCCGATTCACTCAAAACAGCGTCAGCATTCGTCGAGCCCTTTATTAAGGACGCAAAACCAGGCGACAGGTTTCAGTTTGACAGGACAGGTTATTTCTGTATGGATCAGGATTCTACTGATTCACTTCCGGTTTTTAACAGGACTGTCTCTTTAAAAGATTCATGGTCGAAAATAGCAGGGAAGTAATTTTTATAAACAGGGGAATCATATGAAGAGACGTATATTATTGCGTCTCTTTTTTGATGCACAATTATTTAGACTGGTTTTTTATCGCCTTTTCGATAATAAGAAGAAGTTCATCAAACTGGTATGGTTTCTGAAGGAAGCCTGAAATGTTTTCACCTTCAAACTGTGATGTAATATCAACTTCACTGTACCCGCTGCTTATTATTATCGGGAGTTTATTATTAATTTTCCTCAGTTCAATCAGCGCTTCATGTCCATCCATCTCCGGCATGGTGAGGTCAAGAATAATACAGCGGACAGTATCTATATTTTCCCTGAAGGTTCTGATTGCATCAATACCGTTTTCTGCAAGGAGAACATCAAAACCTGCGGTTTTAAGCATCCTTGATGTAAGGCTTCTTATATAAGATTCGTCATCAGCAACAAGTACAGTTACATGTTTCTTCTGCCGATCAACAGGTTTTTTCTCTTCAACACATTGAACGGAAGGCTGATCCTGTGTGGGTTGAAAGTAAATCCTGAAAGTTGTTCCTTCATCAATCGTGCTTTGTGCAAGTAGTCCGGCATTATGGCTGCGTATAATTCCTGATACAGCCGCAAGTCCAAGTCCTCTGCCTGTGAATTTAGTTGTGTAAAAAGGATCGAATATCTGCTTAATCTTATCCTGCGGTATGCCAGAGCCGTTGTCTGAAACTTCAAGAATAAGATAAGTCCCGGGGAGCATATTGCTGCTTAGAGTCAGTGAATTAATTTCAGCCGTACTGCATTCTTTCAATGATGTACTGATTCTGACTTCACCATTATTTTCAATGGCTTCTGAAGCGTTGAGCACAAGATTCATAAGTATCTGGCTTATCTGCGCGGGATCACCTGTAATACAGGGGATTTTCTCATCAAGCTCGTAGCTGATTTTCACTTTTTTAGAAATAGATATATCAAAAAGAGAACTCAACTCATCTATGAGGCTGTTCAGGTCAATTACTTCGGTTGTGAATGTGCTCTTCCCTGAGTAGGCCAGCATCTGCCTGGTAAGCTCACTTGCTCTTCTTGCTGCTTTTCTTATATCGATAAGTTTCTGCTGAACCGGAAGGTGATCCGGCAGTTCATAAAGCAGCATGTCAGCATTCCCGAGAATAGCTGTAAGGAGATTGTTAAAATCATGCGCTATGCCGCCAGCCAGGAGTCCGAGGCTTTCCAGTTTCTGAGCCTGAAGCATCTGGTATTCAAGGGCAAGCCTTCTTGTTTCAGCCTCCTTCTGTTCCGTAATGTCAGTAATTGAGCCTGCAATGCGGATCGGTTTACCATACGTATCCCGTTCAACAATTTTCCCTCTGGAGAAGATCCACCTGTAACTTCCATCTGTAAGCTTGAGCCTGTACTGATCAACGTAGCTCTCCTTTTTCCCGTTTATCAGATCCATTATGGCTCTTGCTGAAGATTTAAAGTCATCTTCATGTATATACTGCTGCCATTTAGCTGAAACATTATCAATGCTGCTGAAACCCACTATTTCAGCAAGGTTGCTGTTAAAGGAAAGCGTATTTTTCTGCATGTTGAAATCCCACAGACCGATAGTTCCGCTCTTTAAAGCGAGGTCAAGCCTGTCCCACATCTTCTGGAGTTCCATCTCTGCTTCATATCTTTCGGTTTCATCTCTCCCTGATGAAAATACAAGGTTATCATCTTTAAACAGAGTGCTTGCCCAGCGGATAGTTCTGTATTCTCCATTTTTTGTGATGTAACGGTTTGTAATATTCATTCTGGAGTGTTTATTCTGCAGGATACTTCCGAATTCAGATGTCTTTTCGATGTCATCAGGGTGCAGAATCCGGCCGAGATTCATCAGTTTAAGTTCATCAGGAGTCCAGCCAAGGATATCCTCCCAGACCGGGTTTGCCTGTTTGATTCTTCCTTTAATTGTGTGAATCAGCATAAGGTCACCGGAGTTGTTGAAGAAGAGGTCACGCTCAAGCTGGGATGTTTTTAATTCTGTGATATCTTCAACAAATGTAGTAAGATAATCCTCTCCGGTAAATTTATCTGTGAGGCGCATAAGGTATACATTGGCATTCAGGTTAGAACCGTCTTTTCTGGTGCCTGTGAGATCCTGTGTAAATACAAAGTTTTCTTTCTGAAGCGCAGAGAGGATTTTCCCCCTTGAGTCTTTATCCTTATAAAATTCAGAGGCGTTACTGACGAGCGACATAAGTTCTTCAGGTGAATCATAACCGAAGTTTTTGCAGAAGGCCATGTTCGCGTTGACTATTTTCCCGTCGATTGTTGACTGTATAATGCCTATTGGTGATTTATCTATTATATCCCGGAATTTGGCTTCACTCATGCTGAGTCTGGTGTGAGCTTCCTCAAGCTGAATCTGGTTGCGGTGGAGTTCATCCATCATGGCAGCCATCTCTTCATTCTGAGCTTCAGACTCTTCATACAGAGCTTCGATTTCACTGTTTTTATTCTGAAGTACTGTCTCAATTTTTTTCTGGCGGGTAATATCGAGCAGAATCCCTTCAGCCTTTGCAGGTTTACCATTACTGTATTTAATAATTTTTCCGTTTATGTATACCCACAACCAGCTGCCGTCATTTTTTTTTATGCGGAGTTCAAAATCGATCTCGATTTTTTTTGAGGGATCAAGGAATTTTTCGAGATCTTTTTTGATGTTTTCAAGATCATCCGGGTGTATCAGGGTAAGTATAAGTTCAAGTTTTCTTGCCCTGTTTTTTTCAAATCCTAACTTTTCGTACCAGAAACTGTTAACTTTAAAATAATTATTTGAGATATCCCATTGCCATATACCGACTTTGCTGTGCGCAAAGCTGCTTTCAGGAGATGAAAGATTAAAGAGTTTATGGATGTGTCCGGAGAAAAATCCCATATTATTTGAACTTTTTATCCTGTTCTGTGGTTTAAATTTAAAACTTATAGCATCATGAATCAGTAATCATAAAGATTGGCTGAAGGCCTTCCTGTTAATATTTCATTGGAATCTCTTTCTATTCTGTTGGCAAGCTTTTGCAGTTTATCTTTTGTTTCCTCGGATATCTGGACTTCATCACATCTCATGCATTTTTTAGCAGGAATATTTTCAAGAATAAAAGTAAAATTTTTATTGCTGGTTCTGAATGTCGTTTTTCCTTCAATAAGTACTCCACCGCATTTACACTGCATATTTTGCTCCATATAATGATGTTATGTTCAGCCGGTTTACTAAACACTGTAAACAGAATAAGGCTGTAGAAATTTGTATCCCGGTTAATATTATCTGATATACTATTTATTCTTTTGATGTGTCAATACAAATAGGGGATATTAAATAACAATTGCAATCAGTTACTGCTGAGCAGGCAATTATGTCGTATTTTTCAATTGACACAATGATGTTAGCGGTTTTAAATATCTTTCTGTCCATAAGTAACACGGACGGGCGGAAAAAAATAAAAAACTCAAATCGGTTTCAGGTAATGTATATTATCAGGAAAAGCATTAATTTTAGGAGGGTTTGTGAAACCGGGAATAGCTGAAGCCGCAGCAATAATTAAACAATCAAAAAGCATGATTGCCCTTACCGGGGCGGGTATTTCTGTAGAAAGCGGTATCCCTGACTTCAGAAGTTCGGGGGGATTGTGGGATAAGTATGATCCAGCTGTTTATGCGTCTATATACTCATTCAGAAGCATGCCTGAAAAAGTATGGGAGATGATATTTGAGCTGATAGAGATGACAGATAAGGCTAAGCCTAATCCGGCTCATCTTGCTCTGGCCGAACTTGAAAAAATGAATCTGCTTAAAGCAGTTATCACCCAGAATATTGACAATCTCCACCAGGAGGCGGGGAGCAGCAATGTTATTGAGTATCACGGAAACGCGAAAAATCTTGTATGCCTTCAGTGCGGAGAGCAGTACAGCCCTGATGAATATGACATAGATAAAAGAATCATTCCTCACTGCGAAATGTGCGGTAAAATACTCAAACCATCCGTGATTTTTTTCGGAGAGTTGATTCCTCCGGAAGCCCTTCACCAGTCGCAGAAATATGCTGAAGAGGCGGATGTTGTTCTTGTTGTCGGAACTTCTGCTGTTGTTTATCCTGCGGCGGGAATTCCGGGAATTGTAAAAAATCATGGCGGGAAGGTGATAGAGTTCAACCTCGAGGAAACAGAGCTTACATCCGCATGTACTGATATATTTATACAGGGCTCTGCCGGGAAAACACTCCCGGAGCTTGTTTCAGTTTTAAAAAAGCAGGTTTAAATAATTGAATAGAATAGTTGTGCTCCCTGACCACCTGAAGCATATGATTGCAGCAGGTGAGGTAATTGAAGGCCCTTTCTCAGTTGTAAAGGAGCTGGTTGAAAACTCCATAGACGCAGGCGCCACAGAGATCGATGTTCAGGTCCAGGACGCCGGCCTGAAAAGAATATATGTAAAGGATAACGGTTCCGGTATATACAGGGATGATGCCCCGCTCTCAATAAAGGAACACGCAACAAGCAAAATTTCCGACATCTCCGGACTTCAGAGTATATCCACTTACGGATTCAGGGGGGAGGCGCTTTCAAGCATCTGCTCTATTTCTGACTTTGTTCTTCTCACAAGGCATGAAGATGAAGAGACGGGGTCGCGCATTGAATCGCGAAACGGCTCTCACTCTGTCACCGGCTATGCAGGGAGCAGGGGTACAACAATTATTGTGGATAACCTTTTTTTCAATATGCCCGCGCGAAAAAAATTCCTTAAGGCTAAAAAAACCGAGTTAAGAACTATACGTGAAACTCTTCTCCGGATGTCTCTCGCAGTTCCTCATGTCTCTTTTTCATTTGAAGTTGACGGGAAGAGAGAGATTACACTCCCCCCGGCAGACGGATTTCACGAGAGGGTAAAGCAGGTTTTCGGAGCATCTGTTTATAACAGTCTTTATTATGATGAGCTTTCAGACCTGAAAGTAAAGCTTTCAGGTTTTCTCTCCAGGCCTGATTATATGCGTAACACAAGAAGTATGCAGGTACTTTTTATAAACGGCAGATCTGTAGAACAGAAGTACCTCTCCTATCACCTTGCCCGTGCTTATGAAGCTGTAATGCCCAGGGGGAAATATCCGGCGGCAATCCTCTTCATGGAGATCGATCCTGAACTTATTGATGTGAATATTCACCCTGCGAAAAGAGAAGTTAAACTCTTTGATCAGAAATATATAGACTCAATGATCTTCGGACTTGCGTCAAAAGTGCTGAACAGGGCGCACCTGATTCCTGAAAAGATTTTTTCCGGGGCGGCAGCCCATGCAGCAGAGAGTGTTTTATTCAAAAAAAGTGTAGAGTTCCCTGACACCAGTGCGGCAGAGTATAACTCTCTCCCGCGTAATTTTCGTACTCCGGAGGTTCTGCCTGCGAATGCAGAGAGGTATTCTTCTGCTGATTTTTCTTTAAGGTCAGGAGTCGATTTAACGGCAGGGAGCCTTCTCTTTGACAGCGCGGGTGAGATACTGGATGCTGTTTCAGGGGGTGTTGATTTTACGGAACCTGATGGTGATTTCCGCAGAATTATAGGTGTAATATTCAACACATATATACTTGTTGAAGAAAATGAAAAAATGCATTTTATTGATTTTCATGCAGCTCACGAAAGGATGCTCTATGATAAACTCAGTAAGGGGTATGAACTTGAAACCCAGGAACTGCTGTTCCCCGTACAGATCGAACTTACAACAGCGGACTTCCCTCTTGTGATGGATAATATTGAGAGCTTCAGTTCATGCGGTTTTGAGATAGATGAGTTTTCAGACAAAAGCGTAGTTGTCCGATCTGTACCCGCAGCAGCAGGTAACTACAAAATAGAAGAGCTTATAAAAAATATGATTGATAATATCAGGGATGAAAAGGATAATAATGACCTTCATGAGAGGATTATATCATCCCTTGCGTGCCATAGTGCCAAGAGATCCGGTGATTCTCTCAGCAGTTCAGATATGAAGACTTTAGCCGGTGCGGTTTTCAGCGGCGGGATTGAACTGCGGTGCCCGCATGGTAGGCCGTTTCTTTTTACCATAAATAAAAATGATATTGAGAGGATGTTTAAAAGGTTATGAAAAAGGTAATTCTTGCAGTGGGCTCATCAATCTCAGCTTATAAGTCCTGCGATCTCGCAAGATTATTTGTTAAAGGGGGGTACAATGTGTTTGTTGCAATGACTGAAAATGCCACGAAGCTTGTTTCTCCTCTTACGCTTGAAGCTCTCACAGGGAACCCTATTTACAGGGACAGCACATTATGGGAGAAACATGAGATGGGGCATATTTTTCTAAAGGATAAAGCCTCCCTGTTTCTCGCGGCTCCGGCAACGGCAAATATGATCGGAAAATTCGGCAACGGCATTGCTGATGATCTTGTAAGCACAACGTTTCTTGCTCTTGAATGCCCTGCTCTCATCGCCCCTGCAATGAATCCTAATATGTATAAAAGCCCGGGTGTTCAGATGAATATAGAAAGACTTAAAAGCTGGGGAGTGAAATTTGTTGAGCCTGAAACAGGCCTTGTTGCCTGTGGAGATGAAGGTAAGGGACGGCTTGCTGATATAAACACAATATATGAGGCAGCGGTCAATGTTATTGAAGGAAAATAAAATCATTGTCACCGGAGGGCCGACACGCGAATGGTTCGACCCTATCAGGTATATATCCAATGCATCTTCCGGAAAAATGGGAGTGGCATTAGCGGATGAAGCTTACCGCATTTCACAGAATACGGTTTTCATCCATGGGCCTATTAATGAACAGCTGGTTCAGAATAAAAATTTCAGATGTGTTAAAATTGAATCCACATCGGATCTGCTTCAGGCTGTTCTTGCGGAAATTGAAGAACCTTGCGTTCTGATAATGGCTGCCGCGCCTGCTGACTATACCCCTCTGGAAAAATCAGAGGAAAAAATAAAAAAATCTGACGGGGATCTTACTATTAATATGAAGAGAACTCCTGATGTACTTAAAAATGTTGCAGAGGTAAAAGCAAAGAGGGGACTGGATAAACTTTATGTGGTGGGTTTCGCTGCTGAGACAAATGATACTGAAAACTATGCCATAGGTAAACTTGTTCAGAAAAATCTTGATATGATCTGCCTTAATGATGTCTCAAGAGAGGGTGCCGGGTTTAATGTTGATACTAATATTATGACACTCTTTACCAGGGATGGAACAAAAATTGAACTTCCCATGATGTCGAAAGAAAAGGTTGCGCAGGAGATTCTCAACAGGATTGATACAGAACTCGCGAAAAGGGGGTAATATATGTACATCCGGAAACCTGCTGTGGCCGGTTCATTTTATCCGGCAGACCCTGAGAAGCTTAAAAAGATGATATGCGGTTATATCTCTCAGGCTGAAAAAGATAAAGAAAAGGTTAAAGGGAGATTATATGGTATAATTTCACCTCATGCCGGTTATATATATTCAGGGCCTGTGGCAGCATACGGGTTCAGTTGCCTTAAATACACCGATTTTGACGGATTCGTTGTGATTGCTCCTTCACACAGGGCCAGGTTTAATGGCGCTTCAGTTCTTTCTGACGGGGCTTATTCAACTCCTCTCGGAGAAATGGAGGTTGACGGTGAGGTGGGGTGTGAACTGAAAAAATCCCCTCTTTTCACTTATAGTAAAGATATTGATGAGCCTGAACATTCTCTTGAAGTTCAGATACCTTTTATTCAGTTTATGAAACCGGGCTTAAAACTTGTACCTGTCATAATCGGCTCCACAGATATTTCAATATGCGGAAAGATAGGTGAAGTAATTGCCGAAGCTCTCAAAACACTGAACAGAAATTACGCGATAATTGTATCAACAGATCTTTCTCATTATTATCCTTATAAAAAAGCTGTTCAGATGGACGGAGATTTTATATCTGCCCTGAAATCATTTGATGAAAACAGAATTGCTGAAACAGTAAAATCGGGCAAAGGTGAAGCCTGCGGAGAGGGGGCTCTCCTTGCAGGGATTGCAGCCGCAAAAAAACTCGGGGCATCTAAGATTGAAATTGCAAAGTATGCAAACTCCGGAGACACAGCTGGCTCTAAAGATGAAGTTGTGGGATATGTATCAGCTGTAATTCTGGGGGAGGAGTGAGCCTGTGGAAGAACTGAATGCTGAACAGCAGAAAACTCTGCTCCGCCTTGCCAGAAAAACAATTGCGGATAAACTTGGTGCTGATTGTGAAAACTATGAATTCGACTTCAGTGATGCTGTATATAAGGAGAAGTGCGGCGCGTTTGTCACCATTCATATAAAAGGCAATCTCAGGGGATGTATAGGATATATAGAAGGTGTAAGGCCTATTCCGGATACAATAAGAGAGATGGCTCTCTCGTCTGCTTTCAGGGATCCGAGGTTTGCTCCTCTTACATCTGCTGAATTTAAAAAAATTGATATCGAAATTTCAATTTTAAGTCCCATAATGAAAGTTGAAAATATTGAAGATATTGTCATTGGCCGGGACGGACTGATTATTTCGAAGGGATATAACAGGGGACTTCTGCTTCCCCAGGTTCCGGTGGAGCAGAAGTGGGACAGGGAGACTTTTCTCACACATACATGTTTTAAAGCCGGACTCCAGGGTGATACATGGAAAAAACCGGGAGTGGAAATTGAAAAATTTTCAGCACAGGTTTTTTCCGAAAAAGAGCTTGAACTGGTTTAATAAACTTTTCTATTCTTTAATTCTAAAAGCAATAATAATTCTATTGCCGAAGGTTTCATCTTCGCGAACATTGACTTATGAATAAATGCTGTAAATTAAATGTAAAGAGATTATAATGAATAAACTACGCCTTGCATTTATAGTAATAATAAGCTTTTTTCTTTTTGCAACCTCCTGTAAAAAGCAGGAGCCCTTTGTGGATCCTGCATATATTTTTCTGAAATGGTCCGGTGCAGTTAAATTACTTAATTATAAGGATTATAGTGAATGTGAAGCTTTTCCGAAAGATCAGGATGTTTTCAGGAATCTCTACAGGGATTATTATTATGGAAATCTTATAATCCGGGATATGAGTAAATTTAATGAAAGTGATATTAAGACCGATTTCGAAGGGTATAAATTCAATCCGAGAATGCTCTATTTTGAGTGTAAAAGAATTTCCCGCGAAACAGGAAAAACAGTTGAGAATATGAAGGGTGAAGTAGAGTTTATAAAATATATTGAAGGCCCTAAAATTAACAGAGGGTGGCTTATGCACAATAGAACTTTAATTAGAACGGGGTTCGACAATTAATATGAAGCTTTTTGAGTTTTTTATAGGTTTCCGTTATCTCAAGTCAAAGAAGAGTCAGAGATTCATATCGTTTAATACATTTCTTTCAGTCTTAATCGTTTTTCTCGGTGTATTTATACTGATACTTGTTATTTCTGTTATGAATGGATTTCAGGGGCAGATTAAGGATAAGATACTTGATGTTGATTCTCATATAGTTGTCTCGAATCTTGCAAGTGAAATTGACGGAGTTGCAATTCAGGATTACAGGGAGCTTGCGGAAAAAATTCGCGGTACAGAGCATGTTGTTTCCGCCAGTCCTTATCTGCAGGGACAGGGTTTGTTCAGGTTTAAACGAAATGTGGGGCCTGTGATGATCCGTGGTATTGGCACAAAGGATTACATCCCCTCTGATATAAAAAAATTTATCACTCTTAACCGTCACGATTACTGTCAGAAAAAAGGTATCTATATTGGTGAGGAGATGGCATTTAATTACGGAGTCAAAGTCGGGAATACAATGGAGATTATTGTTCCCCAGGGCCGGCTTACTGCTGTTGAAGGTGTTTCACCGGGGATACGTAAATACAAAGTGCTCGGATTCTTTAAAACCGGATATTATGATTTTGATACAAAGCTTATTATGATGTCACTTACAGACGGGCAGGACCTGTTTTCGGTTGGTGATGTGGCCTATGCTGTGGGCGTGAAAATTGATGATATATATAAGATGAACCGGATGGCTTCTGTTCTTCAGTCTGTTATCGGTTTTGAGTATGTTACAATGACAGCAGAACAGAGGAATCATAACCTCTTTTATGCGCTCAGGCTTGAAAAACTTATTATGACAATAATTCTTTTTCTCGTTATAATATCAGCAGGGTTTACTATTATGGGAACCATAGTCATGGTTGTAATGGAGAAGAGAAAAGCTATAGGCGTACTCAAATCCATGGGGGCAAAGCCCCGTTCTATAATGGTAATATTTGTACTTGAGGGATTCCTCATCGGTGTAACCGGCTCAATTCTTGGAGTAATTTTCGGCCTGGCTGCATCCCTAAATCTTGAATCAATTATATTGTGGGTGGAAGATTCAATTAACGGACTAATGATATGGATTTACCAGGTATTTAACCTGGGGGATTTTTACAGAATTACTCTTAAGCCGAGCAGTGTATATTATATCGACACAATACCTACTGAGATTGTTCCGGAGTTTGTAGTTTTCATAGCGGCTGCCGCGATTTTTCTCGCCACAATTGCTTCTATTTTTCCATCATGGCAGGCTTCCCGGCAGAAACCGGTTGAAACAATCAGGTATGAATAGGTATTTATATGAACAGTAATCCGGCAATCATAGATATAAAAAATCTTGAAAAGACTTACGGCTCGGGGAGCAGCGTCATCAGTGTGCTCCGTGGGATTAACCTCGAAATTCAGAAAGGTGAAGTTGTTTCAATAACCGGGCCCAGCGGTACCGGTAAATCAACTCTTTTGAACCTGATGGGATGCCTTGATAATTTTGACAGGGGATCTCTTGCCATCAGCGGAACTGATGTTTCATCTTTTGAAGTTGATGCACTCTCCGATTTCAGAAATAAACATATAGGTTTCATCTTTCAACTGCATAATTTGCTTCCTGAATTTACCGCACTTGAAAATGTAATGATGCCCCTTCTTATCAGAAGATGCAAGCATGCAGAGGCAAAGGAAAAATCCCGCGAGCTTCTTGCGAGATTCGGCCTGGAAAACCGGTCTCATCATAAACCGGGTGAGATGTCCGGCGGTGAGTGCCAGAGAGTGGCAGTTGCAAGGGCAATTGTAGGTGAACCTGATATTATTCTTGCAGATGAACCTACAGGGAGCCTTGACTCAAAAAATTCCATGAATCTTCTTGAAGTTCTCCTTAACTTATGCAGAGAAAAGGGGAGTACTGCAGTAATAGTTACTCATGATATGAAAATCGCAGGAATGACTGAAAGAATAATTTCAATGCTTGACGGCTTGATTGTCAGTCAGTAGAATTAATTATGGCAGATTTAATTAAAACCGTAACAGATAAAGCACAGTTCCAGTTTCTCCTGGATAATTTTTTCAGCGGCAACCCGGTTTATATAAAAACAAGCAGCGGCAGCCTTAACCTTCAATATCTCGGTTATTCTGACGGGAATGTAGCTTTCAGGATACCGCTTGTTAAATCTCTCCCTGAGAATGTTGTTGTTTTTACAAGATACAAAACAAACACCATATATCTCAGTATGAAACATGTCGAGCGTAATGAAGATACCTTTGTTTTTATACCGCTTAAATTTCAGATTATATCGGAATCACGTAAAGAGGATAGAAAGCTTGTCGGTATTGAGGGGGGCAAGAGTATTATTTATATGAACAATCTTATTTCTGATTATAATATAGAAAGGGCTCTCTCAACATCTCAGAAGAAGATTGATAAAATTAAAGAGATTGCTGAATTCGAACTTAAAAAGAAGTTCGATTATTTTAAGATTGTTTTTATGCATGAATCCAAGGGGGATAACAGGCTGAAGTATGTATTAAGCACTTCAAAATCAATATTTATGTCAAATCTGAATGTTGACCCTGACCCCGGTAAAGAAGAAGAATACAATTTTTATGTTAACAATATTTATAAAGCTGATATAAGCCTTTCATCAAGGAACAGATATATATCTGAAGCAACAGTTCCAATTATGTATAATAAAATTATTCCCTACGGATACCTTCAGGTTAACAGTTCGCAGCCTCTTTCTGACGGTATGTTTGAAGTATGTCGCAGGATGGCTATAGTTATCGATCAGCTGCTCATTAAGAATAAACTTTTTTCACCAATGGAAGAGAGGTTCCTTGTTGCAGACCTGTCTAAAAATGGAATGGGTTTTGTTTTCAGAGAGAAAAGGCATATCAGGAATTTTCAGGAGAATGGGAAACTCTGTTTTGATATAATGCTTCCGACTCAGAAGAAATCTGTAATTGGAGCAATAGTCAGAAATATATCCTTTCTTGAAAATGGTATAATTAAAGTCGGTTGCGAGATAAACAGTATGGATGAAACAAGCCGGACGAATTATGAAGAGTTCGCAGGCTGATTTTCAAAAAAACCGGGAATAAAAGTATACCGGTTTTTTTATCAGCTCTATTGCGTTATTTACGGGATAAAATGATCAACTGTTGCAATAATATCCTTCAGCCGTGGTTTAAGAAATTTCAGGCCATCGTCAACTGTATCAAAAAAATGGAAAAGATATAAATCTTCGGCTGAAATCATCCCTTTATCAACGAGCATCTGAAAATTGATGAGTCCTTTCCAGTATGAACTGTCGTAAAGCATAACCGAAATATCAGGTTTAGCCATCTTTTTTGTCTGAATAAGTGTGAGTGTTTCAAAAAGTTCATCGAATGTACCGAAACCGCCGGGGAAAACAATAACAGCTTTCGCGTGGTATAGAAGCCAGAGTTTCCTCATAAAGAAATAGTGAAATTCCATGTTGAGTTCATCTGAAATATACGGATTAGGGTTCTGCTCGAAGGGGAGCGAAATATTCAGGCCAATGGTCTTTTCTCCAGCGTCTCTGGCACCTCTGTTTGCCGCTTCCATAATTCCTGGTCCGCCGCCTGTGCAGATATAGAAATTATCTCCGGTTTCTTCTTTTAATTGAGTGCTGTAATGGGCCAGCTCTTCAGCCATCTTTTGCGCAGCAAGATAATATTTAGCAGTTCCAAGAGCGTCATCTTCTGGCTTTATCCTTGCAGATCCGAAAAAAACTACAGTATGATGAACGTCATTTGCTTTAAACTTTGCTTCAGGTGCTATATATTCACTGATAATTCTCAATAACCTGGCATCCCGGGAATTTATAAATTCCTGATCTTTATAAGCTTTCTGAGCTTTTGTCATTTCCTAATAACGCCTTTTCCTCTTGATGTTGAAAATAGTTCCATCGGTATACTCTGATACGTCAGATGAAATTATCTTCTTTTTATCTATATATTCGATTGAAACAGAATCCATAAAGCTCAGTATTATCTTTAGTCCGGCTCCTATGCCGCGTAAGGGGACTTCCTCTCCGTTTATTTTTACACTTAGCTTGGATTTTTCAGATTCAGTTGCATAACTCAATATCTGATCAAAATACATGTTGGAGTTCATGTCTGGTACGCTGCTGATTATTTTAATAAAATCGAGTCCGGTTCCATGATCAATTATAGTGGCATCAAATTCATTATTTTTAATCATGTACCTGATTGTAATATTTCTTTTTTCAGGTATGACACAGGCAGTTTCACCGCAATTCATTGTAACCTGAACAGCGTTTGTTATGGATTCATCCATGGATAGAATGATCTCATCAATTTCTTCTCGCGGATAGTTCATCCTGCAGAGATCCTTCATCAGCCTGTCTATAACTTCAGGCACAATTGAGGTATTTGCTGTAAAGCTATCGAGAAATGTTATTTCTTTATCCTGAACCATTTTTTTCACTGTTATAATATAGAGTTAAAAGTATACTCTTGAAAAAATCAATGATTATTTATCTAAATGAAAAGGTTTTAATTCTTTGTTTCGATTCTTTTTTCATTAATAAATATAGAAAGCTGATTTACCAGGGACTTTTATTTTTAATTATCGGATTTAATCAGCTTATTATTTATTTATATCTGATTATAATTCACTTGAAATTGATGCAATCTATTTTTTTTAGTATAAGAACTTTTATCTTTTGTTAGATTTTTATCTCAATTAAAAAAGTCCATCTGTGCTTTTAGCGGATAGATGTTTCTGCAACAAATTTGTCGTTTTAATCCGGTTTTATGGTCTCTTCTCATGAAATGTTGTGTATAGGAAGGTATTGATTTATGAAAACTGATAAAACCGGTATTTATATACATATACCGTTCTGCAGAAATAAGTGCGATTATTGCAATTTTTATTCGATACCGGCAGATACGGACAGCCCGCTGATTAGATCATATATTGAAAAATTGAAAGAAGAGATAAACAAACTTCCTGATGGATGGTATTTACCTTATGCTGATACTATTTATTTCGGCGGAGGTACTCCATCGATGCTGAGCCCCGGGGATATCGAAACTCTTATTTTATCTCTGCGCAGTAAATTTTCGGTTTCCTGTGATGCTGAAATAACTCTTGAAATGAATCCTGAAGATTTCAGCAGGGAAAAAATCAGGGGCTACGTCAGTTGCGGTGTAAACAGGATTGTGTTCGGAGTTCAGAGCTTGAATGACAATCTGCGGAAAACTCTCGGCAGAAGAGGTAAAACTGAAGTGCAGAACAGACTGGATCTGTTTTTTTCTGAATCCGGTTTTACAAAGTGTATTGATCTGATTGCAGGTATCCCCGGCCAGACTGAAGAGAATTGTCTTGAAGATTTAAAAATAGTAACAGGTTACAGGCCTGAGCATATTTCATTATATCTCCTGTCAGTTGAAAACGGAACTCCGCTTTCAGCGCGATTACTTCCTGATGACCTGTTTGATGAGATGCAGCTGGATGTCTGGAGCAGATCTATTGATTTTCTCGCGGGTAAAGGCTATAATCATTACGAAATTTCAAATTATTCCCTGCCTGGTTTTGAATCTAAACATAACTCGAAATACTGGCATTTTGTTCCGTATGCCGGTTTCGGAGCCGGTTCTCATTCCTTTACCGGCAGCAGGAGATATTCCAATAATATGTCAGTTGCAGATTATATCGGTTCAAAAGATGTTCATTATACCGGTGATAATAGAAGTGATTCGGATGTAGTTGTTGAATTTTTTATGACAGCGTTGAGAGATCTCCGGGGGGTTACTTCAGGAGATTTCAGGGCGGTCACAGGAGCAGATTTTTCCCGCGAAATTTATCAAAGGCTTGGAAGTCTTGTTGAAAGAGGGCTGGTTGCACTGGCTGACGGGAAATACTCTCTCACAAGAGACGGGCTTTTCCGCACCAACAGCGTTATATATGAACTAACTGAAGATTATATCAGCTGATTTATACATTCCTTTTATAACTTCCTGCAAATATTCATTTCACATTTACCCTTTTCGGGACATAAAATAATCCTTATTTATTTCATTCCTGAGGCCGATATAAGTTATGAATATTCATATTTATTCAGGAGTTAATGATGCATCACACTTTTTTAAAACTCGAAAGCATACTTGCAGATGAGACAATACTCTATCATGAGATATATAATCTTGAAAAAGAGAAAACAGAAGCAGCTGTGGGGAAAAAAGGGGCTTTGATTCAGGAGCTCTCTGCAAATCAGGAAAAACTGCTGTTTAAGATTGAAACACTCGAAACAGAAAGAGTAAAGATCATTGATCTGATTTCTGCTAAGAATGATATGAAACCGGGGTCAACTCTTTCCGAGATAACAGCAGGAATTGACAGCGATTCATCTTCACGAATTATGAGGAGCGGCACTGAACTTAAAAATGTAATTATTAAACTCAGAGACAAACAGGAGTCTAATAAAAAGCTTCTACAGGATAATATTGAGTTTTTTGAAATATTAATATCAGATCTTAAGAACAGTTCTTCCCTTAAATCCGGATACGGCAGCGATGGTAAAGAGAAATCCCGTGTTGTGAATCCTGTACTGTTCAATACTAAAGCTTAAAGGAGGGAGATATGTCTTCCACATTCATGGGGCTTGAGATAAGTAAAAGGGGGCTTCAGTCACATCAGCAGGCGCTGCATGTTACCGGGCATAATATATCAAACGCTGAGAACAAGGAATACTCCAGGCAGCGTGTAATCATTACCTCGGCAGATCCAATATATGAACCGGCTTTTAACAGAGCAAATGTCGCGGGTCAGATAGGCCAGGGGAGTTATGTTGAAAGTATTGAAAGGATCAGGGATTCTTTTATTGATGACAGGATTGTTACAGAAAAGAATACCATGGGTTACTGGAAATCAAAAAATGATTTTATATACCAGATTGAAGGAATATATAACGAGCCATCTGACCAGTCTATGAGAAGCAGAATGGATGCGATGTGGGCGGCATGGCAGGAGCTTTCAAAATATCCTGAAGAGAGATCCACAAGAGAGGTTGTGAAGGAGAAGGGTGTCCACCTCGCAAATGAACTTAATAATGTTTTCAGACAGCTTTATACGCTTCGTGAAGACGCGGACAGGCAGGTTGTACAGAAGGTTGAGCAGATTAATATATACGCTGCAGATATAAGAAGTCTTAATGAAAGGATACAGAAAGCTGAAGCGCTGGGAGACAGACCAAATGATCTTATGGACAGACGGGATGCTCTTGTTGAAAAGCTCTCAGTGATGGTGAATATTTCGGTTGGCCGCAGTGATAAGGATGAGACAATTGTATATATAGATGGAGAGAATCTTGTACAGGGTAATATTTTCCGTCCTTTAAAAGCTGTAAAAAACCCTGACAATAATGGAATGCATGATGTAGTCTGGAAAGATACCGAGACCTCTGTATCAGTAAAAAACGGTGAGCTCGCGGGTCTAATTGAGGTGAGGGATGTTATAATCAGGCAGAACATTACTGATGTTAACGCTCTTGCGATAAATCTTTCTGACCTGACAAATGAAGTTCACAAAGATGGCTTCGGAAGACGCGGGCAGACAAACCTGGAATTTTTCAGACATCTTAATATAAGTGATAACAATGAGGGGAATTTCGATCTCAACAATGACGGAGTTAATGATATTACTGCTATCTATAAAGTTGCAGGTAACAATAAACTTGATGCATCCGCTGCAATAGGGATTACAGGAACCCTGACTTTCGCGAGGAATGACAAGTCCGATTCAATTGCAGAAGTTGATTACAATGAATCCGATACTGTTAATTCCGTGATGAAAAAGATTAATGACGCGAATGTCGGTGTGGTTGCGTACATAGACCATAACGGGCATTTCGCAATTAAGGCAACGGCCGCAAAAGATGATGACAGAAAACACTTTATGATCAGGCACATGGAGGACTCCGGCCAGTTCCTTGTGGGGCTTACCGGTGTTCTGAAACAGAGCGGCCAGATGGGTTCCTTTGATTACAGGCGCATTGATGATATAATGAAATTTATCCCGCAGCGTGAGCATATCACAATAACACCAAAATTTAACCCTGCGGCACATATCGCAGTTTCAGACGCTGTTATGCGGGATGTGGATGTTATTGCAGCTTCAAAAGGCATAGATGCAGGCGGAACCGGTGATTTTAATGTTACAAATGGTATCGGTGACGGTACAAACGCTCTGGAAATCGCAAGTCTCCGCCATAAAACTTCAATGGTTGACACAAAAGCTACTTTTAACGAATTCTACACAGCTCTGATTTCAAGAATAGGAAGCCAGGGAGAAGAGACTAAAAACAGGATGGAGAATCAGACTGTGATGCTGAAGAATCTGGAAAATCTGAGGGAATCGGTTTCCGGGATAAATCTTGATGAAGAGATGGCCGGAATGGTGGCATACCAGCATGGCTATAATGCTTCAGCAAGGATGATAAGTACAATTGACAAGATGCTTGAAACAATAATCAGGCTGGGGGCATAAATCATGAATAGAATAACAAACCAGATGATCAACAATACAATGACCTACAATCTGCAGCGGCACCAGATTGATATGGACCAGTTCCAGAACCAACTTGGTACAGGAAAAGCTGTAAGGATACCCCGTGATAATCCGATTGCGGCGACAAACCAGATGCTTTACAGAACGAGATTGAGCGAGATAGATCAATATATCAGCAATATAGGTGAAACTCAGGCAAGGCTTAATGAAGTGGATACCGCGCTACAGTCGTCTCTTAGAATTTTTCAGAGAATAAGGGAGCTTGCTGTACAGGGAGCAAACGGCATATATTCAAATTTCGAGCGTAAAGAAGCTGCTGCAGCGGAGATGAATCAGCTCCTCGAAGAACTTGTGAGTATTGCAAATCAGAAAGGTGCCACAGGGAGATCTATTTTTGGCGGATTCAATACAGGCACAGAAGAACAGCCTAATCCTTTCGTTCCGATTTACATGACACTTACAGCCGGACGTCAGGGTGATGCTATGATTGGTGTTGAATACAGGGGAAATATTGGGGAGCAGATTCGCGAGATAAGCAAGGGTGAATATCTTGAAGTGAATATACCCGGCAATAAAGTATTCTGGGCAACAGAACAGACTTTAACGTCCGGTGCAGATTCTACAAACTACAGCGCCTCAAGCAACCAGGTAATTAAAATTGATGGCAAAGAGATTGAAATCGCAGCGGGTGATAATGTTGATATAATAATAGACAAGATTAATAATTCCGGAGTCAGCGTTAAGGCATCAAAAGGGGGGATCAATAACCTGATACTTAACACGACAACACCTCACCAGATATGGCTTGAAGATAAAGGGAGCGGAACTGTTTTGCAGGATCTCGGCCTTGTTAATAAAAACTTCCCCCAGCCGCCGAACAATATTGATCCCACTGCATCAATAGGCGGAATGTCAATTTTTGATATGATGATTCAGGTTCGTGACGATCTTGTCAGAGGGGACCAGGAGCTTGTAGGGGGGCGTGACCTCGGTATGATTGACGGCGCTCTTGATAATATTTTGAGGCATCTTGCTGCAACAGGAGCAAGGCAGAGCAGGGCTGACGAACTTGCGAAGAGATCTGAATACGAAAAGGGTAATATCACGGAGTTATTGGCAAAAACTGAAGGGATAGATTACCCCGAAACTATAATGAACTTTAAGTGGCTTGAAAGTGTTCATGATTATGCTTTATCTGTTGGCGCGAAAACAATTAAGTCTACACTTCTCGATTTTTTAAGATAAATGATAAATAAGGAGCTGTAATTGAGCATTAAAATTCATACTAAACCTTTTGGAGAAATCGAAGTGAATGAACTTCAGGTGATTGATTTCCCTGACGGTATTCTTGGTTTCGATTTCATAAAAAAATTTGTAATCCTTGACGCGGAAGATGAAGGCTCTCCCTTTAAATGGATGCAGGCATTTGATGAAAAAGATCTCGCTTTTGTAATAATAAGGCCTGTTGATTTTCTGGATAGTTATGAACTTTCTATTTCGCAGAATGATTTTGAGGCTGTTAAAGCTGAGTCACCAGATGAACTGATTGTTTTTGCAATTGTCACAATACCTGATAAAGCGGAAGATATGACCGCTAATCTCCAGGGCCCTGTCATAATCAATCCTTCAACAAGACTCGGGAAGCAGGCGATATCTATGAGTGACCGTTATAAGGTCAGGCATAGAATACTTGATGAAATGAAACGTCATACCGGGGCAGGAGGTTAGTTTATGCTCGTTCTTGCCAGGAGACTTAATGAAAGCATAATGATCGGTGATGATATTGAGGTAGTTGTAATTGATATAAAAGGTGACCAGGTAAAACTCGGTATAAAGGCTCCAAGAAAAGTAACCGTTCATAGAAAAGAGATTTATCAGGAGATCAAACAGGAGAATATCGCTGCAATGGGCTCCGAATTTGATCCTAACAAACTACGGGATCTCTCGGATCTTTTTAAGAAGGATAAGAATAAATGATTGTTCCCGGCTATCTCTATGAACTTTCAGCTGCTTACATTTTTATTTTTCTGATCCGTGAATACATTGCATGGAAGCGCATACTTCCATTAAAATATTTTTTTACACCGGTGATTACCGCTTTAGCGGTGTTCATAGTTTTAAGTTCAATCGGATGTTATGGAATCGGCCGGTATAGTTTTCTGATTTTCTCCTCACTTATTGCAGCGCTTATTGCTGATACGCTTCTGATGATAGAAGAAACCAGTTATCTGAAGAACGGTATAATATTTTTTATGCTTGGGCACCTGTTCTATGTAGCCGCGTTCAGCTCTGATATTACCTTCAAAAAATGGAATATTATTCTTTTGATTATTATTGCGCTTATCAATGTAGTACAGTTGAAATTAATGAAAAAGCATGCCGGCGGAATGTTTGTCCCTGTCACTTTGTATGTAATTGTAATTGATATTATGGGTTATCTTGCAATAACAAAACTGAATAACGGGACAGGTCCTTATGAGATTGCTGTAGCAGCGGCAGCAGTACTTTTCTGGATATCAGATTTTATTCTTTCAATAAATGCTTTTGTAAAGAAAATCCCGCACAGTACTGTTTATACATGGCTTTTCTATGCACCGGCACAGCTTCTTTTCGCGTGGTCTACTGTATTTATTAATCGTGTTTGAGCACGAGATACCTGCGGCCGAAAATCCGGACTCTTCCTGTAAACAGTCTGCTTGCAACTTCAAGGGGCTCAACAAGAGGTGATATCATATCATAAGAGCCGTGTATCTCTCTCCCCGTATGGTCTGCCGCATAACATAGTTTTCCCTGATCTATTATCAGTATTTTAGCAGGAGTGATGAAATTTGAGTCAGGAGCTTTCATTAAATCGATAAAAGGAATTAATTTGCCGTTATATGAGATTGTTTCTGGAACTTCATCACTTTGCAAAAGATTATATTCAGCAGTTTCAAGTTGAGTGTATTTAATAATAAAAAGTGAACCGTTGCGTTCAAATGTTGTCCATTTAAAATGCAGATTTTTCCCAATCTTCTTTTCATCTGGTTCAGTTTCCGGCGGAAGTTCAGGATATATTATTTCATCCGATGATGCTTCGTGGAAGAAACTGGTGTTAAATTTTTCAAGTTTTTTTAACAGATGTTCAGCTATCTTTACAAGACTGGAATTATCACTGAGGTTTCGTTTATAAATTTCAGAAATAGACTTCAGTCGCAGGATAAGTTCAAGACCTTCATGATTGCTGAAACTTCTGAATATCGCGTTGCTGATATCTATAGTATCTGACAGTTTATTAAATATTTCATCAGAAATAGAATTTCTTGAATTAAGATCTCTGATTATATCCCGGATTGTTCCGGTGAGCTCTGAGAGAAACTGCTCATTTGCACCGGAAAAACCGGTATATGCCGGATGTTCCTGAATTTTAGTTTTAATCTTTTCCATCGAATTATTCTAAATCCGGTGTTTTTATAATTCAATTAAAATAAATGGCGTAAGATGTTTTTTTGAATGTCAAAACATTCTATTCAATCTAAACATTTTGTCAAAATGATATTTTTTATGATTAATTATACCATCCGTTTATGATAATAAAAACTTGACATTGACTATGATTTAATTTTATTTGTTCATCTTATATTTATTATATTCTTAATAGCTAAAAAAGTTCTTTAAAACAGAATAATCAGCATTTGAAGGGATTTATATAGAGTAATATCTATTAATATTCTGCCGGATAATTCCGGAATTAAATATCTTAAATACTTATTTTATATACTGTAAATCAACTGGTTTCATATAAAAGATTTTAATCAGAATTGTATTAAAACTGGAAATACCAGTTAATTTAGTGTATATAAAAATAAAGAAAGGAGAGTTTCAATGTCAAAAAAGATGATGAAGTCAATGGACGGAAATACAGCGGCAG
>DIEX01000024.1 GCA_002418835.1 Spirochaetia bacterium UBA5763 | reverse complement strand
GGTGGGGAGTTGCACCCCGCCCTGAGAACTGTAACCATACTTATAGAACAGTATTAAATGTCAATAGATCTTTTACCGGGGATTTTATAAAGGTGTCCGGATTTTAATTTTTCTGATTATCACCCCGGTTTTGCAGAGCAAAGACCGGGATCCCGTATCTGCAATTTATGAACTCATACTATGAGATGCCGGTCTTTTTTTACAAAAAACCGGCATGGGAGATAGCATATAACCGGTTCAAATAAAAATCGCCTGACTCAAGTTATTTATTGATTTTTATAAAAATTCCCGTTTAGTTTGTTATTATAACACTATAAATATATATGTTTAACTGACATTACTTTAAAGCAGGAAGATTCAATGGTGATTGAGCAGATACTTGTGGGGCACATGGCTGTTTTCTGTTATCTTATAGGGGACGAGGAGAGCGGAGAGGCTGTTCTCATAGATCCCGCCTCTGACTTCGACAGGATCATGTCGTTTGTTGATAAGTATAATTTTACCATTAAGAAGATTATCAATACGCACGGGCATTTTGATCATATCGGCGGTAACCGCTATTTTATAAAAAAAACCGGTGCTGAATTACTGATTCATGAAAGAGATTATTTTTTTCTTAACAAGAGTGTCAGCAGGTTTCTTGAATTTATACGCGGGGGGAGGGCTGTCAAATTTGACGTAAGATTTATTGATGACGGTGATGAGATATGTGTCGGAAAGCATGCAATTAAGGTAATTCATACACCGGGGCATTCACCGGGGAGTATCTGCCTGTATATTGACGGAAATCTTTTTACCGGCGATACACTTTTTACTGAAGGCACTGGGAGAACTGATTTTAGAGGGGGGTGCCAGGAAACCATAATTGATTCAATCAGAAACAGAATACTCTCTCTCCCTGATGAAACAATTATATGGCCCGGACATCATTACGGAAGGTTCCCTGTATCAACTGTTAAGGAACAGAAAAGATACTACCTCTGAAAGGATTACTCCTCCTCACTTGATACTATTGATACTGTCACAGCGCATCTCCTGTTCCCTGTGATCTCCAGAAGCATGTCAAAAGTGACAGGGACACCGGAAGCATCGTTCCCCGCAGAGGGATAAACTGTTGAGTATTCAGCCAGGCTTTCATCAATAAAAATTTCCATCCCTGCTACACCGAATGGGCTCACTCCTCCGGGCCGGAACCCTGTTGTTTCGTAAACCTCTTCAGCTGTTGCCATGCGGGCTTTGACGCCTATCAATTTTTTCAGCTGCGACGTTGATATCTTTCTGTCTCCGGCGCAGAGGATCATGCGGAATACTTCATCCTTCCCTTTCATCAGTATCGATTTAGCAATCTGTCCTGTGGCTACGCCGAGTTTCTGTGCAGCAAGTTCTGATGTAGGAGTGCTCCCCTCTTCAAATTCCAGGGCTTCAAGGCCGTGCAGATGGAGAGCTTTCTGTACATTTTCAGGGATCATCTTTTTATCTCCTCTATGGATTCGATAATTACAAATGCGGCAGCATAATCAGTGTCATGAGATATGGACAGATGCACTTTCGTTCCGGCGAGTTCTTTTGTAAAGAAGTCCCCGGTGAAATATGGCTTACCTTTACTGTCGTTGATAACTGAAACTTTTGTAAGGGTGAATTTCATCTCTGTTGCTTTTGCAAGTGCTTCCTTCGCAGCGAAGCGACCTGAAATGTATTCCACAGCCCTGGCTTCAGGCATGGTTTTTTTTTCTTCAGGGGAGAGAACTTT
The DNA here is from genome assembly GCA_002418835.1 of Spirochaetia bacterium UBA5763. Classification (GTDB taxonomy): domain Bacteria; phylum Spirochaetota; class UBA4802; order UBA4802; family UBA5550; genus UBA5550. The sequence goes on along the minus strand of DIEX01000024.1, from coordinate 78,792 downwards.
GCTGATGAATCTCTCTCCATGCTCATCCAGGAGTTTTTTTATTCTTACGGTATTTGCTATGTCAATCCCAGTGCCTGTAATCATTCCGATTCTTCCAGTTCGTCAAGTATGGTTATAATCTCTTCCCTGCTCACGGCCTTTACGATTGAGCTTCTTGCTTTAGCGGCATTTTTTGTTCCATGTATGTAACGCACAATATGCTTCCGCATCATATGTATACCGCGGTTTCCATATTCGTCAAGCATGAGATCAAGATGGAGTTTAACTGTTTCAATTATTTCCCGCGATTCCGGAGTCCTGCCGCTGAATATCCACGGGTTACCGATTGCGCCTCTCCCGATCATGACAGCGGGGCATCCGGAAAATTCCATCATTCTGTAAGCAGATTCATATGAATCAATGTCGCCGTTGCCTATGACAGGTACAGATGATTTCTCCCGGATTTCCTTTATTATATTCCAGTCAGCTCTCCCGCTGTACTGCTGAGCCCGTGTTCTGCCGTGAACAATAATCATGGAAACTCCGGCATCTTCAAGAGCCTTCACTACATCAAGGTAGTTGAGGCTCGCCTCGTCCCAGCCAATGCGGATTTTTGCTGAAACAGGAAGTTTTGTTTTTTTAACAACAGCTTCAGCTATCCTGTTCACAAGCTGAGGATCTCTAAGGAGCGATGCGCCGTTGCCTGAACCCACGACCTTACGTGCAGGGCACCCCATGTTTATATCGATCAGATCCGGAGAGAGAGCTTCCACTACCTCAGCGGCTGCTGCTACGGTTTCCGGTTTTCTTCCGAATATCTGAATAGCAAAGGGGCGTTCCTCCTCTGTGAATTTCAGTAGATCCATTGTCTTTTTGTTCTTCCGCACGATCCCCTCTGCACTGATGAGCTCTGTCATTGTGAGGCCGCATCCGTGGCTTACGCATATCTTCCTGAAAGGGGAGTCAGTGAATCCCGCGATGGGAGCCAGCACCAGGGGACCCGCGAGTTTTATTCTGCCAAGTTCTATCATCTTAATACCGGAGTATTATTCTGCTCATTTTTACTCTTTTTGTGTCAAGCATGTTTGGTCGGGGAATTTTTAAAAAAAGTCTCTCGCGGAGGAGCAAAGACGCGGAGAAAAGACCGGAAAAATTCTTTGCCGGCCTGCCGCCGGTGCAGGTTCTCCCCTTCGGGGAACATGCTGCTGAAAAATTTAATTCATCTCTGAAAAAGTGGATAAATGGAGGAATTACTCATTATACTATAGATCTGAACTGTAATGTATTTTCAGCAATTGACGGGATGCTGGAGATTGATGTGTTTAAAAGCTGAACGGTTATAGATATATTTAACGGAAAACCTGGGCTATTTAATCTGTATATTATAGCGGTTAACGTTTGAAATAGTCCGAATCTGTCATTTCGAAGAAGCGACAGCGACTGAGAAATCTGTTTTTTTACGATTATTTATAGATTTCTCACATACGTTCGAAATGACAGGAACAAACTAATTCGTTATAATAAAGAGAATGTTAATGTTATTCAGGAAATATATTGCAGCAATACTGCTTATTCTTATTACAGGGAGTTTTACTCTTCATGCAATGCCTCCTCATCCTGATCTTTTAGAAAAATACAGGAAAGACGGGGGAGCTTCAGAGCTTAGTAAGAAAGTATCCGCCATGCAGTCAAAGAGCGGAATGAACATGAACAAGGCCTCATCTCTGGCATCCGGTACTATGAGGATTCCGGTGCTGCTTGTCAGATATTCGGATGTGAACTTTAACACCGTTTTAAGTACAACAGCATTTTATTCAAATCTTATGAACGGTGTTGCCTCAACAGATCTTTCTGTAAAAAAATATTACAGCGACATGTCAAACGGCAGGCTCACAATGCAGTTTGATGTTTACGGTCCGGTAGAACTTCCGGAAACACGGACTTATTATGGCGGGAATGTTTCAGGTGATGATGCACACCCGGGGGAACTTGTTAATACAGCAGTTAACCTGCTTGTTGCTGCATCAGGCGCATCAACTGATTTCAGTATTTATGATAATGATAATAATGGAACTATTGATACTGTTATAATAATACATTGCGGTCCCGGTGAGGAGACTCCGGCAGGTGACTCAAATGATATATGGTCCCATCAATGGGACCTTGCGAGTGCGAAGAATCATGGCGATGGTGACGGTTCAGTTGCAACTGATGGTGTGACCTTTAATGTCTACACAATCCAGCCTGAGTATGTTGCAGCTGCCGGTGATTCTACAATCGGAGTATTCTGTCATGAACTGGGCCATGTTCTCGGCCTGCCGGATCTCTATGATACAAGCAATGTAACCAATGGAGTGGGGGGCTGGAGTTTGATGGGCTCCGGTTCATGGGGAGATGATGCAAAAGGTACAAGGCCAGCACCACTTCTGGCCTGGGAGCGGTTTAAAACCGGCGGTTCCGGATGGATTAATCTTTCCTCAATTACGCCCGGTGTAGGAATATACAGATATGACAAATGGATTAAGATGCTTTTTGTGTTGCTGATTGCTCTCCTTGTAATTATCCCGGCGACATCTATGCGACTTTCACCGGTTATGAAAGGTGTAACTGCATCGGTATATTTTATAATTATTACCGCTGCTCTGTCATGCGGTTCAGAAAGTAATTCTGTTACCCGTATAAATGGAACAATTAATGACATGGAAGCGAGTCACCATGCATTTCGGATAGGGCTTAATGATCCATATAACGCTCAGTATCTTTTTCTTGAGGGGAAGAGAACATCAAATCTTACAACAGAGTGGTTTGTGCCTGGAACAGGGATTCTCATTACGCATATACATGAAGGGATAATCAATAGTTATTTAAGTGCAGGCGCGGTAAACAATGGTTCATCGAGAGTTCATGGAGTAAATATTGTGGAGGCCTCAACTTCTGATGAACCGGGAGAATTATGGACTAATCCAATTTATGCCGTGAATGCTGGAGATCTCTTCTGTCAGGAGAATAATAATACTCTGACAGTCTCATCTTCTCCGGGGAGCAGTTATTATACCGGATCGACTGTAACCTCAAAAACAGGTGATTCAGGAGTGACCATTGAGAATATCAGCAGTAATGCATCGTTCCCCATTACTTTCACAGCTGTAATCGATTGAAGTGTGTTTTTTTGCCATGGTGACAGAGGATGCTGATCTTTTCCGGGCATAAAAAAAGACATTCTGTGATGTCGTTTTTTATTATATTTAACCCCGGCGGCGTCCTGCTCTCCCACATAGCTACCCATGCAGTACCATCGGCGATGAAAGGCTTAACTTCTGTGTTCGGAATGGGAACAGGTGTGACCCTCTCTCTATAGCCACCGAGAAAATAGTTTCTCTCGTTGATGAATCATATTTAGAACATAGGCGTTTTTAAGTCAATAGAATTTTATTTTTTTTAAAAATTTTTAAAAATTTTATCACGTTCGTAGGGAACAGGCATGCCTGTTCCCTACGAACGTGATCTGCTTCTATTTTGCGTCAATCCACTTCATCATTTTGCGGAGTTTTGCACCGACTTTTTCAATCTGGTGTTCTCTCTCCTCTTTTTTAACCTTGTTGAAGAATGGACGGCCTGTTTCATTTTCTTTAATCCAGTTTTTAGCGAAAGTACCGTTCTGGATCTCCTTCAGGATCTTCTCCATCTCTTTCTTGGTTTTGTCAGTTACGATTCTCGGGCCGCTTACATAGTCGCCATATTCAGCTGTATCAGATACTGAATATCTCATGTAGTTGATTCCACCCTGGTAGAATAGGTCAACAATGAGTTTCAGTTCGTGGAGACACTCAAAGTATGCTATCTCCGGCTGGTATCCGGCATTTACAAGTGTTTCGAATCCGGCTTTTACAAGGTGAGACGCGCCGCCGCAGAGAACTGCCTGCTCGCCGAAAAGGTCTGTTTCTGTCTCTTCTTTGAATGTTGTCTCAATAACACCGCCTCTTGTTCCGCCGATTCCGTCAGCATAAGCAAGTGCGAGTTTTTTTGCTTTTTTGGAGGCATCGTTATGAATAGCTATAAGACATGGAACGCCGCCGCCCTTGACATATTCGCTTCTTACAAGGTGGCCCGGGCCTTTTGGCGCAATCATGATTACATCAACATCTGCCGGTGGAAGGATTCTCTTGTAGTGAATGTTGAATCCGTGAGAGAAAACAAGTGTTTTCCCTTTTTTCATAAAAGGAGCTATATCTTCCCTGTAGATTTTTTCCTGAATGTGATCCGGCGCAAGTATCTGAATCATATCAGCTTTTTCGGCTGCTTCTTTTGCTGTTACTGGTGTGAAGTTGTGAGATACAGCGAGTTTGTAGTTCTCAGTCCCTTTAACTTCAGCGATTATTACATTAAGTCCGCTGTCTCTGAGGTTCTGTGCCTGCGAGTGGCCCTGGCTTCCGTATCCTATAACTGCAATAGTTTTATTTTTCAGGATGCTGATGTCAGCGTCTTTTTCATAATACATCTTAGCCATTGTTCTTCTCCTTATAAAGTTCTTATATTATTTGCTCGTTTCAGTCCCGATCAATCCTTGTCTTTCAGAATTGATACAAGTCCTGTACGCATTGATTCCTTGATTCCGTAGGGTGTTGTGAGTTCCACAAACCTGTCGATTTTTTCAGAATCCCCTTTTACAGCGAATGTTATGCTCTTTAAGGCAACATCCGCAACTTCCGCCTGAAAGAGTTCTGCAAGCTGAAGAATCTCGCCTCTCTTGGGCGCGGGACAGTTTATCTTTACAAGAGCAAGCTCTCTGTAAATAGAAGACTGCTGTGAATGATCTGAAACTTTGATTACATCTATCAGTTTATTCAACTGTTTTTTTACCTGTTCAAGAACCCTGTCATCCCCGTTGACAACAATTGTCATTACAGAGATATCCTCGTGCTCTGTCTTGCTTACCGAGAGTGAATCGATATTGTATCCCCTTGCAGAGAAGAGGCCGGCAACTCTCGCGAGCACTCCGAACTTGTTTTCAACCTTTATTGATATTACATGCTGGCTCATATTTTACCTACGCTAATTCATTCATTATTGTATCTTTGATTGTTTTCCCTGCGGGAACCATGGGATACACGTTTTCCTCTTTTGAAACAACGAAATCGATAATAATCGGTTTATCTGTGATTTTAAGCGCTTTTTTTATAGCCGGGATCACTTCCTCTTTTTTTGTTACCCTTATACCCTCACAATTGTATGCTTCGGCAAGTTTTACAAAGTCCGGCGCATAGTTTATACATGTATGAGAGTATCTTTTGTCCCAGAAAAGCTGCTGCCACTGACGTACCATCCCCAGGAATCCGTTATTAAGAATGGCAACAATAACAGGGAGTCTGTTCTGTGCTGCTACAATAAGTTCCTGAACGTTCATCTGGATTGAGCCGTCGCCCGCTATATCAATTACCCGTCTGTCAGGCCTTGCAAGCTGCGCTCCTATTGCAGCCGGAAGGCCGAAGCCCATTGTCCCTAGGCCGCCGGATGATATGAATGTTCTTGGTTCAGTATATTTATAGAACTGTGCTGCCCACATCTGGTTCTGACCCACCTCTGTGGTGATTACAGCTTTACCTTTTGTCTCTTTATAGAGCTGTTCAATAACATATTGAGGCTTGATCTCCTCTTCACTGTCTTCGTACTGAAGGGGGTTCTCCTTTTTGACTTTTTTGACTTCCGCTACCCAATCGTCAATTTCCGGAGCTTTAACTTCTTTAATCATCTCCCGCAGGACTTTTTTACAGTCACCAACGATGGGTACATCCACAAGAACATTTTTACTTACTGACGCCGGGTCAATATCTATATGGATTACTTTTGCGTGCGGTATAAACTCGCTTATTTTTCCTGTTACCCTGTCATCGAAACGGGCTCCAATGGCAATGAGGAGATCAGAGTTATGAATTGTGTAATTTGCAAAATATGTTCCATGCATTCCGAGCATTTCAAGGGAGAGGGGATCTGTCTCCGGAAAGGCTCCCATCCCGAGGAGTGTTGTTGTTACAGGAATTCCTGTCTTTTTGGAAAATTCTCTTAATTCTTCAGATGCTTCGGAGATAATTACTCCTCCACCTGCGTAGATTACAGGTTTTTTAGATGACTCTATAAGTTTGCATGCCTTTATTATCTGGCCCGGGTGTCCGTCATATGTGGGTTTGTAGCTTCTCATTGATATGCTGTCAGGATATTCAAACTTGTGTAATCCGTTTGATATATCCACCGGCACATCAATTATAACAGGCCCCGGCCTTCCTGTAGTTGCTATGTAAAATGCCTCTTTTATTATTCTTGCCAGATCTTTTATATCCTGCACAAGGTAGTTATGTTTTGAAATAGGCCTTGTTATCCCTGTGACATCAACCTCCTGGAAAGCGTCATTTCCAATCATGTTAGTTGAAACCTGCCCCGTAAATACAACAAGAGGTACTGAATCCAGGTGAGCGGTTGCTATTCCGGTAACGAGATTTGTGGCTCCGGGGCCGCTTGTGGCAAGAACAACTCCAGGTTTTCCCGAGGCTCTGGCATAGCCGTCTGCGGCGTGAATTGCTCCCTGCTCATGCCTGCTTAATATAAATTTAATCGGTGCATGATAAAGTTCATGGAAAATGGGTATTACAACACCTCCAGGGTACCCGAACATGTATTCTACATTCTCCTTGATAAGTGACTCGACAATTATCTGGGAACCTTTTATTTTCAAATTATTCTCCTGCCTTGCGGTAGTTTTTTTATGGGTACTATCAATATCTTAAATGAGGGACATTACACTTGAAAAATCTGCTATTCAATCACATAATATTTGTCAAATTTTTTTTCTTTCTTTATTATAAAAGCTTGATTTGAATCATATTGTTTTTGACTATGTGATTAATTAAGCCGATTGTATTATTAAAGAAAAGCTTCCTTTTTGTACAATTATAATTTTATTCGAAATTATGTATTATAAAGTATTCCGGCAGCGGGGAGAGATTTAAAGGTCAGATGTGCCATGAAGAATGAGATAGTTGATAAAGTTTTTAAAAAAATCGTGGCTCATAATCAGAGTCTGAATCTTGATTCAATTCCGCACTCAGATACTTTTCAGAACGAAATTATATCTTTATATGGTATAACAAAAAATGAACTTGAAGTAGTGTTGAGTGTTCTCAAAGAATCCCATAAAATTCTTATCATGGAGATCGCTAAAGAGGAGTCGAGGAAGAATCTTGATAAAATTTCCGGTTATATTGATGCCGATCTTCATACAATCCAGAAACTGAAAGAAATTTTTTATAATGCCCTGGTCTCTGAGTATGAAAAAGAGTATCACAAAAAGAAAACCGCAGGGCAGATTATCAAGGAACTAATTCCGCGGATGTCTTATATCAATCATTCTCCCATAGGGAAGTTCCTCAATAAAGCTCTTATGCTTGATGAATTTGAGAGGCATGTTGAAAAGAATTTCAGGGAATTTACTGAAGAATGGAAGGACGAGAATTATACAGTTCAGCTTTCTGTTAATGAGGAATTTCTTAAAAATATAGGTAATGAGAAAAAAATCTCAGTTTCACCAAAACTAAATGAATCAGTTTCTGTTCCAGTGAAGCCTGCGGCAAGTAAAAGGGCTGTGGATTCACCGCTTCACCAGGAGTACCAGAGTCAGAATTCCGGTGAATCGATATCAAAAATGCTTCAGATTTATGGATTTGATTTTTTCTGCAGGGTTAACCTGAGGAAGTATAATTTTGAGATTATAGAACAGGCCATCGACAGCGGTATTATAACAAGAAGACAGGACCTCACTACTTTAAAAGAGATGCTGAAGCAGATGAGAGCCCATTTCGGAATTGACTCCGAGCTTGAAAAATACTATGATGATATCATGAATCTTGACAGAAAGGTGAGCCGCAGTATAGGTTTTTTAAAAAAATAGATTATTACAGAGTTTCCGGTCTCAGATTATGATAATTTGCTGGTGATTATGCTATGAATAAAAAATTATTTACATTATTTCTCCTTTTTCTGATTCCTGTAAACCTTCAGGCCAGGGAGTTTCTTAATACAGTACTTCACCTTAATTTCGGGGGGATGTATTCATTTGCTACTAACGGTGATATTCTTGACAGGGAGGAGAAGGCAATTGATCTGGCCTTTCCTGAAAATAAAAAAACTTCCCACTATGAAACTGCCTACAGTTTTACCCTGGATATTGTCCCTTTTGACCCGATAATCCTGGGAATGGAGGCCCATGCTGTAAAATTCGGTGTCAGAACCGCTTACAGGCTCCATTTCCTTCAGCAGAGAGTAAAATCCGGTGATGAATATACAGGTCAGGTTATGGATTACAGGGCCTGGATGGTGGGGCCGGTGATTCATTATGCGCCGAATATTGAGGCATCTGATCTTGATTATGAATATACCTCGGACGGCGGTTTTACGCTTTACGCGCTATTCGGCAGGCTCAATGGTGATTTAACCGCTTATCCGGCTATTAAGGATTATGGTGTGTCAACTTCAAACAGTAATACTGCGATTACAGGATATAAATTTGATGTGGGGATAGGTGCGGAGATTGCTCTCTGTGCCCTGAACTTCGGGATGAATCTTTACTACTCATACACAAAGATCCGTATGAATGATGCTATTTATGAAAATTCCGGTAAAGATGGGAACATCAGGGAGGGGTGCCTTGAAATATATGTCGGCATCCCGATTGAATCTTTTATTGAGCCTATTATCCCCAGATTCTAACTATTTTTTACCGCAGGCGCTTTTATCTTTGATATAACTATCCAGCGGTATATTCTTCGCATAACATTCATCATCAATATAAGATATTACAGAGAGAAATGTATCTTTTTCTGTATATCCCGGTAAGACTGTAAGAGGTTTCTGCTTTTTATCCCAGAACATTGTTGTGGGGAACCCGGAAGCTCCTATCTGCCCCATGAACTGTGAGGGGGTGAGATTCTGCCCCATTACAGCAATAGTTTCCCTGTCTCTTTCAGGGTTTATTTTTATACTTATATATTTTTCATTCATGAATGCTGCAATATCAGGGTCGCTGAAAATCTGGTTTTCCATTTTTTTGCAGTAAACGCACCAGTCTGTATAAAAATACATTATAATACTTTTCCCCTCTTTTCTGGCTTTATCCATACCATCTGTTATTCCATACCATTTTACCGGTATCTGGGCGGTGTTTTTTTCCCCATGAGTGCTGCTGTTTGAGCAGGAGAATATTATAAATATCAGGTTCAGTACAATTATTTTTAAAATCGGGTTTTTCATTATTTTGCTCCGGTTATACATGTTGAATCCCACTGTATGGCATAATTATTAATGCAGTGATACTTTTTTTAACAATTTTTTCTGTAAATAATCAAGAAAATAAAATGCATCCCGTGAAATATTTTATCTCTTGACGCATAGAGTTGCCTGTCTAAGTTTTATTACTCTATTCTATTAAATATTATTGTACAAATGTGCGGTTATAAAGGGTTATAATCTTAGTTTTTTGAAACTTGCATATCAGAGTAACATTATATTAAATAAATTTCCGGTTATTGTATAAAGAAAAAACTGATCAGTCTTCTGAACCAGCGGGCTGTAATTATAATAAAGGAGCCGATAGATGCCAATTAATAAAGATGAATTGAAACTGATAGCACGGACAGTGAGAACTCTTGCGATGGATACTGTTCAGAAGGCGAATTCCGGGCATCCAGGAATGCCAATGGGTTGTGCTGATATAGCAGCAGTATTATGGGGAAAGGTGATGAATTATAACAGTGAAGATCCGGCATGGGTCAACAGGGACAGGTTTATCCTTTCAGCCGGACATGGTTCTGCACTGCTTTATACCATGCTTCACCTTTCAGGTTACGGGGTGACTCTTGATGATCTTAAACAATTCAGGCAGATGGGGAGTCTCACTCCCGGGCACCCTGAATACAGGCACACACCCGGTGTGGAAACAACAACAGGGCCCCTGGGACAGGGATTTGCAAATGGAGTGGGTATGGCTATTGCCGAAAAACTTCTTGCTGAAGAGTTTAACACTCCGGGGAATGAAATTATAGATCATTATATCTATGCCATAGCTGGTGACGGATGTATTATGGAGGGGCTCAGCGCGGAAGCCGCATCACTGGCAGGGCATTTGAAGCTAGGAAATCTGATATATATCTATGATTCCAACAGGATTACAATAGAGGGTTCCACTGATATCGCTTTCACGGAAGATGTGAAAAAGAGATTTGAGGCATACGGATGGGATGTTGCTGAAATTGACGGTCATGATTTTGACCAGATAGAGAATTCGCTCCTGGTTGCTCAGAAGGTGAAGGATAAACCTTCGCTTATAATCGCACGAACAGACATTGCGAAGGGGAGCGCTTCACTGGAGGGTAGTGAGGAATCTCATGGAGCTCCGCTTGGCGTCGATGAAGTGAAAGCATCGAAGGAGAAACTCGGGTGCAGTGGTGATGCTGTATTTAATGTTCCGGAAGAGGTCTACAATATCTTCCGCAGGGTGAAAGAAGATAATCTGAAGCTCTGTGCTTCATGGAAAGATAAATTTAATTCCTGCATTACAGGTGAGCAAAAGGCCAGGTGGAACGCGTTTTTTTCCGCTCCTGATATTGATAAACTCAGAGCGCTCCTCCCGGTTTTTAAATCCGGTGAAAAGATTGCAACAAGGGTTGCCGGTGGTAAGATGCTGGAAGTGCTTTATAAAGAGCTTCCAAATTTTCTTGGAGGTTCTGCCGACCTTTCTCCAAGCAACAAGACTCATGTGAAAAATATATCTGAAAGCGGTCATGGCAAAGCGGGCAGGATTCTTCATTACGGAGTCAGGGAGAATGCAATGGGTTCTATTCAGAACGGTATTGCCTACTACGGCGGTTTTATAAACTTTTCTGCAACATTCCTTGTGTTTATGGATTACATGCGGCCAGCTGTAAGGATGGCGGCACTTTCAGGCTTACAGTCTATTTATGTTTATACTCACGATTCGATTTTTGTAGGGGAGGATGGGCCTACTCATCAGCCTGTGGAGCACCTTGCCGTCTCAAGGGCAATTCCCAATCTCAATGTAATAAGGCCCTGTGACGCGGAGGAGACCCGTGAAGCATGGCTTGCAGCTCTTGGAAGAACAGATGGCCCCACAATGCTTGCACTGTCGCGTCAGAATCTCACAGTTATGGATCGTGACGAAAAGTCTTCAGTAATGAATCTTCACAAAGGAGCTTATACTATTTATGGAGCAGACAATTCTGACGTTATAATACTGGCCAGCGGTTCTGAGGTTGGAGTGTCAGTTGAAGCCGCTAAAATAATGGAGAAAGAGAACGGTATAAAAGCGCGTGTTGTTTCCTTCCCATGCTGGGAGCTTTTTAATCAACAAAGCGAAACATACAGGAAAGAACTCCTCCCTGATAATATTAAGAAAGTTGTTGTGGAGGCAGGAACGAGGATCGGCTGGGAAAGGTATAGCGGAGATAAAGGACTCTTTATAACTGTTGATGAATTCGGGCGTTCAGCCCCTGAAGCTGCGCTTGCAGATTATTTTGGATTTACTCCTGCAAAAATTGCCGAACGTGTAAAAAAATATTTAGGAAAATAAACTGTCAGGGTGAGGATTATCATTTTACGGTAATCCTCACTTATTTAACACTAAAAAATCATCTGTTGTTTCTGCTCTAAAATTAATCCCCTTCGAATTTAATTTTCATGCCTTAAAATGAACTTATAAAAAATCTTACGTTTTTCTTTGAATAAATTTGTTAAAAAATTTTATTATACTGCTATTTTTTGTTATCTTGTAAACACAGGAATAATTTGCAGAGATAAACATATTTCATTCGTCAGCCGCAGTCAATGAGAGGAGAATTTATATGGGTGAAGGTGGACTTACCGAGGTTTTTTTAAATGAATGTACTGAAATTATAGGAAATCTTGAATCTGACCTTGTGACTCTTGAAGAGAAGAATGATGATCAGGATATTATAAATAGAATATTCAGATACTTTCATACATTGAAAGGGAGTTCCGGTATTGCAGGGTTTACTGTTATATATGAATTTACTCATAATCTGGAAAGTCTCTTCGATAAAGTAAGATCCGGAGAGATTCTGGTAAACCGGGATATAATAGATATACTTCTTGATAGTATAGATTATATTAAAGATGAACTTTTCAGCGACAGCGGGTCGCCTGAATCAGATACAATCCGGAAAGATTTGACTGACCGTATCAATGTATTTCTAGGAACCACGGATAAGAAAGAAGAGGAGCCTGAGGATTTTCTGAAAGCTGTTGGTGCTTATAAAAGTGTGGGGAGCAATGAGAGATATTTTAAAATAGCTGCTGTATTTAAAGAGGATATTTTCAACAATGGGATTGATCCATTAATGGTAATAGAGGATCTCTCCGGACTGGGGAAGATTATATCATTAACTGTAGATAAAAAAAGAATTCCTGATTTTGAAAAACTTGATCCCGAAAAATGTTATATGTCCTGGGATATAGTTATGAAAACCAGGTTTGACGAGATGAAGCTTCGTGATGTTTTTCTCTTTGTATATGATGATAACGAAATTGATATAGAAAATGTAACAGAAAAATATAATGTTTCAAAAGAGACGCCTTATATTGCTGAGAAAAAACTTGGCGAGATACTGGTTGAAAAAGGGATAATCAATAACAATGAGCTTGAAGACCTTGTAAGGATGCAGAATGATAAGAACTTCAGGCTTGGAGATATAATTGTTCAGAAAGGACTTGCGTCTCCAAAACAGGTGGATGAAGCCCTTAGTGAACAGGATAAGATAAAGAAGAAGATCGAGATAAGTACTGTCCGTGTCGATTCAACGAAACTTGACAACCTGATGAATCTCCTGGGGGAGATTGTGATAGGGCAGGCCTCTCTTCACCGTGTTGCTGATGATATTGAGGAGGAGAAAGCCTTCAGGCTCAAGAATTCTCTCTACAGCCTTGACAGGGTTACCCGTGAATTCCAGGAACAGATAATGTCAATAAGGATGGTTCCAATCGGGCCGACCTTCGAGCAGTTTAAACGATTTGTCCGCGACGCGGCGCATAACATGGGGAAGGAGATTAAACTCCACATTGAAGGCGCGGATACCGAGCTTGATAAAACTGTAATAGAGAAGATTGGTGATCCGCTGAAGCATATGATAAGAAATGCCATTGACCACGGCATCGAGAGATCTGATGAACGGAGAAAAAGCGGGAAACCCGCTCATGGTACAATTAACCTTAAGGCTTATCACCAGGAGGGGAATGTATATATTGATGTAATTGATGACGGGAAAGGTTTTGATCTTGAGAAAGTAAAACGTAAAGCTGTATCTCTTGGAATGATTCAGCCTGAAGAGGAGATTACCAGAGAGAAACTTGTTACAATAGTTTTCAGCCCCGGTTTTTCAACGGCGGAACAGGCCAGCGACCTCTCCGGAAGAGGAGTGGGGATGGATGTGGTTAAAACTAACATCGAAGAGCTCCGTGGTTCTGTTGAAGTGAAGACGAAAGAGGGTGAAGGTACACTTATCAGGATTAAACTTCCGCTGACTCTTGCTATAATCGAAGGTATGCTTGTCCGTATCGGGCGTTCTGTTCTCATTATACCGCTGCTATCCGTTATTGAAACAATACAGGTTAGCCGTGAAAACTACAAGACAGTTGAGGGGAAAGGGGAGGTTATTCTGGTCAGAGGGGATTATATCTCACTTATCCGGCTTAATGAACTTTTCGGGATTGAAGCTAACTTCACAAATCCGTGGGAAGCCCTGATTGTTATTGTGGAGTCTGATGGTGAGAGAATCGGGATAATGATTGATGATCTTATAGGGCAGCAGCAGATTGTAATCAAAAGTCTTGATAATTTCATTACAACAAGCAGATCAATATCAGGCGCGTCGATACTTGGTGATGGAAGAGTGGCTCTTATAATTGATATACATGGCATGGTCGAAGAGATCAAAAACAGATAAAGGTAAGTATGATGAAAGTTGAAACTGAAGTAAACGTAAAAAATATCAGAAGTTTTTATACTTCTCTCAAGAATGAGTTAGAGAAAGAGAGTGAGGTTATTCTGGATTTAACTGATACTGTACGGATTGATTCATCCGCTGCCCAGGTCATTATCTCAGCAATGAGCAGAGCGGCTGTACTGAATAAAAAGATCAGCATCACCGGGGCTTCGCCGGAAATGAAAGCGCTTTTAAGCCTGGCAGGCCTTTAGAACTGAATTTATCTTATCCGGGAGGATTAAATGAACAAGTATATTATGGTAATTGATGACTCGCCCACCATCAGAGTAAGCGTTGAAATGGCGCTTAAACAGCTTGGTTTATCCATAAAACAGGCTGAAAACGGGCAGGATGCTCTTGATAAGATCAGCCAGATCAAAGCTGAAGGGAGTGAGATAGCTATATGCATAAGCGATATTAATATGCCCGTGATGAATGGCATTGAATTCATAGCTGAATTCAGGAAGGTGGACAAGTTCACTCCTGTAGTTGTGCTTACCACAGAGGCTGAAAAAGATATAATTCAGAAAGGGAAAGAAGCGGGAGCTTCCGGATGGATTATAAAACCTTTTCAGGCAGAGGATCTTCTTAATGTAGTTAAAAGGTTTGTGAAATAATCATGTATGATAATAAACGGAATATTAAAGATACTGCTGATGATACGAAAGGTGAAGAAGTTAACCAGTATGTAACTTTTCTCGTAGGCGATGAAACCTACGGCGTATCAGTAATGAAGGTTCAGTCCCTCAACGAAATGATTGAGATTACCCATGTCCCTAAAGCCCGGGCTTTTATTAAGGGTGTTATCAATCTTCGTGGTTCTGTTATACCTGTCATTGATATGAGGCGGAAGTTTTCTCTCCCCCCTAAAGAATATGATTCATTTACTGTTATTCTGATCGTTGAGGTTAATGAAAGACTTGTCGGTATGATTGTAGATGCTGTTTCTGATGTTGTTAACATTCCTTTGTCAGATATTCAGAGTCAGATAAACTATTCCGCGCGGGTAGATACCAGTTCTATTGAGGGGATTGGCAGAATAGGAGAAAGTCTTGTTGTTCTCCTTGATGTCGAAACATTTCTCGCTGGCGATTCCCTGACTGAAGGTTAGTTCTTTATGCTAAGAAGTCAGCAGAACAGGACCGGGAAGCCTCTCTACCTGATATATCCCGGTGAGCATTATGCTTCAAATGAAAACTGCTATATCGGAACAATTGTTGGTTCATGTCTTGCTGTGTCTGTTTTTGATTATATTAAGAGGAGAGGCGGGCTTATAAATTTCGTGGTTCCGGGGACTACAGGTACAGAGGGGATAGTGCATGACGAAATATCCAGAATCGGGATATTGAATATGGAGTACCTCATGGCAGACATGGTTAAGCTCGGATGCGACAGACATCATATGAAGGCAAAGATATTCGGAGCAGGTTATACTGACGCTTCAGGGCCGGTCAGATTATCACTTACAGAGAGTAATATACATTTTGTAAAAGAGTATTTTGAACTGGAGAATATTCCGGTTGAGAAGAGTGACCTCGGCGGGAACTTCAGAAGGAAGCTGTATTTTTCACCTTTTGACGGAGTGGTCTACAGGCAGATACTGAAAAACAACGAGGAATTTTCAGAGTTTATTCAGCTTGAGAAGGAATATGTTGAAAATGAATTCAGGAATAGAAACAGGGTCGGCAAAATCTTACTGTTCGATTAGGGAAATAACATGATAAAGAATTACATTCTGGAAGATCATGATTTTAACAGACTCAGGGATATTGTTTATAAAGAGGCAGGGATAAAACTCAGTGATGTAAAAAAAATACTGATGCAGTCCCGCCTGATGAAAAGGCTCAGGGAACTGAGGCTTGATTCTTTTGCGGAATATTATGATTATCTTATTGAAAACTATAATGAAGAAAAGATTAATTTTATTAATCTTATAACTACAAATAAAACTGATTTCTTCCGGGAGAATGATCACTTTGAATTTATGAAAAATGTGGTGCTCCCCGAATACCAGCGCCGCGGGATGAAAGAGATCCGCATCTGGAGCGCGGGTTGTTCGACCGGTGAAGAACCCTATACCATTGCAATGGTAACCAGCGAATTTTTCGGTACAAACAAATCACCTGAAATACTTATACTGTCAACAGATATTGATACACAGGTATTACAGAAAGCAAAAAATGGCGTTTATCCCGAAGACCATCTGGCGACAGTTGATCCTAAATACCTGAAAAAATACTTTGCAACAGAGAAAAATGAAGATGATGAAGTGTATTACCGGGTCTGCGATTCATTGAAAGAGTCAGTATACTTCAGGAGACTCAACCTGCTTCAGGATGAATATCCTATGCAGAAGAAGTTCGATATCATATTCTGCCGTAATGTTATTATTTATTTTGACAGAGATACTCAGCGTAAACTCTTCGCCAAATTTTATGATTACCTTAAGGATGACGGATATCTTCTCATCGGCCATTCAGAGAATATAACAAGCATAACTGAGCAGTTCGTGCTTGCCGGAAGAACCATATACAGAAAGGTGGTATGATCCCAGGTGTATTTAAGAATGAGGCACAAGCTCGGGAAAAATCTGACAATAATTTATCCCGGGGAATACTATGTTACTGACAGCGATGAACTTATCGGGACACTGCTCGGTTCATGTGTTGCCGTATGTCTGCATGATAATGTAAAAAAGATCGGTGCAATGAACCATTTTATGCTTCCGGGGAAAATTAACGAACGAGACATTCCGCAGGATGATTATACACGATACGGACTGGCATCAATGATTAAGATAATATGGGAGATGCTGGAGAGGGGAGCAGCAAGAGAGAATATAACAGCAAGGGTATTCGGCGGAGGCAACATTATTCAGTCGCTCAATACGCCGGACCGGCAGGGTAATATATCCTCCAATAATGTCAGAATGGCAAAGCTGATGCTTGAGATGGAGGATATCCCGATTGTGGGGATGGATGTGGGCTCCGATTATACAAGGAAGATTATATTTGATATTGATACAGGGAGAGTGTATCTGCGGAAAATCCGTGGTACCGAGATATCAAAGCTTGTACTGGAAAGAGATGAAAAACTAACTACAGGGTAGAGAGTAAGCCTATGGAACAGAAAAAAGTCAGAGTACTGATTATTGATGACTCAGCGTTGATGCGTAAGTTTTTAACAGATACGTTGTCGCAGTCTGCCGACATTGAGATACTTGGAACTGCAATTGATGCAAATATAGCCGCGAAAAAAATCAATACAATGAATCCTGACGTAATAACCCTTGATATAGAGATGCCTGGGATGGATGGACTTACTTTTCTGCAGAAGCTTATGATAGCGAATCCTGTACCGGCAATCATGGTCAGTTCACTTACTGAGAAGGGTTCTACAGCAGCGATAAGGGCTCTTGAAATCGGAGCCTTTGATGTTATCGCGAAACCGCAGTTTGATGTCAGTGACAGCACATCAGAATTCGCGCGGGAGCTTATCGAAAAAGTTATTGGAGCGGGTAATTCCAAGGCCAGGATAAAGAAGAAACCGGCAGTTGCTCTTAAAGTTGATCAGAAGTATACCGCTGATGTAATTCTCTCCAAATCGGATTTTGTAAACAAAAACAAACCTACAGAAAAGGTCATTGCTATCGGGGCTTCAACAGGGGGGACAGAGGTCATTGACCAGATTCTCGCGAATCTCCCTAACGGCTGTCCTGGTATTGTAATCACACAGCATATGCCTGAAAAATTCACTGAAGCTTTCGCAAACAGGGTTAACGGCAAGTCAAACCTTCTGGTTAAAGAGGCTAAAAATGGAGACAGGCTGCTTACTGATGTGGCACTTGTTGCTCCGGGTGGTAAGCATATGCTCCTTAAGTCTGACAGGAACGGTTACTGGGTGGAGATTAATGACGGGCCTCCTGTTAACAGGCACAGGCCGTCGGTTGATGTGTTATTCAGATCTGTGAGCAAATACGCAGGGGACTCAGCTGTGGGGATAATTTGTACCGGTATGGGTAATGACGGCGCTGCCGGATTACTTGAGATGAAGCAGGCCGGAGCATATACTCTTGCACAGAATGAGGAGTCCTGTGTGGTCTTTGGTATGCCTAAAGAGGCCATTAAGCTGAATGCGGCTAATGCGGTTACTGATATTGAGGGGATTATTAATTATATAAAGAAGATGTGTCATTAATTATCAGTATTTGTATGCAACGATTTCATCTGTAGTAGAGATTGTATAAGCTAAGTCGCTAGTTGTTATACTATTTGGGAAAGTAATAGTATAATATGTTATTGAGCTGCTGTCAGATGTATCAGATGAAGTGCCTGATACAATATTTAAAGTAATAGTTCCTGTATACGTTGATGAATTAATCTGAACTGTAGCATTTGAATATGTATGATTTCCAGTATAGAAACTGCCTGTCCAGTATATCTTGAGACAAAAAGAGGAATTCGGAATTCCAGCCGCAATTCCTGAATAAGTAACATCATTAAGTTCTCCAGAAAAAATAACTGCGTGGCAACTTCCACCGGAGGTTGTACAGGAATTACCCGCAACAGTATATTCTTTACCATTAAAAACTTGCTTCGCACTACTCAACCCCGGGTCAATGTACCCAACAGATACATCGCTGTCGGAATCTCCACTGCATGATATTATTGCTGCTGATAAAAATACTGCTAAAATAAAAATAATCTTCCTCATTTCAATCCCCGGATAAATCCAATATTCAATGTATCAATAATAAAAAAAGCGCTCCGCATGTAAAGAATTTAATTTGCAGCCGGGATTATTCCTGCCACCAGCTATAAATGAATCTCTGCTGCCCTATACCTCTGCCTTTAAAAACCCGGACTTCGCACCTTCGCGTCTTAGCGGGAAGCTTTTTCTCTGTTAGATTTTTTTGTGACATAAATTTTATTATTTTGTATTAAAAAATAAATATAAGTTGCAATAAAATACCTGTTTTATGAATTTTTAACGGATTTTATCAGGAGGAACTGAATGAAAGGTGAAATAGAAATAAAAGTTAGGGGTTATCATCTCGATATTTACGCCCATGTGAATAATGCGCGATATGTGGAATTTCTCGAAGAGGCCAGATGGGCTCTTTTTGATGATTCTGAAGTGGGTAAGGAGATGATATCAAGGGGATTCGCTTTTACAGTGGTGAATATTAATGTCAGTTATCTCAGCGAAGCCCGTGTTAATGATGTTCTTGTTATAATAACTGATTTGAAAAAGATCGGGAATAAAAGCATAACACTCTCCCAGAAAATCTTTTGTAAAACGGATATGAAACAGGTTGTGGATGCTGAAGTAACATTCGTGCTTGTGAACATGAAAACAGGTAAAGCTGCTGTAATTGATGAAGAGATAAGAAGTATAATCTCACAGGTCTGATTTCAGTGACGGGATGATTTATTATTAAAAGCATGGGCTAAGAGAGTAATGTTTGAATAGTAAAACTTTTTCTTGACTCCTGTTTACTTTTGTGGTTTAATTGATCTAAACTCTCGAATTTATCATGAGGTGATCACTTGAAAAAAGTACTGGCAATAATACTATTTCTATTCATTTCAACAGCAAATTCATTCGCTGCTATTTTTGTGGATGCCTTCGGGGCAAATGTTGATGCAGGTGATATGGAAAACCAGATCGGATTCGGTTTGGGTCTCGGATTTGATATAAATTCAGATTTAAATTTTATTTTCAGAACTGCTATGACCTCTGTCACTGAGGACAAGGATAAAACCACTGAGACTGACTATGAGCATTTTACAGCCCTTGCTGGTATTGAATACGTACCCCATATTCCCTCATTAAGAAATCTCAGAATGAGCTGGAAAAATTCGTTTCTCGTGGGTATGTCTAATTCCGAGGCTTCAATGGAACAGGTTCAGGATGGAGACGTTTCTGATATGGGAGTAGCATGCTCTTTCTGGACAGGGCTTCAGTTCGATATGACCCAGGTTATCTCCCCATTTATAGATTTAGGGTATCATTCGTCTTTTTATCAGAATAAACTGGAAGATGCTTCAATACGGGGCTACCAGGTTGCTTTTGGAATAAGATTCTATTTAACCGGGAGCAGGGATTATGCCGGTGATTATCAGTGACCATAAAAACAGCTTTTTATAATTACCGGATGTTAGCTCAGGTGGTTGCCTGAGCTTTTCTGTCTTATAATTTGACATTTATCCGAAAATCAGTAAATTTAATATAGATAAAGAGATCAGGTCGTAAAAATGAAATCAGGTTTAAACATAAACATAAAGCAGACGCAAAAACTTGTAATGACACAGTCTCTGAGGCAGTCTATTGAAATGCTTCAGATGTCCACCATCGAACTCTCAGAACTTATATCCCAGGAATTTCTGGAAAATCCCATGCTTGAGGATGTTTCAGCACCCCGCTCTGAAGATTACCTTGAGGATATGGTAAACAGAAACCTTAGCGGAGATGAGTCTGATAATACCTCATCTCCTGAAGGGGATGTACCTGAAAACAGCTATGATGCTGATATTACAAAGAATTATGATGAGGATGATAAAAACAGGCTTTTCCTGGAAAATGCTGTAACTACAAGAGAGAGCCTCATGGATCATCTCCTGTGGCAGGCCAGGATGACTGCGGCCGACAATGATGAGCTGGAACTTTACGAGGAGATTATAACTCTTCTTGATGATAACGGTTTCATAAAATACGGGGACCTTGCCGGGATCCAGCATGAAAAATTGAATCTTGTTGTTCAGAGTATCAATCATTTTGATCCTGTTGGCTGTGCTGCCCATGGTGTTCGTGAGAGCCTGTTGGTTCAGGGGGAGTATTTCTTCCCGGATGACACTATTCTTCATAAAATGATATCTGAACATTTCAGTGACATTGAAAAACTGGATTATAATAATATTTCAAAGGCGATGGAGCTGCCGCTTAACACTATTATTGAAAAGAGCAGGATTCTTCAGAATCTTAATCCGTTTCCGGGGAGATCCTTTTCCGGAAGTGATATAAAATATGTAATTCCGGACATAGATGTGAAACTTCTTGATGGAGAAATTATCATAACATTAAACGACGACTGGCTGCCGAATATCAGTCTGAGCGGTTATTATATGAATATGATGAACAATAAAAGCGTTACCAGAGAGCAGCGTGATTATTTCAGCAGCAAACTTCAGTCAGCAAAAGCACTTATAAAAAATATTGAGGGGAGGCGTGAAACAATAATAAAAGTAGTAAGTTCAGTAATGAAGCACCAGAGAGAGTTTCTTGAAAAAGGGCCCGGAAACCTGAAATACCTGACTCACCATGACGTTGCCAGTGAAGTTGAAGTGCACGAATCCACTGTAAGCCGAGTATGCAGCAGCAAATATGTGCAGACTTCCTGGGGAACTTTTGAGCTCAAGTATTTCTTTGTATCCCGGCTTAAAAACTCCGGAGAGGATGTAGATGAAGATCAATCCTCTGACAGAGTCAAGGGCCTTCTCCAGTCTGTTATTGCCGGAGAAGATCCTGAGAAGCCTTACAGTGACGAAGAACTTGTAATTTTATTAAAAGAAAAGGGGGTAACAGTCGCAAGAAGAACAGTGGCGAAATACAGGGATGTCCTCAATATCCCATCCTCAAGTAAAAGAAAAAAAATAAATATGATTAAATCATAGGGAGTGCTTATGAAGATTAAGATTACAGGAAGACATATTGATGTATCAGAAAGGCTGAAAGACTATGCTGAAAAGAAGATTTCAAGGCTTGAAAAACATTTTCAGCAGATCATTGACATTCACCTTATCCTGTATGTGGAGAAGCTTGATCATATTGCTGAATTAACAATCAGCGGTGATTCAGTACAGTTCCATGCCCGAGAGAAAGCAGATGACCTATATTCAGCCCTTGACCTGCTGGTTGACAAGATTGAGAACCAGATTACAAGATTCAAAGAGAAGATCCAGTCAAGAAAAGGTTTTGGAGTTGAACTCGGTATCACAATGGATTTTACAAGTGAAAAAGGGACTGAAGCTGTTCTTAATCAGGTAAGCAATAAACCGATTGATAAAATCGAGGCCTTTCTTCAGATGAAGATCAACAACAAGGATTACATCCTCTTTAAAAAGGGTGTGACAGAAGTAAAATCAGATCAGGATTACGGAAACAGAAATTACGCGGTAATTTATAAGTCTGACGGAAAATTCAGAATGGCTGAAATTCCGTTCGAAAGTATAAAGGAGCATGAATATAATCCTGAAAATTTTGTAGAGTATGAACTTGACATCATAGATGAATCACCGGCTAATCCCAGGATCAGTTTTAATAAAAACAATACCTGTTCAATTAAAAACCTGACTTTTGATGAAGCCTTTGATTCATTTGAAAAATCCGGCACAAGTTACATGCCTTTTTTCAACAGAGAGACAAGATACTTTAATATTATCTGCCGCAGCGGCAAAAATTTTGAAGTCTTAGTCCCGGCGTACTGAATTTCAGGCCGGGGATTCACGTCCCCGGCCAATGACCCGCCTCTCCGTTTTTTTAAAAACCCGCATATTTTTTACTGGAAAGAATTCGACTCATAATAATAATTCCATTAAATGAAGGAAATATGGTATTTCGGATTTTACTAATGCATTTTTACGAAATGATTAGTTTAGAATAATCCAACTGTCATATCCGTCCACATATTCATGAGGATAAAATCCGGCGGATATTCTTTTTTTTATAAGAAACAGGTTCCCGCCTTCGCGGGAATGACAAAGAGGGTGCTAATTCAATCGTAAAATAGTATGATACTCTATGAATAAAACTGGAAATGTAATTATTTGATGAGAAAACTGACAGTAAGATATTTTATAGAAGGGGAGGGACGGATAGACCTCCAGCTAAGACTGTATGCCGGTGAAGGCGGGCTTGATAAAGAGATCAAGTACGGTGAGATAAACAGGCCCGGGCTTGCACTGGCCGGTTTTTTTGACTATTTCGCTTATGACAGGATCCAGATTTTCGGTCAGGGTGAAACCGCTTTTATGAATCAGCTCTCTTATGAACAGAAGATGAAAACATACAGCGATTTTTTCAGCTATGATCTTCTCTGCTGTATTTTTACTCATGATTATGTTCCGGATAAACTATTCCTCGAGTTTGCTGAAAAAAAGAATGTGCCTATCTTCCTCTCGAAAAGAGGCACAACTCGTTTTATTACGCTTTTTGTACATGTTATTGATGAGATATTCGCTGAACAGGTTACACTGCATGCGACTCTTGTTGATGTTTTCGGTGTAGGGGTTCTCCTCACAGGTAAAAGCGGAGTCGGTAAGAGCGAAACAGCTCTCGAACTCATTGAGCGGGGTCACAGGCTTGTTGCTGATGATATGGTAATTGTCAAGAAGATCGACGAATCTCTCCTTATGGGCGCAGGCTCTGAAATACTGAAACATCACATTGAAATAAGGGGTATAGGTATTGTCAATGTCAGAGAGATATTCGGAATAAGATCAGTACGGAACAGAAAGAGAATCGAGATGGTGATTCTTCTTGAGGAGTGGGATTCCGCGAAAGAGTATGACCGTCTCGGACTTGATGACAAAAAATACAGTATACTTGATATTGAAGTGCCATATATAACAGTTCCAGTACGGCCAGGTAGGAATATCCCTGTAATTATTGAAACAGCCGCCCTTAACCAGAGACTGAAGAAGATAGGGATCAACTCCGCACGGGAACTTGATGAAAAGATAAAAAAATGGATTATGACAGAGGGACAAAAGTAATGGTTGAAAAAGATGTAATTGTCAACAGCGATGCCGGGATACATGCACGTCCGGCAATGATGATTGTACGGGAGGCAATGAAGTATCCCTGTGAAGTTATGCTGATAAAAGATAGTGTTGAGGCGGATGCCAAATCTATAATGTCTGTTCTGGGACTCGCTATAATATCGGGGTCAAAACTTACAATAAGGGCTCACGGAGAAGGTGAAACGGAGCTTGTGGATTTTCTGATAAATCTCATTGAGAAAGATTTCAGGGTATAGAAGATATGCCGGGTTTTAAACTTGCCGGGAAATAAGATGATGAAAAACAGAAGTAATTCTCTTCAGGATATTCTTTTCCTGATGGGGATAATTCTGCTTACTACAGTGCTTGTAATTGCGCTTTATCCAGGCAGGCTTGAAGCCGGGCTTATAGATGAAAATTTTTTCATCACAACACTGATGACAATCCCTGTAATCGCCGGGATCTATTTTATCGTAATATCATTCAGGCGTACACTGAATATTGAGTCTATAGATATAAGGGAGAGTATAAAAAAGAAGATGACTCTCTCTTTTGTCTTCATTGCTGTACTCTCCGCCATGCCTATTGTTATTGTATCAAGCAGCTACTTCAGCAAAAACCTTTCAAAGATGTACAGTACAACGACTATGAAGGCTCTTGATACGTCAGTAAATATCGCTCATGATATGTATATAACGCTCGGGAGTGATGTGAGGGCTGAGCTTGAATCATTGAGACTGTTTTTCAGAAATGGAAGCGTGCTTCCTTCTGATCTCTGGCTTGAAAGGATGATACACGCTAGTGAAGACAGGGGTGTAAAACTCATATTTTACAGGCCGGCAAATCCTGAGCAGAAAATTGATGAAGCCCATATTAAAGGATTTGAACCTGACACCGGCAGACTAATCAGGTTTTATAATAGTGCTCCGTTAAGCGGTGTTAAAGTTGACAGGCTGGCAGTTGACGGATTCGATTTTATAAGCGGCGCTTTCAGATTTGATAATATGCTGGTCATCCTCTGCAAACCAGTGCCCCCTGATATAAAGGCTGATGACGAACTTTTCAGAAACGCCAGGAATGATTACAGCGAGATAAAGGTCAGGAGCGAATATTTTGAAAGCGGTGCAGGCTCGTTCCTTATGCTGCTTTCAATAATAATAATAGGTATAGCTTATCTGATAGGACTTTATATTTCAGGCAATATCACTCAGCCTGTAATGGAGCTTTCAAAGGCTGCAAAGCAGATAGCAATGGGGAATAACAGGCTTTCTGTGGAAAAGAGGAGTGATGACGAGATCGGCTCACTTGTTGAAACATTCAATACCATGGCCCGGCAGCTGGAAGAGAATCAGAAGTTCATGTTCCAGAAGCAGAAGCTTGAAGCATGGAATGAAATGGCAAGGAAGCTTGTGCATGAAATAAAAAATCCCCTTACTCCGATACGCCTCTCCGCTGAGAGAATGAGAAAACTGGTGCTGGAAGTGAACCCGTTACGGGACGAGGCAGTTATGAAGGGGAGCGAGACAATAATAAGCGAAGTTAATTCACTTCTAAGGCTGGTGAGTAATTTTAATAGTTTCGCCAGGCTCCCTGAAAAAAAAGCTGAGCTTTCAAATATACGGAATATTATTAATGATGCGGTTTCTCTTTTTCAGGTTTATGATAAAGTTAAATTTGAAATAAATTGCAGCGAAACTATTGATGATTTGCAGCTTGACAGAGCTCTGATGAGACAGGCTTTTAATAATCTACTAAGCAATTCCATACAGGCAATGCGTGAGACAGGTTTAATCAGAATTATCTGTGAACCGGACAGGGACGGGTTTTATCTTGTAATACGTATTATTGATAACGGGCCCGGTATTAAAAAAGAGCATATTGATAAAGTTTTCGATCCCGGGTTTACCTTCGGGAAGAATGGGACAGGCCTGGGACTGGCAATTGTTGAAAAGATCATTCTTGAACACGATGGCAAGATCTACTGCCGATCGGAAGAGGGGAAGGGGGCTGATTTTATTATCAAGCTTCCTGTAAACAGAGGAGATTTTAATGGCAAGAATACTGCTTATTGATGATGAAGAGAATATAATTAATACAATGTCACCAATCCTTCAGGATGAGGGGCATGTTATTTTTTCCGGCAAGACAGGGGAGGAGGGGGCTGACTTTCTTAAAAAGAATGAGGTTGACCTTGTTATACTGGATGTCTGGCTCCCTGATATGGACGGCCTGGAACTTCTGGAGAGGATAAAGAAACTTTACGCGGGCACCGCTGTTATAATGATTAGCGGTCACGGTTCAATTGATATTGCTGTCAAATCAACAAGGTTCGGTGCTTTTGATTTTCTGGAAAAACCTCCGTCCCTGGACAGGCTTGTAACATCAGTAAATAACGCCCTGGAGCACGTGCGCCTTAAAAGGGAAAACCTGAAACTGAAAAAGATGTCTTTTGTTGATGACGAGATGATTGGTGAGTCTGCGCAGATTACTGAAATCCGCGACATCATAAAAAGAGCTGCAAAGACAAATGCCAGGGTTCTTATAACCGGTGAGAGCGGTACAGGTAAGGAGCTTGTTGCAAAGGCGATCTTCCAACTCTCCAACAGGGCGGATAAACCTTTCATTAAGATGAACTGCGCTGCTATCCCTGATGAGCTTATTGAGAGTGAACTCTTCGGGCATGAGAAAGGCTCATTTACCGGAGCAGTGGGGAAAAGGATCGGGAAATTTGAGCTTGCTGACGGAGGTACAATTTTTCTGGATGAAGTTTGCGACATGAGCCTTTCAGCGCAGGCAAAGGTTCTCAGGGTTCTGCAGGAGCAGCAGTTCGAAAGAGTCGGCGGGAACCAGACAATCACAGTTGACGTAAGGGTAATAGCCGCGACAAATGTGGATATCAAAGAGGCAATTGAGCAGGGGAAGTTCCGTGAGGATCTATACTACAGGCTTAATGTAATTCCTGTGAATATGCCCCGCCTGACAGACAGAAAGGATGACCTCGAAGTCCTGATAAACTATTTTCTGGAAAGATTTTCCAGAGAGCATGGAACAGGTGATAAATCACTGACCGATGATGCAATGAATTTTTTAAAGAAATATCCGTGGCCCGGTAATGTCCGTGAGCTTAAAAATATTATTGAGCGTGTTGTAATCATGGTGAGTTCCGAGGAGGTAGGTGAACATGACCTTCAGAAATATCTGACTCCTGAAGTAAGGGATACACCTGCATTGCTGTCATTCAGCGGCCTCCCGCTTAAGGATGCGAGGGATGCTTTTGAACGGGATTATATAATCAGTGCATTGAAATACAATGGCGGTAATGTTTCTGAAACAGCGAGACAGCTGGATATAGAACGGACAAATCTTCACAGAAAGATCAGGCAGTTCAACATAAATGCAGACAAATTATAACACAAGTAAAGACCTGGCTTCAATACTCCGTGAGTATGGTCCCGATGCGGCCATACTCTTTAAAAGCAGTGAAGAGCTGGAGTTTCTTAAAAACTATCTCAAGGGTAAAACTAAACCTGTATCTCAGCCCAGTCTTGCCCTTACACCTGAAGCCCTGATTAACAGCTGCACAAAATGTAAAGATATAGTTGAGAGAAAAACAGCTTACGGCACCGGTGAAAATGGTGTAATGATAATACTTAATGCGCCCAGGATGGCAAATAAAGCGGAGCTCCGGATACATAGAGCTGAGTCTGCCGGGCTGCTTAAGAAAATGATAAATGCAATAGGTATTGAACTCCATGAGTGTTATGTGACAAACCTCATAAAATGCGAAAGCAGTGATCCTTTTGTTAAACCGAGTGATATGCTGAAAAACTGTCTGGATATTCTCAAGCAGGAGATTGATATGATCAATCCCAGGCTTGCAATAGTTCTTGGGGAGATAATACCTCTGCAGGGTGTAATTAAATCAGTGAAGGGGATCTCCTGGTTTAACACAGAACATACAATATCTCTCATTAAAAATCCGGAGCTTAAACGGCCAGCCTGGGAAACCCTTAAAATTGTGAGAGAAAGATACACGGAAACTCAGAATGGCGGATGAAAAAAGAACCATCTTCCGTTTTGCTGAATTAGCTTTAAACACCCCGGTTAACAGAACCTTCACTTACCGCATCCCCCGTGAGATGCAGGTTGAACCCGGTGTACGAGTTATTGCTGATTTCAATAGAAGAAAGATGACCGGGTATGTTCTTTCTCTGCACAATGATGAGCCTTCCGGATTTGAGGTTAAAGATATTATTTCTGTAATAGATGATTCCCCTTTATTTGATGAGCGACTGACTGATCTTGTACGTTATGTTTCTGAATCATATCTCTCTTCCATAGGTGAAGCGCTCAGTAAGGCTCTGCCGTCAGGTGAAAGTGTCAGGCTTAAAACACGCCCTGTTAAACGCGGCATCAATGGCAGCAATTCCATAACTCTTACAGAGGAGCAGCAGAGCGTTTATTCTGAGATAAAAAATAATGCGGGGGGGATTCATCTTATATTCGGAATTACCGGCAGCGGGAAGACGGAGATTTATATCAACGCAGCTTTAGATTCAATAAAAATCGGCCGTTCAGTCATCTATCTTGTTCCTGAAATAACTCTCTCTTCTCAGATATTTGACAGGCTGCATAAAGTATTCGGGGAGGATCTGGTTCTTTATCACAGCGGACTTACCCTGAATCAGCGGCTTGCGAACTGGAAAAAATTTCAGCGGGGGGAAGCGAAGATAGCTGTGGGGACCCGATCCTCAGTTTTTCTACAGTGTCCGGATCTCGGGCTTATAATTATTGATGAGGAACAGGATTCATCCTACAAAGAACAGAGCTCTCCGAGATACAACGCGAAACGTATAGCCTATTACAGAGCGATTAAGGAAAATGCGCTACTGATCCTGGGTTCTGCAACACCATCTATAGAAACAATGTATTCTGCTGAAAAAGGAGCAATAAAACTTCACAGGCTTAATGAAAGGTATGGCGGCGCGAAGATGCCTGAAATAGAAGTGGTGAAGGTGCACGGACGAGGAGATGAGATTTCACCGCGGCTTAAACTTTTCACCAGCAGGGCTGTAAAAAACGGCAACCAGGCAGTTTATCTCCTTAATAGACGGGGATTCGCACCCTTCGTGTTATGCGAAGATTGCGGAACTGCTGTCGAATGCCCGCATTGCAGCATCGGAATGAACTATCACAGGAATAAGGGGCTGCTCTGCCATTACTGCGGATATATGACTGATGTTCCGGAAACCTGCGGTAAATGCGGTTCCGGCGCCATAGTTAAACTGGGTTCAGGGACACAGAAAATTGAGGATACAATACAGGGAGAGTTTCCCGGCTACAGGATTTTCAGGCTCGATCAGGATACAGCGAGGATAAAGGATACTGCTTCTGAACTTATGGAAAAAATGGAAAAGCGGGAGATAGATATACTTGTTGGTACTCAGATGGTGTCCAAGGGATTTGATTTCCACGGAGTCACGGTTGCCGGGATAATTCTGGCTGATATAGGACTTAACATGCCGGATTTCAGATCAACGGAGCGAATATTTTCACTCCTGCTGCAGCTTGCCGGGAGGTCCGGTAGAGGTGAAGAGAACGGCAGGGTGATAATTCAGACACTGAATGAGACCAATCCCATATATGATTATCTGAAAAAGCATGATTATACCGGGTTTTATTATTCTGAACTCAATATCAGGCGTATGCTTGATTACCCACCTTTTTCCAGGCTGGCGCGAATTGTTTTCAGGGGTAAGGATGAAACCGATGTATCTGCTGCTGCATCTGGCCTCAGCAGCAGTATTGATGATATCATAATGACAGACAA
Source organism: Spirochaetia bacterium UBA5763 (assembly GCA_002418835.1). Classification (GTDB taxonomy): domain Bacteria; phylum Spirochaetota; class UBA4802; order UBA4802; family UBA5550; genus UBA5550. The sequence continues at coordinate 49,144 of DIEX01000024.1, read as the reverse complement.
GATGAAGGTGACAAAACTGGGGCCTGCCCAGGCTCCTTTTGCCAGGATAGGTGGAAATTACAGGTATCATCTGATTCTTAAAGGGCGCAGACTTGAGGAACTTCAGCAGCTAATCAGAAAAGCGATGGAACTCTACAGGTCAAAATCTGTTTACGCGGAAATTGATATTGATCCTGTAGATATGCTGTGAGATTTTTTATTTTTTCAGTTCATTGAGTATTATCTCGTCAATAAATTCTTTTGGCGGTACTCCGACTATTTTTCTTCCGGCAATATATACTGTGGGCGTTGCTTCAATTTTTATTTTTTCAGCAAATTCAATATGCATTTTTATCTCATCAAGTGCGGTTTGGCTTTTTATTGCTTCTTCAAATTTCAATTTACCCTGTTCGCCAATCCCTCCCTCTTTCAGCGCGCTGTGAAGATTTCTGTTAACATGATCCTGCGTAAATCCATCTTTATACATGGGATAATCTGAAAAATGTATATAGAAGTATTCATTAAAAAAGCCTGCTGACACAGCCGCGTAAACAGACTTTGAGGCCAGGCATGATCCGGGGTAAACACTGTCATCCATGTGGCGGTTGCATGATGCGTCAAGAGGGTAGTGGTAATAAATAATTTCCACCCTGTTCTTATATTTTGCAAGTATGTATTTTTCAAGCTGGTAAAACTTGTAGCATGCTGAACAGAGGAAATCGGTGAAAGCGTAAATCTTTACTTTAGCATCAGGGTTTCCAAGTCTCATCGAGCTTTCCGGGAAATTAATCTTTTCCGGTTCCTGCCCGTAGAATCCTTCAACAAGTTTTGTTATCTGATTTTTAGGGGCTTTGTTTGTGGCGGCTTTTGCCTTTAATATGTTTGAACCTGTAAATACTGAAAAAGCCAGGAAAAAGACAAATACAATAAACAGGGCAAAAACTGCCTTGCGGTCCGGAGTTTCCGGCCTGATGAAGCCTTTAATAATTTCAATGAGTTTCTTCCTATCTGAAATTTTCTTTAAATAAAGGAATAGCAGCAGCAGTAACAGGATATTGATGATATACGTCCAGAGGCAGAGAGTACAGAGCTCACCGATCTTAACCATCAGTAAACCGAGCACAACATCAGCAGCAGTTCCGGCTATAACAACAGGGAAAATTAATCCCATGAAGATGTGATAATAGTACTCTTCTGCATAATCAGCAATAAGCATGAGAAATGTAATTAGAGTAAAATAGAATATACCGAAGGCAGCAAGAGGTATCCCGAATATTGAAGCATAAGGTGACTGTCCGACTGCAATACACGGATTGCTGAATCCTTTGCCGCATGACAGAAAACCCAATTCCATTTCCGGGTAATAGTGCTGGTATAGCAGTATACCGGACAGTAAAGCTCCGGCAAATGAAAGCAGGAGCATCAGGTTGAAGTATTTTCTCACTTTATTTTTCCTCTGTTGTAAGATCTATTCTCTGTCCGCAGAGACGCAGAGAATACTTTCCTCCCGGTTCTTCTTCAAGGCGCTCAAGTATATTAAAAGATGGTGAGCGCATAAATCTTGCGGGCATTCTCCCGTGTTTGATCCGGCAGTAGAGAGCATTATTGCTGCCGTAGTATATTGTGTGTACGGCAAGTTCTTCAGTTTCACCATCAGATGTGTTGATGAATATCCTCTCAAAACAGCCGAACCCGTCAAATCTTACACCGGTTACAAAATAGGGAGTGTCCTCAACCCTTATGGGGTAAGTATAATCCCCGTAGTGTATTACATACTGGCCGTCAGATGTTATATCCACAGACTTGTTGAAAAATGCTATAATTCTTTCATTAAGAAAGGGCTCTCCATTATGAAACCATCTCCCCTCTCTGTCCAGAAATATGTCATCGATCTGCTGTCCTGACTCAATCAGCTCTTTAATATATTCAGGTATTCCCGGATGAGTCTTTTCCATTTTTACTCCTGTTAAACTATAATGCTATACCCTCATGAAAGGGTCAGTGAGTTTTCTGTGTTCTTCGATAGCGAACCGGTCTGTCATCCCCGCGATAAAATCAGTAACAGTGCGGATTACGCCATTCTGCTGGATCTCCTCCCTGTAACGGTCAGGAAGAGTGTCGGGATGCTCAGTGTATATATGAAAAAGTTCGCTGATAACTTTCTGTGATTTAAGAGACATGCGGGTTACCCTGTAGTGCTGGTATAGATTCTCTTTCAGAAATTTTTTCAGTTCATTATTAATTTCAGTTATTTGCGGAGAGAAGGACACAGGTTTTGACCTGCATGATTTCACATCAGAATACGAATTGATGCCGCAGTTTCCAATATTTTGAAGTGTTGTATTGATTAGATCAGTCACAAGAATATTAATAATTGTCCGTATAATTTCCCGTGCGCAGCTTTTCTCAGATTCAGGGAGCGGCCTTCCGTAAATTTCTGCAGCATGCTTCCAGATCGTAAGCATGCTCACATTGCTGAAGTTAAGTATGCCGGAAGAGATCCCATCATCAAGGTCGTGATTGTTGTAAGCTATTTCATCTGCGAGGTCAATAATCTGCGCTTCAAGTGATGGCTGTTCCTCCGGATTGAATCCGCCGGTCTCCGGCCTGTCATATGGCCCGGAGTGTTTTATAATTCCCTCACGTGTTTCCCATGTGAGGTTGAGCCCGTCAAAATCGCTGTATCTCTTTTCCAGTACCTCGACTACCCGCAGGCTCTGTCTGTTATGCTCAAATCCGCCATAATCTTTCAACAGCCTGTTAAGCTCCCTCTCTCCAACGTGGCCGAAAGGTGTATGTCCCAGGTCATGGGCAAGTGCAATGCTTTCAGAAAGATCTTCGTTTAAACGGAGAGCCCGTGAAACCGCACGGGCAATCTGCGCCACTTCCATTGTGTGGGTGAGCCGTGTTCTGTAGTGATCTCCCTCATGGTTTATGAAGACCTGTGTTTTATATTCAAGCCGCCTGAAGGCCCTGGAATGAATAATTCTCTCACGGTCCCTCTGGTATTCAGTTCTGTAGCCGTGACTTGCCTCGGTATGCTCTCTCCCTCGGGTTGCTGATGAACGCGCGGCAAATGGAGCAAGATTCTGATCCTCGAGATCCTGAAGGTATTTACGGTCTGCCGGTTTCACTGCAGCCTGCTTATTTCTGATTCGTACGCCTGGGTGGCGGTTTTTCTGTTTATCCTGATCTCTTCGTTAGCCGGATCCTCTTCAACAGCCTGAGCAAAGGCCTGGATGGCTTTTTTGTACTGACGGAGCTGGTAATAGTTTTTTCCAATATTGTTGTAAGCCTCAGCTGTCATTTTGTTGTCACGGGATGCCTTGATGGACTGATAAAACGCTTCGATTGCCTTTTCATGCATCTCTTTCCTTGAATAAACAATTCCAAGCGCAAGGAGCGCATCAGCATCATCCTGTTTCAGAAGCAGGGATTTCTGGATCATTTTAAGTGAATTGTTAAGGCCCGCTTCATCAGGTTTATCGGCCGAAGTTATAACTGCAAGGTTGATCATTGATTTTCTTGCGAACTCAGTATTTCCGTCAGCTTCAATTACTTTGTTGTACGCTTTTGCCGCGTCGGCATAATTTTTATGTTTATGATATATAGTGCCAAGTTTAAAGAGAGCTTCCTGGTTCGACGGCCATTTGTAGATAATCTCCTGGTATTCCTTTTCCGCCAGATCAGCGTAGCCTGTTTCATAATAATAATCTGCAAGAGCAAGGCGGATCTTCTGATTCTCCGGATTAATCTGCGCCCCTTTTTTCCATGAATTGACAGCCATGGCAGCCTGGTTTGAATGTTTGTATGCTATACCGAGGTTGTAGTATGTCAAATCATCATTATCTCTGATTGTAAGAGCGGATTCGTAAGCCTTTATTGCTTCATCATATCGCTGCGCGTCATCAAGTATGTTTCCCATATTCAGATACGCAATGCGCGCGTTTTCTGTCGCAGGCTGTATCTGTGTTACTTTTCTGTACGCGTCGTAGGCTCTTTCCAGGTCTCCCTTGGAATAATAAATTTCTCCGATTCGTGAAAGAATTTTCACGTCACGGCTGTTTGACTCCAGAACTTTACCGTATGAACGGAGACTCCGGTCATATTCTTTCATTGAAAAGAACGATTCCCCTATCTGTTCAAGCATCCCGACATCCCCCTGGCTCAGGCGTTCAGCCTCCTCCAGTTCCTTCAGAGCCTCGCTGTTTTTTCCCTGCCGGAGATACGCCACGCCGAGATTGTATCTGGCTGCCGCATCCTGCGGTCTCATCCCGGCAGCCTGCTTCAGATATTTTTCTGCAAGGTCAAACATATTGCTTTCAAGGAATTCAGCCCCGAGCCGCGAATATGCTCTGTAAGCTATTTCACCAATACGATCCTCCTCAGCTGCTTTCTTTAAAAATTCGAGAGCCTGGAATCTCTCCCCTTTTTTGAAGAGAGCCAGAGCCGTGTTATAAAGAAGAGAAGGGTTGTCGGGAGATATTCTTAATGCTTTCTGATAATATCGCAGGGCATCATCATAATGTGTCAGCTCGTAATTGATGTTCCCCATCAGAATAAGAGGATTAATATCCTGCGGAGCAAGTTCGGCGCTCCGTTCAGCGCTCTGCATGGCATTATCGTACTGCTTAAGATTTCTGTAAGTTCTCGCCATGTTCATGTATATTTCAGGATTATTCCTGTCGTAACCTTCAGCTCTGCTGAAATATTTGAGTGCGGAAACGTAATCCCCCTTTCTGTCGGCAATAAGGCCCAGGTATGTGAGGGCGATAGCTTTATCTCTGTCTAATGCGTTTGACTCTACTACATCTGTAAACTCAGTAATGGCATTTGCCATGTAGCCGCTCTTGTAGCTTTCTATAGCTTTTCTGAGCTGTGGATTATCAGTCTGATCCATCGAGATGGTGGGAGATCCCTGGAACAGTTCGCTTCCGCTTTTGCCGGTAGTATTGTCCGAAGTGAAAGGCCCCGGTTTTTTGAAAACAAAAGTAACAAGTATTATAATTGTTGTCAATACAACCACGGCAAGGGTGAGTATGCCGATTATATACTTATGCTTTGTGGGCAGCCCCTTCTCCCCGATAATTTCAATCCCGCTTATTCTGTTGCGGGCTATATCGTTTTCAATGTCCGGGAACCCCTTTTTCTTTTTACCTAACATACCGGAGTTTACTTCTCCTTCAGTTCATTCTTTTTAACCGCGTCGAGTATACCGTTTATGAATTGTCCGGAGTTTTCACCCCCGAAAGTTTTACCCAGCTCAATGCTTTCATTGATTGTAACAACTGTTGGTATGTCTTCAATAAACAGCATTTCAAAAATGGCAAGGCGTAATATGGATTTATCTATTACAGTAAGCCGTTCAGGCTTCCAGTTTTTTGAATAGGCGCTGATTAGTGAATCGATCCTGTCAATATTGCTGACAACCCCCCTGATTAGTGTAACAGCAAAATTTTTTATCTCGTCACTGAGAGTTTCATCAAGCCAGTCAAAGCGGATTATTGTTTCAACATCCGACTTCCCTATTTCATGCATATACAGCCCCTGTAGAGCTGTTTCTCTTGCTTTTCTTCTATGTCCCATCAGCCCAACTGTTTGAATATATTTGCCATTTCGATGGCGGACATTGCAGCATCAAATCCTTTGTTGCCGGATTTTGTACCCGCCCGTTCAATTGCCTGCTCAATACTGTCAGTAGTCAGAACACCGAAAATAACAGGAATTTCAGCACTCATACCGACCTGGGCAACACCTTTTGTGACTTCTGAAGAAACATATTCAAAATGGGGGGTAGCACCTTTAATTACTGCGCCGATGCAGATTACAGCGTCGAACTTATTTGTCTTAACAAGTTTTTTAGCCATGGAAGGAATTTCAAATGCACCCGGAACCCATGCAACGGTGATGTTGTCTTCTTCGCCGTTATTTCTCTTTATGCAATCAACAGCTCCTCCAAGGAGTTTGCTTGTAATAAACTCGTTAAACCTTGAAACAATAATTCCGAATTTAAGGCCGGAAGCGTCAAGTTTCCCTTCAATTGTTTTCATTAAAATTATCCTTAAAAATATTAAAATATGGTATGTACACAGTAAATCATTATGAATTAATTGTTAAAACCGGTTACAGTCAAGCCTTTTTTCAGAGGTTGTTTTCAGAACGAAAGGGGCTGGTATATTTATCATTTCATTAAAAAATTAAATACGCGGATATAAAAAGAATGCCCAGCATTTATCAAACACCGGGCATTCTTCGAATTAGTATTTTTTAAGGCTTTATTTTCCGCCTGTCATCATCTTCTGAACCATTTCGAGTACACCCCTGATCTGAGGGCTTGTGAGGAGATCGGAAAGTGTGTCCTGCCAGTTCTCGTTGTCAAGTCTGTATCTCATCTGTGAAGCTATGGGGTACCTGAGGCAGTACTTGAGGTTAGAGAAGGCATGCAGCGGCTGATCCCACCAGTAGCATATTTTTTTCTTCGCAGTATTAATAAGCTCTTCTTCGGGAACAATCTCGTCAATAAGGCCCATGGCTTTTACCTGCTCAAAGCTGTGTCTCTCGCCGTTATACATGATGTCACGAACCATGCGCTCACTGTTACAGCCTGAGCGTACAAGCTCCATCTCTGCGATTGTCAGGGACATTCCGATTTTGGTTTCAGTCATACCCATTTTCGCTTTAGGATTATCTGTTGCGATCCTGTAGTCGCATCCCATGGAAACGATAAATCCCCCTGCTGTACAGTGGCCGTTAATTGCAGCTATAACAGGTTTAGGGCATGTGAAGATTTCATAGAGCATTTCCTCTTCAACATTGAAAAATTCCAGAACATCTTCCTTGTTTTTAAAGCTGAGAAATGTGGGGAGGTCAAAACCTGAGCAGAAAAATTTACCTTCACCTGTGAAAATCATACCCTTCAGTGAAGCATCCTCTTTAACTTTTTTTACTGCTTCCCGGATCTGAACAAGCGTTTCGAACTTCATTGAATAAGTAGGTGCATTGGCAAACTGCGCAATAAGAATGTTGTCTTCAATAGTCTGTTTGATCATAAAAATAACTCCTTTTTGAACTGGCGGTATTATTTGGTGCCATTAAAAAATGGTCTTCCTTCAGGTGATATATTGCATGAAAGAATATATCAGTTTATATTTTTATCTGTGACTCTCCGCATAACACTGACAGAGTGCTGATGCGAGAATTAAAAGTTACAGTATGTTCACTATTGAGAGAAAGCAGAAATATTATACAAGAAAAAAATGGATAAGGGGTGTAATAATTCGCAAAGTTCATTATGCTGAGGCACATTCCGCAGTTAAAGTGAACTGACGTGTCATGTCTGTTCTGCACATAATTCCGGGATGTATAGTAATTTTCTATATGCTGACCGTCAGCCGGTGTCTAAGGTCTATTTAAGAACCTCTTCAACAGCCTGCTTCATCTCTTCAAAGGTATAAGGCTTTGGAAGTATGCCGTCAAAACCGATGTCACTGAAATCTTTCCCCGCGAGGTTGTGAGAATAACCTGTGGAAAGAATAACTTTTGCAGAAGGATCAAATTTCTTTAAAAGCTTAACAGCATCTTTCCCGCCCATTCCCCCTGCAATGGTGAGATCCATGATTACAAGGCGGTACGGCTCTCTGCCATCCATTGCTTTTTTATACTCTTCGAGGGCATCTTCACCGCATGTCACGCATTCCGCATTAAAACCCAGCTCTGTGAGAATCTTCATTCCCACACCGAGGATCATATTGTCATCATCCATTATGAGGGCTCTCCCGCGGTGTTTTGTTTTTAATGATGTTTCATTTTTGTGCTCTATTAATTCCTTTTCTGAAGCCGGGAGGTAAACAGTAAAAGTTGCTCCGTTTCCCTGTTTTGATGTGACTTCAATAAGTCCGCCGTGATTTTTTATAATAGAAAAAGCAGTTGCAAGTCCAAGCCCGGTTCCTGTCTTTTTTGTAGTATAATAGGGATCGAATATATTCTTAAGATTTTTTTCAGGTATACCTGGTCCGGTATCCCTGAATTCAATTTTAATGTATCTCCCGGGTTTTAGTATGGAGAAGGGGTCTGCAATTGAAGTGTTCCTGCATATAACAGTAAGCTTGCCGGTGTCATCCATCGCCTGTTTGGCGTTTATGGCAATATTCTGAATTACCTGGGAGATCTGAGATTCATCAGCATTCACATGAAGTAGAGATTTGTCAAACTGGAAGAGAGTATCAATACCTGAGCCGGTCATAATAAACTTTACATTTTCAGTAATGAGTTTTTCCAGGGAGACCACTCCACGCATAAGTGCTCCCCCTTTTGAAAAATCAAGGAGCTGTCTGCTGAGGCCCCTCCCTCTTTTGGCAGCTTTTTCAATACTTTTCAGAAGCTCGGTGTTGCCGCTGTTTTCAGAGGCGTTGTACAATGCAAGAGAAGTGTTGCCCAGTATCCCTGTGAGAAGATTATTGAAATCGTGCGCAATACCTCCTGCGAGGAGTTCCATGAATTCATTTTTTCTGAGTCTTTCAAGAGCCTGACTTCCGTCAATAAAGACCCTTATAACAGCAATTACTGCAATAATTGTAAAAGCTGTAAGACCGACATTTATATAAGATATCACCCTAAAAGCGTGCATCCCTGCATCCAGTTCTACAAGGTTCATGATAAGGTCAACCACACCGGAGAGAATACCTGTTATAATGCCGGTCATCATTGCTTTCAGAAAACGCCTGTTGGCGGAATTTTTCATTTCGTAAAATAAAAGAGTAAGGCTGTAGAACGATATAAACATCAGAAGTACATCTCTTATTCTGAAAAGAGTTCCGGGGGTGGCTCTCCCTGTATTCCACGCGTAGGGCCCTGTTTTTACCGGTTCATTAAAGGAAAGAAACAGCTCCGGAGAGATGAAGGCTGCACCAGTGAAAAATACCGCTATAATAAATCCGATGATATATATATACCTGTTGATTCTTCTGAGAAAATAGTTAAGTTCAAGAAGACTCTGGAAGAGATACGGGAGAGCAAAGAGGTAGAAAGATATAGCCAATGCTTCAATCCTGTGAAATTCCATACCCGGCCTGTTCAGGCCTTTTATGCTGAAAGTCAGGATGATGAGCTCGGTTGTCGTTACGATTATACCAAGAAATCCGATCAGCACAATTCCCCTGTTCATTTTTTTCCCTGTATATAAATCTATATACATTGCAAGGAAAGTCCCCATCAGAATTATACCGATGCAGCAGGAGAGAAATAATTGGGCAGTGATTATTATAATATCCATAGGCTACTCATGAAATATAATTAAAAAGAATGATTAATTCAATCGGCTTGATACCGCAAAAAAAGGAGCATAATCAGTTTTTTGAAGATTATCATTCTCTGTGATTTATAATGGTTTAATAATATCTTTAAGTCTGCCAGATGCAGCCGCCTCAATAAATTCCCTGCCAATTACAGAGCTTTTATCTATTACACTATTCCAGTAATTGAGCCTGTCTCGGTCGGTAAATGTGACAAAATCTGTCCTGTCCGGAATTTTGCTGTATGGGAGAGAATCGATAAATTTCCGGGAAGGGGCAATGAGCAGCACATTTGCCAACAGAGCAGGATCATGTTTGCGCCATTTTATGTTTTTGTCCAGCCATCCGGGTATAATCCGGCTGCTGAAATGGGGAAATAAAACAATCCCTTTATCAACACCGAAATTTATATTAAGATGGTAATCAGTCAGACCTCCATCACGGTATGTCCCGGCCGGAGCCCCGGGTATATCTTTTATTCCCTCCATGACAAAGGGTATAGAACCCGATGAGAGTACAACCTGTCTGAAATTATCCGCAGTGAGAGGGATCCGTAGTTTCCCGCTGAAATTAAAAGCAAAGGGGGGATCTTCCCGCCTGTCATAAAAAAGAGTTCTGCCGAATAATTTAAGCAGAAGCGAGCGGCTTACAATATTCACCAGGGCGGAGGGGATAAAGGATGCCGCAAGTGCAGCCCTGCTGTTCATGGCTGATAAACCTGTACAGCGTGCAGCAATGATGCCAAGGTGAACGTGTGATTTTGTAAGTATATGATTGATATCACTGTCAGAAATATATTCATCAAGAATTCTCAGACTTTCCACAGTAACTTCACTTTCAGAAGGCCTTGAGCTGTATTTCTGTGTAAGATACGATTCAATCAGCTGATTGTGTGCTTTAACCGGGTTTTTACATGCATAGGCCGCACCTCTCCATGCGCCGATTGATGAACCGAGGAAAAAGAGGGGCTTTTTTCTTTTTTTAAACCAGTTCGCCAGGATAATATTGTCAAATCCCGCAAGTGCCAGGAATTTCGGCCCCCCTGAAGCAGCGGCAATCCCTGTAATCATTTCTTCGTTCAGGCCGGATTCCATAATTATACGTGCCGCATTTTTGCCGGCGTAAACTTCAATATTATCAAACATAGTTTTTCCTGCTTTTTAATTTTATGAGACTTCCACTTAAACTGTAAACTTAAAGTGAGTTTATATTGTACAATATCAAAATGCTCTGCTCATCTCTTTGAATAAGTCAGTCGTAGTTCAGTGATATATCTGAAATGAGATTAAATGCAGAAATGAAGGTTTATACAATCATTTTTTCAGATTTATTCATTTTATAATGAATAACATCCCTTCGTAAATATTTAATTAACCGGTTAAGTAATTATTGACATTTTTTATTGCTCTTCATTAATGGTTTTTATAAAGAAAATATAAAGAATTGCTGTTATAGAGGAAAAAAGTGTTCAGACAGGTTTTTAACATAAACAATTTAAAATTTTTAGTAATTATTTTCTGGATGTCCAGTTCGGCCTGTTTGCTCTATTTTTTTGACAAAGAAATAGAGTTTTCGGTTTCTCTCAGAGTACTTATTATATCATTGCTCTTTGCAATATCCTTTTTTATTGTTTTCATTTTTTCTCCAGTAAAAACAAGGGTTTTCCGTATCCTGCTTTCATTGTTTGTGATCATTCCCTCCCTGCTTGTTGTATCCGGTTTTTCTGTAACAGGAGCGATCATGAACCGGGGGGATTTCCGCGTTTTTTTTACAACGGATCAGGCTGAATCAATGGAGTTTATTGAACAGTTTCTGGATTTTAAAACAGTTGCACTGGTTTTAGGCTATATATTGCCTCTTTTTGTATTGCTGATTATTAAACCGGTAAAACCAGTTATAGGAAGAGCAGTAAAAAACTCAGTTATAGCTCTGACAATTATATTACTTGCTATTGTCTGTTTAACAAATTGGAGCCTTGTTTCAAAGAACTATCATGTTGTAGGTTTTTACAGATCATATTATAATTTTAAACAGGCTCAGAAGTTCGATAAACTTGAAGCGGCAAGGCAGAACATAAAATTTGAAGGTGCAGTAGTTTCTGAACTTAAAATAAAAAATCCAAAAACATTTGTTGTTATAATCGGAGAGTCGCAGTCCAGAAGCCACATGCAGCTTTACGGTTACGAAAGAGAAACCAATCCCAAACTCAGCGCGATTAAAGATCATCTGTATGTTTTTAAAAATGTAACCTCTCCTGCAACAACAACTGTTGAAGTAATGAAACATGTGCTGACACTTGCAAACCAGCGGCACCCTGAATTTTTTTTACAGAAGAGATCTATTGTAAATCTGTTTAATGAAGCCGGGTATGATACTGTATGGATAGGTAACCAGGGATTTAAAGGGAACAAATATAATATCAGCCATGGAGTTATTGCAAACGAGTGCGCTAAATCTTATGAAATAGCTTACAAACATGATCAGGCAGTTGTTGACGCCCTGGGGATGACTCTGCGTATAAGAGGGAACAGGGACAGGATTGTTTTTATTCACCTGAGAGGATCGCATACAAAATATACTGAAAGGTATACAAAGGATTTTGCATATTTCGATCACAATAAAATCCCCCTGCCATACGGCAGCAATCTCTCTGAAGATAAAAAACAGATTATAGATGAATATGACAATAGCGTGAGATTTAATGATCATATTATCTCTTCAATAATTGATATTGTAAGAGCTCAAAGTGAATATTCCTGGGTACTCTATTTTTCGGATCACGGAGAGGAGATGTTTGAATACAGGGATATGTTCGGACATCAGGCTAAGAATTTTTCAAGATACATGTGCGAGATTCCTTATATACTATGGGTATCTGATAAATATAAAGCTGCAAACAGTAATTTTTTCGCGAATATGAAATATTATCTTGAAAGGCCTTATTCAACCGAAGATGTAATACACAGCATTTCAGCATTATCTAAACTGCGCTATGCCGACTTTGAAAAAAGCAGGAGCATCTTTTCTGCTGATTTCAAAGAATTGCCCCGGCTGGTAAATGGGAAACCCTACGGTGAAGTTCAGCCTGTACATTATGCGACAGAGAAAAAAGAGAACCATGAAGAACAATGAATTCAGGGGTTAATAAGGTTGATATCAACAAAAAAATCTTGACAATGAACCATGTATAAAAATATTGATTAAACTGATTTTCACTACGGGCGGTTAGCTCAGATGGTTAGAGCGCCTGCTCGACACGCAGGAGGTCACTGGTTCGATTCCAGTATCGCCCAATTCCTTCACCTGTTATTCCCAGGCAGGTATCCCGCAGTGAAATGTAAATTTAATAGTCGAGGATACTACATTGAGCAACCTGATTAAAATAAAATTACCCGATTCCAGTATAAAAGAGGCCCCGAGCGGTTCAACTCTCTATGATATTACAGGTCTTATCGGGAAAGGTCTTCAGAAAGCGGCGCTTGCTGCTGAACTTGACGGGGTTCTCACTGACCTTGCGACAACAGTAACTAAAGACAGCGACTTAAGTATAATTACCTTCGATTCAGAAAAGGGTAGAGATATCTTCTGGCATTCAGCATCACACCTCATGGCTCAGGCTGTAAAGAGACTCTATCCTGATGCGAAATTTGCAATAGGCCCTTCAATTGAAAGCGGATTCTATTACGATATAGATATGAAGAAAACTCTCACTCCCGAGGATCTTGAGGCCATTGAAGCTGAGATGGCTAAAATAGTTGAAGAAAAACTTGACGTAAAGCGTGAGGAGATGCCAAAAGCTGATGCGATAAAGTATTTCTCCTCCATAAATGAAACCTATAAAATTGAACTTCTGAGTGATCTCCCTGACGGAAATGTTTCTCTCTACAGGCAGGGGGAGTTCGCTGATCTCTGCCGCGGGCCTCATGTGCGCAACACGGAACAGCTTAAATCATTCAAGCTCCTCTCAATAGCAGGAGCCTACTGGCGCGGGGATGAGAAAAACCGTATGCTTCAGAGGATATACGGAGTTGCGTTCCCTGATCAGAAGGATCTTAAAAAACACCTGGATTTCATTGAAGAGGTGAAGAAGAGAGATCACCGTAAAATCGGCAGGGATCTTGATCTCTTCAGCACGCATGAGGATGTGGGTGCAGGTTTAATCTACTGGCATCCTAAAGGAGCAAGGCTCAGAAACACGCTCGAAGAGTGGTGGAAAAAGGAACATTTCAAAAACGGGTATGAGATTCTCTACTCTCCCCATATAGGCCGTTCAACACTATGGGAAACTTCAGGTCACCTGGGATTCTACAAAGACAACATGTATTCCCCGATGGAGATAGACGGAAACGATTATATAATCAAACCGATGAACTGCCCGTTCCATATAAAGATTTATCAGACAAGTCTCCATTCATACAGGGATCTTCCTTTAAGATGGGCGGAGCTTGGAACTGTTTACAGGTATGAGAAGTCAGGAGTGCTTCATGGATTACTGCGTGTGCGCGGATTTACGCAGGATGATGCACATATTTTCTGTACCCCTGAACAGATTGAAGATGAAATAAAGGAAGTCCTGAGATTCTCCCTCTGGATGTGGAAAACTCTGGGATTTACAGATATAAAGGCATATCTTGCCACAAAACCTGAAAAGAGTGTTGGCGAGCCCGAACGATGGATAACAGCGCAGGAATCCCTCCGTAAAGCGATTGAGTCCGCTGATCTTAAAGTCGAATTGGATGAAGGTGGCGGAGCATTCTACGGGCCGAAGATTGACCTGAAGGTTCGTGATGCAATCGGCCGAGAATGGCAGATGACAACGATACAATTTGACTTCAACCTCCCCGAAAGATTCGACATGTACTATATAGGGGAAGACGGGCAGAAGCACAGGCCGTTTATGGTTCACAGGGCTCTCCTCGGTTCTATTGAACGTTTCGTGGGTATACTTATTGAGCATTACAGTGGAAAATTTCCGGCCTGGCTTTCACCGGTACAGGTAATTCTGATTAATGTATCTGAAGAGCAGGCTGGCGTTGTGAACGAAATGAAAAACACTATGATTGACCGCGGGTTAAGACCTCAGGTTGATCTCCGTAATGAGTCTATGGGGTACAAAATAAGAGAAGCTGTTTCGCAGAGAGCGCCCTATGTATGTGTAATTGGTAAAAATGAAGCTGAAAACGGAACCGTTTCTGTAAGAAAAAGAGGTGAGAAGGATTCAATTACAATGGCAATAAATGATTTTTATAAAATGCTGGAGGAGGAGATCGCAGAAAAGCGATAAAATCTGATAGATTTAATCATTATTCAGCTTAATCGGCATGATCATTGTATAAATTTACCTATGGTATAAAAAATATGCCTGATGAATGAATTTTTTATTGATTTTAATCAGTATGTTGTTTCATTCTGACGTTAGAGATATTATTTTAATACGGGGGTAATTTTGTTAAATAAAGGTAAGATGCCTGCTAAGGACAAATTCGATAAATTCAGGTTAAATGAGGAGATAGATGCTCCAAATGTAAGGCTGGTTGGTGAAGAGGGTGAACCTCAGGTAATTTCCATGAGCAAAGCTCTTGAAATGGCCAGGGAAAAAAATCTTGATCTTGTCGAAATTACTGCCAATCAGGATCCCCCGGTAGTAAGAATTGTTGATTACAGTAAATTTAAGTTTGACCAGATTAAAAAGGCCAAAGAGGCCAAAAAGAAGCAGAAAGTCATCCATATTAAAGAGATCAAAATGCGTCCTGCAATTGATGACAATGATTTTCTGCATAAAGTTAATAATGCGAAGAGTTTTATTGAAAAGGGCGACAAAGTGAAATTTACATTGATGTTCAGGGGACGAGAGATGGTACACCCTGAACTGGGCTTTGAAGTAATGGAAAGAATTCAGGAAGTTCTGAAGGATGTTGCAACCGTTGAGAAAAAACCGGCCCAGGAAGGTAGAAACATCACAATGTTTATGAATCCTGTCGCAGCACTTAAGAAAAACTGATATAACGACATTGAGTTAGTAAGAATAATAAGGGGTAAGGTTATGCCTAAACTAAAGTCTAACAGCGGGGCAAAAAAGAGATTCAGAATAACCAAAAACGGGAAGGTTCTGAGCGCTAAAGGATTCAAAAGACATATTCTTGAGAAAAAATCTCCAAAGCGCAAAATGCAGCTCAGGGGAACAGCTGTTGTTTCTGACTCTGAAGCAGCAAGAGTTAAAGCCATGCTTCCGTATGGTTAATTATTGAAATCATCATCAGGTAGAAAAGAGGGTAAAAATGGCTAGAGCGACTACTGGTAGAATACACCAGAAAAGAAGAAAGAGAATATTAAAGGATGCCAAAGGATTCAGGGGCGCCAGGAGCAAACTGTTCAGGACAGCTAAGGATGCCAGAAGAAGGGCACTTCAGAATTCATATACGCATAGAAGACTGAAAAAGAGAGATTTCAGAGCTCTCTGGATTATGAGGATAAACGCGGCTGCAAGAGCGTGCGGAATGTCATACAGCAGACTAATCGGCGCATTGAAGGCGGGCAATGTTGATATTAACAGAAAGATGCTTGCTGAGATAGCTGTCAGGGATATGGACGCTTTCAGAAAGATCGTTGAAAATGTGAATAAAAAAGCGGCCTGAGTTGCCTGCTTATAAATGATTAGCGCTTCTGTTAAAAGAATCAGCACCATTATCATGGTGCTGATTTTATTTTCAGGGGGGGCTTTTTCTCTCCCTTTGAGCAGAACTTGCTATACTGTACCTGCGGACACCATCGATTTTTATTTAGGGGAGAGGCTAATTTCCGGTAATGAACTCCACAGGGTGGATGTTTTAACTCTCAATCTCGGTTTAACTGATGCCACAACACTTGGTGTTGAATGGAATTATCTGAATTATGATCTCTCCGGTGACGAAAGTGAAACCGGAGATACTCTGCTGGAATTCTGGCATTATACCGGCAGATATTTTTATGACATGGTTGATACCGGGATTGATCTCAGAATCCGTATTCCAACAGGCCCGGAACCAGGTGTTGATGAAAGGTGGAGAAACCTTTCAGTAGGGCGTAATGAAGTGAAAATTACTCCTGTATTTTCATTGAGAATGACTGGAAAGGATATCCTTAATTTTAATATCAGCTACACTCTCAGAGAGGGGCGCGATGAGAATTTGTATGGATCATTAAAGGGTGATCTGAAAAAATATGACACATATAAATCGGTTTTCGGACTGAATCCCTTTTATAAAGATTCATTTTTTTCCGGCAGCGGACTCTCTGATGACTATATGAGTACCGCGGTTTCGATAGTTGAATCCCGGATGCATCCGGTTATTCTTTTTGGTGAGCTGTATCATGCTTTTACAGATTTTCAGGAAGACAGCAGCGTATCTTTAAAAACTGCTGAAGGGGAAGGGGGAAGTAGCACATTTATTTCAGCCGGATGTAAATATATGGTAAGAGATTCGTTTTTTTTTATGATTTACTGCAAAGTTAATCCCTTTTATTCCTCTGGAGAAGAGAGGTGGAGTTCCGGCTTCGGAATTAATATTTTTTTCTGATATTTAATGTTAATTCATAATACTTGACGTATCTTTCCTGTTGGTTATATTATAGTTAGTAGAATTTTATACTATTTATCCATTCCTGTTCGGGGATAATCTTTTTACTGATTTTCAGCATTATTTCAGGCAGTTTTGTAAAGTCTGATTAATAATTCTAAACGAGTTGTTAATTCCTGAAGAAATTTTGTCGATAGAGTTAACAGGCTCTCTTTATACATATTGCGGATATTGAAGGGACACCGGGAGGTTATAATATGATAACAATGCAGCAGCTTGAAGAACTGGAAAACAGGGTAATAAAAGCCCTTCATCTTATAGGGGATTTGCGCACAGAAAATTCCAAACTTGAAAATGAAAATGAAGTTTTAAAAGGTGAAGTTGAGGATGTTAAACTTACTCTTGAAGAGAAAGAGCAGGAGATAGAAAAGGTCAGAAGGGAGCTTGCTCTTGCTACAAAAGAACTTAAAGACCTCCAGGATAAAGAAGACACCCTTGAAAAGAAAATTATAAGCCTTCTCGGCAAACTTGACGGGCTTCAGGGCGGAAGTATACCGGGGAATCTCTATTCCGGTACACCATCCTCTTCGCGTTCAGATATAGAATTTCATGAGCCGCCGGCAGTGAAGGATGATGAAAAAGATCTGTTCATCGAATCTGATAATGAAAATATTGTTATTGAAGATAAAATCGAAGCTGAAAAAGCGGACGATGATCTTAAAGTTGAAAACGTTCAGCCTTCTCCATCCGTATCAAGAGACGACGATGAAATTATAATTATTGATGACGAGGATGAAATTTCACCTGAATCAGGCCGCAAAGCCGCAGCTGACACAGTTGAGATGCCCAATGATGAAGATGAGATAATACTTCTTGATGATGAGGATGAGATTGTCATAGAGGATGTACATGATGATGAAATCATTATTAATGATGAGGATTTTGATATGCCTGATGAGCCTGAAAATGCTGATAAGGTTAAAGCGGAATCTGCGGATGATGATGAAATAATCATTATTGAAGACGATGATGTAAAATAAACAGCAGGATAGTTATGGAATCGAATAAAGTAAGAGTAAATATCCTTGGCCAGAGTTATAATATAAAGGGCGATGCATCTCCTGACTATATAATGCAGCTCGCTGACTACGTGAATGAAAAAGTGGATGAGGTGAGCCGTAATATCTCTGGAGCGAACTCTCTCCAGGTGGCAATACTTGTTTCTCTTAATATTGCTGATGAATACTTTCAGATGAAAAAGATAAATACTGGTATAGAAGGGGCGATAGAAGATAAAGCCAGGGAGATTATTTCGCTCCTTGATGAAGGTCTTATCGGAGATATATTTTCAGGTGCTGGCGGGGGAGCCGGACGTTTTTAATGTATTATTCTTCCTGATCCCGGCAACCTGCTGTATTGCCGTCTTCCCTGTGCGTAAAACTCCCTTCTGCTTTATTCGTGAACGTATGTGCGGGATTAAAATCTCTCCCTATGCCTCTAATCCGGGGATATTTAATAATTCCTGAATTATCTTGAAAAAGTTAAAATGTCTTCATATTTTAATTGAATTATTGATGTTTTTTGCTATTTATTCGTAGACAGTATTTATATCGTTAAATTTATTATTTTTATCGGTTTTTAGTTTTTATTCTTAAGAAATGAGATTTGCTTTATCAGTAATACTTGTATATATTATAATACATAATAATCTTTGAAAAGGTTATAAAGGGAAACCCGTATGGATGTGAATAAAATTATTCAGAAAGTAAAAAGCGCTAATAAAGATAACGGCTCATCAGCTGTAGATGAAAATGTTGACAGTGAAGTAATACAGCTTGTGAGCTTTATGCTTGATGAGGTTGAGTATGGAGTTGATATACTCAGAGTTCATGAAATTTTAAGATATCCTGATATAACAAGGCTCCCCAATACCCCCGACTTTATCAAAGGTGTTATCAATCTTCGCGGTAATGTCATACCTGTTGTTGATGTAAGAATCAGGTTCGGTTTCCCAAAAGGTGATATAACAGACTTAACGCGGATTATTGTGGTTGAAACAGGGGGCAAACAGGTGGGTCTTCTTGTGGATAATGTTTACCAGGTTGTCAGAATACCTTTTACAAATGTTGATCCTCCTTCAGAACTAATTACAGGTGTCTCAGAAGATTTTATAACAGGTATAGGCCGTCTTAAAGACAGGCTTATAGTTATTCTTAATATGTCACTTTCAATGTTTCTTGAAGAGGCTGATAGAAAAAAAGCTATGGAAACATCAGGCGCGTTATATAGTGGCGATAATTAAAACAATGGAGCAGTGAGATATGTCATTTTCTCTGGGTGAGTATCAGGATATTTTTCTTGAAGAAGCAGATGAACTGCTTCAGGAACTTAATAAAAATCTGCTGGTTCTGGAAAGGAATCCTGAAGATGAAGAAATAATAAATAATATTTTCAGGGCAGCACATTCTCTTAAAAGTTCAGCTGCTTTTGTGGGGCTGAATGATCTGAGTGATCTTGCCCACAGAATGGAAAACCTTCTGCAGGGGATCCGGGACAAGACAAACTCCGTCACTTCTGAAGTTGTTGATGTTATCTTCAAATGCTTTGATGTTATAAGCGAGGTAATAGAACTGGTTGCTTCAGGCGTTGAACCTCAGCAGAATCTCAAGCCCCTTCAGGAAAGAATTAATCAGGTTAATGAAAATTCCAGGATTGGTAATAACTCCGCGGGTAAAGCGGATTTAAAACAGAAACCGTCACCGGTAAAAGCTGTGGTTAAAACTTCATTTAATTCTGCGGAGAGCGGCAGTATACGGGAAGCCATTGCCCAGGGCCGTGAGTGCCTTGAGATTACGATAACAATTGAAGAATCCGCCCAGATGAAGTGGGTGAAAAGTCAGCTCATCTCTACTAATCTTGAAAGAACCGGTGATGTGATTAAGATCATTCCTGCATTGGAAGAGTTGAGCGCAGATGAAACGGTAAATACTTTCAAGATAATCTACACAAGTGATTCAACGCTTAACCAGATTTATAAAGGGTGTGATATTGATCAGATAGAGAAGATAGAACTGAGAAGAATATCAACAGTTATGAAAGATGGACGTGAGCTTCTTAAGATAGGTTCACCCCTGGCAGTTGAACTTTCTGAAAATGAAAAACCGCTGAAACAGGAAACTGTAAATAATAACGTGAATACAAAAGAAGATTTTGCTTATGATGAAGAACCCGATGACTCCCCGGATGAAGCGGATGATCCGGATGTTAATATTTTTGAGCGTCGCAGATCGGATTCCCCTGTTGATCATGACAGGCGTAAAACCCCTATGCTTAAAACTGTCAAGGTGTCTATTGATAAGCTTGATCTGCTGCTTAATAATGTTGGTGAGCTTGTAATAGCGAACTCAGGTTTTTACAGGCTTTATGAAGAGCTTAGAAAATACTCCGGAAATAAATCTGTCATAACCGAGTTCAAAAACCGGATGGAACAGATGTCAAGGATAGCCAAGGACCTTCAGACAGGTATAATGAAGACCAGGATGGTTCCTATAGGCCAGGTGTTCAGCAGGTTTAACAGGCTGGTGCGTGATCTCGCGAAAGAGCATAATAAAAATGTCGAGCTTGTAGTTAAAGGTGAAGATACAGAACTTGATAAAAAAGTTATAGATGTTATAGGTGAACCTCTTCTGCACCTGATCAGGAATGCAGTTGACCACGGGATAGAGTCTACTGAAGAGAGGGCTCGTCTCGGCAAGCTGGAGACCGCAACAATTACTCTGAATGCATACCAGGGTGGAAACCAGATATTTGTTGAGATAAGTGATGACGGACGGGGCCTCGATCCTGAGGCGATTAAAGCCAAGGTAGTTGAAAAGAAACTCTCCACTCCGGAAATCCTTGCCAACATGGATGATATGGATATATATAATTTTATCTTCATCCCCGGTTTTTCAACTGCAAAGATAATTACCGATATTTCAGGCCGCGGTGTGGGGATGAATGTCGTTAAAGAAATTGTGAATGAACTGAATGGCACTGTAAGTATCGAAACAGAAAAAGGTATGGGGACACGCTTCATACTAACATTCCCGCTTACTCTGGCAATCATACCGGCTATAATGGTTAAAGTCCGGCGTGAAGTCTACGCGATACCTCTCTCTGACGTTATTGAAACAATTAAAATTTCGCAGACTGATATAGCAACAATTGAGGGACATGAGGTGATCAATCTCAGGGGTGAGATACTCTCCCTTCTCCGCCTTAACGAGTTCATCGGTATTAAAACAGCACTGAGAAGTACAGAAAAGATACCGGTTGTTGTTGTCGGTTACGGAAGCAGAAAGATAGGGCTTATCGTCGATTTCCTTGAAGGCAAGATGGAGATTGTTATCAAATCACTGGAGCAGAACTATACCACAGTTGAAGGTCTTGCGGGTGCATCAATTCTTGGTGATGGAAGTATATGCCTCATTCTTGATATTCAGGCCATGATCAATAAGGTTATTACTCAACAGGAGAAGCTCTCCCAGGAGGAGAGAGAGAAGGTGATCAAGTCCCGTATGGTTGATGCCGGTGATTACGAGGAGCTTGAAGAAGAGGAAAAGGTGATCTCCAGCGCTGAAGCTGATTACATCAGCAGAGGTGAAGACCTTTCTCTGTCTGACCAAATCACACTCACTGAAACGCCTGCTGAAGCAAAGGGTAAACCGAACTATATCTCCGACGTGTTTCTTTTCGATGAAGACGAAGTGCAAGTTCAGGAGCCCGGCGCTTCTGAAAAATCCGGGGCTGATGAAGAAATGTTCTCTGATAAAACAGCAGAAACTCCGGCTGAACCTGAAATTCCCTCTGTAAAAAAAGAACATGAGATTACGGCAGCTGTTGACGCAGTAGCTGAACTCGCAGCGGAACCGGCCGATGCGGAACTTGAGGAGAAAGTGAAAGGTGCTTTGACCGAGTTCAGGGAGGAACTGAAGCAGAATATTGACAGTGCTATTAGTCAGGGTAAACCGGATTCTCATATACAGACAGAGCTGAATATTGACAAGGATGAACTGAATGAATTCAGCCTTATTTCAAATATGGGAGCAGCTAATGCTGCCGAAGCGATCTCAAAGATTCTTTCCAAAAGGATTGATCTCTCTATCCCGGAGGTAAGGCTCACTCCTGTTGAAAAGATACCGGAGTTTCTCGGCGGACTGAATGAGCCGTATATCGGGGTCATGCTGGGTATTGAAGGTGAAATAAATGGTACACTTCTTCTTCTGCTTACCGAGAGCGTCGGGTTCGAACTCGTTGATATGCTGTATGGTTTCAGTACAAAATCGACAAAGGAACTCAGTGAAGACGGAGTCTCTGCACTTAAGGAACTTACCAATATAATAGGCGCCTCAATTCTGAATGTTTATGCTGAAAAATCAAACATGGTAGTTAAGCCTAATGTACCTATCTTTGTGCATGATTTTCTGCAGTCTGTAATAGATTCAGTGCTGGTAATGCATAACATAGAACATGATTACGCAATTGTTATGGAAACAGCCTTTTATTTTGAAAATGATCAGGTTATGGGGAGTCTTATGATTCTTCCTGAAACAGAATCACTTAAACTCCTGGTAAAAGGATTTAAGAGCAATGTCTGAAAAGATTAAAGTTCTGGTTGTTGATGACTCTTCTCTTGTAAGGAAGATCATAGCTGATATACTTGAGAAGGAGAGTGATATCACTGTTGTTGGAACTGCCAATAACGGCAAAACAGCCATTTTCAGAAACCAGGAACTGGACCCTGACGTAATAACAATGGATATCGAGATGCCGATTCTCGACGGGCTTGCGGCACTTAAGCATATAATGGGGAGCAAACCGAAGCCTGTAATCATGATGAGCGTCCTTACGCAGCATGGCGCTGATGCGACATTCAAAGCTCTTGAACTGGGTGCGGTGGATTTTGTACCTAAACCGTCATCTCTTCTCTCCATGACAATTGAAGAGATCGGCGATCTGCTTGTAAAAAAAATCAGGTCTGTTCATAATTCAGGGCTGAATGTAAGTCAGCTTTCACCAATACAGCAGATGGATATGTCCCGGGTTCCCTTTAAAGGGACGATGAAGTCAACTTCGGAAAAGGTTGTGGCAATAGGCACATCCACAGGTGGGCCCTCTGCTCTTATAAATGTCTTTAAGAAATTCCCTGAAAAGTTTCCCTCCCCTGTCCTTGTTGTTCAGCATATGCCGGAGGGTTTTACCACCGCATTTTCAAAGAGACTTAATGACAGCTCTAATCTTTCTGTTAAAGAGGCGGAGGATGGCGATGATGTACTGCCGGGGCACGGATATGTCGCACCAGGGCACTCCCATATGGCTCTTGTAAAAAAAGGGGACAGGTATAAAATAAAAATTTTCAAGGCTGAGAAAGTCTCGGGCCATATGCCTTCGATTGATGTTCTTTTTAATTCCGTGGCTGAATATGCCGGTGGAAGGTCAGTGGGGGTAATTATGACAGGTATGGGGAGAGACGGTGCCGACGGGCTCATGAAGATAAGGAAAACCGGGGGGCATACAATAGCCCAGAATGAAGAGACATCTGTCGTATACGGGATGAACAGGGTGGCTGTAGAGATAGGTGCTGTTGACGAAGTTGTGGGTCTGAACACTATAACTGATCAGATCATTAAGCATATTTAATATTTACGGGTATAATTTTCTGTTTTAAAAAAATTTTTATAATGAATTGACATATAACACGGCGATATCTATACTTATATAAAATACTATGGAGTTTTAAAATGGCAAGAGTGTTGATTGTAGATGATGCGAAATTTATGAGAACCCTTGTAAAAGATGCCCTTGTACCGGCCGGACATGAAATTATCGGCGAAGCCGAGAATGGGAACGAGGCGGTTGAACTGTATAAAAAACTCAAACCTGATCTTGTGACTATGGACATCACCATGAGAGAAAAGGACGGGATTGAGGCAGCGGGGGAAATACTCTCAGCAGATCCTTCGGCAAGAATTATAATGGTTACAGCTCTTGGCCAGGAAAGTCTCCTTACAAAAGCCATTAAACTCGGTGTTAAAGATTTCGTAGTAAAGCCGTTCCCCCCTGAAAGACTTCAGAAAGCAGCGGAAAAGGCACTGTCTTAATCTGGATTTAAACTGTTTATAATATATTTTAGAACCCTCAAGCCCCTTAAATGTTAGGGGGTATTTTTTTTAATTAAACCGATCTCTATTGCGAATAATACAATATGACTGATAATATTACTATAAATTCAGAGAACCAGGAGAAAGAAGCCGGTTATATAATTAATATTGAGAAATTCAGCGGCCCCCTTGATGTTCTCTGGGAACTTATTAAAAAGTCAAAAATCGATATAACAGAAGTATCCCTCTCTAAAATAACAGAGCAGTATATTGAATTTCTTAAGCTAATGGAGGAGATGGACGTTAAACTCGCGTCAGATTTTATTCTCCTTGCGTCAGAGCTTATATATTATAAAAGCCGGGCTCTTATACCCACAGGCGATGTTGATGATGAGTATTTTACCCAGCCTCTCCCGCCTGAACTTATTCAGAAACTTCTTGAATATAAAAAATATCAGAAAGTAACTGATGAATTGAAGGATATGTATGAAACACAGAACAACGCCTTTATAAGGCACAATGTTCTGGACGAGTTGGGCGAAGAAGAGTATTACCTTGATGTCTCTCTATATGAACTGCTGAAGGCGTTTTCCAATGTTCTAAACTCAACTAATGAGGTTGAAACCGGGGAAATAATATTTGACGAAATACTGGTCAGCGACAGGATTGAGTATATCACTGAACTGTTAAAGGAAAAAGAGGCTATTCTTTTTACTGAAATATTCACTGCAAAACCATCAAAAGCGGAAGTTATCGCTACTTTTCTCGCGATGCTCGAAATGTCTAAAACCAGAATGGTAAGAGTTCAGCAGCACAGGGTTTTCGGAGAGATAAGAATTCTCCGGAATTTTACGCTGGAAAATATAGGAAACTGAGTAATAAATAATATAGTGGTAAGGGTATGGGTGATTCTGAAAATCTGGATCAGGTAGAACAGGAAGAGCTTGAAAACGAATCCGGTGTTATTGCCGAGGATGAGGCGGATAGAGAGCATTATCTCAAGAGTTTGTTTGAGGCTGTCTTTTTTCTGAGCAATGAACCTGTGCCTATCGGTTTTTTTGTTAAAAACTTCATGATTGATCCTACTCAGGGCAAAATTATCATAGATTCACTTGTTGATGAATATGAAGAGAGGGACGGCGGTATCCGGCTCGCTGAGCTCTCAAACGGATATCAGTTCGTAACAAACGCCCGTTTTTCGGAACAGCTCAGACATGCGCTTGGCCTTCGAAAAAGGGAGAGCTTGTCTAAAGGGATGCTTGAAACTCTTGCGATAATTGCTTACAAACAGCCGATAGTTCTTGCTGATATTGATGAACTGCGTGGGGCTTCGTCAAGGATGATGGTGGCAAACCTCATGAAAAGAAACCTTGTTAAACCGGTTGGAAGAAAAGAACTTCCCGGAAGACCTCTTGCATATGGCACCACTGACGAATTTCTCCGTTATTTCGGGCTTAATAAACTCTCAGATCTTCCGAAGCTCTCCGAGATTAAAGAATTTTCTATTGATGTAGAGTAATAATGAATATTGATAAAAGAATAACAGTGGCAGTGGATGGACCTGCCGGCTCCGGGAAGAGTAGCGTCTGCAGAAAAGCGGCGGTTGACTTGGGTATCCAATATATAGATTCCGGCGCGATTTACAGGGCAATTACCTGGTTTTTTATGAAAAACTACCCTGATTTCAGCAAGCTTGACGAACCGGTTGAAAAACTTGAATGCGTGAAAATAACTCAGGTATTCGGTGCTGATGGAAATGCCAGAACGTTTGTAGATGGTGAGGATGTTTCAATCCTTATAAGGGAGGAGAGTGTTGCGCGTAATATCAGCTCTTTTTCTGACAATAAAAAGATAAGGGATTTTGTGAATTCACTGCTCCGAAGGTGGGCAGGGGAGAAATCGATTATAATGGACGGGCGCGATATCGGAACTGTAGTATTTCCTGATGCTGATATTAAAATTTACCTGGATGCCTCTGTTGATGTAAGAACATCCAGAAGAGTGAAAGAATATTCTGATTTGGGAAAAAATGTTGACGAAAACTCTATCAGAAATCAGATTATACAGCGGGACTTTAATGATAAGAACAGGGAGTTTGCTCCTCTTAAAATAGCTGATGATGCTCTCTACGTTGACACTTCTGAAATGGCCTTTGAAGAAGTTGTTGATATGCTTAAAGCCCTGATAAACAGGAAATAATGATTTCGATATAATAAGGTGTAATTTATGACCCCGATTACAGATGATAATTTTGATGCTATCGACATGGAATCAGTTGCAGATTCCGCGCTTGATGAGCTTCAGCCCGGCAAGATTGTTAAAGGCGAAATAGTTACTGTTGACGCCGGATATGCCTATGTAAATGTCGGTACAAAATCTGACGGAAGGGTGTCACTTGAGGAATTCGAAACAGCCCCGAAAGTCGGCGAAGTCTATGATGTCAAGCTTATGAACAGAAAGCTTGTTGACGGAGTTTACCAGTTCTCAAGAAAAGCTGCCATGGCAGAAAAGGGGTGGGCAGAGTTTATTGATTTTTATGAAAAGGGGAACAGGGAGATAACGGGTAAGATTAAATCTTCAAGCAGTAAGGGTAAAATTGTTCTCTGCGGCAATATGAATGTTTTTCTTCCTTATTCTTTAACCGGCGACCTTAAGGCAATTACTGAATCTGATGATGAATATACATTTTTAATAAAGACTGTTGATCCAAGGAAAAGGTCTGTTGTTATATCAAGGAAAGATTACCTTGGTGAACAGAACAAGAAAAACTGGGAGAGTTTTGTTTCAAAGTATAAAGAAGGTGATATAGTATCAGGTGAAGTAATCAAGTTTGTTGAGTTCGGAGCTTTTGTCAGAGTTGAGGGAATTGACGCGCTTCTTCACAGGAATGACATGTCATGGAAAAAGGTTTTCAAACAGAGAAAACTTCTTAAACAGGGGGAAGTTAGAGACTTTTTAATTCTCTCTATAAACAGGGAAGAGGGGAAAATATCTCTCGGCCTGAAACAGCTGAAAAATGACCCATGGATTGATATTGCCGGGAAACTGAAAGCCGGTGATACAGTGAGCGGTAGAGTTGTTACTATTACTGCAGTGGGCGCTTTTATACAGATTGATGAAGATATTGAAGGTTTTTTAAGCAACTCCGAGTTATCATGGACCAAAAACAATGCTGATGTAAAGGATTACTTTGAGAAAGGTGCGGAAGTTGAACTTAAAGTTGTAAATATAAACAGTGAAGATAAAAAAATTGCACTTGGTTATAAACAGATGCTTCCGAATCCATGGAGCACAATTGAAGAGAGATTCCCTGTCGGCTCAGTACATAAAAAAAAGATAAGAAAGATTGTAAAATTCGGTCTTTTCGTTGAACTGGAAGATGGTATTGACGGACTTATTCATATCTCAGATATTTCATGGGATGATAATGTTAAAGATTTGAATACAATGTTTAAGCCGGGCGAGGAAGTTGAATTCAAGATGCTTGAGATCAATAAGAGAGAGATGAAGATCTCCTGCGGCATAAAACAGCTTTTGAAGTCTCCATGGGAATCAATAAAGGAAAAATATCCTCCGAGGACAAAAATTCAGGGAACAATTTCAGGGATAACTCAATTCGGCATTTTTGTTAAAATGAAAGACGATATTGAAGGCCTTGTGCATATATCTGAAGTCTCAAGGAATAGAATTGATAATCTTGAGAGTGCTTTCAAAATCGGCGACACTGTTGAAGCTGTTGTTCTCGATGTAGATACAGATAAGAGAAGGCTTTCCCTCAGTATTAAACATTTTGAAATAATGTCGGAGAAAGAAGAAGTCAATAAAATTCTCAAACAGACAAAGCCTAATGCTGTAACTCTAGGCGATATGATTAATATTGATCTTGGAGATAAAAAGTAGTTATGGCTGATAAAAGAACTGTAAACAACATCCAAATTGAAAGATCCGGAATAGAACAGTTTCTGATGACTGTAAAAGATTTTATCAGGGGAAATGCACGTTATGTAAAACTGGCGATACTGGGTTTAATTATTCTAATTATTATCGCAATATCTCTATTTATTTATATTGAGAGTTCGTCATCTTCAGCCTTAAAAAAATATGAACTGATTGTTGATACATATAGAATGAATCCTGAAGATAGAGCAGTAAAGGATAAGACTATCAGCGATCTGCGTGAATTTGTTAAAAACACCAGGTTCGGGCATGCGCACCAGATGAGCTTTTATATTCTCGGCAACCTTCTATATGAAGATGCAAAATATGATGAAGCTTTTGAGATGTTTAAAAATTTTATCAAGAAATCTTCAAGTGACCAGATTTTTATCCCGATAGCCGTTAATAAAGCATCTGTATGTCTTGAAGAGCAGGGTAAAATAGACGAAGCTCTGGCACTCCTTCTGAAGTTTGAGGAGGATAACAGGGATTCAATAGTTCTGGATCAGATACTGTATAATACCGGGCGGTTGTATGCCGTTAAAGGCGACAGGGCGAAGTCCCGTGAATACTATAATAAAGTCTCAACCGGCTACCCTGATTCTGTCTTTTCAGAAAGGGCCAGAGAGCGCCTGTTTCTTCAGAGTGCTGCAAAATAGCATTTTTATTATTTTAAAATATACTTGACACAATTACCAGTTTTTTTGTTTAAACATAGTAGTTATATTTATAAAAGAAAGTCTATCCCTTTAATTTTTTTGAAAATTAGGGTAAAAATTTGAGAATATATGGAGTTCCAAAGTGGCTGTACCAAAGCGAAGAAAATCAAAATCTAAATCGCGTATGAGATGGGCTCATGAAGCGATTGGTGTTCCAAATTTGAGGCCCTGCCCCAAGTGCGGCGCCTATACAATGCCGCACAGGGTTTGTGCTGAATGCGGTCATTACAAGAATGTATTGGTTATTGAAAAAAAGGTTAAGATTAGTGATTGATTGCAATCTTCAGCCTGGATAAAAAAGGGGGTTCCTCAGGGTATCCCTTTTTTTATTATGTCTTGACAAAATGTATTTTTAATATGTTTTTGTTCAGATATGAAATTCTGATGATTTTAATATGCCTGACTGATACAGTTGGCAGATTAAAATTATCAAATCAAAGAATAATATCCGGATTGGTATATGGATGATATTAAAGATAGGGTAAAAAGGATAATTGCTAATCAGCTTGAGGTTGAGGCTGATAAATTATCTGATAATGTCTCGCTTTTTGAAGATCTGGGGGCTGATTCAATTGATACTGTGGAGCTGATTATCGCTTTTGAAGTTGAATTTGATGTTGAGATTCCGGAAGAGGAAGCAGAGACTCTTTTCACTTTAAATGATATTTATAACTATATTCAGAAGAAAACAGCAGACAGAAAATGATCATGAATCATAAAAAAAATGATAAAAGCGAATCAGACAGTAAAAAGATAAGATACAAACAGTTAAGTATTCTGCAGAGCATCATCCACGTTAAATTTAAAGAAAAAACCCTTCTGAACAGAGCCCTGATACATAGATCTTATGTAAATGAATCCACAACTGACAAGATTAAGGATAATGAAAGACTGGAATATCTCGGAGACTCGGTGCTTGGCCTTATTGTAAACGAGTATCTTTTCAAACGGTTCGAAGATTACCCGGAAGGTGATCTCGCTAAAATAAAATCAGCCGTTGTTTCTGAGGCAACTCTCGCAAAAGTAGCCCGTGATATTAATATCGGGACGTATCTTCTCATGGGGAAAGGGGAGGAGTTAAGCGGCGGACGCGACAGATCATCCATACTTGCTAATTCCTTTGAAGCGCTCATCGGTGCAGTTTATCTTGATTCCGGGCTAAGAGAGTGCCGCAGGTTCATACTATCTCTCCTGAAAAAAGATATTGAACGTATCGACAGGATGACATACCTTCGTGACCCGAAAACTACTTTGCAGGAATATGTTCAGAAAAGATATAAAGAACGCCCTGTATATGAAGTTGTTGAAGAGAGAGGCCCTGATCATAAAAAAGAGTTTATTGTACGGCTTCTAATCAAGGGTAGTGAAGTTTCTATAGGAGTCGGCAGCAGTAAAAGGAAAGCTGAAATGCTTGCCGCTGAACAGATTCTTAAAAAGATAGAAAAGAATGGCGGCGAGATTTGAGCGATAACGGTAATGATGTCAGAGTAAGGGTTGCTGGTATTCTGATACGGGGAAACCGGTTACTGTTAATCGCGCATAAAAAAAATGATGATATATACTGGCTGCTCCCCGGCGGAGGAGTTGATTATGGCGAGTCTCTTCACGAAGCGCTTACGCGGGAATTCATGGAGGAGCTCAACATCTCAGTGGACATTAAAGATGTTGCACTTATCTCTGATTCAATTGATCCTTCCGGCGACAGGCATGTTGTTAATATCTGTTTTCTCTGCACATATAAAACAGGAGATTTTATACTTGGAGAGGAGGGGCGCCTTTATGATTTCAGATTTTTTGACCGGGATGAACTATCTGAACTGGAAATTTTCCCTCCGATCAATAACGATCTTATCGATATTATAAATGGTAAAGTCAAAGACAGGTATATTGGCAAACTCTGGAAATAGAGGTTGATCGCTCATGGCAGTGACAATGAATTATTCGATGCGCGAAGCCGAAGGGGTAAATATTCTGGATCTCTCAGGCAATCTTACAGTGCTTACGTCCGATTATTTTAAGTCAGTGCTGCACAACCTCTCTGAAAGAGAGAGCGTTATTCTAAACATGGAAAACATACGTGTTGTAACATCATCCGGTTTGAACGCTCTGGTTGATATTTCATATTACGCGAGGGATAAGGGTAATCGTGTCATTATTATGAGTGCGGGTAATGAGTTGAGAGATCTTATAGATTATGTTGATTATTTCAGTCACCTGATATTTGCGGAGAGTATACAGGAGGGGAAAACAAAGATTGAATTCTACACCTGAACCTATTCATTGTTGATAATATGAATTTCAGGGAACCCGGTAATAATATTTTTTGTAATCATTACATCAATTCCAAAAACATTTTTCATCAGATCCTCTGTAATTATTTCACTCCCTCCTGATTCATGGATAACAGCATCTTTTAGTACAATAATTTTATCGCATACTTTCACGAGAAAATTGAGATCAGAAGATGCCAGTAAAACGGATTTGTCACCCCCGGCTGTATATTTCTTTATGGCACGGATGACTGTGAGTTTCTGTAAAGGATCAAGACCGCAATCCGGGGAATCAAAAATACTATTTTCGGATTCAGAGTTAATTGTTCGCGCAATGAGGGTTAATCTGATAATAGAATCAGAGCATTTTTTTAATCTCGATGATAGCTTCCCGGATAAACCTGTTTCATCAAGAATAGAGAGTGTTGATTCCATGTCAGTTTCAGAATAGGGGTTCAGAAATTTTTTCAGATGGATTCTCCCTTTTATTGTCTCTTCAAAAACAGTAGCCTCCGGATTGTATTCACAAGGGAATAATAGAGAAGAAATATGTCTGCACTGTTCCTTCCGGCCGAACTCAGAAAAATTTTTTTCATTTAATCCGAACGTCACATCTGAGGTTTTGATTTTGCCGGCAATTGCTTTCAGGAGCAGGCTTTTTCCGCAACCTGCGGGCCCTGTAATGCCAAGAATCTCTCCGCTATTAAGAGTAAATGAGATATTGTTCAGGACAGTTTTTTTATTTTTATTAAGGGATAATTTTTTTATAGTAATCATCGGTATAACATCTCTGCATCAGGGTTGTGTTACCGGCGTCACGGTTCTGTTCTGCTGCTCTTTTCTTTTCTGCTCAGCCTCTTTTTCAACCTCTTTTATAAGAGGTAACAGGTGGTTATTATTTTTGGCTTCAGAGAGTGCATTCTGGTCATATTGAAGATTTTTAAGAATCTCCATGGCATGTTCCTTCCTTCCGGTTGCCGCGTATGAGCCCGCTAAAAGTATTTTGTCTGAACTATTCTGGAGTGAGATTTTTTTAAATGAAGTTATAGCCTCTTCATGCTGTCCGAGGTGATGACTTGAGCGGGCTGATGTAATGATAATTTCATAATCGTTCCCTCCTGACAAAAGCCTGTTTGATATTTCCAGAGAACGCGTGAAATTTTTTTTATTATAATGATATGTCATAAGGAGCTTGAAAGCTTTGCTGTATTTTTTATATTCCGTATCGTTTTCTTTTACTATATCGTGAAGCCGGTCAAAATATGGTGCGTATTTATCATCATTCCTGTAAAAGTAAATGCTCCCTGTCTGAAAAAGAACTACGGGGTCATTTGCTGTGATGGCTTCGGCCTTCTGGAGAATTTTAAGAGCTGAATCCAGCTCCTTCTTTTTTATATAAATAGCAGCCAGTATGACAAGAGGTTCATTGTTCCCTTTAACTGATTCTGATGCCGAGCTTATGTCTTTTTCAGCGTTTTCATAATCGCCTGTATGATAATAACAGGTTCCTCTTTTAAGCATTGTATTATATTCTGTTTCTTTATCAGCAAAACCGTATTCAAGAACTGATGAAAAATTAGTAATGGCTGACGTATAATTTTTACTGTTAAAATTTATGTTGCCAATGATAAGTTGTACTTCTGCATAAAAAGGTATTCTTTCAGCAATAGGGGCGAGATAATACATTGTGTCACTGTTATTATTTGCTTTATAAGCAATCATCCCCAGTTCAAATTTCGGGGAGAGGAACATGCTGTCTATATTTATCGCGTCTCTGAATGATTGTGAGGCATTATTTGTATCACCTTTTTTAAGGAGGGCGACACCTTCATTGTACTTTTTTACAGCTTCTTCATTATCGCTCCAGAGGAGTTTGTTGATCAAAGTATCTATCTTCTGTCTGGCTGAACTATCCCTTGTTTTAAACCAGAATTCACGGCAATATTTAATATAGTTGGGGTAATCACCTCTTTCCTCATAAAGAATGATAAGATTCCAGTAGGAGTTTATTAAAAATTTTCTGGAGGTGTTTCTTGATACTGCAGCAGCGAAATATTGTATAGCCAGGTCGTAGTTCTTTTCATTTTTTTCAATTTCACCAAGGAAATAGTATGAGTCACCGCTACCGGAAATTTCAACATCCTTGAGAAAATTTTCCTTGGCTTTAGCATAGTTTCTGTATACGTAGGCATTACGCCCTATATGGTGATATTGTGATGAAAATAAAATTTCAGGAAGGAGAAATAAAATCATCGTTATAATTAAAGTTTTTTTCATCTGGTCTTCTTGCTGTTGTCAATTATTCCGGCTTCCGTGAAGATTCACTGGAACCGGAATTTACTATAAAAGCCTATTTTTAATGGTATTTGTCAAGTATAAAGGAGCTGAATTATTACCCTTTAAAGATGTATAGTATTAAGCGCCGGGTGCTGTATTCCTGAATTTTGAACTATAATTCCTTTATCTGATTATGAATAAAAAGTTCAATAGATTTTGCCGCATAAACAGACCATTCTTCAGCCTGTTTTGCCGCTTCAATACCGCTGGTTCCGGCTGCCGTGTATTGTTTTCTTTTTTCCTTGTTATCTATAAATACGGAGAAAAGGTATTTTTTCCCGGATGACGCTATAAATTCTCCTGCAAGAGCGGAGGCGAAATATATAGTGCCTGTTTTGGCGTAAACCTTGAATGCTGTATCCTGGCTGTCAAGCTTTGACTTCATTGTACCGTCAAGGCCTGAAAGCGGGAGCAGTTCTGAAAGTCCGTTTTTGTGGAGTTCCGATTTGGACAGGTATATCAGCATTGCAACAGTTTGCTCCGGTGTTGCTCTGTTTATGTCTGTGAGTCCTGAGTAGTTTGTCAGCCGGAATTCATCCCATTTAACTGAAGGGAATTTTTTCTGAAAAAAATGCTCAACAGTGATTGAGCTGTTTTTATTCTGTTCGCAAAGTTTTTGGTATGCCATAGTGCCTGATATTTCGGATTTCAGGTTGTCACTTGTGAAGAGCATATTTTTCAGTATAAGGGGAAGTTTTCTGTTTTCGTGCGTTGTGATTGTTTTTGCACCGGCAGCGGTTGCACCTTTACCTGGCGGCGGAAGTACAATACCATGAAAAGAGCAGAGTTTCCGGAAAACAGAGGCTGTGAATAGCGCGGTGTTCTTGACCGGAAGCTGTAGCCTGTTTTCCCATTTTCCATCAGAAGGGAGCCCCCATGTTTCAGCACCTCCGGTTTCGGAATATCTGGCATATAGGAGCACATGGGGCCCGTCATATAGATATGCCCTGTTTTCAGGAAGAGAAGGGAGAAGTTCGCAGGATTCGAATTTACCTTTATCATCTGTAATCTTCATGGCATATATAGTGTTACCATTAAGATTCAGCGGGCCGAATCCCGGATTGTATTTCGCGTTAACAGGCATATCTTTGTTTAAAACATCTTTAGAAGGGAAGAGCCCGGCGTCATAAACAAAGTCTCCTGCAACATTTTTTACTCCGAGGGATTTAAGTTCATAAATCATACTGATTAGATCATGTATTGAAAGTTCCGGATCTCCCCCGCCTTTGAGGAATAAAGAGCCATTAAGTATTCCATTATTGATTGATCCTGAATAAAGAAGTTCTGTGGTAAACTTATAATCAGGATGGAGCAATTCAAACGACATGACGGTTGTAAAGAGTTTGGTCACTGAAGCCGGTATAAATGAGTTCCGCATATTATAGGCTTTTATGGTTTTATTTTGCTCAAGGTCATAGATCAGGTAACCGCACTCATCAGCAAAAGGTGTCATTATTTCGCATTTGCCGGATTGCAAATAGCTCAGAGCTATTTCCGGATAGCTGCTGTCTTTGCTGCAGCTGTTTATCAGGAGGAGGGCAAGCATTGATACTGCGTATATTAGTTTCTTCATAATAAATGATTAATTAAGGATATGAAAAACTTTCAATTATAATAGATTAAAGAATAAAAAAAATATCAGCACAGGTTTTTCCATGCTGATATAATTGGAATATGAGCAGTTATTAAATAATCCCGAACTACATCGACAAAAATTCAAAACTCTTCCCGATGTTATCATAATCAGTATCTGCGAAGGGAGTATAATATGTCAAGAATTTTTAAAGAAACGTGAGAGAAGGTCCGTTGAAATTTTGAAAATAAAATTTTTAATGAAAATAAAATATTGCCAATTAAAATCTAAAGGAAATTATTAGAAAAAAAGTCAGAGAAAAAAATGCCATCTTTATATAAATCCGCAGGAATTGTAGCACTTTCTACTTTATGCAGCAGGATTCTGGGCCTCGTGAGAGATGTTCTCATGGCCGGTTATTTCGGTGCTGCAAGAACAGCCGATGTTTTTTTCATCGCGTTCATGATCCCCAACCTTTTCAGACGGCTGGTTGCAGAAGGAGCCCTTACAATCTCATTCATACCGGTTTACACTGAAACGCTTATCAATAAAGGGGATGATGAGGCTGAGCAGCTTGCAGTCAAGGTTATGACTATGCAGTCTATAGCTATTCTTGTTATAATTGCTGCGGGGATATTTTTTGCACCTCAGGTAATGTATATTTTTTTTGGCAGAGGCGATTCCCCCGAAGTTTTTAATCTTTCCGTAAATCTCACAAGGATGATGTTCCCGTATCTGTTTTTTGCAGGTTTTGTGGCTTTTGCAATGGGTTATCTCAACTCGCATGGTAAATTTTTTGCGCCGGCTTTTGCGCCTGTTCTTCTTAATGTGGGGATGATTTCAGGTATACTATTTCTGACAAAATTATTCGAAGTGCCGATTTATGGTGCAGCATTGGGGGTTCTGATCGGGGGAGCTCTTCAATTCGCAATGCAGGTGCCTTACATGCTTAAGGAGGGGTTCCGCTTCAGGATATCTGTTGATTTCAGTCATCCCGGTATCAGAAAAATTTTCAGGATGCTTACCCCCGCGCTATTCGGTATCGCGGTTTACCAGATTAATACTGTTGTAAGCAATGTGCTGGCCACAATGATTTCAGAGGGGAGTGTGTCATATATTTTCTACACAAACAGGCTCACTGAACTTGTGCTCGGTGTATTCATTGTTTCTATAGGGAATGTGGTTCTGCCTGAGATGTCTAAACTCACTGCATTGGATGAGAAGGGCAAGTTCAGAAAGCTTTTTGCTGATTCAATATCATCAGCACTGTTTCTCGCAGTGCCTGCCACTGCCGGTCTGATAGCTGCCGGTATCCCTGTAATCTCTGTTATATTCATGCATGGTAAGTTTTCATACGCGGATGTTCTCATGACATATAATTCTCTTATCTGCGCAAGTGCGGGTATTGTGTTTGTTTCAGTTTTAAGGATTGCAACACCCGCATTTTATTCTATGAAAGACACAAAAACCCCTGTAATTTCTGCGTCAATTGCTCTTGTGGTTAACCTTGTGCTGGGTTATATTCTGATGCGGACTCCGCTTAAGCACGCGGGGCTTACCCTTGCAAATACAATATCTGCAATTGTGCAGACGCTGATACTTTTAACTTTGCTGGAGCAGAAAACCGGAGGAATAGATGTTTCCCGGATTATGAAATCTTTTGTTAAATTTTCAGCTTCCGCAATTATGATGTCAGGAGTGGTGATGTGGATTGCTTCATTTACTGATTGGGAGAGGGCCGGTGCGGCAGAGGGTATCATCTCTCTTGTTATAACTGTTACAGCCGGGGGAGCGGTATATTTCCTCTCCTGCTATATTCTGCGCGCAGAAGAGGTTTTATTTTTTATAAACAGGATAAAGCACAGACTCAGCTGAGTGAGTCTGTCGCTTTGAGTGAAAGTGCAGCAATAGTGAGGCTGGGATTCACTGAACCACCCGACGGCATTACGCTTCCGTCAATGACGTAAAGATTCTCCATCCCGAATA
Organism: Spirochaetia bacterium UBA5763; assembly: GCA_002418835.1. Lineage (GTDB taxonomy): Bacteria > Spirochaetota > UBA4802 > UBA4802 > UBA5550 > UBA5550. The sequence continues at coordinate 12,356 of DIEX01000024.1, read as the reverse complement.
CCCGGCAGTTTGCATCAACAACAGATGTTTCAGGCTTTTTTCCCATCCTGCATGTACCGAGCGCGTGAGAGAATGTTTCTATCGGCATTGGATAAAAGAAGAGGGCTCCTGCTTTGCGGAGAATCTTTTTTGCTTCAGCGTAGAGAGCATCTCTGGCCATGATATCCCTTTCGCAATATCTGTGGTGCACCATTAGAGTCGGTGATCCGTATTTATCAGTTTTGCTGCTGTCAGCGTAAACCCTGTTTTCGTATTGCGGCATATCTTCTGCAATGCAGAGTAGATTTATCAGATAATCTGAAACAAAAGCAGCGGCATGTTTAAGGCCAAGCGGTGCGTTTGCCTTGATTACACCTTTACCGATACTGGATACATCCTGAATCATACCCCATGTGCCTTCCGGGTTGCTGCTGCCGCGCGGATTGCCGTAATAAAAATCGGGTATACCAATCTGCTTCTGCAGAATTTTTTCCGGATTAGCTACAGAAGGGAATATCCCTGCCACAACTCCGTTTATATGACGCATAAGGTGACGGCCGATATTATCATTTCCGGTAATGGAATCGATTCCTGACGCAAGGAGAAGATGCGGTGACGCAAGTGCTCCACCGGCAGAGATGACATTCTCCCCCTTCACAATGATTTTTTCTCCAGTGGGCTGATGCAGAAGTTCAACTGATACAGCTCTGTTTTTAACAGTGTTGATCTTCAGCGCCCGTGTTTCAGAAAGGAGATGCATCCCTTTATCTTCAAGAGCTGGGAGAACCACTGCTGCAAGATCATTTTTTGCTTCAATTTTGCAGAGGTAGTGATCACAGGTTGAACAGAGGATGCATTTTTCCTTTCCGTGTTTTCCGTCGAAATTTATTGCCATGGGGAGAAAGAAAGGGTGCAGTCCGAGTTCTTCGGAGGCTTTCCATAATTTCTCTGAAGGGCGGGATAGTTTTGTGTTCGGTTGCTGCGGGAAATCCCCTTTGATCGGGGGCTCTGTTATATCAGTACCTTTAATAGCCGCGATACCAAGGAGCTTTTCTGCTGTTTTATAATAAGGCTCAAGCTGTTTGTAGGAGTAGGGCCATGCGCATGATGAGTCACGTCCGCTGCTCCCGTCTACCGGCGCGCCTTTAAAGTCATCCTCTCTCATCCTGAAAGAGACAGCACCGTATAGAGTGGACATTCCGCCGACAGTGTCATCGGTCCACATCTCTTCTATTTTTCCTTTTTTCTGGTCAACATAGATGGGGGTATCGCCTCTGTACATCGGATTTTTCAGGTGGAGCCTGACTTCATCCCAGCAGGAGTCGTCACGCACCGGGCGTTTCCCCCTCTCTATCATGAGAACAGAGTAGCCTTTAGCAACCAGTGTATGAGCGGCCATGGAACCGCCGAAACCGCTGCCGATTATAATATAGTCATATTTTTTTTTAAGTTTCATATTTTTACCTTAACTGAACGGCCAGAAACGGAGCTGGTAGAGTCTGACGAATAACACAACAAATGCGCCTCCTTCGAGAATCCATGTCCATGCCTGTTCGTAAGTCCCTTTAAAACTGACCCAGCCGAAATATCCTGTGTCCGCCCATAAATTGAAAGTATATCGCTTATAAGAAAACGGCATAAAAATAGGGAGACCAACACTGCTTGGCATATCAGCAAGATAATGCAGAAAGATGCTCACCCAGAATATGTATCCCCACGATGGATTTATGAACCAGGTGATTAACCCGGCAATGAAGCCCACAATGAGCGAGTGTGACCATGTGCAGTGAAATTTTTTAGGGGCAAGTTTTGCCATGATGAGAAGTCCATCGAAGTTAGGGAATTCGTGGGCTAAAAAAGCCACAAGTATAGCCTCAAGAGATAGAGCTTCAACCTGGCCTCCGGTGAGTTCAGGCGCGAAAGATGCGATTGTTAATGCTACAGCAACATGTCCAAGCTGCATTTAGTCCTCCAGTAGTTTTATAAAATCATTGAAATTTTCTAAATTATTAAAGTAGTGATCCGGATTTTCTTTTTTAAGCGTTTCCGGCTCACCCCATCCTGTACCCACCGCAACAGAGACAGCTCCGGCATATCGGGCGCAGCGCACATCGTGAATAGTGTCACCTATTATAAATGTATCCTTAAAAGCTATATCCGTGCTGAAAAGTTTATCCATTCTGCGTTTTGCAACTTCAGGTAGAAGGTCCCTCACCGGGGCGTCGTCTCCGTAAGCTCCGAAGCGGAAAAAGCGGTTAAGGCCATGACTTGATAATTTGATTTTTGCACTCTCTGTAAAATTTCCGGTAAGAAGGCCCAGAGCAATGTTCTCCATGGAAGACAGCTTTTCCAGAAGGCCGATTATTCCGGGGAAAATAATAACTTCATATTTATGAATATTTTCATTGAGATGAAAAAAGTATCTTTCTTTCAGTGTATCTGTTTTATCCCTGATATCCTCGTCTGAAAAACCCATCATGTGAAGGGACTCGTTAAGAATGACCGGGTCGGTCTTCCCCTGAAAATCAAGTTTCTCCATCCTGCCGATTGTTCCAAAAACCTCTTTTGTGGCCTGGATAAGAGACGCTCTCCCCGCACTATTACAGTTGAGGATTGTTCCGTCTATATCGAAGAGTACAGCTTTAATTTTTCCCCTCCTTCTCATCCCGGATAACCTTTGCAACCTGGTCTTCAGGATTCTCCTCCTGAATGTAGAAGTTGATTTTAAGATAACGTTTTTTTACCATTGCGGGGTAAGGGTCAAACAGCATGGCAATACCCATAGAGGGAAAAAATGAGAAGAAGTATAACATAAATATCTGCCCCTGTGTAAAAGGCCGTGTGTCATCCTGAAAGATTAAAATTATTAAAACTGACATTATTCCCGCAAAGAGCAGGGCGAGAAGAGGGGTTCTTTTCAGCATATATTTTTCCTGTAAATAAGTTTTGGATATAATAAAATATTCCTGTAATGATTCAATATCTTTTTTAAGGTGATTTGAAGTATAATTAAAGAATTTATTTTACATCAGAATATTGATATTTCTTATTCATTTTAATGTTTTTCAGCAATGTTTATTGTGCTTTACAGAAAAATATCTGAAAAGTTATTGTACAAAAGCTGCCGGATTGTCCGGTGAATTTGTCCTGTTGCATTATGTTCAGAATATCAGTTCGGGGATAACTTTATGACAAAGAGTAATTTCAGAAAAAGAAGAAGAGATATAGACAGATCCAGAATGGAGCTTCTGCCGCGGGATGCTTTTCCTGATGAAGCGGTTTTTGAGGACTACCAGGGTAGGAGGGTTTCCAGCCTGCTCCTCGATTTTGCTGCACCGTTAATCTCCAATCTTGATAAAGAGAATTTTTTACAGTTTAAGACAATGATCTATTTTGCCGCAATCGCCTGGAATTTTTCGTATTTTAAGCAGGGTGAGGATAGGAGGGCTGCTCTTGACAGGTTTATACTTAATAACAGCATGTTTGAAGGGCCCAACAGGGAGAAGATGTATAATATCGTAGACAATCTTTCGGTGCGGAAAATACAGAAGTTCTGGCAATACGATATAATGTTTGTATCTTTTGATATTGTAAAGGGTGAAAAGGACAATACTGTGATGGCGAATGCTATTCATTCATCGCTTATGAATATACCTGTACAATGACAGATAAAAATTTTAAAATACTGCTCATCGGTTCATCAACCGGTGCACTGCCTGTAATTGAGGGGATGCTGAAAACCCTTAATAAGGATTATTATGCTGTTTTAATCGCTCAGCATATGCCTGAGGGGTATACAGGCATGTGGGCCGAACGTTTGAGGAACCATACCCCTTTTTCTGTATATGAGGGAGTTGACGGTGAAGAGGTGAAACCGGGGAAGGCATATATTGCCCCCGGAAACAGACATATGATTCTGCAGGAGGGGGAGCCTTTCAGGATAGGTATAAATGAAGAGCCTCCGGTAAACAGGTTCAGGCCCTCGGTGGATGTCCTGTTCGGCTCCGCAGTGCAGCATGATTCCTCGCGCATAATAGCTGTTATATTGACCGGAATGTGCGATGATGGGGTACACTCAATGATTGAACTTCGCAAAAGGGGAGTCCTTACAATAGCGCAGAATAAAGAAACATCAGTAGTTTTTGGAATGAATAAAGAGGCCATTGACAGAGGGGGGGCGGATTTTGTGCTTTCACCGGAGGAGATGGTTGAATATCTTAACAGGATAAAAGATGAACGAGGACCACGTAAAAACTAAACTTATCGAAATAGAAGAACCCGCAGAGGATTTTACGGTTTTATTCTCCGGAAGAATGAATAAAAAGTACGACGGACTTTACTACCCGGAAAAAAAAGAGATTCTTATACACGACAGAAATTTTACAGAGCCGAATCAGCTTATATACACAGCCATACATGAATATGCCCACCATATTCAGTTCTGCAGAACAAATGCCCCTGTATCAACAAGGGCTCATACAACGGATTTCTGGAGTATTTTTCATAAACTTCTCTTCACTGCTGAGGAGAAGGGGATATATATCAATGTTTTTGAAACAATACCGGAATTTCAGGAACTGACAGAAAGACTTAAGAGAGATTACCTCTCGCGCAATGGAGAGCTCATGAAAGAGTTCGGCGGGATTCTTCTTGAAGCGCAGGAGCTTTGCAGAAGGCACCACGCCAGCTTTGAGGATTACGTTGACAGGGTGCTTCGTCTCCACAGAAGTGAAGCTAAAACCATTATGAAAACTTTTACCATGGATATCAAGCCTGAGATAGGTTATGAAAATATGAAGACCGTGGCAAAAATAAAGGATGAAGATGCCCGTGCAGGTGTGGAGATGGCTTTCATGGAAAACTATTACACACCTGACATGGTAAAAGCAGAGATGAGCCGGAAGGAGCAGTTCGACAGCCGGTTATCATTCCTTGAAGCTGAGCGTGACAGGCTGGAGCAATCCCTCGAAAAACTTACAGCCAGACTTGCAAAAGTGGAAAGGGATATTGATGTAATAAAGAAAAGCTGAATTCTGCCGCTGAGGGATAGAGAAAGGGATAGGTTTTTTAACACAGATGAACTGGAGCCCTCTTTATCTGTGTTTATTTGGTAAATTAAATATAAAATTTAACTTAATGAAAAGATTTTTATATTATTCTTTTGTTTTCTATAGAATCAGTAGTTGTTTTCTTTATTTATCATGGTAAATTTTTTATAGTAATTACTTATTTATATGTTACTTAAAATTATGCTTGAATTTTTTTATTTATACTTATAGTTTGATTTAACTTTTTGTGTTTTCTATTAGATCATTGATTATCGATTATCAGCCGCTTGCCGGTTTTTGAAAAAAAGCAGGGATTTTATACAGCTTTTTTTTTGGTTTTTAAAAAATAAAAACCGGAAGGACGGTGTTGCAAAAAATGAGAGGTGAAAGATAAGCAGTAAAAATTAAAAAGCATATAAAGCTTGCCGCGATAAAAAAATAGTGCGGGGGGCTTTTTAATAAATTCTGGAGGAATTGGATGAATAGGAAACTTTTTGTGTTAACCCTTTTTGGGTCGGTAATGCTGTACGCCAGTTCAGCATTCGCAAGCTACATTGATCAACTCACAAATCAGAGCGCGGAGTGGATGGGTAATCCCACAAGAACAGCAGCAACAGACAGTGTTGATGGTGTTATCTATAATCCCGCAGGTTTAAGTACTGTAGCTGATGGCCTTTATACTCACTTTACAAGCCAGTCCATTGACAACAATAATACCACAACTGTTATGGATTCGAATTATCCCGGGAATAAGAAGTATGAAACGCACAAGCCGAGCAAATTTGTCCCTTCTGCATTTTTTAATTTTAAGCAGGATAACTGGGCTGTGTTCGGCGGATTTTCAATCTTCGGCGGTGGCGGAAGCACTCTCTGGGAGAATGGTACACCTAATCTTAATGTAGCTGTACAGACTGCAGAGACACTTGGTGAAGCTGGTGGTCAAGGATGGGCAAATGGGGCTAATTATTTTGCAACTGATGGTTCAACTAATGGGAATGTCAGTGTTAAAATGTTGTCTATGCTCCCCGCACTAACTCTTGGCGGTTCTGTTGCCATCAATGAAATTGTGTCAGTCTCCCTCGGTGGAAGAATAGTCGATTCAAGTCAGAATATTGAACTTAAAGCTACTGAGTCTGGTGTTGGCGGCACAAGAGATAAAATATATGAAGCTCAGTGGACAGCTCTTGGTTATCATGGGATTATAGGTGTGAATGTAAGGCCTGTAAAAGAACTTAACCTGGCGGCAACTTATGAATCACATACCAAATTGGAATATGAAGTTGATGTTAAAAAAGATAATTCAATGCCTACTGCGATGTTTGGAAACAAACAAGCTCTTCAGGCTCTTTCCGGCTATGAGGATGGCAGAAAATTCAGATTTGACCTCCCTGCTAAATTGCAGGTCGGCGCTGAGTATGCATTTACTGAGACTTTTAAGGCAAGTATATCATTACTTTACTATTTTACACAGTGGGGTACATACGAAAAACCTACTGCTGCTACCGCAATTACAGGCGCGCGTAATGTAAATAAATATGATCTTAATCCTGCTTATGAAGCAGGGATCGGTTTTGATTGGGAGTTTCTGAAAAGTATACACTGGACTGCGGGCGTTAATTATGATTGCATGAACATGAGATCTGAAGATATCAATGAAGTATTAAACAAGATTGATCTATGGAATGTGGGAACAGGTTTGAAAGTAAGAACCTCTGGGAATCTTAATCTTATGGTTTCCTATATGCATAATTTTTATGTTGATGCGCAGAATAGTAACCAGACCAAAACGGTAAATAATCAGGGGACACCAACACCAGCAGATGATGTAGTAACTTATTACAAAACCAAGTATGAAAAATACGCAAATTCTGTTGCGATTAGTATTGAGTACAAGTTTCTATAAGAACTTTGACTATAAGACTTAAAGATTTTGGTGGAGTGGCTGCCCTTTCGGGCAGCCTTTTTTTTGAATAGGAAACTTTTTGTGTTTTTTATAAGACCGTTTATTGTTGAATCTAAGAAAAGTATTCTCTGTTTTTAGAAGGCTGCTGCCCCGAAAGGCAGCAGCCTATTCATAAATGTTTGTTGGAAAGTTTATTTTTGAAATCAGGTTTATTAACCCTTTTCCGAACTGCTAATTGATCCTGAATTCCCTGTTTAACCAATACGCAGCGAGAACTACTGCGGATGAAAACATGTTATGGCTCAGTACCAATCTCATACCAATATATTTATGGTTGACCAATTGTCAACGATATAATAAAACTAATATAAAAAAAAGAATAATTTTTTAATATTATAGCATTTCACGAAATAATCAGGCCCCTGTCATTCCGGCCGTAGTGATAACGGAGTGCCGGAATCTCATAAAACTGGTACTATGGGATTAGCTTCCAGCTCTTCCTGCGGTCGCCCACAGCCTTCGCGGGAATGACGAAAAGTGAACTAATTCAATCGTTAACAGCTATAGTTCCGGAAAATAATATTATATATCCCCGCCGCAATCAACGGTGTAGATAATCGAGATTCTTTTACTCTGAAAATAATTTACGATAATCGTTTTAAATTAAAATTGGTCTTAAAAATTAAAAAAATTGTAACATTGGAAAACCAATTTAATTAAAACTTGACATTTGAATTATTTATTATTTCATATGTATAAACTTATTTAAGTAATTTATCCGGTTTTGATGGTTTTATAATCCCACTGGTAAATTGTAGAAAATATAGTTAATGATCGCAGTTATAAATAGAGAATGCTGTGGCTCATGATAATAGGAAACTACGTTGTGTTGCAAATCGAGTATGAGTGATTCTTCCGTTAAAATGCTGAGAGAAATATAGCTGTTTGTTTAAAGACATGGCTTCAGCTATTAATGATATCTTTTATTAAAACGGGGGAGCGCACATAAATCAGGGATGGTCTTAGATGACTGGTCTTTGATATGCTATTTAAGCAGGTTTGCTTTAAATTATAATTTTTATAAGCGTATTTAATATTATCATGATATGGACAACTATATGAAAGAGAGACTCGCCTCTAAAATCTACAATGAACTTGAAAAAGATATTTTAAAAGGTTTTTATCCCGTTAATACTAAACTCCCTCCTGAACGGGAACTGGCTGAAAGATTTGATACAAGCCGTTTTGTTATAAGAGAGGCAATTGCCATGCTTATAAACGCCGGGCTTGCTGAAACAAGACCGCAGAGCGGTACTTTTATAAAAAACTTCTATGATGAAACAACTCTCGATTCTCTTATAAAGATTTTACAGACTTCGAAATCTATGGAAGTCAGAACCTTTGAGTCATTGATGAACTACAAGCTCATAAATGATGTGGCAAATATCGGAAGGGCTGCGGAAACAATATCGAAAGAGGAGCTTGATCTGATTGAGACTTTAATCCTGAAAAAGAAGCTTAATACCATACCGAGAATTTTATCGGAATGTGATTATCAGATTGATAATGAAATAGCCAAAGCTGCAAAGAGCATGATTAGCCTTGCTGTTACTATCAGTCTTAAACCCCTGAAGGTCTATATCGTTGAACTTTTATATAAAATAGCGGACTGCAGAGATACCATAATTGAAAACGATATTCTTCTATTCAACGCGTTATCTGCCCATGACAGAAAAAAAGCGATGAGTGTGATGCGTGACAGGATTTTTCTTGTTGAAGAGATTGTAATGAAAAACGCCGTTGTGGAAAATGGGATGATCACAGTAAATACTGATTCTGAACCGCGTAAAAAAGTGAAACACTCACCAAGGGAAAATACGGTTAAAACTAAATGAAAGAGGAAACGTCTTCACGTTTCCTCTTTCATATTCATAAATGTTTGTTAGTTTTTTATTTTCTTTTATCCTGGTCAAAAAAACCTTTTTCAACCTGCTGAGTAGTAGCTTTGTTTGCTTTTTCAGCCTCAACTGCTTTGTTGTGCAGGTCATAAGTCACTGTTCCTGAAAACAATACCAGTCCCGCGATTAAAATAGCACTTTCTGTAATCATAATCTGTTCTCCTTTTGTTTAGATTTACGATAAATTATTTTCTTTTGTCCTGGTCAAAGAAACCTTTTTCAACCTGTACTGTAGTGTTTACACTGTTAGCTTTTTGAGCTTCAACAGTCTTGTTGTGCAGATCGTATGTTGTTGTTCCTGAGAAAAGGATAAGGCCTGTAATTAAAATTAAACTTTCCATGGATTACCTCCGGTATTCAAGCATCTATGGTTTACCATGTTAATATTGGTTTACCAATTGTCAATATTAATAGTATTTAAAAACCAAAAAAAGTTAAAAAAACAAATTTTTTTTCATTAAATTTCAAGAGGTGAAAATTTTTCACACCGTTTTGCTGGAGCCGGGTCGGCATTGAGTTTTAAGGGGAGAGAAAAAGGGTTCTCGCAAAGGCGCTAAGACGCGAAGAAAGGAGTAAAAAGAGAGAGGAGTTTTAAAATTTTGCCACAGAAGGACACGGATGAGGGGGGAGACGGGATTTTTTTAGGTGAAAAAAGTTTTGATTCAGATATACTTAACGCTCCCTCCGGTCTGGGGCCACCCCCCTTGGGAAGGGAGGATTTATAAAAAGGGGCTGACCTAAAAGTAATTTCTTTGTCATACCGGCTGTAGCGTGCGCGCCCTGAGCGTAGCGAAGAAGTACCCTTGGGGTAAAATGCCGGTATCTCATACAACTGATTTAATCAGGAGATTCCGGTATTTGCACAAATTGAAGTCGCAAAACCGGAATGGACACAAACAGGAAAATCTGACTTTTTAGACAACCCCGGGCCTGCTTGCAGGCGGGGGATCGTTCAATTCAGGCTGCGAATAAATGTATTGTTATGGAGTATTTTAAGTAGTTAAAAAAAATCCTCCAAATATCCTCTTCTTTTTCATCTGTGAAAATCTGTGTTTATCTGTGTTGAATTGCCTTTGCCTTTCTCTGTGTTCTCCGTGGCTCCGTGGTGATCTTTCTTTTCACCACCCGCTTCGCTGGAGGCACAGAGGGTACGGAGTTTTAAAGAATTTACAAGGCTTTATCTCTTTTATTTTTTCTTCACGTCTTTGCGCCTTGGTGAGATGTTGTTAAATTTTATATCAGAAGAAAGAGCTTTTAGAGATAAAATAATGAAGTTTCATGGAGGGTACCAGCAGGGCAGAGGGGGCGGGGAAAAAAAAGACCCCCGGGTTTGACCGGGGGTTAACAAACATTTATGAATAGGAAACTAGTATCATTGTGTATACCAGTAACGTAATTAAAGCAAACACTTAAGAGTATGTCAAGAAATAATTGAAAATGTTAAGATTAAATTCGGAAAATTCTTTAAACATCTTCATATTCTTCAACATATCCTATAATTAGATTTTGTAGCTTGCGCCGAGAGCGATATTGTAAACTTCTTTTGAGTATTCAACTTTCATAGTATTACCTGCTGACATCACAACATCTGCTTCTTCTGGTAAATAGTGTACCCAGCCGCCAGAAAGTGTAATATCAAGATTTGGTATTACTGTGTATGTTGCACCAAGACCAAAGAATATTGAGTTCAGAACCGGGTTTCCGCTTACGGTCAGTAATTGGCTTGATGATTCAAGGAGGCTATCTTTTGCTCCCTGATCTGTATACATCACGGCTGCACCAATTTTAAGGGGCTCTATTACTTTGTAAGTTGCACCTATTGATACTTCATAACCTGTCCCGTAATAGTCTTCATATCCTTCCATGTCTGCATCGCCAAGAAAATAGAGTTGAGCACCTGTTGATACAGCGAGTTCTGGTGTTACAACATATTCAGCAGCTATAGCGAGTATTTGTGGAAGGTTTTGATTTGCTTTTAATCCATCTTTATTTAACTGTGAAGCAACTGTTGTATTTAACCCAGCAAACATTGCAGGTAAGGTATTTGTTATTGTATTATCTTTTTGTGTATATTCAAACTCAAGATCGGTTTCCATTTCGTATTTTATACCAAGTGTTAATTCTTTCATTGGTCTGATATCGATACCGAAGACAGGAGTATAACCAGCTGCATCATACTCATATTTTGATTTAATATCCATAGACCATGCGGTAGCAGCAGCAGGAGCATAATAATTTGCAACCCCATCAACTTCACCGCTTCTTTTAGCTATGACGTATTTTGCTCCAGCACTAATAGAAATCATATCATCTAAAAATGAGTATGCAACACCGCCACCAAAAGCATAATAAACACTTGAGCCTTTAACCTTAGCATTTACACTAGTAACAGCACTTGTATAAGCAGCAGCCATAGTTCCTAGTTGTGCGCCGATAGCTATTGCACTTTGTAAAAGACCAGCAGATGCATCGCTCCACTCAAGTGAGCCACCACCTGCAACAACACCAGCCTGCCCAAAAACAGCAAGTTTTCCCATTCCTATTAGTCCTGCATTATAAGCGATATAGACATTAGGGAGTAAGTATGTAGCTGTATCCTGTTCATATGTGTCCTTTGCTAAATCATAAGATGCACCATCAAATTCAACATCCTGACTATATGGCTTGAGAAGAGTCTGGTTGCTTACATCGATAAAGAAGCCTTCACCCATGAGAGCTGTGCCAGCAGGGTTGTAAGATACAATGTCAGCACCATCTGTAGCTGCTGCTCTACCAGCGAGAGTCATGAGATATTTTGCGCTCTGATTTGAAAGATAGTCTATGCTACCTGCAAATACAGAAGAGCTTACCATTAAAACTGCAAGGGTAAGCAGAACTGAAAATTTTTTCATAAAGTCCTCCGTTTTGAGATATACCGCATGGCGGTTTAAAGCTTTTAGATTTTTTGAGTAATGAGGCACCGTCATGGGGCATTTATTTTTCTATGAAGACCGCCCGGACGGCATTTATGTTAAAGACCATAGCAGATGCAAATTAAAATGTCAATACTTTTTACTGGAATGTTGTTCGCTTTTTTACGATATTTTTAAGTGCCAATTTGATTTTGGTATAGTCAATTTTATTCTGGTTCAGTTTTTTTTGATTCTTTGTACAGGGTGAATAAAGGTGTTCAGAAAAAAAGTTACTATTCGCTCTCGGGGAGGGGGGAAGGCGTTTAGTTTCTCACCACCCGCTTCGCTTGAGGCACGGAGGGCACGGAGATTTTTTAGAAAAAAGAAAGTCTCTCGCGGAGGCGCTAAGGCGCAAAGGAAAGGATTAAAAGAGAGGGGAGTTTTAAAGGATTTTGCCATAGATGGACACGGATTGAAATGTGTTATTATATTTTCGGTGTTGGTAAATTATTGATTCAATTGTACTTAACGATCCCTCCGGCCTGAAGGCCAGGGGCTGTCTAAAATCTAAGCAACA
>DIEX01000025.1 GCA_002418835.1 Spirochaetia bacterium UBA5763 | reverse complement strand
ACTTGTTGCTGTAGCAGTACAGTTAACGGAGAGAGTGATAACGTTGCCATTTATTGCAATGATTGTTGTACCTACAGGAATACCTGAACCTGTTACAGATTGTCCAATTTTAAGTCCTGTGACATCATTAACAGCAGTTAAATTGGGACTGCCGCTTGTTGTATTTCCGGTTCTCGCTGTTGAATTATGTGATGCTTTAGACAGAGTGAGTGTCCCTGAACCTATCGCCGATATAAGCGTATCATTTTGCAGTCCGTCACCTGTAATTTTCATCCCGACAGCGAGACCATTGGTTGAGGATACTGAAGCAATACCAGTACCTGCTACTGTGAGTAATCCGGATAGACTAACTTCTTTCTCGATCGGGTTACTGAGAGTAAGAACACTACCGGATATAGCAAGTATTGTTGTATTGTCAGGTATACCGTCTCCTGATATCTCCATACCGACTTCAAGTCCTGTGGGACTTGCTACTACTATTCTATTAGAGCCGTTGGTTATTGTGGCTGTTGTTGTTATGTTTGAAGTCAGGGTAATAGTACGATTACCATCACCTGAGCTTGTTACTGTTCCTTTTGAATAGTTCCTGGTCTTTAATTCAAACTTTCCATTCTGCACGTTATATACATAAGCGTCTTTATTTGTAAATGCAATGAGATACCGGTTATCATTCCTGAGTTTCTTGAAGAGACTTACCCCTGTAATGTTATCTCCGAGAGAAGTGGCACCAAATTCAGCAATACCGAACCTGGATTTAATGACTCCGTCCTGAAAGATTATATTCTCACCAGCCTGCAGAATGTTGTCTTGAAGCTTCCTTGCCGGGAGGTCTTTTAATATCGATGCAAATGATATAGAGCCTGTATTGTACATTTATGATTCCAATACTGTTAAACGTTTTTTCAGTTCCTCAACTGTTGAATAATCATCTATCTGCTTGATTGTAATAACTTTAGTCAAAGCAGTAAGATATTCCTTAAGTTTCGGATCAAGGTCTGACGGAATCTGAGGTAATGATATTTGTGGGGAACTTGCCATTATGATATCGTTATAACCCCGTGTGTTGTGTCATTATAAGTCACAAGAGGTGCTGCCGTAATTTTGAAAGAAGTTGTCGAGCCTATAAACATACCCGGTTGTTGTTGATATTGAGTTGTACGTATGCCAGGAGTTATAAAACTAAAAGTAAATGTTTCACTGGGATTCATAAAAAGTAAATAATTACAACCATTTACGTATGTCCCATATAATGGATGAGGAGTTCGTGAAGATAAATTTCCAGTACATGAGAATAGAGTGATATCGTTATACTTTACATATCCTGCACGATCTAATCCAGACCCAACCGATTGTGCAGAAATAATTAAAAAATCCACAAGAACAAACATCTTCTTGTTTGCTGAAAGAGTTACACTTTGCTGGTTTGGACTAAATGATTTGATGATTGAAGCTCCTTCAGCCTCTGCAAGAGTTGCTGTATTACGTAAAAGAAAACCATCAAGATTTAGTGCTCCGTCTTTTGTAATTTGTATTTCAACTATTCCATTTTGATTCTTATAAAAGCATAATTCCGGCTGTGTATTTTTTAATGTTGTTTGTAAGATTCCAGCTCCTGCCGGAATTGATACAGGTGCTTCTTGTGGAAATAATGTAATTTTTCTATGGTATCCGTCACAATTTCCTTGAAGCGGATCAATTACTCCATCCATAAAGTGATCCTGTTCAAGATGTTCTTTGAGTTCGGACTTTAAAGTCCTTATCTCATCGTCACCATTTCCGGCAAGTTCTGTATCTCTTGGAATAGTTACATCCCATATTCTGCTTAACATTATAATACCTCAAATTCTTTAAATGCGTTGGTGTTATCCTTTGCTGCATAAGTTAATTGGCATTTTCCATTTACCAGTTTGCAAAATAATATCACTCCGTTAGCGGGTAACTCTGCTACCCCTGTCTCCGGATTAATCGGGTATGGCATTTTATCGACTAGGGTGTTGATAGTTATACCTTTCATCGTCAGCTTGTCATGCCCGTCAGTTAATGCTGTATCTGTCTCGTTAAGGTGATGATCAAGGGTATATCTTTCCTCAAACATCTCTTTAGTGAAACGGAGATTTGCAAATACCTGGCTGAAGTAATCTGTAGGATATGGAGTAGATATCTTATATTCACTAAGCATCATAACCTACTTGCTGTTAAGTTTGTCCCAGCATCCCTGTTCAGTATCTCTCTCCCACCTGTTGGAAGACTTCTTGCAATACTCGTATCTTTCCCTTGCCCTGCATTCCTTGTGGTCATCAATGCATTTCTCAGGATTCTTCGGATTCCTGTAGTCACAGTCCCTGGCCTTAAAGCAGGGGTAAAGCTCCTCTTCCTGAAGGACCGGGGCCTTCATGCATGACACAATGGAAAGAAGTGATATAATTAAAAGCATAAGTATTAATCCTCTTCGCATTTATTACCTCCTGAAGTCTTTATATATTTGTTCGCCACATTTACACCCATGTACACTGACATGATGATAACCATGTGGTCCCCCGTGAAGCTCTCAGGATGTATGAGAAAAAGCATTATTGCTATAAGAAGGACCTGGAACTTCCGGCTGAATATTTTATTGAAATACATCTTAAGCGTGTTCATATCTTTTAACCCATAGAACCGTATCGTCCTTTAAGACGCCTGCTGCTTCAACATGCGTTCCCCTCCAAGACGTATCAGATAGATAGAGCAGGCCGTTTATTACATACCCTGCAATGAAGTGGGTACCGAACCTGTTCTGAATCTTTACCTGGTAAATGCCTTCAGGTAGCCCGTATATATCCGTATACCTGACCAGCTGTATATCAAGTCCCAGGCGTTTGAATATATCCTCCTTCTCACTCTTAATCCATCCGATATCATCCTTGTTGATATCACCGTTTTCGAGGAGATATAAAATGAATTCTGTAAATGACATGGTTATAAGGTTTAACCCATACAGCAGGGCATAGGTTGAGAGAATGTTGCAGCTTACCTTCGCCACAGCTTTAGCTTCTTTCAACGAACACTTCAAAGCCTCCTGTATCTCAATGTAGACCTTGCTCCCCTTTAATTTCTGTTTATGAGTAGACGTGAACTCATCAATTCGTCTGATTGTCTCTTCCATTATTTTTCTTCTTCGTATCGCTTAAAGTATCCTGTAAGCTCTGATATCCTTTCACCCAGCGTGCTGAGCTTCTCATCCACCCGGTCAAGTTTATCAGTCAGCTTATCAATGTTCTTTTCCTGTGATCCTTCAATCCTGCAGATACTCTGTGTATGTTCTTTAACCCTGCTTTCAAGCCTGATTAACCAGGCTATCACAGATATCAGAGCAAGTATCACAGGCCAGAATTTAAGTATTATGCTTTCCATTTTAAAAAACAGCTCCGGGTGATTGTCTGCGTTTATAGTCCTCCGCATATACTGATTCAAGAGCCTGAGCTCCAAGTTCAAGATAAGATCCAGCCTGTGTCTTCTCATCCCTCTTAAGCATCACAATGGCAGTTACCATGTATATAATTGCCATGTGGCAGAACCTGGTAACTGCATCAGTATGAGCTGCATTCCAGGCTGCGGGTGTGGGAATATACTGCCATAGGTCAAAAGTAACTGTCTTATCAAGAAGCGGGGCCTCCAGAAAAACAAGATTCTCACCTATGAGCTCACATTCCCCTTCACAATCCAGTTTTATGAACTCCTTGTACTCTGCAGGGAGAGGGTAGGTACTAATTCCAGCAGTCAAGTCAAGAGTGGTTCTTACCCTGTTAAACCAGAAGTTATAGTCCCTTTGTACTTCCCTGTGTTTCTGCAGGATAAGAGTCCGGATAAAAGGGATCTCAGCAAGAGGTACAGGGGATGCATTTACATCCCCGTATACCAGGTTAACTACTGAATCATAAATCTCTCCCAGGGTCACTCTCTACACTTCCAGAATCTCGAACTTCTTCTTCACATTGATTTGGAAGCCATCTTTTATATCAACAGCATCCTCCTCATCTGTGCCGGTTTCCTTGTGAGTTGTTATTCTGGCATCCTTCAGATATGAAAGAACTGCTTCACCCAGCTCAACAGGTTCATTCTCTTTGATCTTATACTGTATGCCGTTGACAAAGCAGGTGATAACACCATTTACAGATGCACCCGGGTCTTTACCTATGACCCTGTATTTTTTACCATCAGTTTCCCTTTTATTTGCTGCTGCCATAATTATCTCCTCCTTACATCCTGTGTGCAACTGCGTGAATAGTCTGACCTGCAATGTTTACATTAGCGTCAGCTCCAAGGATGAACCCGTAGTCGGTGAGAGTAATGCCATTGTTTGTGACAAATGATGCATCACCTGCAGCAACCCTCTTCATCCCTTCGCCAGAATTCATTGTGTCGGTGTGCTCCATGGTTGAGAGCCCTGCACCGACATTCATTACCTTCACGTACTTTGGCCTGAAACCGCAATTAAAGACCAGTGCTGTTCCTGTACCTGTTTTTTTCTCTGAGTGTGTATACTTCTCCATATCACCTCCCTTTATACACTTGCAGCTGTTTCATAAATTGTGAACCAGGCAGGATTAAGAGCCTTCGATGTCATTGCCATTATGTATCCGGTTGTGGAGAACATATTAAGCGGTCCACCGGCCTCCTGCTCGGATTTGAGAATTGATTCCATGGTCTCAAGGTCCGCTATACCAAAGGCCTCCTTCCCGAGAGCTATGGCCCTGTAAATATCACAGTTTGTTCCACCAGCGGAGATCTTTCCAGCTACTGTGGTCGATCCTGCATTGGGGAGTACAACACCTGTCATGTAGTTAGAGGATAGAAATCTGAAGCCTTCACATGCGCCGATTTCATTCTTAAACCTTACTGACGGATTTGAATAGTCTGCACACTTTGTAAATCCTGTGAGAGCCCTAACATCAAGTGCCTGGTCAGGGTCCACTATCATGATATAGCAGGCCTCTACAGGGTGAGTGTTATCCCTGTCTTCACCAACTACGATATCAGTAATCTTTTCAGCACCCTGTTTTTCAAGAGACCTGAATATCCTTTTTAAGTCAGCATTGTTGATTACAGAGGTGACATTTGCTCTCCCTGCAGCTGCACCAGCATAATAAACTGATGTAGCACCTGAGAGAATGGAGTCCCTCATTATCATCTCCCTGGTCTCTCTGCCGTGGTCTCCAACCACCTCAGTGTATTCAGTTATTGCTTTAACCGGGTCTATCTTCTTTGCCTTACGACCAATCTTCGCATAGGCACCGTACCAGCCAACCTGGCCGGTTATCTTTTCAGTAGTAATAACAAGGGGTGAGGGGTTAGTGTCTCCAAGCTGTGTGGGACTCCCGGGGTTCACCCTGTTTACTCTGAACCATGAAACAAACTCCATACCCTCAACCTTTCCCTTAAGGGCGAACTGTTCGAATACAGAGTCATACCTTATTCTACGAAGCAGGACCTTCTGAAAAAACTCATTGGGGTTTTTCATGTCCGCTATTGTTACTATGTTGTCTGGCATCTACCTTTTTACCTTCTCATGATTTTTTTATAGAGAGCATCAAAATCATCCTCCCCACTTTTTGTTGTTACCGTTTTTGAATTACTTAAAGTCTTCGCCTGGTTAAGATTTTTATTAATCTTGTTTTCAAGGCTTACCTTGTTTTTAACAGTGGTAACCTCACTTAAACTTTCACCTCGGAGGAGCTTCCCGTACCTGTACGTAGCTGCTACAGGGTTAGGGGATCTCATGAGGATCTCCGCTATGGCCGGGTCCTTACGGGCTTCAAGCATCACTGAACCCACAACGTCATTGTAATCGGTGTACTGGTTCATGTAGTTCTGCTTTTGCTCAGTAATGTAATTCTGCCGCTGCTCATCCTGTATCTGTTGAAATGATTTCTGAAAGTTCTCTCCGTACTGCGAGAGAATTGATTTCAACTGAGCGCCTGTGATAAGTTCATCATCAGCAAATGAAAGTTCCGGATCTTTACTTTGCTGTGAATCAGGCTGCTGCTGTCTGTCTGCAAGGATAAGCTGCAAAAGCTGCTGATTCTGCTCCTTAAGTTCCCTGGCCTCTTCGCGCATAGACTCTACTACATCCAGAGGTACGTATTTTCCTTCCCGGGCGTCCTGTATGTCGCTTTGTACTTCCTGGTTGTCTATGTCATTACCCATCCCCTCATCTGCTGAGGAGTCCGCTGGTCCATCAAAGGCCGGAGGCGCCTGAAAGTCTTCTCCCGTTAATTGATTGATATCTCCCATGTTATGTCACCTTAGTTGGTAGTATTTTGAATATCTTTAGTATCACCCTTATGACTCCTGTGCTTTGTCATAAGGTCCTCTACAGGCTTTTCCGGTTCACCGGTGGGAGGGGCAGGTTTTGGATCATCTGACTGCCTCCATCCGTATCGGTTCCTGACCTGTACAGTGTATATCGCACTGTTTAAATTCCTGTCGCCGAATATCCTTTTACCCATGGTATCGAGCCAATAGGTTTTAGCTAAATCCCTGGCATAATCAAATACTTCTTTATACTCTTCGCATGTTCCATATAACCTTTCATGTACCCTGCGGGTGAGACGAATGGAGGTATATAGCCCTGCGTCTGAAGCACCTTCTCTGCCTCTTGCTTCAAGTGTTTCTTTCCAGTCAAGTTCCTGCTCTCCATCTTCGTTAACAGGAACAGTGAACCTTATCCCCTTAAGGTCTTCAAAGTCTGTTGTTAAGGGCCTACCCATTACAGACCCCCTTGAAGTCCCTGGTTATTCTTAATGCCGGCCATGGCATTAGCCTGTTGCATAGCTAACATCTGTTGTTGCTGCTGCATATATTCATCAATGCATTCCTGCTTAACATCTGAGGGGAGATATGGATTCTGTTTAACCAGGGTAACATATGGTGTTTGTACCCCATGCTGTACACCCTGCATGATTGATTCAAAGGCTGCCATCTGTGAGGTCACTGAATGTGTTGTCTCATCCACTCTTATATCATACCTGGTGCTCTTCCTGGCTTTCTCTAATATTGGCGGCTCAATTATAAAGGAATCACCAACAATGAGCTGGAACTTCTGGTCAGAGAAGTGTTCAAGCGCAAGGTCAATTACCTGCTGCCCGAGCATTCGGAGTGAAAAGTTAAGGTGTTCATTAAGCTCAGCTACAGGGATTAAGCCTGTGGCCTGGACAAGAGACATTGCCTTTGCAGATTCAAGGTTTGATGGGGCACCTATTACCTCAGGGACAAGCCCCACCTGGTTTAAGTCACTTGAAAACATCTGTTCAAGCTGCACTTCTGATGTGGGGAGCCCTGCCTGTTGCAGTAGTTCAAGGGCTCTCCCCGGGCGTTTAGGTATTACTCCCTCTCTCCCCCCCAGGCGTTTAAGGTCATTGATGTCCTTTACTGCTCCTTCATCCATGAGCCAGGCCATACGTGGGAACTTCATTGTTACAGTGAGCATTGCAGATCTTCGTGCGTTCTTCTCCATCTGCGGGAATTTGAGAGCCCGGACATGTCCTGCGATCTTATCCTCCCAGTATTCGGAGCTTGAGTTATAATATCCAAGAATAGGGATAAAAGGAAAGTAGGGCCTGCTGCTGTAAGGATTAGGGACATCCTGAAGCATGAGCCTCCCGTCTGCAAGAGTAGCAAGCCTTATCTCCTGGACATTCCTTTCAACTGCCATGAAGTCTTTGTTGAGGTTTAAGAATACCTTGAGCCTGTCTTTATCTCCTCCCCATTCTTCGTTATCTGTGGGGTCATACTTGTTTACTATTATGAGCTTTTTAACAATGGATTTATACCAGTATTCCTTTACAACAACACGGCTGTTCCTGTTGTCATTCACCCTGTTAAATTTAAAGATTGAATCTCCGTCACCCTTTAATCCATCAATCTCTTTTGCCTTCTCAGAATACGTACTCTTGAGTTCAGACTTTGACATGAGCTTGTATCTTATGAGGTAGTCTGCATCTGATAAATCAATGTTCCTGAAGTGAGGGTCGGGGAGTATATTGTATGGTGATTCATGGATTATCTTTATATCACCTGATACATAGTCAGTTGAAAAGTCTATATATGTGTGGAGCCACCCAAGCCCTCCGACAACCTGGTCTTTATGCCCTGAAGTGATGTTTGTCTGTGCATTGCAGAGGTCCGTTGCCCACTTCAATGTCCTTGTGAGGAGTGTTGCTATAACATCATCATTGTACTCTATAGGGTACGCGCGGAGATCTGTAAGTGTTGAAAGCCTCTTGCCGACAAGTGAATCTACCTGTTTTTTTATTATATTTATAGTTACAGGTATTGTATCAGATGTTCTTATTCTCTTCAGATCCCCGTGGTTCCACTGATTGCCTATATAGAAATTATTCTCCTCCTCAATCTTATTAAAGAGCGGCTGCCAGGTGGACTTGGCTTCAGCTGAAGCTTCATTAATGGTCTTTATTAGTTCTTTCTCTCCCATTCCTTTTACCATACAAATGAGGATTGCCAGGTTACATCCTTTTCCTGTCTGCTGAATGCAGGGTGTTTCCTGGCATCAATCTTTTCCGGTTCCTCTTCAGTTATCTCGGGGAATATAACATCGACATTCTGAATCATTGCCATGCAGTCCAGCATGTCATCATGGGCTTTGTTGTGGGGGAACTTGGTATATTCTTCATTTATGAATTCAGAGATGAGTTCTCTCTCTATCCCTGTGATGTCTGTGTAGTATATCTCCCTGGGTAGGAGGAATTCTTTCTTGCGCATGAGGCTCCCCAGGGATATTATTCTTTTATGCTTTGAGTTGTTTACATTGCTCTGAAACTTCTGAATGGGGAAAAAGAATTTTTCCCGCTCCATCTCCCGGTCAAATACTTCAAGGTCTGAGTTCAGTGCCTGGACCTCGTAGTATACATCATAGGGGTCATACTCCCTGTAAAGCTCCTTAAGTATCTGGAAGCGTTCATATACATCGAGTTTGTCACGTATCATATATACAAGAAAAAACTGTCTGAATGGTGAGCAGCCGATTACGGCCATAACTGTTGAGTCTGATGCTTTATTCTTACTCCCTGCGGGGTCGCAGAGCAGGTATCTTGTCAGGGTAGATGGGAGTGATTCATAATATGTGAGCCATGCTATATCAAGCCCTCTCTCTTTTGAAGCTGTGGGGTCCTGCAGAATCTGGCCACAGTAGAAGGCATCACCGAAGTCATGACGTATATTATCAAGCTCTTCCCTGGTCTTGTATACAGGGATCCCGCCAATCTTTGCCTTACCGGTCTCATCAACCTCCCCGGGGATAACAATCTTTTTATACCTGTCATCCTTTAAAAGATCTGCTGATATATCATTCACATCGTACCTGGTGGTGATTGTACGGATCTTCACTCTCCTGGTTCCAAGGCCTGCCATCATCTTATATGCAGACTTAACTTTTTCTATCTGCTCTGTTGTTGCTGAGTTATCTATTGTTACCGGGTCATCCGGTATGATACGGTCGAAGTGCATTGATACAGGGGAGTTCTCTATGAGGCCCCAGGCTGAGAAGGTGGGTTCCTTCACTGTGCTTGTTCGCTTTACATAAAGGCCTGTGTATAGGTTCCATTTTAATGCATCCTGTTTTTTCTGGAAGAATATATCAGGCCATGCAGCTTTGAGTAAATCATTCTGCTCTGCAATCTGCTTTATACTCATGAGCTGAGCTATGGACTTGTCCCTCTGGAAGCTTAAGATTGCCACGGTGATATTCGGGTCCTGTGTAACTTCCCACAGGGGCATAGCGATTGTATTCAAGACTGATTTATAATGGTCCCTGGCTGCAAGGATGAGGAGATATTTCTCATCTATATAATCCTGAAGCTCGTAGCACCTTGCCATTAAATAAGGATGGAGAAGTGGGAGCCCCAGGACATACCAGGAGAAGAAAAAGAAGTCATCATCGGATATCTGCCTTACCTGGTCGAGGTATCCTTTATAATTGCTTTTTTCGAGTTCGGCTAATTCAAGTGTGAGGTCTTTGTAGTTGTATTTGAAGTCAATAGAGTGTATGCCGAGCCCGATGAGTTGGGGCTCGGCAAGAGAAACAAATCTATCTATATCAAAGAACTTCATGAAATTAAAGCTTTTCATAAAAATAACTGTTTTACTGTCAATTTAATGTCAATTATTTTCCGGATTTACTTCGAATTTTTATATTAAAATGCTCGCAAAACTCTTTCTCGGTCCATTTTATTATTGATTTATTAAGATGGCATTTTGCACAATAGTACAATGTGTTGTCCGGGTGATCTATATATTCCGGATAGAGTTTCCGGTACAGCTTTGTCTGAGAGAGCTTATGGTGTGTGTGCTCCGCTACACGTATACGGCAAAGTTGGCAGATATGATTAAGATATTGCATAATTACTTATATGCCATAAGGTATTAAACTCTTATTTGCGCAATCTTTAATACCTTATGGCGTATAGAAAAGCGTTAGACGCCATTTTATAAGGAGTTATTTATGAGTAACTTAGAACAAATTAAACTCGGTAGCGTACAAGAAACACTTCTGCTTCCATTGTGGGGTCGGGCGTTAGAGACTCAGAAGAAACAACCAAAGTTAATCGATCAAAAAGCTGTCGAAATAATTAATTCAGTGGGTTATGATTTTACGACAATCGCCAAGAATATAAATAAATTGAGTTTAGCTTCGTGGATTTCTAGAAGTATATATTTTGATAATAAAATACGTAATTTTATACAGTTATATAATAATGCAACTGTTGTGAATATTGGGTGTGGTCTTGATACAACATTTGATAGAATTGATAATGGAAAAATACAATGGTTAGACATTGATTTGCCTGATGTCATTGAATTGAGAAAAAACTATATTGATGAAACACCTCGCCGAAAATTTATTGCAGATTCAATTTTTAATCAAGATTGGTATGATGCTATAAAAAATAAAGATCATGTCATGTTTATGATAGCTGGGGTTCTCTATTATTTTGATGAGAGTGAAATAAAAAAGGTATTTTACAATTTTATAAATAAGGTTCCTGGGGTTGAAGTGGTATTTGATTATAGCTCTGTAAATGGGATAAAAATAGCAAATAAGAAAGTAATTGATAATGGCGGTATGAATAAAGCTGCTTATTTAAAGTGGGGAATTCAAAATATCCATGACTTAGAGAAATGGGGGAATAATATAAAAGTATTAGATGATTTACGAATGTTTGGAAAATATAAGAAACAATTTCCGTTTTATAAAAGAATTGGGATGAATATATCAGATATGATTCGAGTGATGTCATTAGCTCATGTCCGTGTTGGATAAAACGGCGTCTAACAGCGGCTAAAACGCTGCGCCGGAGTACCGGCTTGGGCTGCGCGACAATGCGAATGTGCACCATTGTATATTAAAAAAAGAGGTAAAAATGGAAGTTCGTGAAGCGTATAATTCTTGGTCAGAACAATATGATATAAATAAAAATAATACAAGAGACTTGGAAGAGCTTTCTCTTCGAGAAACTCTAAATTACTTAAAATTTGAAAGTTGTTTAGAGATAGGTTGTGGCACAGGGAAAAATACAAAATGGTTAATTGATAAATCAAATACAGTTTTAGCAGTTGATTTATCCATCGGAATGTTGAATAAAGCAAAAACTAAAATCCAATCAGATAAAGTAAATTTTGTTCAAGCTGATATTAATAATGAATGGACCTTTTCAAAAAATATGAATTTTGATTTAGTGACATTTAGTTTAGTATTAGAACACATAGAAAATTTAAACTCAATTTTTGAAAAGTTAAAACATGTCGTGATTGATAATGGATATGTTTATATTGGTGAACTACATCCGTTTAAACAATATAACGGTACAAAAGCAAGATTTGAAACTGAAAACGGTTTACAAATAGTTACTTGCTTTAAGCATAATATTTCTGATTTTACGAATGCTGCGAAACAATATGGATTTAACATAATTGAATTAAATGAATTTTTTGATAACGATGATAATACAAACATTCCAAGAATTTTAACACTTTTATTACAAAAACATCAATAAATGGAAGCAGGTCTATATCATCCTTCATACTCCCACCAGTTATGCTCCAGCTCCTGCGGTGGTATACCTGTTATCCATGACATGATATCCACCGCCTGGTTATAGTATTCCTGGAACTCATCCCGGTCCTTTGCAGCATTGGAGATGCTGCCAGTCTTTACATGTACAATATCAATCTGCTTCCTGCAGTTGGGGCAGGATCCCGGAAATACCACGCGGCTGTCCACAATATTAAGTTTGAGTTTTATATATTCATCAACTTTGTTCTTGTGGTCCAGCCCCTCAAGGCCTTCTCTGCGGTGATTATTAGCCACCAGGTTGCAGAGGGCCCAGTACTTCTTTGTGAGGGGATAGAACCGGTCACGCCTTGCATCAATTTCGATAATCTCACCATCACTGAACTTTTTGAGATTGTCAATATCTGAAGGCATGACCGGGACCAGAACAGTATGCCCGACATCTTCAGGCAGAACAGGCTTTTTAAGCATCG
The DNA here is from genome assembly GCA_002418835.1 of Spirochaetia bacterium UBA5763. Taxonomy (GTDB): domain Bacteria; phylum Spirochaetota; class UBA4802; order UBA4802; family UBA5550; genus UBA5550. The sequence goes on along the minus strand of DIEX01000025.1, from coordinate 6,364 downwards.
TTATTTTCATCTTGAATTTTTGGTCTTCCTTTCTTTTTTCGTGGAAATTCCGGAGTTGCACCACCATTTCGTGCGAGCATTTTAGTGTATTGGATACTGAGAAGTTTTCTGATAATCGGATTTGTAACATCATTAAGCATGAACCTGCTGCCATAAACACCGACTGATTCATAACCTGTTTTCATTGTTTGCCTCCTGCTTTATCTGTCATTTTCACTTCATCGTATCATATTCCTTATTTTTATATATTTAAGCCATTTTGCCGGAAATATTAATTTCGTCAATAAAATGACACAGCACAAACGGGTTTAAATAGCAATATTAACATGACTGTAAATTACCTGATGCTATTTTTTCAGAACAGGAGATGCATACTCTGTATGCTCTTGAACTGTTTAGCTTATACTTTATCATTACTGTATCCTCCAGATTAAAGAGATCCTTGCATAGGTTACACCTCCGGAGGTTCGATTTAGATGAAGTACCATGTTTTTTGTACTCAATGTTTTTACGTCGTTTTGCCATGCTTTCATATTGCCTGTTAAGCTGGCTCCTGAGCCTTGAATTAACCTCAGGAAAAGAGAAAATGTTATCAGTCACCATAACCACCTCCAAGTCTTACCCTTGTATCATCCTGTAGATAAACCGGAGCAGGTCGCAGCTTAGATAATTCTATTTGAAGTCTGCCGACCTCTCTTTCAGTTTCAACTATCTTGTCACAGAGCTCATCTATTATATCAACGAGCACCTCAGGATTGATTTCATAAACAATTCTTCCATCGGACTTCCTTTCTGATGATGTCCCTGTTCTCGCTATGTAGTGAGTAGGGCAGTGGCGTCCTCTAAGTTTTAGCATTAACATTGTCATACCTCTCAAAACGGCAGATCTTCATCGGAGAATGGATTATCTTCAGAGCATTCATCCCATGATGGGACATGCTCATCATTACTCGCTGGTTTGCTCTGCTGTGCCGGTTCCTCCTGCTGCTCCTGTTTAGCCTGGGAGAGAAACTGTACATTCTCAGCTATAACCTCAAGTTTTGTCCTGGTATTGCCATCATTATCTTTCCACTTCCGCTGGATAAGTCTCCCTTCAACTCCAAGTCTATGGCCTTTGCGACAGTACTCAGTAACCACCTCGCCAAGCTTTGACCATGCTACACAGTCAATGAATGATACCTGCTCTTTCTTCTCATTGTTCTGTGTAAATGTTCTACTGCTTGCAATGGCGAAGCTGGCTACCGGGATCCCTGCAGGGGTGTACCGTAGCTCCGGATCCCTGGCCAGTCTCCCTACTAGAATTGTTTTATTTATATCGCTCATATGTATTCTCCTGATTTAGTTCAGTTTGTTTGAATAATTCAAGTTGTCCGCTTTCAATCATCTGAATATGGTCTTTTAATAACGCTGCTTTCTGCCTGAATCTATTAACGGTGAATATTTCTCTTTGAATATCTCGCTCTCTTGTTTTAATCGCTCTCTCAAGAATTGAGAGTTCATCTTTCATCATCGATAGATTCATATTTGTATCTCCCTGGTCATATCACCAACAAGCTTCATTGCATCATTTTTGTATGATCCAAGAATAGCTGAACACTTTTCTTTATCCCCAAACATTAAAGGTGGTTTATTCCTCCGGGTTGACTCACCATACAATATGGCTGGGTGTATGTTAGTACATGCCTCTTTGTCCAACTTCATGAATGAACCGATAAAATTTTTTCGATGCAGTGATTCGTATTCAGGGTTACGCTGACAGAATGCTGCCCATCCACCAAAAAATTCAACGGCCCCCTGCGCTCTGAGATCGGAGATTATTACGTTATCAAGGCTATTCCCTGTACGAGTGAGTTTGTCATACCAGATATTAGCTTCAGCCTCAAGTGAATGCTCTGGCTTCCGTAGCAGATTATTAATCTGTGTTATATCAGGTGGAGTTTTATATACTGCTGAATATTCCTCCCTGATTTTCCAATACAGATTTTTCAGCTCTGACTCACCGATTTTCGCGGGTAAATAAATTATGAGTTCCGCCTTTTGAGCAGGATTATAAAGCCCATAAACCCCTTCAATTTGTGTTATGAAATCAGCATATGTCTTAATCATTTCTTTACCGCTCCAAATAGTCTTTGATTCTCTTCAAGCTGTTTGTTGTAATCAAATGATTGTGTGCTTGATTTATTCCTGACTTTCTCCTGGTCTCTTCTGTACCAGTTCCGGACTGCAGCCTGCCAGTCAGACATTTTATTTTTACCGACTTTCCAATCTTTTGATTTATAAAAGTCGATAAACTGATTAATGTTTATGGGACATGAATTTTCTGAGCAGTATTGTGTGATTTCCTCATGTGTAGGGGGAATGAAACGCTTGCGTTTCGTTTCTCCCTCTTCATCTGTATTATTAATTATATTATTAATACCTGTATTATTCTCCTTAAACTTTTGTTGATACCCCCCTTCATCATTTGTTGATACCTCTTGAAACTTTTGTTGATACCCTGTTAAACATTCATTGATAGCTACTGCTAAATATATCCTTCTTTCCTTTATGGATTCTCCGGACTTAATCATCTGAACACTAACATAGCCGGATTTTAATAATTGGTTAATCCATTTCGATATTGCTTGTGGAGTACAGTTATATAGCTCAGCGAAATAATTATTCGATGCCCAGCAATACCCTTTTTCATTGCAGAGAGCAGTTATTTCACCATAAAGTAATTTTGCATTTGCGGTCAGAGTTTTATCATATCGAACAATGGCCGGTATTATTGCATAATATGATTTATTCATCTCTCCCATTCATTTCTCCATCTAAAAGTGTGGCCGGTGATCCGTTAAGTGGTGTGTGAGGATGTCTGGCAGGACGGACCACCGGCCGAATATATGTTCAAGTGGCAAAACTTGACCTTGTTAATTACTCCACTGTAAGGCTTGGCTGGCCTTCCTTGTAGAGCTCATCACAGAGAACCTGAAGTTCCCCTCCCTGTTTGCGGACCTCTTTAATCTCTCCCCAGGTGAAGGGGACAAACTTGTATGAGCCCAGCATCTCCGGTTCAAAGCCTGATTTTTTAATATACTCTTCAGGGTTTTTGATTGCAGAGTTAAGCTTCATTGCTCCCTTCTTTACAGTGAGGGTTTTCTTATTCCCCTTAACATCCAGGAATATAAGCTTGGTTGCGTTATCCTGATCCATCCTGCGGAGGAGGTTCCCTGTTATATTCTGTTTGTACTCTTTGAGCTTCCCCTCCATCTGCCTTATCACATCAAATCCCGCTGCGACCGCTTCTTCCGGGTAGTCATTGGGAGCACTCCCCAGGTCATCAAGTGTGAGGTTTCCGATTACATTAATTACCATGTCATTCATATATTATGTCTCCTTATTGAATATTAGTTGCTGCATCTGCTTCTTCTTTCCACTGTGCCCTGAGCACTGATATAAATTCATCCTGCTCTTTGAGCTCCTCCTCGGTCCATGTGTGAGCATTCCTGACTTTGAAGTAGCTCTGTATGTGCATCTCATTTTTACATTTGTTGAGCTTCTTCATCACCTCTTTGTGGTCCCCGGGCTTTAACTCAATCTCTCCATTGCTGTTCTTTAATGTATCCGGAACAACACCGGGATCTGCAGGAGCAGAGGAGGGCTCTGCTTTCTTTGTCTCACTGGTCATCTCGTCAGGGAGCTCTTCAGCTGCATAGGGCATGCCTCCCATTTCATCAGGGAAGGCGAGTCTGAAGCCCTGGGCCATTGCCACTTTCTTAAGCATGGTCATTGGCGTCTCCTTCCACATCCTGTTATCCTCCTTGTACTCTGAGAGAATGACTGAATGAATGAGAGGCTGTTCCCAGTCTTTACGGTGGATTGTAATTTTAGCTGTTCTTGCGTCGGCCTGTCCGGAGATCTCAACATTCCATCCGTTCAGGAGCCCGCTCCTCTCTGCTCTCTTCAGGTATGTTTCATAACCTGTAACTATTGAGAGTTTGCGGACCTTCTTATACTGGCCGTTTGCCTGCTTTACACTGGTCATATAAGGGAGGCAGTAGATTTCTTTCTTAAAGGGGTTCAGCTGGTATGCTGTAGCAACTTCAACGAACTGCTTCTTCTCGTTGTCAGTGAGCTCAGCTGCAATACCGAATACAGTCATGTATTCAATTATCTTCTCAGCTGTTATGAGCTCATAAGCATCCGCCTTAACTATATCGTTCACGCTGCACCTCCCTGTAACAGAAAGTTGTTTTACCTTCGGTGCGGATTATGAAGTCCGGAATTTTATCTTTCAGCGGGTATGAAGATTTTATTATCATCTTCCCCTCCCTGTAATCATCCAGTCAGGAACTGATATGTTACACCTCACGCAGTAAGGCCTGTCACCCGCGAGCGGATTTACTAATGGATTATGGCACTTTGAACAGCGCTTATCAGCGGTCTGGTATGCTCCCCTGTCAAAACGTGTGTTCATGGATTATACCTCCTTTGATGCAGGGAGCCGCTTGAGGAGAAACTCTGCATTTGTATTTCCCCTGTTAACCTGCTCCCTCAATGTGTTGTTGATGTTTCTTAATGCCTGGTTAAGTTTCTTCATTGAATGCCTCCTGGTGTGGTAAAGTCCGGTAGCGTCAGCTGCTTGCATAGCCCCAGCCTTTTAGAGATGTACTCAATACCCTGCTGGTTGATATGTGTGACCGGCCTGATTTCGCATTGATGCCGGATACTTACAGGCAGTTCTATTACAGTGAAGTATTTCATGTACCTTTTGTACGGTACATTATCCGCCTGTAATATCCCGGCATTGCGGAGCTCCCTGAACAGGGTATTCCTTCCGATATCGAAAAGCTTTGCAGCTTCTCCGATTTCGATTGCACTGTTGTGGGAGGTGTGAAGAGCTGAGGAATTCATATCATTTCCTGTCTATGATTTCCCTGTTCTTTCTGACCTCCTCAGTGATGAGAGCCCCGATAACTTCACCGTTCTTTTTTTTCCTTCTGATATTGAGAATCTGGAAATCTTCGAAGTCTTTTTCATCGAGTTTAACGTTGGTATTGTAGGTTTTAAGCATGTTGCCTCCGGTTGTGTTAGATTGCGTTAAGTTGATTTATACAATATTTTCAAGCTATATGACTAAATAATCAAATATTATTGAGTAAGTCAATAAAAATAACAAATTATATTGAATTTTTTTGTTGAATCATACGAAAATATGATTATTCTGAGTAATGTGTGAGGTATGCTCAATGAAGTTTGGTGCAAGAATGAAACAATTGATTAAAGATGCAGGATATGGACAGAATGCATTTGCAGAAAAAATAAATATATCAAGTTCTAAAATGTCCTTCTGGTGTAATTCGGAATATCCTCCTCTTGAAGCAATAGAAACGGTATGTGCTGAGCTTAATATTCCTTTGTATGAATTCTTTATGACAGAGGAGCAAAGAATGAAAACCATGCCGGAAGATATTGATCCGATCCAGGTTGAATTACTCAGGACATTAAATGCTCTTCCCAATGATAAGCATATTGCAATCATTGAAGCATTTTGCAAAATAGCGGAAACTTTTGTAAAGTGAACCGGTTCACAGGGTAATTGAGCTAATGGATTTGCTTAAGAATCTTTAGCAGTTTGGTATACACCTGCTTTTTCATTTCTTCTTCATCAGTAATACTGTCTGCCTTCTTCATAAATTCGCTCCTGTATTTTTATTAAAGGCATGGAGCTCCATAACTCTTATTTGAATATTCAAATTTATGCCAAAAAAAGCACAACATTTTTTTATAAAAAAAGAGTATTTTGGTTATTGACAGTTCAAAGTTTTGGTATAAGGTATTTTTGGATTATTGGTGAGTGTTGTTGCTCCTGGGGTGTGGGGGCAGTGTTAATTATTTATATGCCATATAGCGTTTAATGCGTCTTTATACAATCTTTAATGCCTTAAGGCGTATAGGAAAGAGTTGTGTGACAAACGAATCCGGCCGTTAATTAAATGCGCATCGAAATTTGCGAATGAAAGTTTTGTGGTAAATGTTCAAAAGAATTTTTTTGGGTGTCTTAAAGTTAAAAAATTTTCCGGTGAGTCATTGAATTATTATCTTTCAGAAATTTCAATGGGGCGTTGTTGTACCGGTGCGCATTTAATTAACTCAAAGACCCCGGCTTCGTTCGCCACACAACATAGGCTGCGCGCTCCGCTCCCTGACGGTCGCTCGGGCGGTGCCACATTTGCCAGATTGAAGGTGTGAAAAACTTAGTTGATATAAAATGTAATTTATTGTATCAGAAATTAATTGTTTTCCCTGGCAAACGTCGCGCAGCCTTGGCGTTATGCGAAAAATGAATCCGGCCGTTAATTAAATGCGCATCGAAATTTGC
>DIEX01000009.1 GCA_002418835.1 Spirochaetia bacterium UBA5763 | reverse complement strand
GGAACCGGGTCAAGCCAGAAGACAATGCAAGCAACTGGGTTAACGATCATCTGTTTACTAGTGATGATGAGACAACCGGGGAGAACCCGACGGTTGGTGCAAATTCTGCAGGTGAAAGTGAAGGTTCAACTTCAGAACAGATTGCTTCCAACCAGCTTTCAGCAGATGATAAAACAATTGAAGCTAGAGAGGCTGCAAAGAAAAGAGGCATACCAACAGAAATTACAAACGAAGTAATGGACGAAACTGGCTGGGATGGGCAGGATATTGATAATAGAAATGCAACTGTTATTATCAAACAGGATAAAAAAACTTTAGAATCATATGGATTGTCTGGTGACTTTGGAGCATGCGTTTTTCTTTCAACTGTTGATGGTACAGCAATTGTGTTGGGAAAAGCGTTGACCACAGAGCAGAAAGCCGCAGTCTATAAAGCGGCAAAGAGTAATGGTGCAATAGGTAGCGGAGATATGGATTATTATGTAAATGATTATACTCTCCTTGGTAAAACAGTTGCCGCAGTTGTAAAAGGACTACCGGCTGATACTCCACAACAGGTTAAAGCTTCTGCAGAAATTGCTGGAGCAGGAAATTTGAAAATCCCTATTTCTGGAAAAAAAATTGACATGACCAATACTGCATCTGCAAAAGATGCGACGAAAGATATTATTAAAACTTTGAATAAAGGCGGTGCCATTGACATTCAATACAGCCCAGGAGACGGCAGTAAATATAATCATACAATGAGCGTTAACGGATCACATATAGAGAATGGAACAATTATTTTGCACTTATCTGATACTCTTAATCCTGACAAAAAGACGTATGTTAATACTAGTAATATGAATTTATACAGCATTGTGAAAAATAAAGATGGTAAAGAAGAAAAAGTAAGAAGTAATAGACCTATTTTAAACTATAGAACTATCAGTAATAATGGAGATAAAAAAAATGAAAATTAGAATATTTAGTACTCTATTGTTTATGCTCTTAATAGTAATTAATTGTAATTATGCCATTAGTGAAACTAAAGCAATTAGTAATATTGAACAAGGATCAATTCAAAAATTTTTTAATACTGATTCTTTTATAATCAAATTCTCAAATATAATATATGAACATAAGGAAAAGAAAATTAAAATACCCATTTTTAAAGGTTCAATGGGAGATGTATTATATGATGATTTTAGAAAATTTTGCAGTGTTAATAATTTATTGGAAGAAGGTTTTAGAGAAAATGGTTTTATAATTAAAACTGATAAGGGTAAACTATCAAAGACATTTAACGAGTTTATATTGTTTTATAAAAAAAGCATTCTGAGTAATACGGATTTAAATAAACCATCGAGAATAGAAGTTGATGGAGGTGGTTTATATCTTTTTTATGAATTCAATATCGAAGGTGTTCCCTGTGTTATATATATCGTCGCAACAACAAAAGAGGAGTACAAGTCGGCTGATCAGATAAAATCAATTACTGGCATTGAATTAGATGAGACAGCAAAAATTCCACATTTCAGATATTCTTTTTGGATAAACTATAAAAGCGAAGAAATTCCGGTTTTATAGTTTTACGCATTGTATTTTTTTTGGGATGTCATTTGCAATAATCTCGCATATAGCATAATGGCTGAGTTAAGCGACGTCGCCGACTGTTAGAGAAAGTTTTTGATACAGAGATTCGGCGATGTGCGACAGCGAACGCTTAACGTCAATTATGCGATGTGCGAGGGTGTGGAAGAGCTCCCGGTAGTTCTCTTTGTCATCATTCATTGAACTTAAAGAGTATCATCCAGGACCGGATTGAATCTGAAGTCATCAATATTTATAAGCTTCATTATATTTCTGAAAAACATCTTTTCCTTCTGTTCCGTTGTAAGGGTTGAAGAATTTTGTATTAAATCCACATATTTTTTCTGGCTGCACCATGGTGAATCAGTACCGAACAGAAAGTAATCCTCGTTCTGTCTGTACAGCTCCCTGGCGGTTTCATTTGCTTTCATCTTCTCAAGCACATAAGCTATGTCGAAATAACATCCCCTGCCACCGAGAAGGTCCATTACCTTCTGCCATTCATCCATTCCCCCTGCATGAGCCAGAACTATTTTTGAACCGCTGAAAACCTTCAAAAGGTTTGCGAATCGTTCAACAGAAGTATAATCACATTCAGGGAGGCTGGGATCAAAACCGGAGTGAAAATGAATAACCATATCATTATTGAGAACCTCCTGGTAAAGCATTAAGGCTTCTCTGGAATCCGCCGGGAAATTCTGATAACCAGGATGGAATTTGATCCCCTGAATACCTTCCATTTTCATCTCTTTAATTGTTTTTTTGTAATCGTGATCAAGCGGGTGTAGAGAACCGAAAAAGATCATCCTCTTTGAACGCAAAGCTGTTTTCCTTACCCATTGCAGTATGCTGTTACCGTGCCCCATACTTGTTGCCACAGGGAGAATTATTGAATAATTTATCCCGGCCTCATCCATTGAATTCAGCAGCCCGTTAAATGTTCCGTCTGTATAGCACTCCACGATCCCTTTACCGTTTTCAACAATAGTTGAGATCGCCCTGCCTGCTACTGAATCGGGGTATATGTGTGTGTGGGCATCAATTATCATAATCTCTTTTTCCATCATATTAATCTGAGCAGCCATTCAAATCCGTACCTGAACTCTATCTTTCTCCAGAAATAAACCGAAAAAAAAATAAAAAGTAAAACCGCAATCTGGAGCATGGCTGTAACCGGTTCCGGGAATGTCTGCCAGAGCCCTGACTTCACCATAAAATTTCTGATTATAATAATATGAAGGATAAAAACAGTGAGCGAAACCCTCCCTGTAAGTACGAGCATATTCCCTGCTGATATACTGAATTTCGTGCTTGCCAGTAGAACAAGGTAAACAGAAATAAGTGATACTGCTGAAAGAGTCAGAAATTGTATCGGGTATGCGGGGTACATATAGAGGTTAATTATAAGCAGTCGCGCTCCGAATGTGTTTTTCAGAAAACTAAAGTCACCCTGTTTTATCAGATAAAACAGTATAGCCGCAGCAAATAATCCTGCCGCAGCCTTTAAAATGTTGATATATGCTCTGGCTGTGATCCATATCCCTGAAATAAAACCTGTAATAAAAAGGGCAATCCATGGAAACAGGGGAAAATGTCCCTCAAAAAAAACAAGCCTGCAAACACCCGTTATGCTGCTGATGCCCCTCATGTCATCATTGCTAAGATACCGGGGTGTGTTAAACATATTGAGAAGAAAAACTGATGCGAACAATATTACACCGGACATCGTTAATAAAACCGCAGAATTAATCCTGCGGAAAACAGAGGATAGAATCATACCTGAACCAATAAGATGCAGAACATACCACGACACTGGAGAAAACCATGCCGGAGTAAGTATATTCAACAGGTAACCGGAAAGTATAATCATAAGCCCGCGCAGTATATGCTGTTTCCCGGATTTTCCCCCTTCAAGAGACAAAGCCGCGCCAATACCTGCAAGCAGGATAAAGAGCGGCGCAGCAAGTCCCCCCAGGCCATTGATTATAACCATCAAAGGATATTCCCCGATAAGTGATCCCATGTCGCCGCCTGCATTCCAGAACCAGTACCCTGTATGCTGCTGCACCATTAAAATTACCGCAATTCCGCGCAAAAAATCAAGTGAGTAAATGCGGGGCATGTTTTTGCTATTCATATCATACCGAGGTTTTTTTCAATAAGCATTTCAAACCTGTTCTTTTCTGAAAAAGCAAATGATGTGTAGAGGCTGTACATCCTTATCTCTGTATTATCAAGATTCACAGATGATGGATAGAATATATAACCCTCAATGCTTTCCATAAGGGTGGAGATCTCTTTACTCACACTTTCAATTTCTGAGCGGCTGAATAACTCCGAAAATCCGCCGTCAGGCAGAGTGAACCTGTAACCCACTTCACCATTATCAAGAAGGTGCAGGGAGAGTGTCACAGGGAAGTTTTTCTCTTTCTGCAGTTTAAGCATGGCATCGTTCTGATAATCGTGTTCCTTTATTATGCTTTTACCCGGTGAATCTGATTCAATTTTATATATCTTAATCATCCCGCCGTTCTTTGCCAGTTCCGATTCGGGGTTGGAGGATATTACATTTTCAATAACACTTTCAGCATAAGATATGAGGCTTGAAAGATACTGATTACGGTATTCGCTTTTTTTCCGAAGCATTATAAGTGCCCCTCTTTCATTGAGGACAAAGAACCTGGAGTATTTCTTCCCGTCCTCAATGAAAATCTTTATCGAATCATCAGAATCATAAGATAAAATTTTTGAGAGATAGTCCAGTTCAGGTATTTTATCATCAGCGGCATTTCTGTTGATAATGCCCCTGTTGTATGATATTGAATAGAGCATCTGCGCTTCAGAGTTGTATTGTGTGAAAGAAACGGCATGGCCTCCATCCTGTTTCACAGTGTTTGAAAAAACTGTGAGCCTGTTCGCAATCATAGTAATAAAACGCTGTTTTACCGGTGATTTATTTACGGTAAAAAACTGAAGCATTGTGGCCAGGGAAGATTTAAGGGCCTGAAATTCCTTTGATCCGCTGTATGGTTCTGATGAAGTTATATGCAGAGCGTTGATGCTGTCCATGCCTGATATCAGGACTCCGTTTATGATACGGGACGAAATTGAAGCAAGAGCATTGGGATTGGTGAAAGTTTCAAACCGTGTTTCACCCCAGCTGTTATGATACAGGAATACTATGTCATCAATTCTTTTAGAATACTTTGTGAACGGATTTATTATTATGTAGCTCATCACCGGGAACGGGTCACGTAAAAAATAACTGTTCTGCAGATTAAGGCTTTTGATCGAAAACTGTTCAGAAAGCTCGGCAATAAGTTCCCTTATATAGTTTGTATCGAGGTTATAAAAACCCTGTTCTATGTCGAGCCTTGAATAATCCTTATGATAGAGGCCATTGAGACTTATCCATACTATGAGGGATATAAGATGAGGGCTTTTCCTGATGAGAATTTTTGTTGCTTTCCCTCCGGTTATAACCCGCTTGCTGAAGTACCATGATTCATTACCCTTAATGTCACGTATGTAATCCAGTGACAGCAGTTTTTCAGGGGGATATTTTTTAAAGTTCAGGGTATTGTCGATTTTGTATTCTTCAGGATTGAAGTGCGAATATATTTTCCTGTTAATGGCGAGTAGTGTTTCCCTGTTAATCGCACCTGCATCTATCTCATTCCCCAGAACGTTAAGAATATTTTTGTACCCGCGCAGAATGATCTTCTTGGTGTTGTTCATCATCCTATTGGTTGATTCAATATCCCAGTTTTCAAAATTGTCAACGCGCTCTATGATCCCGTCATCCCAGCCCCATTGCCTGGCATAATTCTGCATCACATCCCTGATTTCGTCTCTGCCGGTTTTCTTATCACCGGCTGAGAGCCCGGGATTTACTTTTAAATAAAAAGATGTTTTGATAATATTAAGTGCAGTCATATCATCAATATGCTGCTTGTAGTAACTGTAAACATTATCGAACATTATGCAGTACGCGTCTACGCTGAGCCTGTCGGTTTTACCCTCATGCACGTTTTTTTTAAGCTGGTTACTCATAAAGGGATTTTTTTTATCATCATGAATATAGCGTTCAAGGAGTCCCAGTTTGATAATTGATTTAAAAGGATTACCAAGTGATTTAATAATCTGGAACAGGGCGGAGATCAGGAAATCCCCCCGGTTAAGCCCGGCAATATTTCCAAGGTCAACGAATTTGTTCGCATGAGAAGTTTTTAAAACAGAAGAAAGCATCCGATCGTAAAGCTCGTCCGAACAGTCAGCAGGCACAACCCACCAGAATGGTGTTGTGTCATTAATAATTATCGAACTGCGGTAGAACTCCTCTTTTAGCATCTGCCCCAGAGCTGTGCCTGACATGCCGTACTCTTCATCCTCATCAAACACATTCTGTTTAATCTCATCGATATCATTGAGAAAGAAATGTATCTCCTTCCTCCGTGTTTCCATTGCCCATTGTTCGATAAGTGAGCATTTCCGCCGCAGCTGAATTACATCTTCATCTTCCATTTCACTGAATTTTCCGCATATCCAGAAGTCGAGATCAGAATCAGGGGTAAATGCTATTGTGCCCGCGCTTCCAATTAAGGCAAACAGCAGTATAACCGGGTCAGCAGTTATCCTTGGCGGAGAGTATGAAGGATTTGTTATCCGTATATGCGACAAAAGAGAGGCGGGCGTAGTGTATCCTGCTATCCCATGAGGGACTTTGATCTCCTTAACATATCCGGGGAACTCCGGCTGGTTTACTGTGAACAGAAAAGGGATGTAATTGAAAAAATTCACCAGCTCGCTGCTCCCCAGAGATGAATGGAGAGAGCTTATCTTCGCGTTGTTGTATGCTGCAAATTTCGATTTTTTTTCAAGGACCTGTTCAATAATCTCATCCTGCTTTAAGTCCGTCATTATGCCGGCTCCGTCTTAATATATTCATTTGTTTTTTTGAACATTTCATGTGGCATTATTCCGGCTGGAAATTGTGTATTTTCCGTCCGGGTTGCGGTCATAGACATTTGACACATATTCATTATATGTTTTAATGAGATCCAGAACTATAGGTCTTTTAAGTGTTTCCATTCTGCTGTTTTTAAGAATCCTCACCTTCGGATTAAGAGGGTAGAGGCGGTTCATCTCTTCAATAATCCCGATCTCCCCTGTACTAATTCTTACAAGGTCACCGGGTTTCAGAAAGGATTCCCCTTTATTAATAATAAACCCGAGGGCCCTGAGGAAATCCCTGACATCAGCAGGTATAAAGCTGTACTTTGTTTTATATTGCGCCTGTATCATGTTCACCATGAGCCTCATCGCGCCCCCGGGTGTTACACCTGCCTCACCGGGCTTAGGCATTGTATGTATAACAAAAACATCAATAAGGCCAAGCAGTCTAACTTCTCTCGGGACATTGTTCTGGTACATGTCGAGATCAAATCCGTAAGGGTAGCCCTCGCCGTCACCGCGTTCATGATGCAGAAGTATAATTCTTTTTTCAATTTCGTGAAGGCGCGGATTTTTCTCAACGAATTTGTATCCCACGTGTGTGTGGCTCTTTATTATATCAAACTCGCTGTCATTCAGCTGCGCTTTGTGAAGTATATCTTTTGATACTGATGAATACCCTATGTCATGAAAAAGTCCTCCGACTCCCATGGCACTCTTGATATCAGATTTGAAATCGAGGCGTGAGCCCAGTATCGACGCAAGTATTGCCACATTCATTGAATGCTGATAGTAATAGTCATCCATATCTTTCAGTTTTGCAACAACATCAAAAACTCCGTCGCCGTTTTTCTCTGTGTCAGAAATTATTTTATCCACAAGAGTCCTGGACTTATCGATTGTTCCTCTGCTTATTGAATCCCCGGGGGAGCTTGCGAAGGTATTCCTGATCTCTTCAAAAAGATTCTTTGTATGGAGGTATGTTTCATTTCTAAGTTCATCTGACAGTATGTTTTTCTGCGCCGGTACAGATTCAGCTGCCCCTTTTTTTGACGGGTCAAAATAGAGATATTGAATCCCTGAAGATTTCAGGTGATTAATAACTCCCTGAGATATGGGAGTATGGGCCTGTAAAATCAGGTTCCCTTCGCTGTCAAAGAGATCCATTGAAAATCTGTGTCCGGGATTAACGACTTTAACTTCTATCAGGTTATCTTTTATTTTATCATTATTATCTGAAGGATTCATTCTGTTTTCCATGAATAGTAATACAATATGTATAATAAATTGTTACTGAATCGTTGCAGATATATGTATTCTGTCAAGAATGATACCTGCGGTAAATATGCATGAATTTATGATCCTGAGTATTCTTTTTCTACTTGATTCTTTTTTATTATCGGCAGTTACTATATTTACGGAAAAGCGGATTTTCATTTTGTTTGATGTTATATTTGTACCAAAAATTTTTAATATCCGGGAAAGCGGGATAATGAGTAATAAAACAAAAGATTTCGACAACGAAGCACGGTTCTGGGATGAGAATCCCGGCAGGGTGAACATGGCCCGCAATGTAGCTGACGCGATAAAAGCAAATATAGTAATAACAGATAAAATGGAAGTACTCGATTTCGGCTGCGGGACCGGGCTTATTACGCTTCAGTTCCAGCCGTTTGTTAAAATGATTACCGGGGCGGATTCATCCCAGGGGATGCTCGACATTCTCGCCTCCAAGATCGAAAACCTGGAACTGAAGAATGTCCGATTAATATATATGGAAAACGGTAACCTTGAAAGACTTAAAGGTAAGTATGATCTTATAGTAAGCAGCATGACTCTCCATCATATAAAGGAAACAGCTCCGCTCATCATGAAGTTCAATGAAATTCTCAAACCGGGCGGGACGCTCTGCATCGCTGATCTTGATCCTGATGACGGGCTTTTTCATAGCGATAACACAGGTGTATTTCATTACGGCTTTGAAAGAGGAAAGCTGAAGGCTGAATTTGAGAGAGCCGGATTCATAGATGTAAAAGATACAACAGCGGCCGAGGTCCCTAAGCCGTTACCGGGCGGAGGGGAGAGAAACTTTTCACTGTTCCTTATTTACGGGAAGAAAAAATAAAAACTCCGCGAACCTGATTATTTTTGCAGGTTGATTCTGAATTATTTTATGGTGCAGTAAGTTTCACTTCGCGGCAGTTTCAGCATAAGCTCTTTTATCTCCTCAGGGGGAGGCATAACTTTCCTCTGAAGCAGGTTAAACCAGACTCCATCAGATGTCACTTTCCCGAAAATGACACCTTTTTCATTGATAAACTGGTTGATTAGCCTCATCCTTGTCTGGTCGTCACTGAGTCCGTCAAGCTGAAGGGAGACTTTAAATGTCTCCATGAGCTGTATTTCCCTGATATATAGAATTTCATCTTTAACTGCCACAGGGCCCACTCCCATAGTGAGCATTCTTTTGGGAGGGAAACCCATGTCGAAAAAGTATGTCATTCTGATGTTGGAAGCATATTCCAGATATGATGTGTTTTTCATATGCATGTTACCATCCAGGTCGCTCCAGAGCACCTGGTAATCTTTTATATAGGGTGTTCCCATATTTATCTCCGGCAGTAAAAGTCTTTTTAAAGAGCACGGGGTGGAAGAAATGTCAACAGGAATCTTTTCCTGCAATATCAAACGATTGATTTGACATTTTTCTTTAAATATAATTACACCTGATATATTTTATTTTACAAAACCTGAACCTGGGGTATAATTCCGAGTATGAAAGCAATATCTAATAATTCCCCCGTAAAGTACGTCTGGATATCAATCGCGGCATCCATTGCTACAATTATGCTTAAAGGCGGAGCCTATTATATAACAGGCTCAGTGGGACTGCTCTCTGATGCGCTGGAGTCACTTATAAATCTTGCTGCTGCTGTAACTGCACTTGTTATGATAACAATTGCCATGAGCCCCCCGGATAAAGATCACCCTTTCGGGCACAGCAAAGCTGAATACTTCTCAAGTGTAATTGAGGGAACTCTGATTCTTGTTGCAGCAGTAGCAATTGGAGTCACATCCATAGAAAAAGTATTGAACCCCGGGGAGCTTAAAGCACTGGGAGCCGGCCTTATTATCTCCGCATCAGCGTCTGTTATTAATCTCTTCACAGCGCTTGTTCTGCTCCGCGCAGGTAAAAAGTATAAATCCATCACACTGGAGGCTGATGCGCATCATCTCCTGACAGATGTATGGACAACTGCCGGTGTTATTGCAGGACTGCTGCTTGTAAAACTGACAGGCTGGATTATACTTGATCCTGTTATAGCAATTCTTGTTGCACTAAACATTGTCTTTACCGGAGTAAAACTTATAAGAAGATCTGTGTCCGGTCTCATGGATGAGGCTCTCCCTGAAGATGATCTAAAAAAGGTAAAAAGCATCCTTAACTGCTACGAGGAACAGTGTATCACATATCATTCTCTCTATACAAGAAGGGCTGCCAGTAAAAATTTTATATTTCTGCATCTTCTTATGCCGGGCAACTGGCACATCAACCGCGGGCATGAAATAACTAAAGAGATAGAGCTTAAGATTGAAAGAACTCTCCCTGACTCCGATGTCTTTATTCATATAGAACCTCTGAATGATCCCGACTCCTTTGATGATTATCTCGAATAAAATTGTAACAATTCATTTGACACAGTATCTTCTAAGTTGATTACTGTTAATACAATCACAGGAGGAGAGCTATGGAAAAAAAAGCCAAAGAGCTCAGAACCGGGGTGAGGCTGAATATCAGGAAACCCCCGAAGGCGGAAGTGCCGAAGAACATATACAAACGTAAGGAAAAGCATAAAAAGGGCTACGAAAATGAAAAATCGTGGCCCTTTTTATATTTTTCAGCTTCACCCCGCCAGAGCAGTTACTGCTATTTTCATAGTTTCCGCAATATCTGATGCTTTTTTAATTTCGCTGAGTTCAAGTTATATAGAAGTTTATTTATTTATGAAAAATTATTGCATTTTATAACAGAACAATCTACTATAAAATTACTGTTTAAAGAATGGACGGTCACTGTTCTTTAACATTTACAATGAAAATCGGACAAACTGAATTACCGTACCCTTAACGTGTCACTTCATATTTAAAAATATACAGGCGGAGAATCCATGGAAGTAAAAACAATTCAATTATCCGGAGGTAGTTCCATGAGTACAGCCAGAGTGGATAAAGAGAGAGGTTTCTGGAGTTCTTTTGCGCCGAAATATGATACTTTTATGAAAAGGGTCGGCCCTGCTTATGAAAGAATTGTTCAGCTTATCGAAAATGAAGTTGATCCTGCTGATTATGTACTTGAAGCGGCATGCGGAACCGGTCTTATCTCAATGAGGATAGCCCCCTATGTCGGCAGATACTTCGGTTGTGATATCTCTCCTGAAATGATCGAGATAGCGCGGAGCAAAGCTCTTTCGTCAGGTCTTTCAAATGTTGAATTTTTAGTGCAGGATGCCTATAGCCTTAATTTTGAAGATGATTCTTTTGATGCCGTAATCCTTGCAAATGCTCTTCATATTATGCTTGAACCTGAAAAAGTTCTGGCCAATGTCAGCCGTATTCTCAAAAGCGAAGGTCTCCTGATAGTTCCAACTTATCTTCACGGCAGCAGCCTCATGAGCAGAGCAATCTCTTCTATAATGGGAGTCTCCGGTTTCCGGGCTTACCACAGGTGGTCTGCGGATACTTTCGAAAAGTTTATTGAAAGCTGCGGTTATACAATTCTCAGGAGCATAAGAATTAAGGATAAAATTCCTCTACAGTATATCTCAGCAGTTAAGAATGATTAAACGGTTACAATAAAACCAGGCGCAGTTGTATTGCTCAATCTGAAGATTATCATAGAAAATATGGTAAATCTTAATTATAGATGAACCAATAAAAAAGATTTCTACTTCAGTTCCGCAATCTCCTTCTTCAGCTGATTGAACTTATCTGCGTAAATATCATATATTTCTGAAGTTGTGAGAAACTTTTTCTTCCCGTCAAAGATTCTGAACTGCCGCGTGGTCTTTTTCTTTTTCAGCAGTAAATATGCAGCCTCAAGTATTGCAGCGGACTTGCATGCATTTTCAACTACTGTTTTATAAGTATAATCCCCGCTGCCGAATCCTCCAAGTCCTGCTTTCTCAATTTTATCCGCATCAGCAGATGTCTCACCTGTAAAAGCCTTCATCTCCCTGAAAAAATCGAAGATAAAATAATACGTAGGTTTCATAACATTTATTATCTCTTCAGAAACCTGATAGAATTTTTCCAGCCTGTCTAATTCAGAATCCCCTTCACCATGATTTGCGGCAAACTGCTCGCTCACCATGTTTATGTTAGTCAGCCTGTTTATAAATGTAGTATCACCCGGAAAATATTTTTTAAAGATCTCGCTGTAAAGGTCATGAAGATGAATATAGACCTGATAATTTTTATTCCGCTGAATAAAATTTTTCCATACACTTGATAACCACTTCAGCACATCCTGTGTAAGCACAAGATCACTTTTAGTTTTAAGATTATAAATAATATTGGAAAAATAAAAAAGTATATAGTTGCTCCCTGAGGCCTTGAAATAATATTCGCACTGACGGAGATAGTCAGCGTTATTTATGATGATGTCAATAGATGCGATGGCTGCGTCGAGCCGCACGGACTCGCATGGCTCGTACTTCAGGCAGAGGTACAGAACATCCCCTATATCCTTGAGAGCCTGATCAACTTTAAATTCGTTTTCATCCATTTTATTATTCCCGGCCTTTTTTATTTTTCTGAGTTATCATTATATTACATTTTTAGTTCTTCTCTGCCATTACGAACGACCGGCAGGGAGTGAAGTAGTCTGTTTCTGACATAAATATTATCTGAAAATATATTTATACCAGAATCAGAACACCGCATAGTTTACACGACCCTATGTAACAACACATGGAATAAATGTCAGCATTATAGTATCAACGAACCTACAATTACCGTTTTCTCCCCCAATCATTTATGAATAAAATTGAATTATTTTCAATACAATATTTATTAAGGCTTAATAATAATTATATTGATCGCGGAAATTTCAACTCCTTTTTAGAGTATACTCATTAAACTATGCATTTATCATTAATTGAACTTATTAATAATTCTGTAAAATAAAAATATTTATTGAAAAATTCAGTCAGTTTTCGAGAATTGTTTAACCTTTCTGCTGAAAACTATGCGTATTTCAGCAGTAAATACCAAAGGAAGGAGGAAAAAATGAATAATTACGAGCTTACAGTAATCGTAAGGAATCGTGATGTGGAATCTCACAAGGAAAAAGTTAAAGAGATCCTCGCTAAAAACAGCGCTGTCATCACAAAAGAAGACCACTGGGGCATAAGAAAACTCGCCTATGAAATCGACAGGGAGAGAGAGGCATTCTACATGTATATGCTTGTTGATGCTGATCCCGCATCGATTGACAGAATCCAGAAGGAATTCGGCCTTAATGCTGATATTCTCAGATATCTTTTTGTAGTTCTCACTGATAAAAAATCCGCGTAACCGAAAGGGGGCCTCATGGCAAGCGACCTTAACAGGGTAATACTGGTTGGCAGATTAACACGCGATCCGGAACTGAGATACACACCTTCCGGTATGGCTGTTGCAAGCTTTTCACTGGCGAATAACAGGTCTTATTCAACCGGCGGTGAAAAGAAAGATCAGGTTTCATATTTTGACTGTGTAGCATGGTCAAAAATGGGTGAGATTATAACAGAGTACTGCAAAAAGGGTAAACAGATTGCGGTAGAAGGTAGAATCCAGCAGAGAAGATGGGATGACCAGGACGGAAATAAGAAGACCAAGGTTGAAATTGTAGTCGAAAATTTCCAGTTTTTAGGCGGGAAGAGTCAGGATGAAGAGAGTCATTCAGAACCGGCTTCCGGTAAATCTTATACTCCATCTGAAACGGGTAAAAGTTCAAGCCAGAACTATGAAGAAAATCCGTTCTCTGATGATGATATCCCTTTTTAACATTTATTTTTACAATCACAGGAGACAATAATGTCAGACGAAATTAAGAATATAGAAGAAACAGCCGCACCGGCAGTTGAAACAGCTGCCCCTGCTCCTGCAGCTCCTTATGAAAGAAAAAGCTATGGCGCAGGCGCATCTGATGATGCTGAAAAACCTGTATTTCAGAGAAATGTAAGGTTTAAAAGAAAAGTATGCAGATTCTGCCATGATAAAAATGCAGTAATCGATTACAAAGACGTTAAACTGATGGAGCAGTTCATTACTGACAGGGGTAAAATTCTCCCCAGAAGAGTAACAGGAACATGCGCTAAACACCAGAGAGGCGTTGCACAGGCAGTTAAGAGAGCAAGAATAATCGCTCTTATCCCATTTGTTGAAAAATAATTTTGGGGCTCCTGCTTTTTTTAACAGGTATTGCTTTTGCTGTTTTTTCAGCATGGCTTTTTTACAAAACAGGGTGGTACAGCATGGCGCTGTTTCTCCCGCTTGCTGCAACTCCCCTGATTGCTCCGGGTTACGCGGGATTAATTTCAATTTTTTTAATACCGGCAGCCTTTGGTACAACAGGGGGTCTATGTTTCAAACAGGGTAAAGATTTCGGTTTTTATATAACTCTGGCTTCAATCATATTTACAGTTCTCTTTACTGCTGAATATCATGCTCTCAGAATTTTACAGGGCACGGATATTATAGAAAAAGGAAGAAACGAAATAGTTCTCATGATGGAGCAGGGTACCGGTGACATGGACAGGGTTTTCGAGGAGTATAAAACTCCGGCGGAAAACCGCGAAAAGCTGAAAGCGGACTTCTCCCGGTCAATTGCAATAATCAAAGACAGCAAATGGCTGCAGTTCGCCAGGGATATGGTACCATTTTCAGCGTTTATGTTCGGCACAATAATCTGCGGATTAAGTTTTCTGATAATGAAAAAGTGGGTTATGAAAGATGCCGCATCACAGGTTAAAGGCCTGGAATTTTTACGGATTAATGATTATTTAATTTTTGCGCTTATCGCGGGATGGGGTGGGTTTATACTTCTTGACAGTAACACTTTCCCCGCTATCAGTATAGCAGCGCTGAATATTGCTCTTGCTGTTTCAACGCTGTATGTTGCACAGGCTCTGGGGATCATCAAATATTTCATGATCAGGAGAGGTATACCGGCAATTATTCTCCCGTTGCTGATCCTGACATTAATTATACTCGGGGCACCGGTGTTTATTTTTATGACAATACTACTAACGGGTTTGGGCGCACTGGATCTCTGGGCAGATTTCAGAAAGCTCGGCCCTGATAAAGAACGAAATAATAAGGAGTAAACCATGAAAGTTATACTTCAAAAAGACATAGCAAACCTTGGTGATGCTGGAGATATCAAGGAAGTCGCTGAAGGATACGCAAGAAATTATCTGATTCCAAAGAATCTTGTTATTGCCTCAAATGAATCAAGCAAGAAAGCAATGGAGCATCAGAAGAAGCTCATTAAAATTAAAAAAGATAAGAGAAAGAAAGCAAGTCAGACTCTTGCTGACAGTATGAAAGGTATTGAGCTTGTTATACCTGCTCAGGTAGGGGAAGAGGGCAAACTCTTCGGTTCTATTACATCTATGGATATAGCAAAACACCTTGCAGAAAAAGGCTTCGCTGTAGATAAAAGAAAGATCCTCCTTGATAACCCGATTAAACAGGAAGGTGAATTCTCTGTGTCAGTTAAACTTGACGAAGGTTTAAGCACTGCTGTTAAGGTTACTGTCGTTAAGGGGTAATCCATGACCGCAGACAGGCTACCTCCTCAGGATATTGATACTGAATCAGCTTGTATTGCATCAGCGCTTCTCAACAGGGAAGCGCTGCTCAGAGTAACAGAAATCCTCCAGCCGGAGGATTTTTATCTTGAGAAGCACCGGCTGATTTATGAAGCAATAACCGATCTCGAACGTAAGGCTCTCCCTATTGACCTCACTACACTCCGGCAGCGGCTCATTGACAGGAGCATCTTTGACAAAATCGGGGGGAATACCGCGCTTGCGGAAATTTACCAGTCATCATCCACTTCGGTAAATGCCGAAGTCTATGCCAAGCGTATAAAGGAGATGAGCCTCCGGAGAAAGCTTATCGAGATATCGGAACTCTCCATTGAAAAAAGTTTCAACCGCGCCATAAGCACAGAGGAGCTAATGGATGAGGTTGAACGTGATATATTTAAAGTAACAGAACAGCGAATAACCTCAGATTACAAGGATATTGAGCAGGTACTCAATGCCACCATGAATGATATCGATTCATGGTATAAGACAAAAAAAATTGTCACCGGAATACCAAGCGGTTTCACAGAACTTGACGAGACTCTCACCGGCTTCCACGGCTCGGAGCTTCTTATTGTCGCGGCCCGTCCCGGTATGGGTAAAACCGCATTTGCCCTGAACATAATGAATCATGTGGCAATCAAACATAAAACACCGGTGCTCTTCTTCTCTCTTGAGATGCCGGCTACTCAGCTCGGCATGAGGATGCTCTGTATAGAATCAATGATCGACTCGCAGAGAGTGCGTACCGGACATATAGATCAGGAGGAGTTCAAGAAGCTCTTTTCTGTTTCAGCAAAGTTGAGCAAATCTCCAATATTTATTGATGACTCTCCTTCAGGCAACATTCTTGAAATCAGGGCAAAAGCCAGGAGGCTTGCGCAGAAGGTCCCTCTGGGACTTATTATTGTGGACTACCTTCAGCTCATATCATCTCTCTCACGGGTTGACAGACATCTTCAGATTGCAGAGATTTCCAGGCTTCTTAAACAGCTCGCCAGGGAGCTTAACATCCCTGTAATCGCGCTGTCGCAGCTTTCAAGGGCTGTTGAATCAAGGGCTGACCAGATCCCGACTCTCTCAGACCTCCGTGAGTCAGGCGCAATCGAGCAGGATGCCGACGTTGTAATGTTTCTTTACAGGGAGGAGAGAGTAAAGAAGGACTCAGAAAAAAAAGGGATTGCAACTGTAATAGTTGCTAAACAGAGAAGCGGTCCCATTGGCGACATTGATCTCCGCTTCTGGGATAAATATACTAAATTCGGAAATCTTGATCACACTCATTCCTATGAAGAGGCAAGCCCGGTAAATGAATGCGAATGAAAGTAAGAATTTTCTGACTTCATTTTTCGAATCTCTGGGTTCTCACTTTATTCTTTTAAAAGAGACCATCGCATGGACTTTCCGCCCCCCATTTGACTGGAACAGCGTCATGGCGCAGATGATGGACATAGGCTATAAATCACTACCTGTAACCACTATTACACTTTTTTTCACAGGAATGGTAATGGCGCTGCAGATAGGGAAAGCTATGGATGCTCTCATGGCAGGTTCTTCAATATTTATCGGGAGTGCTGTTACAATATCCATGTTCAGGGAACTCTGCCCTGTGCTTACAGCCCTTCTCCTTGCGGGGAGGGTCGGTTCTTCCATCGCCGCCGAAATAGGAACAATGAAAGTAACTGAGCAGGTTGATGCGCTCCGGACACTTTTTGCCGAACCTGTACAGTACCTTTCTGTACCACGTTTTCTTGCATGCCTTGTGATGACACCCTGCCTTACTGTACTTACGGACATAGTGGGTGTTCTGGGGGGAGCATTAATTGCATACACCTCTCTCGGGATCGGCCCGGAATCCTACTTCACAAATATTCTTCAGAATATAGGTCTCGGTGATTTTCTTTCAGGGCTTTTTAAATCATTTTTTTTCGGCGCTGAAATCGCGGTAATTTCATGCCACAGCGGCTTCAGCACATCAGGCGGAGCTGCAGGGGTCGGGAGATCCACTATACAGGCTGTTGTACGATCATCAATGGTTATACTTATATCAGATTATTTCCTTACATATCTTATCCAGATTATAGAATAGGGCTGTTTGAATATGACAAAAAAGAAAAATGAATTTAATAAAAAACTGCATGAGCTTAAGCTGCATGCTAATATTCTTCATGCTTTTGAATCCGTAGAAAGGGAGATGTTCTTCGAGCCTTTTTTCAGGGAAAAGAGCAGCGGCTTTGAGCCGATACCTATAGGTTTCGGTGAACATAGTGATGATGTGGCAACGCTTGCAGAGATGCTGAACATTCTTTCACCCAAAAAAAGCTGGAATCTTCTTGAAGTGGGAACCGGTTCAGGATATTCCACTGCGCTCCTGTCCAATATGGTAAAAAAAATTGTCACCATAGAACTGCATGAACAGCTTGCAATTGACGCAAAAAAACGCCTCATCGATAACGGTTTTTTTAATATAAAATTTATGGCAGGGGACTGTTCTGAACTTGACGACACTGCAGGTTTCTTTGATGCGGGTATAATATATTCGGGGTGCACTCATTCGCCATATTCAGTATTAAATCTTATTAAACCGGGGGGAGTGGCCGTTTTCCCCATGGGCCCTCAACATATGCAGCAGATTACACTTTTCAGAAATATTGCGAAGGGAACAGAGACTGATCCCTTTGAAAGATACCGTTTTTTCAGCACATGCAATGTCCCTTCAATAAAAGGCGCTTACAGCAACAGCACCCAGGGGATGAATGTTATTATAGAAAAGGAGTAGTATTTATGATTATAGAACAGATTTTAGTAACAGGAATGGCTGTATTCTGCTACCTTGTAGTTGATGAAACGACAAAAGAGGCTGTTCTTATTGACCCCGCCGGGGATTTTGATGCTATCTACTCCAGGGTTGATAAACACCACGCTACAGTTAAATATGTAATTAACACACATGGACACTATGACCACACATCAGGTAATGATTATGTTATGAAGCGTTCCGGCGCCAAACTCCTGATACATAAAAATGATCTCCGTTATATCAGGGGATTTGAAAAAGATGACACAGCAGACTTTTCTCAGCAGGAGAAAAATCCCGGTGCAAAAATTCTGCTTCTTAAACATAACGATTCTATCATAATCGGAAATACACAGTTATGGGTAATGCATACACCGGGCCATTCAGCGGGATGTATCTGCCTCTACGGCAGCGACAATATCTTCACAGGGGATACTCTATTTACAGAGGGTGTAGGCCGGACTGACCTTCCGGACAGCTCGGAGCGGGACCTTGCTGATTCAATAAGAAATAAAATTCTGACTCTGCCTGACCATACAAAGATATGGCCCGGCCATCATTACGGCCGGAACCCGGTTTCCACAGTTGCAGAACAGAAACAATACTACGGGACTAAATAAAATGAATAATAATGAAAAGAACCCTCTTTTACGCCTTAAAGAGATTGCAGCAATTCTCCGTGCACCGGATGGATGCCCATGGGACAGGGAGCAGAACTTCACTTCTCTCAAGCCTTATCTCATAGAAGAGGCCTATGAAGTTATCGACGCCATAGACAAAGGGGACATGAAAGATTTCCGCGAGGAACTTGGAGACTTACTATACCAGGTCTACGCACACGCACAGATTGCTGATGAACAGTCCCTTTTTACTGTTGAGGATGTGGCGCAGGGGATCGTTGATAAACTCATCCGCCGTCACCCGCATGTTTTTGGCGATGAGAATATAAATGATTCTAAAGGTGTAAAGGACCGCTGGGAGAAGATTAAGAAAGAGGAGAAAGATGGCCGCAGATCGGTCCTGGCAGGTATACCGCGCCACCTGCCGGCGCTGACTATGGCGTACCGTGTACAGGAAAAGGTTTCTCACGTCGGCTTTGACTGGGAAAAGATCGATGATGCCGTAAAAAAAATTGACGAGGAACTTGAAGAGTTCAAAGAGGCTGTTTCCAATAACAGCACAGAAGCAATGAAGGATGAGGCCGGAGACATTCTATTCAGCATAGTGAATGTACTCCGTTTCAGCGGGATTGACCCGGAAGACGCGCTCAGGGGTACAGTGAATAAATTCATTAAACGTTTCGCCCATATTGAATCTGTATCTGCTGAACAGGGTAGATCTATAAACTCAATGACTTTAGAGGAGATGGATAAACTCTGGGAGGAAGCCAAGAAAAAAGCTCTCTGATTTCAGGAGAGCTTTTTAATCACCTCATATATCTTCTTCATATCTTCATCTGTTAATGATGCGCCGCCGTACCTGTAAAGATTTATCATCTCCCTTATATTCAGGAACTCTTCATTTATTTCAGTTCCTTTTCTCTCATCAGTAATAAAACCTGCAAGCTTTTCGCTTTTCTGAAGGAAGAGGTCTTTGTTTCCCCCTGCGTAGCTTTTCTCAAATTCATCACGAAGAATTATTTTATAGTCAACAGCTTCCGATTCCGCTTTTTGCTGATTGTGAAGCTCATCCGCCCGTACAATCCTGTATCTTCCGGTCTGAAGGTAGAGAATTACTCCGCAACCTGAAATTACAATTACTGATATAATAAAAATAATCGCGGGCCAAGAATTTTTTTCTTCACCGGCAGTCTTCTCTTCACCGGGATTCTTTGCAGATGCTGAAGGTGAAACAGTGAATGACAGAGGTAGACTGTCCGCCTGCTGGTAAATTCCTTTATACGGATTAAAATATGGAAGAATAATTTTACCGATATTGCAGTTGCCGGATTTTTCCGGAATAACTGTTATTGTATAATCTTTTTCACCGGTAAGTGTCCTGTTGTCAATTGAGAGAACAGGTTCTTTCTCTTCAACCAGAAGTTTTACTCCATCCTGATTCTCCACAGTAAGCTTCGACATCATCAGAAAATTTCCGCGCCCCCTCACCTTGACAGGAATTCTAATCTCCTCACCCTCTACGAATCTTCCCGAAGTTTCACCGCTTTCGATGGAAAATTCACCTACATCCCCGTTAAAAGATACAGGACGGCCTTTAGAAGGGAGTGCTTTAACATTGATTATTTTCTTCGGAAACCGTATCTCTTTTCTTACTTCCCGGGAGAAAAAGCCGCCCCCTGTTTCTCCCACTACAGACAATGTCCCGCCGCCTATATCATGTCTGCCGCTTTCAGCGGCAACGAGACAGTATGTTGCAAGATAAACTCTTCCATTACCGGCGGTTTCACCAGTTGCAGTCTCACCCTCTTTTATATGTTTAATCACAAAGCCCTTTGATTCAGGCTGTTCTCTCATACCTTCAATTCTAAAATCACTGCTGTCAGTTTTCAGGTAATACCTCATTATTACAGGTTCACCTGCATAAATCTCTGCAGCAGTAAGCTCAACTTCTCCACGCAGCATGCCGTATGACACATCACTTCCTGATTCGCCTTCATCTACAGTAAGAATAAATTCCCCGGTCTGAAGCTTCTCGCCATCCGCCTCAATAATAAATGGCGGGACCCTGTATATCCCTTTCTTCTCTGCCTGAACAGTAAAACTGAGAATAATTCCTGTCCATGACTTGCCATTAATGAACTGAAAGCTGCGCGAGGTACCGGATAACGAGATCTCCAATCCGTTAATAGCAGGAACTTTAAGGGGGCGTATATCTGAGGTGTTCCCTGAAATCATTACCTTCAGTGTAGTACTGTCACCTGCAGCAATCCTGTTTCTGGTTAATTCTGATTTAATCTCAGCGGCAGATAAAGGAAAACAAAAAGCAATAATTAAAATAACAGCTGTTAGTGTTTTACCAGTATTTTTCAAGAAATTTCTTTCCATCACCATTCCCCTTCTGACGTCTTACCGGTTTATTCTTCATTGATTCAAGCATATTCTTTACCTGGGCACTGTTCTTTTTTTCATCACCTTTATTCTGTTCATTCTCTTTCTGCCCGGAGTTCTGCTGCTGATTTCCGTTACTGTTATTATCATTACTCTGCTGCTGTTTATCCTGCGGTTTTTCTTTTAATAGATACTCAAGATTTCTTTTCGCTTTTTCATATGACGGATCAATCTGCAAAGCTTTGATAAAACTCTCAGCAGCCTCCTTCTTCTTCCCCATCTTCATGTATGTTGTGCCTGCATTATAGAAAGCTTTTTTCTGCACTTCAGGGTCACCGGAATTCATCGAGTTCCGGTATTTACCCAGGGCTGATTCATAATTATTCATTTTGTAATCAGCATTCCCCTTGTTGAACTCCAGCATATTTTTTTTCTTTTCATCCGGGGCGTATTTTTCAGCTTCTTTATAACTGCCCATCGCTTCACTGAATTTTTTATCATTATAATTTTTATTTCCTTTAGAAACTTTATCATTAAAAGGATCAATCCATGCTGTAAAAACAGATAGAGAAATCAGAAATATCAGAACTTTATGCGAGTTTCTATGCCTCACCTCTCCTCCTCTCTGCAATGATAAGTTCAACTCCAAGAGCCAGGATTATCAGCAGTATAAATATCCAGGTCCGGTCAATCTTCTCTTTCACTATCCTTGAACCTTTGCTCTCTTTCTGCTGCTTCCCGATTACATTTATAATATTATTTAAACCTGAAAAGTTCCCTGTAATATCGCAGTATGCTCCACCGGTTTCTGATGCAAGTTTTTTCAGTAATCCCTGATCCTGCCTGGTTTTAACAAGATTTCCGTCCCTGTCCCTGTAGAAAGCATCGGCTGAGGAATCATCTTCTCCTGCGGAAATAAATTCTCCGCTCTCCCGGCCTATCCCTGCTGCATAAACTGAAACTCCAAGTTCTCTGAACTTTTCGATCTCTGCATCAACTCCCCCTTCGTGATCCTCACCGTCAGTAATAATTACAAGCAGCTTTGAAGTGAGCCTCTTCTTCGCGTAGACCTTTGCAGCTTCATAAAGCATTGCACCTATATCAGTACCCTGTATATTCACAGAATCGGGCCCAGCTGAATCAAGGAACATCATAAAAGCCCCGATATCATTTGTAAGCGGACAAAGCAGAAAAGCATCCCCGGCAAATACCATAAGACCAATCCTGTCGCCGGATAGTGACTCCGCAATCCATTTTATCGCGCGTTTTGCCCTGCCGAGCCTATCCGGGTCAGCATCTTTTGACAGCATGCTCCTGCTTACGTCAAGAGCAATGAGCACATCCGTTCCCTCGGAGATCACTTCACGCGGCTTTTCTCCGCATTGAGGTTTAAGGAAAGCAGTGAAAGAAAGCATAATGGCTATTATAATGAGAATCTCTTTAAAAACAACTCTCTTTCTGTCACCAGCAATAATCTTTCTGCCGTTAACAGTCATAAGCTTCAAAGCCCTGCGACGCCAGTACATGTAGAATACAAAGAATAGAAGCACTGCTGTACAGGTAACTGCGATTGCAGGGAGATATTCAATTCCGGCAAAACTCATTACGGCACCTTCCTGTAAACCACAGATCGAAGAAGTATCTCAAGAAAAAATATCGCCAGTCCGGCAATAAGGAATCCGCCGGATCGATCATAAAATTCATGCCATGTCCGGATATCGACCTCACTCTTTTCAAGCCTGTCTATATCATTAATATTTTCCCAGAAAACGCCTGTAGATTCAGCCCTGTAGAACTTAGCGCCTGTGACTTCTGCAATCTTCTGAAGCTCCTTAACATCAAAACTGCTGTTTACATACTGGTCAGGAAACATGGGGCCAGCCGGATTCGGATACGGCACCCTCCCCTCTTTACCGATTCCCACTGCGTAAACCTTTATCCCCATCTCCGCACAGCTCTTTGCCGCTGTCTCCGGGTCAATCTCACCGCGGTTGTTTTCACCATCTGTAATAAGCAGAACAATTTTACTTTTTGCTTTACTGTCGATCATACGTGATGCAGCAAGTGCGATGGCGTCACCAACAGCAGTACCCCGTCCGTCAACACTGTCAAAGTCAAGTTCGCTCACAATGTCATTAATTATTTCATGTTCAACAGTGAGAGGTGATTGAAGATATGAATCAACACCGAATACAACAAGCCCTATCCTGTCATTAACTCTCTTCTGCACAAAGCTGTTTAAAACGCGCTTCGCAACTTCAAGCCTGTTGTCCGGCTGAAAATCCTTCCCCTGCATTGATAGTGAAAGGTCAAGGGCAACCATTATATCTATTCCAGTATTTTTCACGCTGGAGAAGTTGACACCACGCCCCGGTGCAGCAAGTGCAATAATAAGCAGAAAGAGCGAAGCGAACCTCAGATAATCGATGTAACCATAAGTCCGCGTCCTGAAGCTCTCTGTTTTTTTTACTATGGATGACGAAGACACAGGGAGAGCGGCACGTCTCCGGTAAACTTTCCCGTAAAAGTACCAGGCAATCATACCCGAGTAAGGTATTAAAAGGAGAAGAAACCAGGGGGAACGGAACTCAAAGTTGCCCATCGGCAGATCTCCTTATCTCATGCAGTCTCTCCGCAGCGGCAATTGTACTCCTGTAGTTTATAAGGAGCAGTTCCTTTGAAAGTGTAAACTCGGCAAATTTTGAGAGATCCCATGCTTCCATGATCTTCACAATTTCAGCAGCATAACCACTGCCGTTTCTGAGATATTTTTTAATCACAGCGGATATTTCACCTGTAGTCATCTCAGCAGCATCGAAACCTAACTCCATAGAAAGAAACCTTCTGAAAGTAATAGATATACCGAATACATAATCATTTACTCTCCCTTCATTGATACACTCATTTAATTTCAGTCTCTCAATCTCGGTCATAAAAAATTCAAGGGGTGTCTGCTTAATTTCAGGAACAGAGATAAGTTTCCTCCTGTTTCTGAAATATCTGAATATAAAAAAACCGGCAATGCCTGCTGCTATAACTCCAAGTACAAGGACTACTAATCGCGTATAATTACCGGAGAGTTCAACCGGCGGTTCTATATCTTCCGGTTGCCCCTCTTTATTAAGTTCTTCAATTGTAACTGCTGGTATACTGTAACCAAGCCGCACTCCGTCACTGTCTGTTATAATTATCTCCGGAAGCTGGTGTACGCCTGTTCTGTAGCATGTTAAATCAACGAATACAGTTACCTGTTTCAGGCCATCTGACTCAGACTCGTCTTTTACGGCGCTGTTTATTATATAAAGAGGAACCGCTTTATCTTCTTCCGGTTCTTCCGCTTTTTTATGACTCGATTTTTTTTTATCTGAAGAAGACTCAGGGTAGTACTCCCCTCTTTCAGGGAGAATAATTTTAACACCTTCGAGATCATTCCCGGCAATGGAGAGAGTATAACTGAACTGCCGACCCACATTCCCCTTCTCCGGAGATACAGAACTTTTAAGAACGCGCTCTGTATCACCTGCACTGAAAGCAGGTAACGCGAAACAAAATACTGAAACTATAATTACGATTTTCTTTAATAACATATATTATTACTGTCTCTATCTTCTCAATGCCGCCCGGTTCCGCTTTGTGAAAAACTTCAGCAGAGGGACTTCTATCTGTTCATCTGTTGAGAGCTTGATCGATTCCAGCCCAGTTATCTCCGGAAGCCCCGTGTTTTCATGAATTGAATCCGAGAGAAAACTCCCCCCTGTCTCAAGGTCAAAGAATTCAGCGAGGCCGAAAATCTTCATCTTTTTCTCCATAGGATCCGAGACCTGCACCGGTATAACATCATGCCTCCGCGCCAGGATCTTCATCTTAAGCATAACCTCATCATGCCTGCCGGTTAAAAAATCTGATACTACAAAAACGATACTCCGTTTTTTATTCACCTGCTGAAAAAAGTCAATCGCTCCCGGCAGGTCTGTGCCTCTCCCCGCGGGCTTAATCATAAGAATCTCATCCAGAACTTTAAGCACAAATTTTCTCCCCTTACGGGGCTTAAGATATTTTTCAATTCTGTCAGAAAAAAGTATCACTGAAATTCTGTCATTATTCATCTGCGCAAGGTGGAGCATAAAAGTCACAAACTCAAGAACAACATCCCGCTTAGATCTGCCGCTGCCGAAAAGCGTTGAAGCTGAAACATCAACCACGAGCACAACAGAGAGCTCCCTCTCTTCGATATACTCCTTGATGTAAAGATGGTTCATCCGTGCTGATACATTCCAGTCAATGCTCCGCACGTCATCACCGGGGATATACTCGCGCACGCTGTCAAAGGAGAGACCGTACCCCTTAAAAGCGGACCTGTACTCCCCGGAAAACATTGTGTTGATCTTCTTCCCTGTTTCGAGCCTTATCTTGCGGAGAAGGGCAACCTCTTTCGAATCCAATCAGGGGACCTCCACTGAATCGAACACAAGCTTAACTACATCGTCAGCGTTCTTCCCTTCAGCTTCAGCCTCGTAAGAGAGGATCACTCTGTGACGCAGCACATCTGCTCCAATCTCCTTGATATCGTCCGGAGTGACAAAACCCCTCCCCCGCATAAAAGCAATGCAGCGTGAAGCCTTCATCAAAGCAATGGAAGCACGTGGGCTTGCACCGAAATCTATATATTTTTTGATCTCCTTGCGCGAGGGCCTCCGTGTTTCATTTACCACTGCAACAATATATTCAAGGAGCTTATCACTGACATATATCTTTTCTATCAGTTCAGCTTTGCCTCTAATCTTATCAGGGGAGATAATACAATTAATTTTATCAGAGCTGATCTCGCTGAATCTTGTGAGTATCTCACGCTCTTCAGACATTGTGGGGTAATCCACAAGCACCTTCATGAAGAACCTGTCGAGCTGCGCTTCCGGCAGGGGATAGGTGCCCTCCTGTTCAATGGGATTCTCTGTAGCAAGAACCATAAACGGCTGCGGAAGCGGGAATGTAGTTTCACCCAGTGTCACCTGCTTCTCCTCCATTGCCTGGAGAAGCGCGGATTGAACTTTTGCAGGGGCACGGTTAATCTCATCAGCCAGCAGCAGATTAGTGAATATGGGACCTTTGCGGGTAAAAAAATCCATCTCCCGCGGATTGAACACCTGTGTACCTGTGAGGTCAGCAGGGAGGAGATCAGGAGTAAACTGAATCCTTTTAAATTCCGCGTCAACAGCCTTTGCGAAAGAACGCACAGCAAGGGTTTTTGCAAGACCGGGGAGCCCTTCAAGCAGAATATGCCCCCCTGTAATAAAAGCGATTATAATCCTTTCAATGAGTTTCTCCTGCCCGATCACTGCGGCAGAAAGTTCTTTTTTTATATCATCAATAAATCCGTTTTCACTCTTAACCTGCTGAGTGAGAATTTCAATTTGAGCGTAATCCATAAAGACTCCGTTGTATTATTTAAGATTTAAATAGAGTTCTATTGTGTAAAAAATGGTGTTTTAATTCTTTACCACTATTGTATCAGTAATCAAATATTTTGTATCCCCGGAAAACTCCTTGTTACAAAAATCATTTTACAGCAGCTATCTGCTTACAGGTAGAGACAGCAGGCTCAGCGGATGCACATGCACACCCCTTATACTCAGAGCCACATGAAGATGAGGCCCTGTTGATGTACCGGTTGCACCGACCCTCCCTACAAGCCCCCCTGCCTTGACAGTATCTCCAACCTTCACTGCCATGCTGTCCATATGCATATAATATGTAAAAACCTGGTTGCCGTGATCCACAGCCACCATATTACCTTCATAAAACATTTTCATAGCTATTACAATTTTACCATCAGCCATTGAATATACCGGAGCCCCCACGTCACCCTTAAGGTCAAGCCCCCTGTGATAGCTTACATGCCCCTTAACCTTAACTTTCTTCTTCCCCTTCTTTTTATGCGCGGCATATATTCTTTTCTTCCAGTAATCCCCTGTAACCTTGTGCATATCTCTTGGATGAGAGAGAGAGTTTGTTATGCTGTCTTCTGAAACAATACTGAAAGCAAGTCTTCTTGCCTCAGCACTCTCTTCAATAAGCTTTTTAAATTCCGGTTTTGATGTATACTCCTTATCAGAAAATTTTCCAAGGTCGAGAAGATGTTTTGAGACAGGATACTGAACATCCCTGACATTAACAGATCCTTCAATTTTTTTTTCACTGGTTCCGTCAAAGTATACCAGTGTAAAAAACGTTTTTCCCGGTTTTGCCTCAGGATGGATCGCGAAAAAACCTCTACACCCCCACTCTGTGCATGTAAAGGGGATATTCTCTCCTGCATAAGTGATTTTCCTTATTTCGCTTATTTTTCCATCTTCACGGTCAGCTTCAAAATACCCCGCATTGCCCTGGGCAAACTCCTTTGCGTATATTATAACTTTGATATTCTCATCGCTTATAACAATTTTATCAGGGGGAGCAGGTTTATAGTTTTCCGGAGTTTTCAGCACAGTTACAGGACGTTCGCTGTATTTTACCGGAACCGGATAACTCCTGACCTCCTGATTCTCAGCAGTTACAGCTTTATTATCATTAACACTTTCGCGCGCAGATGTACTGGAGCACCCGGGCAGAATAATAGCCAGAGCCAGTAATATTAAACTGAAAATATTCTTTTTAAACAAAACTTAACCTCTTTATAAATTCATTGCAAATATCTGTTAATAGATATATCTTTAATATAAACTTTACAGAACATCAATAGAGCGCAAATAAAAAACCAGACCGGATATAAAAAATGACCGCAATACAGGCCTTTACCTCTCCTGAAAAAAATATTATCGATCATATAACAGAAATGCTTCATAAAAAAGATGATATTGACGATTACGTCAGGGTTGATGAAACACACCTCTCTCTTTTAATCCTTGCTGAATCAATATCAAGGTATCCCTCTATTCTGCAGGATCAGCACCTTGGACAGAACAGAAGAACAGTAGATACACTGGTTCAGAATCTCTGCTCTCACCCCAATCTGAATCTTGTTCTTAACACACCGACTAAAGCAGTGCTGGGGAGGGGATTCACTATCGCAAAGATCAATTTCTTTCTTCTTGTTTCTTATCTATGCAGCGGCAATGAAGGGCTCTGTATGATGCTCGATGAGATTCAGGACATTATAACGTACAATGTATTCTCAATGATGACAGAGGATGTCTTTATATCAATTGTTTCTGACGACTCTATTGATTACGAAACACGTATAGAAGCTGGTTACTTTCTCACGAAAATATGGGAAAACAGGATATACAAGGGGATCGATGAGATATCCCCGGTACTGAATAATCTCTGGAAAAACAGGTTAAATTTCACCCCTGCCTACGGGACACTTGCAGGAATATCAGAGATTGCCACATTCTGCAGCAGGTCAAACCCTGAGTGGAACAGGTTTATCGAGGGGGATGATTTCACTGACGATACACTTGAATCTCTCAGGGAATATCTCATGGGCCTCTCTCACGAGGAGATGCTGATGATCCAGGACTACATGGATAAAAACTCCATCTCATCATTCAATCGGGATAATATAAATGAAATGCTGGGTCGGAATAAATCCTACACCATGATTAATTACGATGACCCGCGTGAGATGTATCACTTCTATTCACGGAGGAACGAAAACGCTGTATTCAGAAAAAAAAGCCGGATTAAAGGCCCTACAAAAACAATCGAAGAATACCTTATATGCTACATGATACGGCGGGGGATGATCAGGCATAACAGTGAGTAAGGGCTGACCTGAACCGGGTCAGCCCAGTTGAACAGAGAGTTATTTCTCCTCGTCCTTATCCCCCCCTTCAGGGGCGGCTTTCTTGGCATCTTCAAGAGCTTTATTAAAATCTTCTGAAAGCTTTTTAAACTGCTCCTGGTTCTGAGCAGGAATATCTTTCATAATCTGATCAGAGAAATTAGAAGCTGCTTTCACACAGAGTAGTGTACTGAGAATCATAAGCACCGGAATTACAGCAAGCACAATAGAAATAACCTTTGCGGTCCCCTCTTTACCGGCCAGAGCTTTGGTAACTGCAATATAAAGCAGATATAAGCCATAAAGAGCTACTGCGAGTGACACAAGCCCGCCAAGCCACAGACTGAAACCTGCCAGAAAACTTAGAATAGCGCTCACCGGAGATAGAGCCATAAGAGAAGCTGTAACTCTGACATTGGCCTCATAATTAGTATTTCCACCGCAGATTGCGCTTATAACAAGAACTATAGCTCCACCTATGAATAAACCGATAATTCCACCGATTATTGACCAGATAAGGCCCATAATCCCTATACCGCCGCCAATCATCCCTCCGAATGCTCCGGCAGCAGCAGTAAGCTTAAGGGCTCCCCATAAAAAAGTAAAAATTCCCGCAATAAAAGAATAAATAACAGCCTTTACAATAGGATCACCGAATCCTCCCTCTTTAGGCATAACGGCAAAATACTCAGCCGGTGTAATAAGAGTGGCTTTTGTCTCATCTAAAAGTTTTTTAAAATCAAAACCGCCTTCAGCCATACAACCTCCGAATTTTGTTTAATTTATATTGGCAGTTTATATATACAACTTTAGACTTAAAAATTCAAGCACTAATGCAGGGATTATACTCTTTTTTTATAAATAATCTGTTAAATTTGTTATAAACCTGAACTTCCGCATTTCTTAATTGACTCCCTGCAATCATCTGTATAGATTTTTAAAAATTTCCTTACGAGACATAATAATGATTGTAAACCTTATAACATTCCGCAACAAACAGTTCATTTCCGGCTTTCAGAAGGAGGGGTATGAAACAGCAGAATTTTCCCCCCTTACTGAAACATCCCAGCTGCGTTCAAATTTAATAAAAAAAAGCGCAAACTACACGCTCTTTGAAATTACCGACAACGATAAAACCGATCAAAAAAAACTCGCGGACACAATAAAAGTCCTCTATAGCGAAACAAAGCTTGTCTGTCTCTGCGAAAAAATTACCCCCTTTATATCCTCCCTGCTTCTTGAAAACGGCATTGCAGACTGCCTTGAACATTTTAATACAGAGAGAATAATATCATACATAAACTTTCTGCAGACAAAACCGTCACAGAAAACCGGTACATTCCTCATACTGAACGATAATGAAGCACATACAAACATGCTGAACGGAATAATAAGAAGATTCGGCTACAACACGGAATTTGTCAATGACGGTGAATCTCTTTTTTCAGGCCTCAGTGACAGCAGAATACTTATGATTATAATGAACCTGGGAACAACGGGGATCGATTTAAACGGCATAGTGCGTAAGGCCTACGGAAACAACGAAATAAAGAAATACCCCGTTGTTGCATACAAAAGTCTCGAGCAGGGGCTTTTTGTGCACGAGGTTCTGAACGGCCTTAACAGGCTCACAAAAGTAATCTATTCTCCACAGGAGCTCTTCTGCATGCTTGTTGATCTCCTCTTTAAAAAGGAGATAATGGCTCTTTCGTCTGAATTCAACAGTTCGCTGAACATCGATAAATTCAAAAACTATGCGTCATTACCTGTTCCACAACTATACTATAACATGCAGGGGGAAACATTCTCAGGCGAATGCATATTCTCCACAAATCATATAGACACAATGATTAAAAGAGCGGAGGAGATCACCACCTCGCTCGTGAAGATCGACGGAATCAGATGGCTGAGGCTCGCGCAGGCCCTTGGCGACCGCCCTACCTGCGGAGCGGGTGGCTGAAATCAACATCCCCCTTCATTAATGAATCCACAGTCTGAATCGGTATCTTATATTTATAAGGCTCCCTTGTGTATTTATCATAGCAGGGCCTTTTTACAGTGTGGCAGGAGAGACAGAGCTTTTCCCTGTATTTAAGGGCAGTAATACCAAGTATGGGATACATCCCGAGTTTTACCGCTTTTCTGTAACCGTTCTCTCTGCTGGCGTAATCCACATGGCCGCTTGCTGTATGATATTTTTCACCAGGGCCATGACAGACTTCACAACCCACACCCTCTTTAGACACAGAAGGATATTCCCCACCCCCTGTTGTATGACATTTAAGACACGCCTTATCTTCTGCCGGGTTGTTAACACCTGCTGATTCCGCGATCTCTTTTGCCTTCTCCCCTTTTAGAGTGAGATATGCTCTGGCGTGCGGTGACCCTGCCCAGATTTTATTCTGGTTACCTATGGCATCCTCCCCATGGCACTCACCGCAGACTTTTACCCCTGTATAGGCGTTCCTTTTTGAAGGCGTTTTACCCGATATATGAACAACAGAAATTATAACTATTACAAATAAAGATGACCCGATTATTAATCCTCTCAAAGCAGCACCATCCATGAATTTTATATATTAAATTTGGATTAACCCCCCTTCTTTTCATATCGCACAATTACAGAAAAATCTTAACATATCTATACAACTAACGCGATAAATAACCGACATTAAGTTAAATATATCGCAAAAGACAGGCTTTTATTTTTTCAGATTTCAATCTGAATATGAAAAAAATTTTGGCCTTGACATTGATCTTTTATAAATTCATATTAAAGTGTGGAGTTAACATCATGAATAATTCAAAAGAAGAAGAATACAAAATCGGTAAATTCTTCATCGAAAACGGGATAATTAATGAAGCTCAGCTCAAAGAGGCCCTTGAACTTCAAAAAGACAATAAAGAACGGCTCCTCGGTGAAATCCTTGTAACAATGGGTGTTCTTTCAAAAGAAGACCTGATTATGGCCCTGGAAATGTACATGATGATGACAGATTCTGACGACATCGGTATTGATGAATGGCTTGACCAGGATGAAATTGACATGGTTCTGAAGAAGCTTGATACTCCAAAATCAAAAAGTTCTTGACAAAAGACAGCACTTATTCAAAATAAGTGCCCATGTTAGAGTATGAAGATAATATATGTTTCGGCTGCGGACAGGAGAATGAAGTAGGCTTAAAACTGAAGCTCCAGTTCGATGATGACACAAAAACCGCCTATGGCGAATTCGCTGCACATGAACTTCTGGAAGGTGTTCCAAACATTATACATTCCGGAATAGTTGCCACCCTGCTTGATGAAACAATGATAACAGTTAACAAGTATCTGGAAATAATGGCAATCACCAGCGAATTAACAATCCGGTATCTGCAACCGGCTTTCATTAGTGAAAACCTTTATATAAGGGGCTGGTTTGTAAAGAAAAGCAAAAGGGTCATTGAAAACAGGGCCGAGATTGAAAATGAAATGGGTAAAATTGTTGCCAGGGCAAAAGGGAAATACATAGAGGTTGATGAACTTCCGCAACCTGAATGAGGCCTTCGTAAGCTTTCCTCCGGAAAACAATTAATACATCATAAAAGCCGAAGTGGTGAAACTGGTAGACGCACCGGACTCAAAATCCGGCGAGGGCAACCTCATGAGGGTTCGATTCCCTCCTTCGGCAAAGATAAAATGCCTGATTTAATCAGACATTTTATATAACATCTTAAAGCCACCTAAAGAATAGGCGCTTTTCCAAAACTAAAAATGAGAAAACAGCATGAGAAAGCTGTTTTCACAGGAGGAAAAATGCGCCGTAAATACTACCTTCACAAAAGAAACGGAATCTATTATGCTGAACTGATTGATCCTGAAACAGGTATGAAGCTCAGTGCAAGATCAACAGGAGAACAGAACAAAGAAGATGCTCTTCTGGTAGTTTCTGACTGGCTTAAAAATGGAATGCCTGCTTTTACTCCCACAGGGAAAAGAAAAATTCAGGAAGTTATCACCGGTAAAAAAATTCTGAATTCTATTAAAACTGCTGAAATTACCCCCGCTGAAGCTGAAAAAATAGTAAAAGAACTTACTAAACGGCATCTGATTACCGGCACCTTTGTAAAATCATCAAGTACAGAAGCTGAACTGTTTTCTGATTTCATCATCCGTTTATGGTCATGGGATTCTCCATTTATCCATGAAAAAATCGCCTATAATCATAAAATCAGCAAAAGACATAGTAAAGATATGATAGATCTATTCAATCGTCACTGGCATGAGGTTTTTAAAGATTTAACTGTTAGTGAAATAAAAAGAGATGCTTTAAAAAATCATCTAATGCTTATGAAGGATAATGGTTTTGCCGTGTCCACGTTAAATCAGACATTGAATGTAATTGCCGCGCCAATGGCATGGGCATTCCGAGAAGGTCTTATTCCACAAAATCCCGCCGCAGGAATAAAACGATTTAGCGGCAAAGGAGAAAAAAGGGACATTTTGACTACTTCCGAGATAAACGCTCTGACAGACCTAAAATGGCGCGATGAACATGGCAGATTAGCCTTTTTGGTCGCACTTACCTGTGGGTTACGTCTTGGGGAGGTAACAGCTCTTCAGCTCAAAGATATTGGTGATGACCGCCTTTATGTAAGGCATTCCTGGGCGCGTATAGATGGCCTGAAATCTCCTAAAAACGGTGAAGAAAGAGAAACTCCACTGTTGCCCTGGTTAAGGGATGCTTTAAGGAAACTTGGTACTTCTAATCCCTGGGAAAATGGTGATAATGCTTTTATTTTCTTTAGTCCGGTAAAAAACACGCCTATTGACAGAAAGGCATTGAGCGATAGGTTTAACTTCGCCCTTAATCAGATAGGTATTGACGAGCAGACAAGAAAGAAAAGGCATCTGGTTTTTCACTCACTTCGCCATAATTTCACAAAAGCATTATCTTCGCAGATAGATCAGCAAACTGCAATGAGAGTAACAGGTCATAAAACATCAGAAATTTTTTCTCATTATGCAGATCATAAAACCGAGGAAGAGTTTAATAATCTTTTAATTGCTAGCAATAATTTATGGGATGAAATTTTAATAAAAAAAGATGTTAATCACATTCAATGATTATGTCTCTAAAAATACTTGACAAATAAAACAAAACCACTATAGATAACTAAAAATTATTAAAAGGCAACAAGACAATTAATGAGTCACCCGGCCTAAATGAGAGGTGACTTATGTCTGAATTAATTAAACGCCTTGTTGACGTTAAAACCGCTTCATCAATTCTTTCAATTTCCCAACCAACGCTAAGACGACTAGTCAAATCCGGATTGCTTAAACACCACCGTATCGGAGATCGAATTTTATTCGATGATTCTGATATAACTACATTTATCGAGTCATGCGCGGTGAATAGAGAGGGTTCGATATGAAACTCCCGACTTCAATTATTAATAAAATTGAAAGTGAAGCGGCTGGTTTATCGCATGGAATCATAACAGTCTCAATTCATATAAGAGATAAAAAGCTATCACGGTATGTACTAATAAAAGAGGAATCTTTCCTCACCTCCGATGTCCAAGAGGTGAAAGTTTGAAAGAGTACATTGATAAGTACATAGATCAAGGCTTTAAAATATTTCCGTGTAATAGTGATAAAAGTCCATGCACTCCACAAGGTTTTAAAAACGCACACAATAACAAAGAAATTCTTTATAAACAATTTTATAAACCTGATATGTTAATCGGTCTGCCTTGCGGTGATGGCAATGGAATAGTTGTTGTTGATATTGACACAAAAGACGGTAGATCGGTTGATGAGCTAAAAGAAGAAATCAGGCAATTTGGCGAACTTCCTCCGACATACGAAGTAGAGACAATGAATGGCGGTAGGCATCTTTATTATAAGATTGATACTACAATATTAAGCGCACATACTCACTTTTTTGATAAATCTCTTCCAGTTGACCTCAGAGGAAACGGATCTTATGTAATCACAGCAGATTACAAAAAATATTTCCCACTTGATGTCGAAGATATTGATGATATTAAGCAGTATATGTCTGACCTTCCAGACTGGATAGAAAATTATAAAAAGAAAAACGAATACACTGAAACACCGGACGGAGAGTTCTTACCGGAATCTGAAGTAAGAGAACTCAGATCCGCACTCTCTTATATATCCTCAGATGACAGAGAAACGTGGGTTAATGTCGGTATGGCATTAAAAAACACAAGATCGGTTCAGGCTAAAGGTATCTGGACTGAATGGTCTATGAAGTCTGATAAATTTGATCCGGTTGACTCAGAAAAGAAATGGAAAACTTTCAAGCCTTCAGACATTACAATCGCAACTATTTTTCATATTGCAAAACAAAATGGATGGGTTACGACATACGAACGACCAGTTTTTCAAATATTCGAATCCATGCCAGAAATTGAAATTCAAAATGTTTTTGATGAACTCGATAGGATTAAAAACTTTAGGGTACGAACTTATTCAGTCGGGCTTGTTTTCTTACTTCTTAATAGAGCTGATATACAAATAACAAGAGACGCTCTTATTGTTTCAGCAGGTGAAAAGAGTAGCGGTAAAACAAGTTTCGTTACTCATTATGTATTTGAGATCATGAAACATAACCCTGATTTTTGCTGCATATTTTATAGTCTTGATGATCCTGATATTATTTCAAGCAAGAGATTTATTTCCCAAGGAATCGGGAAAAATATTTTAGACGATACTGAGTTCGATACTACGGATATTGATAATATATTAAAACGAATAATCATAACGGAGAGTGATCCTCCTTCTGCTGAAATAATAATAGATAAAAAGAAAATTTCAATATCAGAACAGTTAATTGAGATTGCAGAAAGAGTAAAAAAATCAACCGGCACTACACGGATAATAATTATAATAGATTATCTTCAATATGTTAAACCTTCTGGAGATAGGACAGACTTAAATGAAGTAGTGAAACAGTATAAAACAGCACAAAAAAAACTCGCATCAAATGGAGGCTGTATATTTTTTCTTCTATCTCAGATGAATAGAGACAGGGACTCGGAAAACCGGTTCAGAGAAAGTTCTGAAATAGAAAACGTAGCAGATATAATCTTGAATATCCGACCAAATTTTGTTGAAACTGTTAATCCTCAGACAGGGAAAAAACGTTATGTGATTGATAAAACGAACCCTCAGAGGTTTATTTCAATCGATAAAAATAAAATTAAACCTGGGCAACAGGGAGAGTTTCACACATGTATTAATTCAGATTTTTCTTTTCAACCACTCATTGATCCAAATGAAACATCAAAAAGCTTGATTCAAAATCAACCATCGAAAAAAAATCAAGTTAGAAAAAATAATAAAAAATCACAACCTTGGGAGGCTAAGTTAATATGAGAT
Organism: Spirochaetia bacterium UBA5763; assembly: GCA_002418835.1. Classification (GTDB taxonomy): domain Bacteria; phylum Spirochaetota; class UBA4802; order UBA4802; family UBA5550; genus UBA5550. The sequence goes on along the minus strand of DIEX01000009.1, from coordinate 72,779 downwards.
TAGAAAATATTTTTGGTGAACAGATTAAAAACATGTCACAAAAAGAATTATTTGAAAATATTCCTTTAAACTCATTACGAAAACTAAATCCTAAAAAAAAAGTTTTGTCAAGTAGAGAAATTGAAATTAAAGAAAGGCCAGGGCTTCTTATGCAGACTGAACGTTATTACTCAAACCGTGTAATAAAACTTTTTGATGCAGGCAAGTTGAAGTTGGAGAATATCACGGAAATTGAATTTCCTGAAAAGACTAAACAGCTTGGCGAAAAGGCACATATCTACGGGAAAGTTTTGAGCCGTGCAGAAGCGATAATTCATGATGGTGCATACTCTTTAAGTGAAGAGAGTTTAATAATATGCACCAGTTGGCGGAAATTTACAGGAGGTCTGTCACCTTCTGAGCGTAGAGACTTGATTAAATACAGAGACTATTTTATTAGAGTGTTATTTTATATAGATAAAAAAGACAGCATTATTGTTCAGGAGAAACCGTTTTTAATGATTAACTTCACCTACAGGACTTCTGATGGAAGGCTTGTCAACTTGAAAAACATTGGTGATATTCAAAACTTACAATCCATAGAAAGTATTGAACTGAGATTGAATAGAGAAGTTTTTGGGTGTCTTCATTCTTATTTATTACAAAAAACAAAAACTAAAAAGAAAAAAATCGGTAGTGGAGGTGTAAGGAAATCAATAGCCAATTTGCCAGATATTCTCGCAAAAAGACTGGAATTCTGGAAACCGTTCATTTTCGAACAGTTAAAGTTTGATAATGATTTCCGGCAGTGCTATTTCCAGAGTGAGTCTTATGACAAGATAAAAAAAATTATTGGGAGTATAAGATATACAGACAAAATGCGAATAGCTTTTGAGTATGTTTTGGATAAATTATTTACAGGTATGCAGAGGCGGAAATCCGAAACTATAGATTTTGGAGAGGAAATTTATAATCTTCTTTTTGTTTCAAAACATAGTGGGGATTCAATTAGGTATGCTTATATAATAATTATCTTCAATCTGATATTGAATGATATTAATGATATTCCATCGCTTTTTTTAACCATTGAAAAGCATGGGCAGAACCTGAAAATGTTACGGGCAGAGATGAATTTGAGGAGATTATAGACTTTAGGTAGCGATTACACACGAAACATTAATTGCAGGGTAGCGATTTGTCACGAAAGATTCGGTTTAGAGTAGCGAAAAAGCACGTTTAGAGACCGTTTTTAAGTTCTGATCTTAATATATCTTAAATATATTACATGCTTGCGCTTGCCCTGACGGGCGCGCAGCAAGAGGAGAACTATAAGGCGTTTAAAGCCAAAATCAAATCAATAAAAGGAGTTTCAAATGGCTTTAGATGACAAAAGAGATCCCAACCGTTCTGTCACTTGGTGTAAAACATGTTTCAATTGGATTTATCTGGACGAGCTACATAACTCTCCAGAACATGCAGGGTGGTTGTTCTACCGGGGATGGGTGTATTGCCCTGAATGCCAGAAAAATAATAATAAAGTACAGAATATTGTAATTAAAGCAAAACTAAATGAACTGATAAAAAAAGAAAAAAAGAGGTACTTTAAATGACAGACGCGCCAATAAAAAAACAATCACCATGGGATACTTTAAATGTTAAGCAAAAGCTATTCGTTTTGTCATATATACAGCATGGACTCAATGGATCTAAGGCCTACAAAGACACTTATAAAATTGTATCAGATGACACAGCAAGGGCGTCAAGTGCCCGTCTGTTAGCTAAAGCTAACGTTAAACGGGCTGTTCAGGAAAAATTGGATACTATTTGGAAAGAAAGGGAGAATCAAGCTGGTAGGACTCTCAATGAGATAATGGCTTTAGCTTTTTCAGATATTAACGACATCGTTGAAATTAAAAATGATACCTTGAAAATAAAAGACCTGAAAAGGATCGATAGCCGGGCAATTCAAAGTATTAAATACACAGAGACCCCGGAAGGGACTGTCACGACAAGTGTTACACTTCATTCAAAAGTACAGGCCTTAACCCTTTTAAGTAAAATTTTAAATATGATACAAGATCGTGTAGAACATTCGGGCGTTATTGAGATCCTACCAGCAATTAGGCCGAAACAAATTTCTGAAGAAGGTGGCGTATAATGAATGAATTTTTTATTGCATTAACAATTCTGATTATCAGTTATCTTTTCAAAATGATAAATAATTTACTTTAATGCTCTACTATAAAAAATGATTAACAGATCTGATAATTTTTAAAAAAGAAAAAGTTAAAATTGTATACAAAAATAAATTTTAAAAATTATCATTTAATCAATAACTTAGGGAGCTTCATTTAAAATGTGAAATGAAGTATAGTATATCTTTATTATAAATTTTAGCCAAATCATGAAGCTCTAGCACATCAAGCCTTCTCTGCTTAGCTTCGAGTTTTGAAATGTAATCCTGCCTCCACCCTAGCTTTTCACCCACCTGTTTTTGAGTGAGGTTACATTCTTTTCGAGCATTGATAAGTTTCTTAATTAGAATATCATACTCTTCCCGATAAATTGTTTTTATGGATTTCACAAATTTACAATATGCGACAAATTAATACATGCAAATTTCGCATATTGTTGTTGACTTTATTTGCGAAGCCAATAAGTTAATTTGTATTTTACTAAAGAATCAAGAGGTGTGACATGAAAAATTTAAAAATTATATCATTAACAATCATATCTATTTTGTTAGTAACTTCTTGTGCAACGACACCAACACGAGATGAACAAGAGAAAGAAATGCTAAATTTACTTAACAAAATGGCACCTCTTGCCCAAGAAATAAATGACATCAAATATATTCCAAAACAAATGCAGGAAAAAGCTCTTTCGGGAGATAAACAAGAAGTTGCAAGGCTAAGACTTGCTTATTCTGCCGGAATACCTCGTATGCAAAATCTTTCAACTGAGTTGCAGCCATATCAATATCAGTTTAATTCACTTAAATTTAGATTTATTCAAAAATATGGGACTGTTGATTATAATGAATTTATAAAAAGAAATAATTTTCATTGGGGTTTGGGTATATATTGGTAATATAAAATTAATTATTGGCGGCTCATGCCATGAGAAAAATATTATTCACAATATTTGTAACATCAGTATTATGCTTCTTTCAACTATTACATTTATTCGGAGATTCAAAAGAAGTAATCGATTTCGAAAAAATCAATAAGGCTTTCGATTTAATCTATGAAAGCAATGATTATGAAAACGATGGAAAAACAATTAAAAGTAAGCATTCCTTAAGAAAGGCAGAAGCAATATTAAAAACAATTTTTAAAAAAGGAACAATAATTTCAGCTACCGATAATTGTTACTTTATTAAAAAAAATTGCGGTTATCATTCCGAAGAAAATATTGAATTTATTTTATCCTGCTTTCAGCCGGAAGCAACTGATTATGGCATTAATGGATTAAAAAATATATTAGTCTTTGATGTTGATAAAAAACAGACAAAAGAAAAAATCGTAGAAGAATTTGAAAATGTTTACGCTTTTAATGGTGAAATTCAGATCACAAAAGATAGTTATAAATTTGGTTCTTTCCCTGAAATAATAGAAGTAAACTGCAAAATCCTCTCTTTAACACCAATTAAAACGAATGAATATGATGTCTCTTCCAATTCAAATGGATTTAATGATGACAATAATTAAGTCTAATAATCAACTGATTATCATATTTTTAAAGCTTTTATATAACAATATAAATTGTGAATGGATTACAATTTTGATGAAAAAACTTAAAAAATCAATTATTACATATTAATAAATTTTATAATTGATTTTTTTACTCTTTTATATACAATCAAATTAGAAATAGTGTATCAATATAAAGCTTAATAACAACCCCCTAGAATTCCAAAAATTTCAATTGTAAGAGTTAAAGTATGGCAAACTACGAAGAAATAATTCAAGATCCATTCACAGGTGACATTGCTATTATCAAGTCTAATGATTACTATATTTTTAATCAGAAAAAAGATAACAAAATTCAAATATGGGAAAAACGTGCTGAACTATTACAAAAACAGCAAACTAAAGAAGAAGGGATTGAAGAAGCAATAAGATTAACCCAGGAAGCTGAAAACACTGTTTCTGATCTTAAAAATATTTTGAATTACACACTTTCAATAGATGATCGAATAAACTGGAATAATTTAAAAGATTTTAAAAAATTTAAAGATTTCCATTTTGATAGAAAACCTCCAACTCTTGAATCATATTTATCAACGGCACCTAAAAAATCAGTCCTAGAAATATTATTTAAGAGTATAAAAGATAAAAGAGAAAGAATCGAATCAGAAAAAAGGGAATCTTTCAACAAAGCCATTAATAGATACAATGATGACAAGCTTAAATCTGAGAAAATGTATTTATCCGAAAAAAATGAATTCGAAAAAATTCAAAAAGATCATAATAATCAAATTGATTCATTAAACGAAAAATTTGAGTCCAATGATCCGTTTGCTATCGAATCATATCTTGAAATTGTATTTTCAAAGTCGAAATACCCAGACTGTCTTTCACTAAATTATGATATACTTTTTGAACCCAACCGAAAAAGTTTAATTGTTAACGTAGACTTACCGAACCCAGATTCAATACCTAAAATAACTGAATATAAATATATCGCATCAAAGAATGATTTTTCTTATAAAGAAATGAAAAAGAAAGATTTTCAAGAACTATATGAAGAAATCATATCTCAAATAAGTATTAGAACTATACATGAGGTTTTTGAATCAGTTTATACCAACTCAATTGATTTTGTAATTTTCAATGGTTATGTAGATTCCATCGATAAAAAAACGGGGAATGATTGTCGAAACTGCATAGTATCAATTCAAGCTGAACGAGAATATTTCAATTCTCTCAATCTTTGGAAAGTTTCCGCTAAAGAATGTATAAAAGGACTCAAAGGATTAATTGCCAGCGAGTTTATTAATCTTGCACCAGTAAAACCGATTTTAAATTTGAACAGGGAAGATAGAAGAATTATAGAAACTAATGAAGTAATCGACGAAATGCATCCTTCAAATAATCTGGCAGTAATGGATTGGCAAAAATTTGAAACACTGGTTAGAGATATTTTTTCCAAAGAATTCGCCGGAGAGGGGGTGGATGTAAAAGTTACACAAGCATCACGTGATGCCGGCGTTGATGCTATTATTTTTGATCCTGACCCAATTAAAGGTGGTAAATTTGTTATTCAAGCAAAGAGATATAATAACGTCGTTGGAGTTAGTGCTGTAAGAGATTTGTATGGTACAGTAATGAATGAAGGTGCTGTAAAAGGTATATTAGTAACTACCTCTAATTATGGCAAAGATTCAATCGAATTTGCTAAAGATAAACCTATAACCTTAATCAATGGTTCTGAGCTTGTTTATCTGTTTAATAAGCACGGGTATAAAGTTAACATTCAAGTAAAGAAAAAATAATCATTTATGATTCGCTCAGATGTTTTATAAATACTTCATAAAAAAACAGCATCCTCAAAATGCTGTTTTTTTTATTTATGTAATATAAAATTTTATAGTATTTCTGCGCCAACTACTTGATTTGCAAGGACACTCCAGTCCTGACCTCTTTTTACTGCATCTTCGTCAATGAGATTGCTGCTTTCTTTATCCATAACCCTGCGAGTTACTTCAACATAAAGCTCTGATGGTTTAATAGATACTCCTGATGTATCCTTAAGCAATATTAGTAATTCATTTCGTCTCATCATCTTTCTCCCAGGTTGTGAGTGTATTGTTCAAACTCAATAACATTGTCCTTAAAAGACATATCTTCTCCATCAACCGTAATAATATCTCCTATCCTTATATATATAATAGGCATATCGGAAACATTAGATGTTGGGTCAAGAACTATTTCACCTATGCATTTGCGATTTTTATACTGATCTACCGAACTAACTTCCAAAACCCATATAAAATGGGGCATATTTATATCTTTAATAAAAAAAGAAATTTTGTCAACTTTTTCTTCATTTTCCATTTTCTCAATCTTTCTACGTTTAAAGGATGAATTTGTTGTAACAAATAATCTAGTTATCCAAGGCCCTTTACTGATAGTTTCTAATCGTTTTTTATAAGTATCCAATATATCCATCATAAGTTTTCGAGCTTTTTCTGCGGGCAGAAATACTTTCTCAGGTAAAGGACAAACTGCTGTTACTATACTTGAAATACTATATTTATTCTTTTTATTTCTATAATCATTTTCAGGATCGGAATCATAACCAAGCTTTTGATAAGGAAAAAAATTATCATCAACAACAATAAATTGCTTTAGAAAAAACGAACTATCAATAAAAGAAACTCCAGACGGACAGGTTTTAGTATAATCTACTGTATGACCTATAAGTGTTATCACATGACCCTGGAAGCTTGCAAGAACTGGAAATCCCGACTCAACATAAGTGCTTAAATTCATAAATTCATTTATATCAAAATCAGTTTCAAATTTGTTCTTTTTTAGCTGAAGAATTAACGGGAAGGTTCCAAATTCTGAAAGAATATTGCAATAATCGGAATATGTCATGCCCCTATATGGAAAAGTTCTACCGCTATGTTTTTCGGTATAAGCAACAAGATCAAACGGATAGTGTTCTCCATAAATTGAATATCTTTCAGAAAGATATCTGCACACTCCCCATAACGCTGAATGTGCACAAACCGTTACATCTCGATCCTGTGATGTGTATGGATATCCTGAAACTTTAAATTTTTGGCCATTGATGTTAACATTAAATACTGTTCGCAAAAGGAAGTAATCATTTGGATTATCAGTGATCTTATGCGGATCAAAGACCGTTCTACCAAGACATCTATCATTTACAGGACGTATAACAGTATATCCAACATAACTATCAATAAAATCTTCCGGATATAATATTAATAAATCAGAATCAACATTAGAAATAGTAAAAAAATGAATTCTCTGAGTATACTTTGATGTATGGCGAAATTTTTTTGAATAAAAATTACTATAAAGATTTCTATGATCTTTACATGTGTACACTGGTTCAATTACTGCGCTTTTCACATACTTGTGTAATCCACCTTTTAAAATATTCAATCCCCAATCTGATAATGAATTAACTGAAATTTTATCATTGTATTCGATCTTACACTTATTCTGAAGTTGCTCCCAATCCTCATTTGATTGAAGATTTACGCTGATAAGTTTATTGAAAATATTTATCATATAATAATTCCTAAGTGTAAATTTAATGATAATCTTATATGTAATAGCCCCTTAATTAAATTGTGTATAAATGAATACTGATAGTAAGTCAATTTCTTTATTAATACTTATAAAGCTTCTATCTTAAGCTTATATAATTGTTAAATTCTTATGTATAATTTTTCATTGAATACAAAGCATATTCGAAAATTGTATGAGAAAACACTCTGAGAAAAAACACATTACCTGTAGTAGTCCATATTGATTTATATTGACATTTAGTATTAATTTATATACAGATCATTAAGGATAATCAGGGAAAAGCGTTATAATCAGACTCAAAATCCGGCGAGGGCAACCTCATGAGGGTTCGATTCCCTCCTTCGGCAATATTTAAGCGAAAATGCGTATTATTTTTTTATACAGATATGATATTCAGATAAAAAAGCAACAGGTTGCAACCTGTTGCTTTTTTATTATATTCAAAGCGCAGAGCCCATTATCGGCGGGCTTTTAGTTTTCGGGTAAATTGGCGAGGTTATCGGGGAAGCTCTGGCTTTAAAATAGTTTCATTATTATTAAATAAGATTTTCAGCCGGGAATAACTTTATCCCTCTGCTGTCAACCTGGGTACCCATGAATTCTCTGAGCAGCTGTCCATAAACACCCTCTGCTTTACATGGAGATCCATCTTCACGTTGTTTTCCACTGTGGCGCTGACGAATCTGTTCTTTTCTTCCACCCTGATATAAACGAACACTTTCCTTTTTTGATCTGTATGCATTCATCGAACTCTCACTTGTTATTTAATTTATAAGCGGCAGAGTGAATAACCGCAGAGAGGACAGTAAAAACACCCGGATTCAGGGATCATCTTCATCCCGCAATCAGGGCATATATTTATTGATTTAATTTTATTTGTACTATTCATATCATTACCGTTACACAAATATATAGTATATATTTGTGTAGTATTAGTCAACCTGTTTTTTTATTTTTTATTAAAATTTTTTTAAAATATTTGATACAGGGGGAGGCGGATATATTTTAGGTAAAAGTTGCCCTGTATCATGAAAACAGTATGTAACTACAGGCGCTATATCATACTCTGATAAAACAGTTTTATATTTTTTGAGGTTAATAAATGACAAAACCATCCGCAGAACATGAAAAGGCTTTTGAAGAGATTCTAAAGATGAATCCCGAGGAGGCCCAGCAGAAACCTGAATCAGCGGGTGATCATCCCGGGACAAAAGTCCACGAATCTGAACTCAATTTCAACATACTCCCGGAGGAACTTGAAGAGTACCTTAACAGGTACGTTGTGGGCCAGGAATCCACTGTTGAAGTAATCGCAACCAAAGTCTGCACACACTTTAACAGGATGAAGATAGAAAAATCTGTCCCTGAAGATCAGAAAATTATCGGAAATATTAAAAGCAACATGCTCCTCATCGGGCCCACCGGTGTTGGTAAAACCTACATCATCAAACTTATTGCTAAAAAGATTGGTGTCCCCTTTGTGAAGGCTGACGCTACAAAATTCAGTGAAACTGGTTATGTTGGAGGTGATGTTGAAGACCTTGTACGCGAACTTGTCCACGAGTCTGACGGAGATGTCACCAGGGCTGAATACGGAATTATATACATAGATGAGATAGACAAGATTGCATCTTCAGGAAACATGCACGGCCCTGATGTATCAAGAACCGGGGTGCAGAGGAACCTCCTTAAACTCATGGAGGATTCTGACGTGGATTTAAAAACTCCGCACGATCTCGCTTCGCAGGTTGAGGCTGCTATGGAGGCCCAGAGAACAGGGAAAGTATCCAGAAAAAAAATCAGCACAAAGAATATACTCTTTATTGTATCAGGTGCTTTTGCAGGGCTTAATGAAATAATCGGCAAAAGGCTCAACATGCAGAGCATCGGTTTTGAAAAGAGCAAAGTCTCAACTCAGGAGAGCCGCTCGATACTGAAAAACCTTAAAACCGAAGACCTGATCCAGTTCGGCTTTGAGTCGGAGTTTGTGGGACGTCTCCCTGTTTATGTAATGCTCAATGAACTTGATGTAAACGGACTCTATAAAATCCTTAAAAACAGGTACAGCACAGTTGTTCTGGGAAAAAAAATGGATTTTAAGGCTTACGGCATAGACCTGGACTTCACAGATGAAGCACTCATGGAGCTTGCCTCAAGAGCTTACAACGAGAAAACCGGAGCAAGGGGACTTCTCAGCGTATTCGAGAAAGTTCTTATCAAGTTTGAGAAGAAACTCCCCTCAACAGGCGTAAAAAAGCTTACTGTTGACATGGAGCTTATAAACAACACTGACGCTGTTCTTGAAAGACTTATTGTTGATGACGGTATTAAAAAATTTCAGAAAGAGTTCCTAATCGATCACGGGATATATCTGAATTTCGACGATAATGCTTTTACAAAAATTTCAGAAAAATCAAAATCACAGAATAAAAAAGTAAGAGATCTCTGTGATGAACTCTTCCGTGATTATTTTCACGGTATACGCCTTATGAAACTGGAGAGCTTTACAGTTCCCGGCGAGGCAGTGGAAAACCCGAAGGGTTTTCTCGATGACTACATAAAGCAGAACTACGGAAAAGATTAAGCCATATTATATGGCTTAATCCGCATCCATCCCCCTGAACTTTTTCAGCTCCTCAAGAAGAAACTCTCTTCTCTTCAACTGGAGTTTTCCCACGAAGGTATCTTTAACCTTTTTAGGCTCAGGGAAAGTATCTATCATTTCAAAAGTCAGCCTGTTCGGTTCCTTCTTCTTACGCATATCAATGATCTCTTCAGGCGGAGGGAGTATTATGGCGTATAATGAATAAGGCGTCTGAATAAGCGAGTGCCCGCGGCTGAGGTAAGCTTCGGAAAAGCCGCCGTCAATATTTATCGCCCTGCCGTCAGGAGTGGCAATCTTCTGCCCCTTGCTTATGTCAATGGGTGTATGCCCGAAAACAATCCTCTCCACGTTGAATTCATCCATTAGCCTGCTTATAAAATCGGGATTCTGAATATTCCTCCCCCAGTAAAGTGTATTCTCCTTATGAGCAGCCTTATCTTTGTAGAAATATCTCTCAAAGGTCTTCATGGCATCTTTACCGAATAACGGCGACTTAGGCCCGCACCAGAGATAGAACATCATGGCAAGCTGAAATGGCTGCTGCTCTTTCCCTTCCAGATAATTGGACCCAATATCTTTAATTGTAATCTCTATATGGTCGAGGAGCTCTTTACCCTTCTTACCATACAGCTCTTCAAAATAACCCTCCTCTGTGCTGGGTACAAGGGCGTGTATATTCATTATATAATTATTTATATGATACAGTTTCCCCTCAATAAAGAGGTACTCCATGAGCCTGCGGATCTGTTTGCTCTTTACAAACTGCTCTACAAGATCATTGATCACCTCACTCTCCTCATCAGTTAGGCGCAGTGGATCATCGAGAATAAGTGTGGGGTAATGAGTGTCAGTAAGACCTGATGTCTGTCCTGTTTTCATCAGTTCAGCGAGTTTCTCAAGGTTAAGGCGGGAATCCATACCAAGCTGCGGGTATTTTTTTATAGCTTCCTCCTCCAGCTTGAACTGAATCATTGCAAGAGTCTTCTCCATCTTTCTAGAGAGTTCAAGCTTTGCCTTAAAATTACCTGTTATCTTTCCCGGATAGAGTTTTTCAGACAGAACTGTGAGCTTCGATATGTCTATGTTGAGCCTTTTCAGGAAATCGAGATTATCGTACCTGACGCTGATCCTCAGGGCCTCAGCGATGAGGGACTTGTTCCCTGCGGCAGCTCCCATCCAGAGAATATCGTGATTCCCCCAGACAAATTTAACAAAGGGCTTAAGATCTTTCTGCGAAAGTATGCGGAGGATCTTGTCAGGCTCATCGCCCCTGTCAAAGACATCACCCAGCACAATAAGCTGCCCCAGTATCACCTGCTTTACAATTTTGGAGAGAGAGGAGATAACCTTATCAGCAATCATTGCATTTTCATAAACAATGTTCGGCACAGGGAAATTCAGTATCAGGTTTTCCAGAAGGAGTTTTACGTCACGGTTAAAACTTCCGCGTATCTGGTCAAAGTCCTGTATATTCTGTACTTTGTAGCGTATTATATTTACCAGTGCTGAAATTACGTCCTGCCTCTCCATATTATAATCTTCAGCTTCAATATATTTCTCTTTTTTAATAATTCTGTCAAGGTGCTCAAGTTTTTCATTGGAGAAGGTTTTAGGGAGTGCCTCATAAGCTGTACGCCACACAAGGCCGAAACGCCCTTTGAGAATTGATACAAAACGCTCACCCGCGCCGTGTGGATCACTTATCCAGAGAGTTGTGTCTATATTCATCTCCAGCCTGGACTCAATTTCAGCCAGTTCCCGGATAATTTCATGATATGAAGCAATGCTCTGCTGTTCCGGCATATCTCCCCCTGAATAAATGAATAATCTGAGTAAATCTTCCTTATATAAATCATAATTGTCAATTTATTTTATCGCCACTCTGCCACGATTCCACAGGCTCATCGCATCGCTTCGTAACATCTCCCCCCATACATCGGGTAGAATAAATATCCGGATAAAAATTTTTGCATTAAAACATAAAGCATACAAAATAAACAAATAAAACAAATTGACCATTTTTGCTAATAAAAAAAACAACCCTGCCGATAATTATAAAAACGATCCAGGAGGGTAATATGAGTAACAAAGAGATCGATCATCTGTTTAACAACGGCATGGACCAGATGAGAAGGGGAAATTTCAAAGAAGCTGAAGCTCTTTTCGAAAAAGCAAAGGTCATGACCGAGCAGATGCAGAAAAAATAAATTAAAGCCGGCTCCACTGAAGCCGGCTTAATTTTTTTACAGATTCTTAACTATTAAATCACCCATTTCAGCAGTACCAACCTGCTTTTTACCGGGGGACATGATATCACCTGTTCTGTAACCCTGCTCAAGTACCTTTTCTATTGCCTTGAATATTGCATCATAAGCATCATTCATTCCGAAGCTGTATTTAAGCATCATTGCCGCAGAGAGGATCTGCGCAATAGGGTTAGCTATACCTTTGCCTGCTATATCAGGTGCGGATCCGCCTGAGGGCTCATAGAGGCCGAATGTTCCGTCTGACAGAGATGCAGAGGGGAGCATGCCGAGAGACCCTGTAATCATTGATGCCTCGTCAGAGAGGATATCGCCAAACATATTGTCGCAGAGCATAACATCGAACTGCCTTGGATTACGCACAAGCTGCATTGCAGCATTGTCAACATAGAGGTGGTTCAACGCAACTTCCGGATAATCTTTAGCAATCTCTTCTACAACCTCTCTCCAGAGGATTGAAGTTGAAAGAACATTTGCTTTGTCTATAGATGTAACTTTTTTGCCGCGCTTCATTGCTGTTTCAAAAGCAACTTTTGTTATCCTTATAATTTCGTCTCTTGAATAGATAAGCGTATCAAAACCTTTATCATGGTCACACCCCTTGGGCTGTCCGAAATATATACCACCAGTAAGTTCCCTGATTATCATTATGTCAAATCCGTCACCAATAATCTCAGATTTAAGAGGGGATGCGTCCTTAAGTTCCTTGAAAACTATGGCAGGGCGGAGGTTTGCGTAAAGATTGAATTTTTTCCGTAACGGAAGCAGAGCCCCTCTTTCAGGCTGCTTTTCCGGAGCAAGCTTTTCCCACTTCGGCCCGCCCACTGAACCGAAAAGGACAGCGTCAGCCTCCTGGCAGGTCTTTACAGTGTATTCCGGGAGAGCTTCTCCATGATTGTCAATTGCCGATCCACCCACATCTGCATGCTTATAAGAAAATTCAACTTTGTATATTGCAGAAATCTTATCAAGAACCTTGATTGCCTCTGCAATTATCTCCGGCCCGATACCGTCTCCAGGCAGTACTGCTACTTTTTTTACAGTCATATTATGCTCCAATAATTATTTTCAGAATAAAGGCGATTTCAAAATAGATTGCGTTAACAGTTTTTATCCGTCAGAGCCGACTGAGATGTCAAATAAAAATCTCCTGTATACGCGCTAAGAGAGTACATTTTTATTAAACTTCAAAATTCTATATTTTTATTAAAATTAAATAGTTTATTGCATAAAAATCAGTTATATAATAAATATCTGTCATATCTAAAAACATTCCGCAAGGGGTAATTAATAATGAAAAAGAGATCAATGCTGCATTTCCCTGCTGTTACCGCTTCACTTATGATACTTCTGTTCAGTTTCATATTAATTGGCGACGGTTCAGGTAATGCCTATGCACAGCGTACAACAAAAGCCGATATTCTTAAAAGATTTGAGCAGGATAAAAAAAGCGTGGTCCGCAGTCCTGAAGAGATGAAATCAATGATGAATGATATTGTTAGTGATATAAAGAAAAAGAACCTTAAATTCAGAGTCGAACTGAATGAGATGATGAAGTACAAAATCTCCGAGATTACCGGAAGCAAGCCCCCTTCAGAAGATGAAATAAAGAAGAAAGAGGATGCCCGAAGAAAAAAAGAGGAACTGGAGCGCAAGCAGGCTGAGAAGAAACGCCAGGAGGAATTGAAACGCCAGGAGGAAGAGCGTAAACGCCGTGAAAAGGAGATTGAAAAAGAGAGCGATCGTAAAAAGCAGGAGGAGCTTAGACGCAAGGAGGAGGAGCGACGCGAGCAGGAGGAGCTGAAGCGCCGTGAAGCTGACAACAGGCAGTCGATGCTTGACAGGAATGTGCCTCTTTCCATAGCTCCGGCAATTACAGTTGCTGCTTTCAACTGGAGAGACGCAAGCCAGATGACAACAGTGCAGTACCAGGGGATCTGCGGAAGCTGCTGGGCTTTTACTTCTGCTGCTGTTTACGAAGGAAACTACAAGATGAAAAACGGCAAGGTTCTCGATATCTCCGAGCAGTTTGTACTTGATTGCGCCACTGACAGAAACGGCAAAGATGCCGGAAGCTGTGACGGCGGCTGGTACGGCGGAGTGTTTGACTATCTCATGACAAAGGGCGCTCAGCTTGAAAAAGATAAGCCATACCAGGGGAAACAGGGTTTCTGCGGTACGGCAGGGAATTCAAATTATAAAGTAGTAAAATGGGGATACATACGAAGGGATGCAGGTATACCTTCAGTTAAAGAGATGAAGGAGGCCCTGGCCAAGTATGGGGCAATAGCAGCCTGCGTGAAGGTAACTCCGGCATTCCAGGCATACAAAAGCGGCGTGTTTGATGAACACGCATCTGTTTCGGCTCCCAATGATGTCAACCATGCCATTACAATTGTCGGCTGGGATGACAGCAAACAGGCATACCTTGTAAAAAATTCATGGGGCCCGGGATGGGGAGAGAAAGGATATGTATGGGTTGAATACGGATGCAACAATATAGGCTACGGCGCCACATGGGCTGTAGTAGCTTCGGAATAACAGGGTGACATTATGCGGATAAGAAATAAACTGGTTTTACTGATATCCTCTCTTGCAATAGCAGCGGGCTGTGCCTCAAAGCCCGTTACAATTATGGTTAAAGATTCCGGGGATTCCGCAGTAAAAGCAAAAGCAGGAAAAACTGTTGCAATTCAGCTTAAATCACAATTGAGCACAGGTTACAGCTGGAAGGTTATGGAGATGCCGGATACTTTGACCCTGGTTAAAGAGAATGTAATTGCAGACGCAAAAACTCTGAACATTACCGGCGGTTATGAAATTCAGGAGTTTATTTTCAAGGCTTCAAAAACCGGCGGTGTTGTAATCTTAAAATATGGTGAACACTGGAAAAAAAAGCCTGAATATGTAAATACAGCAAAAATCACAATTGAGGTTGAATAGGGCAAATCAGCGCAGAGCCTCCATCGCGCGGAATACCTCATCATACTTATTGGAAGCATTCCAGAACAGGTAACCGTATGCCCCTGAATCATTGGCAGCCTTTACCTGTTCGAGAATATACTCCGCATTATATCTCGACACTCTCCACGAAAAAGCCTGAAGCCAGGGACGTACTAAGGCCTTTTTTCCTGCCAGTTCAATAACCTTTTTGCAGCCGTTAAATATAAAATGATACGGATGATCACCCGGCTTTGCAAATCCGTCAAAGTGGTCATTAAAATGCGAGGGGTAGAGCATAGGTGATATAACATCACAGTTTGCTGCAAGGAGGTCAATCTGCTGACCCAGTTTTTTTATATCAACATCCTTACCCCAGGCTGTTACACCGAATATATCGATAGAAAGAAACGCATCATAAGATGCTACCACCTCGTGAGCCCGTTTCAGGAAACCTGTGATGACATCAACACGGCTCCTTCTGCCGTCTGGCCATGCAAACAGCGCGTCATCCTGGTCACCCAGAGTAGGGAAGCGGATATAGTCGAACTGTATCTCATCAACACCGGCAGAGGCAAGTTCCGCAGCAAGGGCTATGTTGTAATCCTGAACCTTTTTATTTGCAGGATCGCACCAGAGTTCTTTTGAGCCGTGATTCCACCCGCCCCCGGTTCTCCCGGATTTTATCCTTGATGAAGGGTCCATCTCATATAAAAGATGGTCTCTGAACACTGAAATCCTTGCGATCATATATATCCCGTTCTTTCTGCACTGACGCACAAGCATGTGGAGATTATCTATGGCTCCATCTTTATTGAGACCGTACTCTCTAACCTCACGAACCCTGCTGTTTTTTATATGAACAATCCCTGTAATATCCTTAACATCAAAAACAATTGAGTTTATCCCTATACTTTTAAAATAAGGAAGCCTTGAAAGAAAAGATGAGCTCCCTGCCCTGTCACCGGAAAAATAGAGCCCTCTGGTGAATTTTATCTCAGGTGTACGGGCTGCAAAAACATCGTGACTGAAGTAATGGAGAGGTGCCGGAATCACTACGATCTCCCCGGCATTAACAATACTGCCGGTGACCCTGTTATAATTTGAAAACGCACTTCTGAACTGGTTGAGTTTATAAAACTCTGTGAATTCAATAGTATTAAGCAGAAAATCTGATAACCTGATATTTTTCGGAGCTCTGTAAAGAAGAGAGTTTCCGAAATGGAAATACCCCGCAGGGAGTCCGCCGTAAGTCTTTACATAGGCACTGTACTTATCACCGTTTATGAGACTTACACCGCCCCCCCTGGTGCCATAAGAATTAAATATCCTTATGGCTATTGACCTCATATAATCGCTGATATAAACAGCTTTTGAATATGAGGCGGCAGTAATAAACACAATCAATAAAACAGCAATCCCCGCTAATGAAAAATATTTCACCTTTACTGTCATATACCATCCATTTTAAAAACTTATTAAAAACGAATTATTAATACAGTAAAGAAAAAAATAATTGAATAATGCCCCCCTTTAAACAAAATTATAAACAGGAGCATACGCCCAGAAGATCTGTTTATGATAGAACAAATAATCACAACCACCGGCAGGAAAGGTATCAACATCTACAAAGGTATGATCGATTTCAGCGATTTTGTTAAATCGATCTTCACATCATTTAAATCTCTCAGATACCTCAGGTTCAGGTCGATATACACAATAATAATAAACCAGACACGTTTTACGGGTGTAGATGCCCTTGCAATAGTAATGATCATAGCCCTACTCCTGGGGGGAACTGTAATCATACAGGCGCTTACATCTCTCCCGAAATTCGGAGTTGAAGGGTTCCTTGGTAATATTCTTGTAATTATTATAGCAAGGGAACTGGGACCCCTTGCTACTGCGCTTATTGTTATTGCCAGGTCAGGCTCTGCCATAGCCACTGAAATAGCTGTCCAGAAATGGTCACGGGAGATTCTTTCAATGGAGCTCATGGGGATAGACACAAAGCTCTACATAGTATTCCCGAGGATTGTGGCATCAATCCTCTCCATACTGGGACTTATACTTATATTTGATATTGTAGCTTTTATCGGCGGATACCTGATTTCACAGACAGTGGTATACATCCCCATGGATGTCTTCGGCCAGACACTGATAGATTCTTTTACATTTAAAGATATAGCCTCTACTTTTTTTAAAAGTTTTATGTTCGGTGTAACAATACCGTTAATCTGCTGTTATTACGGACTTAAGCCTAATTCAAAATTCGAAATACCTATATACGTCTCAAAAGCTGTAATAAGAACCCTGTTTATATCAATTATCGTTAATATAGCTGTTTCAACCCTATTCTATCTTGTGTGAGGCCGGTCTTGGATGGAGTTATTTTAGAACTGCAGAACATTACATACAGAAGAGATACTGTCACTCTGCTGGACAATGTATCTTTCTCTCTGGCAAAGGGTGATAATGTTACCATATTCGGACCTGAGGGTTCCGGCTTATCCTCACTTTTTGATATTATTATCCGAGGAGATGCAAATTTTGAAGGTGATGTCTTATATAATGGATCAAGTATAAAATCTCTCGGTTATTTTGAGCTTATGAATTACAAGAAAGCGGTGGGCTACATTCACGGGGATTACGGGCTCATGAGCAATCTTTCAGTAGAGCAGAATATCTCTCTCCCCCTGGATTACCACTCCTCAATGTCTGCTTCAGAGATAAAAAAACATGTGGGGCAGATTATCTATGATCTCAATCTTGACCATTGCAGAAAACTCCGCCCGTTTGACCTTACCCGCTCAGAAATTCTGAAAGCAGCATTCGGAAGGGCAATTGCACACGACCCGGATCTGCTCTATATTGAGCATGCTTTTGAAGATCAATGTTTTTTGAATATCAAATCACTTATTGATGTACTCACGGAAAGATCAAACAGGCCGGATAAATCTCTGGTAATGATTACTTATTACCCTCAAAATTTTATTGATATTTCAGATGAGTTTATTATGTTTTTCAATGGAAGGATCGTATTCACAGGGAAAAAAGGGGACTTCTGGACATCAGATAACCCTTACCTGGTTCAATACAGGACTAATTCAATAGAAGGGCCGATGATTATTTTATGAAAAAATTACTGACATTTAAAAATCCGAATGAATTCAGGGTTGGTTTATTCATACTGACACCTGTCATAATACTCCTTCTTTTTATTATACTGAAACTTGGCTACTCTCTTTCAGGGTCAACAATCGACGTCTACCTGAAAATAGATAATATATCCGCAATCAAAAAAGGTACAGCAATCAAACTGAAGGGATATGATATAGGGAGAGTTGTGGAACTCACCCCGGTTTACAAACCATCACTGCACTTCCTGGCAACTATGAGACTCAAGAAGGATATTGAACTGCAGGAGGACTGTACTGCTCTTATCCTTAACCAGAATATAATAGGTGATACTGTTGTTGAAATGAGAAATCCCGAAGCCAAAAGTTACCCTCTCAGAAACGGCGATGTCATAGAGGGGCTTGAATACGTTAACCTCGAAGCTGTGCTCACTGATGTTCATAAACTTCTGAACAACATCAACGACACTGTAGGTGTAGTAAAAACTATTTCGGTAGAAAGCAGGCAGAATATACGAGGAATGCTCACAGACCTTGGCGGTAGTGTTGCAAGTGTAAACAGCATTCTGGCTAATTCCCAGAAGGATATTCTTGCAATAATGCAGGCATTCAAAGAGACAGCAATAACCATGCAGCAGATATCAGCAGAGATTAAAAAACGGCCCATGGGATTTCTTATGAAAGGCTCAAAGGAGGATGAGAGCACCGGTAAAGATGCTCCCTCAAAACAGTAGGATTATTCTATATTGATGGTCTCCTTTATCCTGTAAGGGGGCATCTTTTTCGATTCATGGTAAATCCTGATCATAATCTCAGCAATGATCCCCATCTGTATAAAGAGAACCCCGAGAATTATAAGCATAACTGTCATGAGCAGCAGCGGATTGCGTATCATATTAAGCTGTACTAAAAACTTCATGACAACTACAGATATTCCGCTGGCAACACCCAGGAAAAGTAAAATGACACCGGTTCCTCCGAAGATGTAGATCGGCTTTGTCGAATAAGACCCCATAAACTTCACTGTTATAAGATCAAGAATTACCTTGAACGTTCTTCTTATTCCGTACTTAGACTCTCCGAACTGCCTTGCATGATGCCCCACCGCAACCTCTGTTATACGGGCTCCGATCCATGAAGCATGTACAGGAATAAACCTGTGCATCTCGCCGTAAAGGTTAACCTGTCTCAGGACATCCCCTCTGTAAGCCTTCAGTGAACACCCCAGGTCATGGAGAGGCACCCCTGTAACTTTTGCGATTAACCAGTTTGCAATCTTTGAAGGGATCTTTCTTGAGATAAGTTTATCCTGCCTGTTTGCTCTCCAGCCGCTTACAACGTCATATCCCTCTTCAATCTTCTCAAGGAGCTTCCCTATATCTCCAGCTTCGTTCTGCAAATCGGAATCCATGAACACAATAATTTCTCCATTTGAATGGTCAATGCCTGCGGCCATTGCAGCAGTCTGGCCGAAATTTCTTCTGAACCGGACAATTTTAACATTTTTATCTTTCGAAGAGACTGATTTAAGTATTTCATAGGAAGAATCCACACTTCCGTCATCAACGAAGATAATCTCATAAGTTTTATTAAGCTTTTTTACCGCCTCTGTTACAGCTTTATGCTGCAGAACAAGGCTCTCCTCTTCATTATAAACAGGTAAAACTACTGACAGGTATGGTGCTTTTTTTACCGCAGGTTTACCGCTCTTCTTCACTGCTGCCATCCGGTTTCTCCAAAAGAATCAAATTAAGTAGATATATTTTATATATACCTTTTTTTTTCAAGAGGAATTATAAATAATTTAATTGATAAAAAGAGTTATTTCGCTGTTATTAACCGGAAAGAGGGGATTATGGACAGGGGAAAAATTGCAGCTATTACCGGGGATATTAAAAATGCAGTGTTTAATTACGGTGATATACTCGGGAAATACATCACGGAAAATAAAGTTCAGCTTTCCGGATATATATACCCCCTTATACCTCCGGAGATAACATCCGCATTCGGAATCGAATCAGTCAAGCTCCCTGAATCTCTGATTACAGGTGAAAAAAAACTCTCTTCAGAAAAGTCTCTGTACAAAGCTGTAATTGTCCCTGAAGCGGAGATGCCCTGCTGTCACTTAAATTTTTCAGATATAACTGTTCACAGAGTCAACTATCCCTGCGGCTATGGGGAAGATGCAGCAGTACAGCTGCACAACGAAACAGCTACTATGTTTAATTCACTCTTCGGAATTAATCTAAAAAGTATAGATATCTCTGAACTTCAAAAAAAAACCATGATTTTCGAAAACCTCAGGCGTAGTGTAAGAAGCATAACCTCCCTTTACCAGGATAGAAAAGGAGCCCTCACACCGGAGGAACTGGACTTTGTGTTTGAAGCATCGGCCATTTTCCCTCCTGATTTTGCTCTTAAACTGATTACTCCGCTATTGGAAGAACTGCAAATTTATCAGGCGGAGCATAGAGAATACAGGGCAAAAGCACTGATTTACGGAGCGGCAAAAATACCCCCTGCGATAATCGACTTTATTGAAAACAGCGGGATTGATGTGATAGAAGATGACACCTGCCGGGGGAGAAGGCTTTTCGACATTTCACTTAATGCTGAATCTGAATATATCTTCTATGAACTTCTCGATGCTTACAGCTACAGAGCCATGTCCCCCTGTACACGGAAAGTTGAGGAGAGGTATGAGCTTCTTTACAGACTCCTGAGGAATTACGGAATCAATCTTCTGATTTTTTACAGGGATGATTTATGCGATGTAACATCTGAGGCTGTCAGCTACCTGCGGATCAGATGCATGAGAGACGGTATTGATCCGCTGGTAATTGACAGAGAAAACTTCAAAGAGGCTGTTGATGATTACACAGGGAGAATGTAGCTATCTCCCAGCTTTTTCGTAATAATCTACACTGAGGTTAAAGGCCTCCCTTAGAAAAAGATCTTTTTTCAGGTCGATAAGGTTCTTGTCACGATCAACCCTCATGCTCTCTTCCATCTCTTTCTCTTTCTTCTTAGAGATTTCAGATTCCTCTTTGAGACTTATTGTTTTGTTTCTCACTTTGGCGCTGTACTCGTTGATCTTCTTTTTAAGTTCAGCGTATTCACCTTTAGATGTCCGCTCTCCGGATGCGGATTTAAGAGTTTTTACAATTACATCATTAACATGCCTGTATTTTTTATACTGAGCAGAATCGATCCTTTCCCACTTCAGGGGATACTTGTTCGTCCCTTCATTTATATCCCATATTGAACTCATGTCAGGAACAATTATATCCGGGGCTATCCCTGTAAGCTGATTTGACGCGCCGCCAGGCTGATAAAATATATGTGTTGTAATCTTTATTGCTCCAAGTTTTCCATGCAGCTCATTGTATGACTGCACAGTCCCTTTTCCGAATGTATTGCTTGAACCTACAATCAGAGCTCTCCTGTAATCCTTAAGAGCTCCGGCAAGGATCTCTGAAGCACTTGCACTAAACCTGTCGATAAGAATCACAAGGGGGCCGGAATAATATATTTCAGGATCATTATCATAATATATACGGGGAGGATTGTTCTTGCTCATAACCTGCACAACAGGTCCCTCTTCAATAAACAGTCCCGCAATATCCACAGCCTCGTCAAGACGCCCGCCGGGATTTCCGCGAAGGTCAACAACAACAACATTCACCGATTCTTTTTTTAGCTGCTGGATAAGACGCCTGACATCTCCGGATGAGCTCTTGCCTGAATCATCATCTTTATAGAATGAAGGGAGTTTTATATAACCAATTTTACAGGCCCTGCCATTCACATTTATTGTCCGGGTAGATGACTTGGCTTCACTGTCCTCAAGTTTAATCTCCTCCCTTACTATTGTTACGCTCTTCCTTTCAGATTTATCGCCATTTACACTCTCCCTGTGTATGGTAAGAATTACTGACGAACCTTTCTCTCCTCTGATAAGCTTCACCACGTCGCGGAGATCCATATCAATAACATCAACAGCATCCCCCTTTGCCTGGGCAACTGCCATTACCTTGTCATTAGGTTTAAGCTTCATCTCTTCAGGGAGCTTATCAGCAGCACCCCCCGCAATAATAGATTCCACAATGACAAATCCGTCCTCTGATTTAAGCCTGACACCTATACCTTCAAGTTTCAGTTTCATTGAAATATCAAAATCCTGACTATCCTCGTAAGAAAGATAATTGGTATGGGGATCAAGCGATGTGGTAACGGCATTCAAAAATATTTCGAGGAGTTTCCCTTCATTTATCTCTTCCGTCCTTTTACGGGCAAGAGTGTACTTCTTCTCAAGTTTCTGCTTTGCGTCTTTCAGGCTCTTGCCTGTGGAAACATAGTTGAGAAGCTGGAGTTTGATGTTCTTTCTCCAGCGGTCCTTCATATCCTCTCTGTCAGCGGCAAAGGGGACCTTCTGCCTGTCTGCAATTATTGTTTCATCCTTTGAAAAATCGTAATGTTCTTTCAGCAGTTCATTGAAGAGAACCATTGACTCCTCGTATCTCTGGGAATAAACATTATAAATATCATATACCGCCCTGTAATCACCCATGGCAATATAGTCATCAAACATCTTTTCATGTTTTGAAAAATCCTTAATATCAGACTGGTAAAAATAATATTTCCCGTAATCAAGACTGTCTATATAATTACTGAAGATCCTTTTCGAAATATCATCATCAACTGTGTTATACTGCGCGTGAACTGAAAGCACCTGGTTAATCAGGTACTGCATATCGGACTGTTTAAGCCCTTCAGATTTTTTAAAACAGGAAAAAACAATAACAACAGTTAGAAGCGGTACAATTCCTTTTTTAAACATTAAAAACTCCTGGAAAAAATTTAAAATTTAATTCATATTCTCCCGTCTTTATGAGGGTAAACTCAGGCGGGTAACCGTCATCCGGATGTATAAATTCATATTTATCGGGATAACCGGATATAAGTACTGTTAAAATCACTATTAATTGCTGTTTATTATAACGGTATAATAGCAGTATTAAAGCATCTTCAATATAAAAATTATTATTAAAATTTCAAGGTATTTTTTAACTTTCAGGGGGAATAGTTCCCTTCTATTTTTTTATTGACACCCGTTATCACCGGTCCATTTTTAAGGTTACAACCGGAGGTATCAATGCTTTACAAAAAAGGTCTCAATGAGCTCTCGGCTCTGCTATCAGAGGGTAAAATCTCCTCAAAGGAGATAGCTGAATCTCTTCTTAACAGAATACACGAAAAAGATAAAAATATTAATTCATATATAACAATTGATGAAAATCTCCTGCTTAAACAGGCTGCGGAATCAGATTCACGCCGGTCAGCAGGTAAACCTCTTTCACAATTTGACGGAATCCCTGTAGCAGTAAAGGACAACATGAATACAGCGGGTGTACGTACAACCTGCGCTTCAAAAATTCTTGAAAACTTCGTTCCGCCATTTAACGCCACAGTATACGACAGGATGCTCAATGCGGGGATGCTCCTTCTCGGTAAAACTAACATGGACGAGTTTGCCATGGGTTCATCAACGGAAAACTCATTTTTCGGCCCTGTAAAAAACCCTTATGACAGCGAAAGAGTCCCCGGGGGGAGTTCCGGAGGATCTGCCGCTGCAGTTTCAGCTTTTATGGCGCCGGCTTCTCTCGGCTCAGACACAGGGGGCTCAATACGTCAGCCTGCGGCGTTCTGCGGAGTCACAGGGATTAAACCAACTTACGGAAGAGTCTCAAGATACGGGCTTGTTGCTTTTGCATCATCCCTTGACCAGATCGGGACTTTCGGCAGAAACGTTGCTGATACAGCATCTCTCCTCCAGATCATTGCAGGTTATGATAAAAAAGATTCAACATCAGTTAACAGGGAGATGGACATTGATGCCGGGAAACTTGACACTGACGTGAAAGGTTTAAAACTCGGTGTTCCTGCTGAATATTTCACTGGTATCGACAGCGAAATAAAATCTCTTATCGAAAATAAAATTAAAGAACTCGAGAAACTCGGAGCTGAGATTGTACCTATAAGCCTGAAGTACACCGGATATGCAATACCTGTGTATTATCTCATAGCAACTGCTGAAGCTTCATCCAACCTTGCCCGATATGACGGTATAAGATACGGATACCGGTCTCCGGATGTAAAGGATCTTTCCTCTCTTTACACACAGACACGCAGCACAGGTTTCGGCAAAGAGGTTAAGAGGAGAATAATACTTGGAACATACTCCCTGAGTTCCGGCTACTATGATGCTTTTTATCTTAAGGCTCTTAAAGGACGTGCTCTCTTAATCGAAGATTTTAAAAACGCCTTCTCTTCAGTGGATGCAATCATTGCTCCTGTTACAACAACCACTGCTTTCAAAATAGGCGAAATGTCCAATGACCCGCTTCAGATGTATATGTCTGATATCCTGACAATCTCCGCTAACCTTGCGGGAATTCCCGCGCTGTCAGTCCCCGCGGGGCTTGACAGTAAAGGACTGCCTGTTGGTATACAGGTTATGGGGAGCCATTTTCAGGAGCAGAAAATTCTCGGAATAGCAGGAGCACTGGAGAAGATCTGTGATGCGGTTTCACCAGAAGATTAAGATTCTCTTCCCGTTGATCCTTTTAACCGGATGCAGTACTTATGACACCCTGGTGCTTGATAAGAGAATAAGGACTGCGAAGCATGAAGGGTATGAGATTATATTTGATTACAATAAAAGCGGAAGCACGGTAAATCAAATCTCAGAACGTACTTCCCATCCATATAAAACAGAAAGATATTTCAAAAAAGAAAAAACCCCGGAGACTGCCGGAACCATAACAGAAAGAGGGATTCTGGAATCAGTCAGGGGGAATTACAGGGAAGCGGAATTTCTCTTCCGCGAAACGGAGAGCCTGCTCTCTAACGGCACTCCGCAGAACAATCTCGCTGTGGTTTATGAAGCTTCAGGGAGATACGAACAGGCGTTCAGCATGTATTCAAGGGCTATATTCATCGCGCCTGAAGAAAAAATTTTCAGAAGTAACTTTATCCTTTTTCTTAATCAGAATTATAAAGAGGCCGTGGAACCGGTTAAAAAAACAAGAAGGTAGAATAATGCTTACAGACAATTTCCTGAGAAAACATACATACCTTAGAGTTTCAGTGACTGACAGATGTAATCTGAGATGCAGATACTGCATGCCCCCTGAAGGTGTTCAGCTGGTACCTCACGATGAAGTTTTAAGAAACGAGGAATTTGTAAACCTCATAGGAATATTCCGCAGCCTTGGTGTAAACAAAGTCCGTTTCACCGGCGGAGAACCTCTTGTACGGAAAGGGATAATGGACATTCTGCATGATACTCACAGTTTATACCCCGAACTTGTTCTCTGCCTTACTACTAACGGCATCCTTCTTGATGAATACCTTGATGATCTGAAAATAAATGGTGTAACAAAATTCAACATAAGCCTTGATTCTATGAATCGCGACAGGTTCTTTGATATCACAGGGCGTGATTACTTTGAAACTGTAATTAAAAATATCGAAAAAACTCTCGCAGACGGCACTCTTGATGTTAAAGTAAATGCTGTACTCATGCGTGAAACCCTTACCGAAATAGGTGATTTTCTCGATTATTTTGCCGGTAGAAATATTACCCTGCGATTCATTGAAAGAATGCCTGTAACCGAGGATGAAAAGCATGAGTTTATCCCATCTGATGATCTTGTTGAGGCTCTATCTTCAAGAGGTGGGCTTGTCCGGAAAACGACCGACAGATCTGATGTTTCGCAGAGATTTGATCTGACCTACAAGGGTAAACTTCTTAAAATAGGGATAATACCTCCTGTTACTCATAAATTCTGTTCAGACTGCAACAGACTCAGGCTCACATCCGAAGGGCTTATGCTTACATGCCTGCACTCTACTGCAAGATACAATCTCCGGGAGCTCCTGAGAGGTGAAAGTACAGAGGAGGAGATTAAGGAGTTTATTGAAGAAGCAGTTAAAAACAAATGGGGCAGTCATAAGATTGAATGTTCATCTGATAATAAAGGGTGCCGTTCGCTCACTGCCGGTGTTAAAGCAATGTCCAGCATCGGGGGCTGATCATCTGAAAGCAACCAGATCAATACTCCTGTTTATACCAAAAAGCCCGAGAATATGGACTGTTTCCCCCCTGAGTCTGTTGCATATATTCTCAGGCTTAAGAAGATCAAGTCTCTTCATAATATCGCTCCTTACCCTCATAAGCTGCACAGAACAGTAAAACCATCCCCCTGCGGTTTTATCATAAACTAAAAATTTATACACCCTGTAATCCCCCGGTTCAAACACTTTCATCCCGAACCGCGAAACCGTCCCTGAACATACACCTGTAGAAGATAGAGCCAGGTTGCCGATCCACACTTTGCTGCTGAAAGGGATTGTACCGAGCCTGTTATCCTTTATTGTAAAATATGAAACTGAGGATTTACCGCCGATCTCCTGTTTTATTGAACTGCTGCCTGAGACCCGGCTGTCAAGTATAAGGGGAATGGATTTACCTTCCGATATGGAATAATACTGCATACCCCTGAGCGCAGGGAAGTCTTTCAGGCTATTAAAAATAGTTTCCCCCATTGAGGCATCACCCTTAAAAAAAACTTTTTCAACTGCTGCAACACTATATCCTGAAGGGTAATCGTAAATGCGCCCCGCACGTTCCGGGAAAGTAACTCCGGTTCCACCGGCAAAGACCTCCCCCTTACCCTCAATCCGTGCGTAAGTAAGAATACCGCCTCTCAAAAGTACCGTTTTTTCTCCGGGTGTTATTATATCTGAAATACTGAAACGAGGTGGAGCTGCGTCAGCAGATATAAAGAGTGATAATGAAATCATGAGGGCAATAGATACGATATAACGCTTCATACAGTTTTATATTCCACGAATTGAACATCTGTCAGCATACTTCAGTGCTTCATCACGCATCAGTTCAAGATAGCGTACAGGATACGGGGAGAGTTTCTCAGCTTCCGGATCAATAAGTGTGTTAGTATTAACAAACTGCTGAAGGTACCATTTATTGACACGCACTACAGCTTCACCAATAAGAGTAATATCCTCCAGCGTCACAAAACCCGGGACACAGGTAGTTCTAATCTCGTAATCGATACCTGAATTTCTGATAACATCAAGAGTTGTCAAAATCTGATTAAAATCCACATCACGCTTTGTGAGAGAGCTGTATTTTGCCGGAGATGTCTTCAGGTCAACAGCCATGTAATCCACCAGTTTTTCCGACAGGCACTGCGCAACTACAGACGGGAAACATCCATTGGTATCCAGTTTAACAAGCAGCCCCATACCCTTGGCTCTGCGAAGAAAAACAGGAAGTCCGCTGTCAAGTGAAGGCTCACCGCCGCTTACAGTAACCCCGTCAATGAGCCCCTTCCTTTTTTCCAGGAAAGAGAAGACCTCTTCGTCATCAATCCTTTCAAGTCCATCTGAATTACAGGCCAGATCAGGATTATGACAGTACCCGCACCGGAGATTACATCCTCCGGTGAAGATTACTGATGAAACCTTCCCGGGATAATCAACAAGGGAGGTTTTATACAGCCCTTTTATATTCATCTAAAGCAACTGACTGTTCTAATTCAAAAGCATCAAACATATATGTTTTTCTTTCAGAAAACTCCTCTTTTTTACCTTTATTCCACTGATTTACCGGCCTGAAATAACCGACAACGCGGGAATAAACCTCAACCGGAACAACTAAACGTTTTTTTTCCATATTATGTCTCCTGTAAATAGTTTAATAATACAGCTCATACGCCTGTCTCACTATTCATGAGGCAGGTTCCCGCATAGAGCCTTTATGATTTATATATCGACCTCTATCCCGTATTTAAGTAGTTCTTCCGGGGAGTGATCGTAGGGACAGTATTTGTGCTCTCCGGTTAAATAACCGTGGATAGGACAGATACTGAAAGTCGGGGTCAATGTAAAATACGGCAACGCGTAATTCTCAGCGATCCTCTTAACAAGTGCCTTTACCACCTCTATGTCATCTATTTTTTCACCGAGGAAGAGGTGAACAACTGTGCCCCCGGTAAATTTTGTCTGTAAATCGTCCTGGTGATCCAGCACTTCAAAAAGGTCATCTGTATGTGACACAGGGAGATGCACTGAGTTAGTATAATACGGCTCATTTTTACCGGCGCTTTTAATTTCAGGGAAAGCCTGTTTATCAGCACGGGCAAACCTGTAAGTAACGCCCTCTGCCGGAGTAGCTTCAAGATTATAAAAATTACCTGTCTCCTCCTGAAATTTCATGATTCTCTCTCTCATGAAATCGAGGACTTTAAGCGCAAAAGTTTTACCTTCAACAGAGGATATATCTGTATTCAGAAAATTCAGACACGCCTCATTCATTCCAACAAGTCCTATTGTGGAGAAGTGGTTTCCCCAGAACTTTTTATCCCTTTCGTAAATACCTGAGAGATAGAACCTGGTGTAAGGGTAGAGATCGCTTGCCGTAAAATTTTCCAGTGCTTTTCTTTTAATTTCAAGGGAGTTCTTTGCGAGAATCATAAGGCTTTCAAGACGGGAGAAGAACTCCTCCTCAGTTTCTGAGACATATCCGAGACGCGGAAGATTAATTGTAACAACGCCGATACTCCCTGTAAGCGGATTCGCTCCGAAGAGCCCGCCGCCTCTCTTGCGCAGCTCCCTGTTATCCAGCCTGAGCCGGCAGCACATTGATCGCGCGTCTTCAGGGTCCATGTCGGAATTGATAAAATTCGCGAAGTAAGGGATCCCGTAACGTGCTGTCATCTCCCATACACGGTTAAGTTTGGGGTTGTTCCAGTCAAAATCCTTTGATATATTATATGTAGGTATCGGGAAAGTAAAGATCCTGTTTTTAGCATCACCTTCTGATAAACATTCAGCAAAGGCGGAGTTAAACATATCCATCTCTTTCTGAAATTCACCGTAAGTCATATCCATCAATTCACCGCCGATGACAACGTAGTCATTGGCAATTGTGGATGGAGGGTTGAGATCAAGAGTAACGTTCGTAAAGGGTGTCTGGAACCCTACCCTTGTGGGGATGTTCATATTAAAAACAAATTCCTGAAGCGCCTGTTTCACTTCATCATAATTCAATTTATCGTAGTAAATAAACGGAGCCAGATAAGTATCAAAATTTGCAAATGCCTGCGCACCCGCTGATTCACCCTGCAGGGTATAGAAAAAATTCACAACCTGCCCCAGGGCGCTTCCGAAATGCTTTGCAGGTTTACTCTCAACCTTGCCCGGCACTCCGCAAAATCCCTTGATAAGAAGCTCTTTCAGGTCCCAGCCGACACAGTAGGCAGAGAGAAGCCCCAAATCATGGAGATGGAAATCCCCGCTTACATGTTTTTCCCTTATTTCAGGGGGATATATTCTTTCAAGCCAGTATTTTGCTGTTATGGATGTAGATATATGGTTGTTGAGCCCCTGAAGTGAATAGCTCATGTTGCTGTTTTCATTTACACGCCAGTCTGATCTGTCGAGGTAATTGTCAATAAGCTCAAGGCCTTCGTTAAGGAGATCTCTGCTCTCCCTGATCCTTCTGTGCTGTTCCCTGTATAGAATGAATGCCTTGGCAACCTTGGCATGCCCGCGCTCAACAAGCATTTTTTCAACAAGGTCCTGAACATTCTCAACTGTGGGGATTCTTCCATCCTTATATACAATATTCAGTATATCAACAACTGATGCAGCCACTGTATCCGCCATCTCACGGCTTGTTCCACCCACAGCTTTTGCCGCGTTAAAAATGGCATCAGTAATTTTATCAGCGTCGAAAGGAGATATCCTTCCATCCCTTTTACGTATGTACAGGATTTCCGAATCAGTTTTCATCAGGATTGAACCTCATTGTAAAATAATAATACCATCAGCATAAGATGTATAACACCTTCATACTCATGGAAGAAGACTTCAGCTATTATGATTGTCTGTAATTTGTTGCAGATGATTCTGTAAGTGCACTCATTTAATTAATCTTTTTTTTACCTGATTGAGCATTAAAGTCAACCAAAAATATTATGTCACAAGAAAAAATATAATAAATATTTCGTGATCTGCCGATAATAAACCCGGGTAGATTTAATTGTTCTGCCTAATTGGACAAACAACCTGGAGTCGATTATGAAAAGAAAAGCATTACTTCTGACAATCCTTTCAATATTCATTTTTATTTTCATAGCAAGCACAAAAGCTATGTACAGTTCATCTGTTATCGATAAAATCAAACCGGGTAACGATGATATACCGGCAGGTTTTGTAATAGGGCAGATACCGGGATTTGCAAAAAATCTTTTAAAAACAAATCCATGGAACTTTGACCATGATGCAATCAGAAAGATGACCGGCAGAATCTATCCGGGCGGTGAATACAGCAAAGTTTCAGGCATCCACATGACTATACTGGCAAAACAGAGGAATCCCTACAACGACGATATAATGTGTTATATAATGTTATTCAGAGATAAGACCTCCGCTGCTGAGGAGATCGGGAAACTGGATGAATATGTGAAAAACAACAGCGACCGTTCAATTCTTCTGGAAAAAGAGAACCTTGCAATATATCTCTGCGTAGACAGTGTGGAGGATTATCCCCATATTAAAACTATTTCAGAGAATCTTCAGAAGAAGCTTGATACATTGTAATTGGACAAGACGCACAGCGGCGGAGCATAAACTTTACTCCGCCCTGCTTTGATTACTTCACTTACAGGGGTCCCCGGCTACAACTCCCCCTCCGTCTACAGGCATTATTCCCGGTTTTTTATATTTTCCCGAGGCAATAACAGCGGATATGCGATCACCGGTTTTACCGCTTTTTATAAATAACAACCTGCTTCCGAATCCCGCAGCAAAGAGTCTTCTGCATTCAACACCCCTTGCTATAACAGCTTTTGCCACGGAAAGCGCCCTCGTCTTTGAAAGTTCAAGATTTGAGTTTTCATCCGCTCTTGAACTGCAGTATCCTTCGATACGGAGAACTTTGACATCAGGATTTTTTTTCATGAATTCTGCGATGGCATCAATAATCCCTGAGCTTTCATTTTTAATTGTATCGCTTCCAGGCACAAACTGGATCTCTCCTGGTAAACTCAGAACACCATTTTCTACAGAGACATTACCTGTCCCATAAATTATATCAGCCGAAAACAGTATTACGACAGACAAAAATAAATAGATAAATGCTTTCATAAAAGCTCCTGACGCAGATTAATTATAAACAATGTCTGACTGTAATCATAAAAAAATTCACGTCAAATTCTATTTCGCTCTCAAAAAAAGACACAACTGCTCTTCTTCAAAAAATAAGAGCGCTTATCGAAAGCGCTCTTATCTACCCGGGCTTCTATCAACTAAAAGCTTTAATTATATCGATAATTATTACTTAGCGCGATTATCTGAATGAAGTGTTCTATCAACACTGTATCCAACCGGAACATGCATATATTTAAAGGGCTGCTGTAGAGCTTTGCAGAGCCTGCTGTCCCTGTTTGATTCATCAAACATATCCCGCACAACCTCAATCATATTAAGAGACACTCCCACATAGGGATGCCTTGTTTTCTCTTTACCTGCATCATCAAAGCTGGTATAACCCCTTGTATAGTAACCGAAGTCCAGCATTATGTAGCGCATAAATTCCGGGATGTCAAAGCCGATATATTTGAATCCTGCGAGTTTGAAATTAATCATATATTTATGACCGCTGTAGTCACTGGTTACATGAAGTTTCTTTCTCCCCTTTGACTCATCAAGAAAATTATCAGTGGGCCAGTACTCCCATGTAAATCCGATAAACTCATCAGCCGTTGGGAACGCCTCAAGGAATGTACCAAGGCCAACTCCAATCCAGTCAAAAACAAGATCCTGGTAGCTGAAGCCGTATTTACCGGATGTACCGTCACCTATTTCAATAAGAAGCCCTATTGATGCTGCAGTGGCAGTGGATACTACAAGTGCCTCTTTTTTATCTTCAAGTGTGTACTCAAAAAGGTTATTGAAGCCTCTCTGTAGAACATAATGTGCCCACATGTGTCCCACTTTATCAATACCGCCTGAATCGGTATCAGCTCCGAACCACCCTTCATTACCCCACCTGTAATCAGTGCCGCCCCAGTCCCAGGCATCAGCACCATATATATATGTGGCAGCAAAACTTGCGAAAATCGTTCCATAAGTAAGATTTCTTTTAAGGTTATAATACTCGGATTTACCTGTTGCCCCGTTATCAGCCTCCAGGTTTGTATTCTGATTATTTACTTCAGTTTTCTCCTGTGAAAAAAGCGGAACCTGAACCAGGACAAAAACCAGTAAAAAAGAAAAGAAGAGCCTCTTCATCAAAAACCTCAGCTATATATATTAAATTTAAATGACTGATTAATTAACAACTAACAACGGGAATAAGGAAGAGGATTTCAGGCAAGAACTTTTTTATGCTCCAGTTTAATTAATATTTCAAACTGCATAACCTGTTTATCTGGCTCCGGCTTTTTTTAGAATTTCCGCAACTTCAGGATACTTATTTTCTAAAGCGATCGCAAGGGCCCTCTGCCCGCTGCTGTTTTCTGAATTTACCTTTGCTCCTTTAGACAGGAGATATTTTACAGTATCAAGGTGCCCGTGTTCAGAGGCAGCCATAAGAGCAGTAATATCATTCTCCCCGCGTGAATCGATAAAAGCGCCACGGGAAAGCAGCAGTTTTACAATATCAGTATAACCGCTCATGGATGCTATTATCAGTGCTGAATTCCCTTTATTGTCCCTTATATTAACAAAAATACCATGGGCAAGCAGGAGTTTAACCATATCAGTATATCCATACCGCGCTGATATTGTAAGAGCAGTACTTCCGTTCCCGTCTCTCTGGTTGGGGTTGGCATCATTCTCAAGGAGAAGTTTCACTATCCCGGTATGTCCGCCGTAGGCTGCTATTGTCAGAGGAGTGGCATCATTCTCTCCCCGTGAATTCGGGGAAATACCTTTCTTCAGGAATGATTTCACTGTGTCAGCATCCCCTTTTGTCACAGCAGAGAGGAGAGGGTTTTCTCCGGTATAACTGAACTCCCTTGCAGAAGATCCCCCGTAGGGGATCTTTTCAGATGCAGCGGCAATTATACCTGTGCAGAGAATGAAGGCTGCAAGAATTAAATAAAAATTTCCGGAGAGACGCATTATAACTACCGCCATTATCAGAGTCTCCCCGATTATTACTCTTGAACCGGTCGAGTCAAGAGTAAATTTATTTCAGCATGAGATATCTACTAATCCCCTTAGCAGCTTCACGCCCCTGATGAATTGCCCAGACAACAAGAGATGCCCCCCTGACTGAATCACCAGCGGAGAATACACCTTTTGCAGAAGTCATATACTCATCATTAACAAGGATATTTCCATTTTTATCAAGACCGGGATTAATATCTTCAATGATGCCCTTATGTTCAGGATGAATGAATCCCATTGAAAGAAGTACAAGGTCAGCAGGGATGTCAAATCCGGAACCGGGGATGTCCCTCATCTCCATTCTGCCGTCCGCGAGTTTTTCCCATGTTACGCGCACAGCGTTAATACCTTTCACCTCTCCGTTATCGCCGTAGAACCGGATTGTTCTCACGCACCAGAGACGGTCACAACCCTCTTCATGTGAGCTTGATGTTTTTTTCAGCCTGGGCCAGAGCGGCCAGGGTTCTCCGGCAGTTCTGTGCGCCGGAGGTTCGGGGAGTATTTCGATCTGCGTGATACTGCTTGCCCCCTGCCTGTTCGCGTTGCCCACACAGTCCGAGCCTGTATCACCGCCGCCGATTACAACAACCTTTTTATTCAGAGGGCTTATCAGTTTATCCTCAGATATCAGATCCCCTCTTACCCTCCTGTTCTGCTGCGCCAGGTAATCCATAGCGAAATGTATCCCGGAGAGGCTCCTTCCGCCGATATCAAGGTCTCTCGGTTTTCTCGCACCAATTGCGAGCATAACAGCATCATATCTGTTAACAAGATCAGAGGCTGTAATATCTGTGCCGATTTTTACGCCGGTTTTAAAATCAATCCCTTCAGCCGCAAGGATATCTATCCTTCTATCTATAACTTTTTTATCCAGTTTAAAATCGGGTATTCCAAACCTGAGATACCCTCCGATACTGTCTTCAGCTTCAAACACAGTAACGCTATGTCCGTATTTATTGAGTATATCTGCACAGGCAAGGCCTGCGGGCCCGCTACCCACAACTGCAACCTTTTTACCTGTACGTTTTTCGGGAGGCTCAGGCTTCACATAACCAAGCTCAAATGCCTTTTCAATAACAGCAAGTTCGTTCTGCCTGATTGTCACAGGCTCATCATTAATGGAGAGAACACATGAAGCCTCACATGGCGCAGGGCAGACCCTCCCTGTAAACTCGGGGAAGTTATTTGTTTCCCTTAGTATTTCGTAAGCTGCTTTCCACTCTTCACGGAAGATCATATCCTGCCACTCTGGCATGATATTTCCCACAGGGCATCCCCAGTGACAGAAAGGGACACCGCAGTCCATACATCTCCCTGCCTGAAGTTTTCTCTGGGCATCGGGGAGGAGACGCTCAACCTCCCTGTAGTCATTGACCCTCTCTTCAACAGGCCTGTAGCCTGATTCCATCCTCTTTATATTCAAAAAGCCTTTCGGATCCCCCATTTAGTAACTCTCCATAATCTGTTCTTCTTCCCTTATGGCTTTCAGCTTCTCATCTATGAGGCTGATCTTCATTTCATTCATAGCGCGTTTGTACTCAAGCGGCAGCACCCTGACAAATTTCGGGAGATAGTCATACCACTTCATGATTATATTTTTTGCCAGGGTACTGTCAGTATAGTGTATATGCTTTTTCAGCATCTCTAAAATAAAATCCTGGTCATCATAATCCCTTACCTGCGAAAGTTCAACCATACCTTTATTGCAGAAGAAATCGAAGTCGCCATCCATATCAAGGACAAACGCTATACCTCCGCTCATACCTGCCGCAAAATTCCGCCCGACTTTTCCGAGGACAATCACGCGCCCCCCTGTCATATACTCGGCGCAGTGATCACCCGTGCCTTCAACAACAGCAAGAGCGCCGCTGTTTCTGACACAGAACCTTTCACCCGCTATACCGCGGACATAGGCCTCGCCCCCTGTAGCTCCATATAACACGGTGTTGCCGACAATTATACTCTCTTCTGCTTTAAATACGGACCCCGCAGGGGGCACAACTATAAGCCGCCCCCCTGACAGCCCCTTGCCGAAGTAGTCATTGGCATCACCTTCCAGCCTGAAGGTCACACCTTTTGCAAGGAACGCTCCGAAGCTCTGTCCTGCACTTCCATGAAATGTGCACTGCACTGAATCATTGGGGAGTCCTGCCTCTCCATATTTTTTTGATATTTCATAGGAGAGCATGGCGCCAACAGATCTGTCAGTGTTGCTGATTGGCATTTCAAGATATGCATTCACCTCTCTATCCGAATCAAGGGGCGGCTTCACTCTTTCGATGAGTTTTCTGTCAAGTACGCTGTCAATCTTGTGTTTCTGCTCCTTCACACAATGGACAGCATATATATCAGCTTCGGCCGGCCTGTGGATAATTGCCGAAGTATCAACAGAGGCGGCCTTCCAGTGATCAATTTTACGGGGAATAAGGAGATCTGTTCTGCCGATAAGATCATCAAACCTGCTGATACCCACAGAGGCCATTATCTCACGAATCTCCTGTGCCATAAACCTGAAGTAATTAATTATATACTCAGGCTTACCTTTAAATCTTTTTCGCAAATCAGGATCCTGCGTTGCAACACCCACGGGACATGTATTCATGTGACACTTACGCATCATTACACATCCAAGTACAATCAGTACCCCTGTGCCGAAACCGAACTCTTCAGCACCGAGCATACCGGCAATCACTATATCCCTGCCGGTCTTGAGCTGCCCGTCTGTCTGAAGTTTTACCCTTCCGCGAAGATCATTCTTAACAAGGGTCTGGTGAGTTTCAGAAAGCCCTATCTCCCAGGGGAGCCCCGCATGCTTGATTGAACTTATGGGGCTGGCGCCTGTACCTCCGTCATATCCGCTTATAAGTATATTATCAGCATGCGCTTTTGCCACTCCTGAAGCGATGGTCCCGACACCGGACTCAGACACAAGCTTTACGCTTATGCGAGCTGAAGGATTAGCATTCTTTAAATCAAATATAAGCTGCGCAAGGTCCTCTATAGAGTATATATCATGATGGGGCGGCGGTGATATCAGTGTTACCCCCGGAGTTGAATGTCTTGTCCTGGCAATGATCCCGTCAACTTTATATCCCGGGAGCTGTCCCCCTTCACCTGGCTTCGCTCCCTGTGCGACTTTAATCTGAATCTCATCTGCATTGGCAAGATAATTACTTGTTACACCGAAACGCCCGGAAGCAACCTGCTTAATCGCGCTTCGCGCTGAAGTTCCGTCAGGCCTCCTTTTAAATCTTTCAGGGTCTTCACCACCTTCACCGCTGTTGCTCCTCCCCTGAATCGAATTCATTGCAATGGCAATGGCTTCGTGAGCCTCCTTACTTATTGAACCGAATGACATGGCTCCTGTGGTAAGGCGCTTCAATATTTCTGAAACCGGTTCAACATCATCAACCGGTATGGGTCTGAAGGTATTTAAATCGAATAGTCCCCTGATAAAATGCGGCTTACGGTTCTGCCCGTCAACAATTGATGTGAACTCCTTATACTTCGAGTAGTCATTGTTCCTTGTTGCCCACTGAAGCATATATATGGTTTCAGGATTCCACGCATGATTCTCCCCGCTCTTTCTGTAGCTGTATACGCCCTCCGCGTCAAGAAGCCTGGTCTTTTCAATATAGGCTTTATCGCTCTTCATGATCGATTCAAGAGCAATCCGGTCAGCATCCACACCTGAAATTCTTGATGAGGTTCCGGGGAAATATTTCGAAATAAGGCCGCTGGAGAGGCCCACAGCTTCAAAAACCTGTGCGCCGCGATAGCTCCTGATTGTGGATGTACCCATCTTGGAAAAAATCTTGAGGAGTCCCTTGCTGATCGATTTTATATAATTATATTCAAGTTCGCTGTATCCCCCTCCAGACCTGATTTTTCCGCTCTTTTCCAGTTCATATATCGTCGCGAATGCGATATAAGGATTTATCGCATCAGCCCCGTACCCTATGAGCAGAGCATAATGCATAACCTCACGGGGCTCGCCGCTCTCTATTATTATTCCGGCTCTTGTCCGTTTTTTTGTTTTAATAAGATGATGATGTACCGCAGAGCACACCAGCAAAGATGGAATTGCCGCCCTTCCATTGCCCGCTTTTCTGTCAGATAGAATAATAATATTGCGGTTTTCATCTACGGCTCTCTCAGCTTCAAGACAAATCTCATCAAGTCTCTTTTCAAGAATACCTGAATCTTTTTCAGCCGGGAATACAGCATCAATTACTGATGTCTGTATCTGCGGATTGCTGCTCTCAATTATTTTTGCAAGTTCCCCGTTCGTGAAAACAGGTCTCAGGAATTTAAGCATGCTGCAATGTTCAGGCCCTTCATCCAGAAGGTTTTTTCTCGACCCCATGTAGCTGGTAAGGCTCATTACAAGCTCCTCCCTTATGGCATCAATAGCAGGGTTAGTCACCTGTGCAAAAACCTGCTTGAAGTAATTGAAAAGAGGCTGCGGCTTATCCGAAAAAACAGCAAGGGGTGTATCTGTCCCCATTGAGCCCACAGGTTCCTGGGCTGTTGCTGCCATGGGAATTATAAGGTCCTCAATATCCTCCCTGTTATACCCGAAGGCGACTCTCTGCTGATGAAGAATATCCGCGCTGATCTCCACTGGAACATTATCCGGTTCCGGGATATCATCAAGATTGATTCTGTTCTTCTCCACCCATTCCCTGTAAGGTTTTTTCATCGCAATATTCTGCTTCACCTCTGCGTCAGGGATTATTCTCCCCTCAACAGTATCAACAAGGAGGAGTTTCCCCGGCATAAGCCTACCCTTATATGCCACCTCCTCCGGCCTGAAGTTCTGCACACCCACTTCAGAACCCATTACAATCATATTATCCTTTGTCACCACATACCGCGACGGCCTTAGCCCGTTCCTGTCAAGGGTTCCACCAATATATCTGCCGTCGCAGAAGACCATTGATGCGGGCCCGTCCCATGGCTCCATAAAAGTTGAATGATATTCATAGAAAAATTTCAGGTAGTCGGGGATAGGATTTTTGTCATTCCACGATTCAGGGATCATCATCATGAGTGCATGCGGAATAGATCTCCCGGCAGCAACAAGAAGTTCAAGGGCATTATCAAATGACGCGGAATCGCTCTTCCCCTTTTCAATTACCGGGAGAATCTTTTTCACATCATCTCCGAGTATATCCGAATAGAGATCCGCTTCCCTGGCCTCCATCCAGAACCTGTTCCCCTTGACAGTATTTATCTCACCATTATGAGCAAGTAACCGGAAAGGCTGTGCCAGGTCCCACGACGGGAATGTGTTTGTACTGAACCTGGAATGCACAAGTGCCATTGAGCTCTCCATCCTGTCATCCTGGAGGTCTTTGAAGTAGGGCTTCACCTGCCCCGGCATCAGCATACCCTTGTACACAATTGTACG
Source organism: Spirochaetia bacterium UBA5763 (assembly GCA_002418835.1). Lineage (GTDB taxonomy): Bacteria > Spirochaetota > UBA4802 > UBA4802 > UBA5550 > UBA5550. The sequence continues at coordinate 33,882 of DIEX01000009.1, read as the reverse complement.
CGATGAAAGTGACGGAATATAAAAAGCAGAAATATTTTCATCGGAAAGCCCGGCAACTTTTCTCTCAGTGAGTTTTCTCACCACATAGAGTTTCAATTCAAGATTCAGGTCAGCACCGGATTGTTTTTTAATAAAGACCTGCTTCATCGCAGGCTCCGCTTTGCGGGCGATATCACCTACAACTGTACTATCGACCTTAATATCTCTCCATCCTATTATTTCGAGACCCTCTTCTTCAGCAGTACGTGCAAGAATTTCAGTACACTTTTCAGCATGGCTCTTGTCAACAGGGAGGAAAACCAGCCCGGTTCCGTAATCACCGCTTTCAGGAAGTGAGGGAAACTCCTCCTTATAGAACAGGTGAGGTATCTGCATCAGTATACCTGCCCCGTCACCGGTTTTATTGTCTGCTCCTTCTGCGCCTCTGTGTGTCATTCGTTCAAGGACTTCGAGTCCCCTCTTTATTATGTCATAGGATTTTTTCCCTTTTATATTCGCAACAAAACCTATTCCGCAGGAATCATGCTCATACCGGGGATCATACAATCCCTCTTTTCCCGGCCTGTAACTCTTCATTAACTTTCTCCAGTTACCCTGTTAAATTTAAAAAACACCCCTAATACCACACAACAAATGTTATATTACAAATATGCATCTTCTATTATATAAAATTCAAAATTGTAACCGGCATCAATTAAAAAAAATTTATGCATGTTACATACTTGTTAAAATATAACAGGTATACTATAAGTAACAGTGGAAACTTGAGGTTATTACAAAAAACAGAATTATTCAGTATTCAGCTTTTGTTGATATTTTTGCATTTTCATTAAAAAAATATTGACACATAAGAACATTGTTCAATATTTATAAACAGTGTTCATAAAAAGTTAAAGGGATTTCTATTCTTAATCTTTTTGACATAAATCAAATGCAGTCATCACAGATGAAGCAGTTGAGCAGTTATTTCAAACCATCCCGCGGGAGTATTCCGGAGTTCTATTCGGCATATACCAGAGCAGGTTAGTCTGATGCGGCAGGTGCTATAATTCAGCAATAAACCGCAACAGTCATCCGCAATGGTATTGTCAACCGGCCTATTCAGGAAAATCCAACCCCCTATCCGGATTTTCTCTCAGGCTGCCGAGGAAGCTCAATAAATATAAATAAGTTTTCAAAAGCATAAACAAATCATCCGGAATACCGCCCAACGGGTGGATATTTATCCATACAGAAAAAATTTTAAATTTCACAAACTCTCTTGCAATAAATAACAGACCACCGCATGCTTTGATCATCAAAAAAACCCGGAGCTGTGCCATGAATGAAAACCGGAGTACTCCCGTTGAAAAAAGCTGTAATATAGGTGACGCAGAGATAAAATATCTGCACTACCCCTGCGACGGCCCGGATCTCCTGATGCTGCACGCCACAGGATTTCTCCCATGGGTCTGGCATCCGGTGGCAGCAAAGCTCAGCAAAAAATTTAATGTAATAGCTCCATACTTCTGCGACCACAGGGATACTGAACCTGAGGATGGGGGGATAAGCTGGGGAATCCTTGCCGGAGATCTCTACAGGCTATGCACAGAACTCAAACTAAAGGACCCCTTTGTAGCAGGGCATTCTATGGGGGGAACCGTAATCACTCTCTGCGCTGGGACTCATGCAGTTACCCCTTCAGCCCTGGTGCTCATTGAGCCGATATTTCTCCCGGCCCAGTCGTATAACATGAAGATCACAGTTGAACAGCACCCCCTTGCGTCAAAATCAATTAAGCGAATCAGCAGTTGGAGCTCCCCTGCTGAAGCTGAAAGTTACCTGAGGAGCAGAAAACTTTTCGCGAAATGGGACAGTGAAGTTCTTGAACTCTATATACGCCACGGGATGAAAGCAAACCGGGAAGGGGGACTATGCCTCAGCTGTTCGCCACGGAAGGAGGCATCACTTTTCATGGGGGGTTCGGTGAAAGATCCCTGGCCCCTCCTCCCTGAAATCAAATGCCCTGTACTTGTTGTTGAAGGGGGTGAGAGCGAAAACCGGGCTTATATTGACCTGAAACATGCAGCGTCCCTTTTCCCACGGGGGAGCTACATAGAGGTTCCCGGAGCCGGGCACCTTGTACCGATGGAACAGCCTGATGCTGTTTACAAAATTCTGTCAGATTTTTTCAGCAGATGAAAACCATATATTAATCATTTACTTGATAATATCCCTGATCCTGACTTCATTCATAGGGATCTTTACAACACCCTCTACGGTGACCATTGTATAATACTGGCCAATTGAAACTACAGCGCCTTCATATCTCTTCCCGCTGAAAAGATAAACAACCTCAAGCCTTCCATACTCCCGGCGGATCTCTTCATTTGTTTTAAAATTATTTCTCGCAGGTTTCGGGGTGTTCTTAACAACCGCTGCGTCCTCAACTTTAACTTTATCTCCTGGTAATGAGGTCAAACTCTCCTGACCAGTATTATCTGACACTGTTTGGCCTACTGTTTTGTCTATATGATCAGATGTGAAAAAGAATAAACCTGCTGTCAGTATAAAGAGTACGATCAAAATCATACCGGCAAGGAAAAACTTTTTTCCGCGTTGTTTCATTATACTTTCTCCAGACACCTTAAATTATATTTTCAAAGGAAACCGGCTACCTGTATAAATTGCAAAAAACAGAGCAGAAGGTCAAGCCCTAATAAAAGTGATTAATCTTTTATTTTATCATCCTGTATTCATTATATTTTCCGGTTTAACTATTTGACATGCTGAAACCGTATTATTAAATTCCCCCGCGGATGGAGGAAATTAATGCCCCTTACAGTTCTTCTCAAACAGATGCTCCCCGGACTGCTGCCGCTCTTTATATTTATTGCAGTTGATGAAATTTACGGAGTGGAAGCCGGGCTTTACGCTGCACTGGCCTTTGGTGTTGCGGGACTTATTTTCACCCGGCACAGAGAACAGCGCGTGGACAGATTCATTCTCTTTGACACGGTGTTTCTTATACTTCTCGGGGGAGTATCACTGCTATTAGATACACCGATCTTTTTCAAGCTGAAACCTGCGGCAATAGAACTGATCATCTGTGCTATACTTGGGGCAGCAGCTGTGAAACCGGAAATATTTCTCAGCGCGATGAAAGAAAGATATATGAAAAACATGGATATCATAGTAACTGAAGAAGGTATAAGCGCCATGAGAAAAATGATGTTTATCCTTACAGCTGTGTTTTTACTGCATACGTCACTTACAGTCTACTCAGCTTTCTTCATGTCAGAGAGAGCATGGGGATTTATCAGCGGAGTGCTGTTTTATATTATATTCGGAATTATTGTTGCGGGACAGATGGTTGTAGTAAAGATCAGGAAAAGAAAGAATGCCATGTAGATGCGTATCATGATACGCATCTACAATAATAATTCTACCACTCACCCGAAGTGAGATAATCATCAATACCCTTTGCAGCCTTTCTTCCTGCACCCATAGCCTGGATAACAGTTGCAGCGCCGGTAACAATATCACCCCCTGCAAAAACACCTTTAACGGATGTCCTCATAGTTTCAGGATCAGCAAGAATATTCCCCCATTTATTGCACTTCAGATCAGGAGCGGTTTTCTGTAATATAGGATTTGAACCGTTACCTATCGCTATAATGGCAACATCAATATCAATGGTGAACTCCGAACCTTTTATCTCGACAGGACGTCTCCTCCCTGAATCATCGGGCTCGCCAAGTTCCATCCTTACGCACTCCACTCCGCAAAGCCTTCCGTTCTCATCACCTGTAAATTTAACAGGGTTACACAGGAGGTCAAAGATAAGCCCCTCCTCCTCAGCGTGATGGATCTCCTCTCCACGGGCAGGCATTTCATCCCTTGACCTTCTGTAAACAAGGTGTACATCTTTACTCCCGAGCCTGATGGCTGTACGTGCCGAATCCATTGCAACATTACCTGCGCCGAAAACTCCGACACTTCTCCCCTTAATTACAGGAGTATCATACTCAGGGAACTTATATGCCTTCATCAGATTAACCCTTGTGAGATACTCATTGGCTGAGTAAACCCCCTGAAGGTCCTCACCCGGAATATTCAAAAAAGACGGAAGCCCTGCGCCTGTAGCAACAAAGGCTGCATCAAACCTCTGCATAACGTCAGCAAGTGTTTCAGAGAGGCCGACAACCCTGTTTGTCACAAATTCAACACCCATTTTTGCGAGAGCTTCAATCTCATAACTGACGATCTTTTTAGGGAGCCTGAACTCCGGGATACCGTAAACAAGAACTCCCCCCGCTGTATGAAGCGCCTCGTACACAGTAATTGAATAACCGAGCTTAGCCAGCTCACCAGCCACAGTAAGCCCTGCGGGGCCTGAACCGATTATTGCCACTTTCTTTCCGTTCTTCGTTTTAATTTCAGGCGCAGGTAGATGCTCCTTCTCCCTTTCGTAATCAGCAACAAAGCCCTCGATTTTTCCTATTGCAACAGGTTCAAATTTTTTACCAAGGACACACTTAGCCTCACACTGGCTCTCCTGCGGGCAGACCCTTCCGCATACTGCGGGGAGTGAATTTGTCCCCTTTATCACTTCTATTGCCTTCAGAAAATTTCCTTCAGCAACCTCTTTTATAAATTCAGGTATCCTTACATTAACAGGGCACCCCTCCACGCAGGCAGGTTTTTTGCACTGAAGGCATCGTTCAGCTTCAGCAATCGCCATCTCCGCAGTATATCCCAGGGGAACCTCGTTGAAGTTCTTAATCCTCTCCTCAGGTTTCTGCTCCGGCATTTTATGTCTTGGTGTTTTCGCGCTCATTTTATTTCAACCCCGTCAAGTCTGCATTTATGTTTGTACTGTTCGTATGATTCGGTTTCCTCTTCCCGGTAGGTGTTAAGTCTTTTCCCCAGACTGTCAAAATCAACAAGATGCCCGTCAAACTCAGGGCCGTCAACGCAGGTGAACTTTGTCTCTCCGCCAACTGTAACGCGGCACCCGCCGCACATCCCTGTTCCGTCAATCATAACAGAGTTCAGGCTCACGAAAGTATGTATTCCATCTTTCTTTGTCAGTTCACTTACAGCTTTCATCATAGGGATAGGGCCTATGGCTACAACAAGATCGATCTTCTCTTTGGCCATAAATCCGCTGAGTACATTCGTAACAAAACCCTTTTCACCTTTAGACCCGTCATCGGTGCATATCGCGCATTCATCGCCGATGGCAGTCATCTCCTTTTCCAGAATAAAAAGATTTTCTGTTCTGGCGCCAAGAATATTAATCACCCTGTTTCCCGCTTCTTTCATAGCTTTTGATATAGGGTGGAGCGGAGCAATACCGATACCCCCTCCAACGCAGGCAACAGTTCCATACTTCTTAATCTCAGTAGGATGGCCCAGAGGGCCTGCAATACCGTAAAGTGATTCACCGGCTTTCATAGCTGCCAGTTTTGCTGTTGTGGTACCCACGATCTGGTATATCAGGGTTATTGTCCCTTTCTCCTTATCAGCATCAGCAATTGTGAGAGGTAGCCTCTCGCCGAATTCATCAACAAGCAGTATTATAAACTGCCCCGCTTTTCTGTGTTCAGCCACATAGGGTGCTTCAACAACCATACGCCCCACTGTGGGCTGAATTATATCATTTGAATGGATATAATGCATATTACTCCTCTGACTATTAAAAATTTAAACTGCTGCGATGTTAAGTTTGTAGATGCTAAAGACCGCAGCAGCATACACTATGCTAATAATTTGACTTAAAGGTTCTCGGAAAAGCCTTAAGAAGCTTTAAGGTGCCTTTAATTCGCGCGAAAATTCCTTTCCCGTATAAAACTTCAGCAACACCTTTCAATCCCTGATAAACTGTGGGGGTATATGGCTGCCACCAGAAATTTTTCCTTACAAAAGGGAGAATATCATTTACAATTACCTGGGGCTCTGTCATCTCCGCGAAACCTATATCGCCATGAGTTCTCCCTATGCCCGACTCCTTGAACCCGCCCCAGGGTGTCTCAGCCAGACCGTGACTCATGAGGTGATCATTGATAGTCATGGCGCCTGCACGAATCTTTCTTGCAATCTTTATTGCCTTGCCATGTTTCTTTGACCACACAGATCCGGTTAAACCGAGATTGGAATCGTTAGCAAGATCAATGGCTTCTTCTATTTTATCATAGGGCATAACACCAACTACCGGTCCGAAAGTTTCATCCCGCATAACAAGCATGTCATGATTAACATCTGTTAAAACTGTACAGGGTAAAAACTGCCCTTCAATATTTGACGGAGGGTTCTTCTGCGCGAAAATTTTAGCACCTTTTTTCAAAGCGTCATTTATATGCGCATTAACAGCATCCATCTGACGTTTTGTTGCCATGGCACCCATATCAACTTCAAAATCAGTATCATACCCTATTCTCATGGATTCAATACCGGTTTTCAGATACCCCATGAATTCATTATAAACTTTACGCTGAACATAAATCCGCTCAACCCCGCCGCAGGACTGGCCTGAATTACCGAACCCGGCCCATATAGCACCTGCTGCAGCACGTTTCAGATCCGCATCCTCGCATACAATCATGGCATCATTACCGCCAAGTTCAAGCGACACAGGTGTAAGAGTCTCAGCAGCTTTCTTCATCAAATATTTCCCCACAGGTACAGATCCTGTAAAGAACAATTTGTCTATCCCCGAATCGAGGAAAGCGTCTCCAGCCACACTCCCCGGCATATTAATATAACTGAAAACACCAGCAGGGAGCCCTGCAGACTCAACACATTTTTTAAGCGCATGCCCCACAGCCTGTGTTTCTGAGGCTGCTTTAAAAATCACAACGTTCCCGGCCAACAGAGCCATCACAATCTCTGAAAACGGGATTGCAAAAGGGTAATTCCATGGCGAAATTATACCCACCACACCAAAAGGGACACGTGCTATTCTGCTGCGTTTATTAATAAACATAATATTCCCGGTTCCAAGATTTCTGTCTTTGAGGAATCCGGGGGCTTTTTTGCAGTAATAAGTCAGAGCCATTGCCCCTGCAAGGAGCTCAGTACCCAGGGCCTCAATTCTTGTTTTCCCATTATCCCGGAAAATTACTTCAGCTATTTCATCAAGATTATCAATAAGATACGCCCGCATCTTTTTTATATATCTGACGCGTTTTTTTACAGGAAGAGCCCCCCATGCGGGTTGTGCTTTACGGGCTATCTCCATTGCCCTTTGCAGATTTTCAATTGAATCTACATAAAATTCCCCTATTTTTTCACCTGTCGCCGGATTGAAAGATATGGTTTTTTCTGTTTTTAATGAACTCTTCATATTATAACTCCGTGTTAAAATGATTTTGATAAAACCCATCCCGCAGCATTTTTAAATAAATCGCGGAGACGGCTTTATTTTTAATATGTCATTTCTGGCATACTAAATCATTTTATGCGACTTGATTTATAATTCCGGACTCTTTTTTTAACTTTTTCGAATCATGTAAATACCGGAACCTTATAAGATAGAATTCTGAACTTGTTCTATGAGATGCCGGTATTCCCTGCAGGAAACCGGCATGACCAGGAATAACTTATATTGATGAAAAAACCTGACTCAAGTAACTTATTTTTTGAACCATACCTAAAAAATATCCGGCTAAAAAACGCAGCCGGATATTTTCTCATGAAACATATTAAAAGATTCAGATTTACTGACTATACTATGCCGTAAGCTGTCATCGCTTTTGCTACTTTAATAAAGCCCGCAATGTTTGCTCCCGCTACATAGTTGCCCGGCATGCCGTAAGCTTCAGATGCCTGGATACATGATTTATGAATATTTTTCATGATTCCATGGAGCCTCTGGTCAACTTCTTCAGCTGTCCATGAAAGTCTGAGGCTGTTCTGTGACATCTCAAGGCCGGATGTTGCAACACCCCCTGCATTTGCAGCTTTTCCGGGGCCGTAAAGAATTTTATTATTAAGAAATACTTCAACCGCTTCAGGAGTTGAAGGCATATTTGCTCCTTCAGAAACGCATACGCATCCGTTCTGTACAAGGGCCTGTGCGTGAGCTTCATTTATCTCATTCTGTGTTGCAGATGGATAAGCTATATCAACTTTAATACCCTGTTCCTTAATTACATCCCAGATGCTCTTTCCTGCGAAGTACTGTGCGCCGTATTTATCCGCATATTCTTTAATCCTTCCCCTTCTTACGTTTTTAAGTTCGAGGATGAACTTCAGTTTATCAGCATCGATACCTTTCTCATCAATGATTGTTCCATCAGAATCGCAGAGAGAGATAACTTTTCCGCCAAGCTGAGTTGCTTTTTCAACCGTGTACTGTGCAACGTTACCAGCGCCGCTCACTGCAACAATTTTACCTTTGTGATCAAGGTTTCTTGTAGCAAGCATCTCCGCAGCAAAATAAACTGCGCCGTAACCTGTAGCTTCAGGCCTTACTAAACTTCCGCCGTATTCAAGGGCCTTACCTGTGAGAACGCCATCATGCTCGTTAACAATTTTTTTATAGTATCCGTACATGTACCCGATCTCACGTCCGCCAACACCGATGTCACCTGCGGGAACATCTGTGAACTGCCCTATGTGTCTGAAAAGCTCTCTCATGAAAGACTGGCAGAACCTCATAACTTCTCCGTCAGATTTACCTTTAGGATCGAAGTCGGAACCACCCTTACCGCCGCCCATAGGGAGAGATGTCAGTGAGTTTTTAAAGATCTGCTCAAAACCGAGGAACTTGATAACACCGAGATTTACTGACGGATGAAAACGGAGCCCACCCTTGTATGGCCCGATTGCGTTGTTAAACTGAACCCTGAAGCCCCTGTTGATCTGCACATTCCCTTTATCATCAACCCAGGGAACTCTGAACTGAAGAGCCCTGTCCGGCTCAACTATTCTTTCATAAATACCGGCTTTAACAAACTCCGGGTGTTTTGCCACTGTGGGCTCAAGAGATTCAAGAACTTCCTGAACCGCCTGGAGAAATTCAGGCTGATTGGGGTCTCTCTGCTTTACTTTTTCGTATACTTCGTTTAATACAGACATAAATGATCTCCTTCATTATTGCTTGAGCTTAACTCAATATTTTCAAACAGGTTACATGACTAAACCTGTTAAAGCTGCATCATACTGTCTCACACTTTTCAATAGATGGAGCAGGATGTTATGATACGCTATGTTCGCTGATACATTTATGTCGAATTATTTTCTTTTCAATCCATCCCGTTTAATAAAAGTTTACAATGCCGTAACATAAATTATACATTATCGAAACACACCAGTTTCTGCGAAATAATATCCGCCATAATACAGAAATTTTCTACAAAAATGTCATACACAAATACAACTCCGCTGAATTTCTCAGCTTCAGGGATCAGTTCTGCCAGACGATTATCTGCTGGATTAAAAAACTCACTGTTCATAAAAACATCTTTATTTTCAGGGAACAGAGCCACATAGAAAATTCCTGTTTCAACAAGATCATGAAAGAAGTGCGAACCGAAAGAGAGTTCAGGCATAATACTGTCGCTCATACCGGAAATTTCAACAAGGACTTTTACGTGGTTGATTTCAGAGAAACGCGCGGGCACACCAAGCGACGGTGTTGAGGTTCCCCAGCGCCCGGGCCCCATGAGCATCATATTAATTTTTTCATCCTCCTCCGCAAGCCTGTTAAGCCTCCCCACAATCCTTGCAGCTTCATACTTTCCGGACTGTGTCAGCGCCGAATAGCTTTCCGGATCAACAAAGACCACCCTGTTTATATTCTGCTTAATGCTCCCTCCGAGAAAACTCCCTTCGCACCTGAAATAAATTTTTTCATCCGGGAGGTTCTCCGGAATAATCATCTCCTCCTTTACCCCCTTAGCCTGGTACGGCCTGCACTGAAGGAGATTCATCCTGTAATCCCCCGCTGAAGCAAAATTCACGGTGAACTCAATATCAACATGATAATCGTAAGCCCCCCTCAGAGTAAGAAGGAGCCGTTGCATCGTCTCAGCAAAATCTGTATCATTAAGAAATGGATCAAAAGATACAAGCCATGGAGTCGCATGTTTTACACCAAGCTCAGTAATGGCTGCGGCTGTCTCAGGATCAAATGTTCCTATCCTCTCAATTTTATAATCAGGAACATCCTTAAGAAGATGAGCAAGAGGGACTGTTTCTATAATATTACGGTCAATATTCAGAACATCCGCGTTATGCTGAGAGAACCGTTTAAGATCATCCATACCGGCATGGCTCCTCCGGGATGGGGAGTCAAGGGCAACGATACGGGGATAATCACCCTCAACCCTGTCAACGGCACGGGTTCCGAGGCCGAACACAATTCTCACCATGCCTGCTTCAGGGTTCATCTCTTTCTGCCATACGTAGGTGTTATACGAAAGTCCCACGCCTCCGATATCAGGGAAGAAATACCGGCCTCTGTAAGTTCCTGACACACGCATAACAAGGAGCGCCATCTGCTCGTCCAGCCTGTCAAGTCCCCTCTGCGCCCTGTATGCAAGCGCATCCACATTCATTGTGCTTGCGTAAACATGCCGCACTGCATTTGCAAGCTGCATAAAGCGTTCATGGGGAGAGCCCTGATTTACGCAGAATATACTTTCATATTTACCGGCAAAGGCATGGCCGTAAGTATCCTCAAGCAGACTGCTGGAGCGGACAATAAACGGCGACTGCCCGAAATATTCTATAATCTGCATAAACTGCTCACTAATCTCTTCAGGGAATATACCTGTGAGCATCCTCTGCTGAATTTCATGCGCCATGCTGTAGTAGCCTTCACCCGTCTTATGTTCAAGAAACATCTTCCAGAGCCCGTTCTGTACGATATACGAATAAAACACGTCAGAGCCGACATAGAAAGAATCGTGAGGCTCCATGATTCTGCTCCAGTCCTCACCCTTATCGTTCTGAAGAATCTTTCTCGCGATAAGCATACCTGCGCTCTTACCCCCGATAAAGCCTGAACCTATAAGCCTGGAGTTGATGGAAATAAAATCATCAATATCAAAATGCCTTCGCGCCAGATCAATAATCCTCTCATCCCTCCCTATTATAAGACGGCAGAGCCTGGCAAGCATTCTATTTGATTCTTCGGTAGATCCCCCTTTCACTTTCAGTTCTTCAACATCAAGAAACAGCCTGTCCCAGAAATCGAGGTTACGCCCTGTGTTTGCTGTTGCACTTTTCTGAAGATGATTTATAAAATCAGCAACGTCAGCTGTATTCATCAGGGGGTGAAAAGAATCAGCATCACGTTTATGCGGAAAAAACATTGTGGGGGAGTATCTGTTCCAGACCTTTAAGGGGTGCACATATATATTCCCTTCATAATTATGAATATCAATTAAAAGCTGCGTTGTCTCCCTTATGCGTGCAATTGTTTTATAGTCATGACTGTTTCTCATTATGGCAAAATAGGCCACTGTATCAAGTTCAAAGAGGTACGGGCATGTTATGTGGAAAAAGTTACCTATCATCATGTCTGTTGCCCAGGCTGAGAGGAGGTCGGAGAGTGAATCGAAAACATAAAATGCCTCAAGCCCGGCTTCGCCTATTATCGTGTGCACATCAAGTGCAAAAGATTCAAACCCTGAAAAAGCATTGAGATGGTGAACCATCATTCGTGAATCATTATCTTCAAAAAGAGCGGAATGATCAGCAAACCTCATATAGTGAATTTTACGGCCGTCTTTATGCGCCTGTTCAACAAAGGGGAGAACAAATTCCCTGTAATCAGAGATTGAATCCACCTGCCATACAACATTGTCGCCGAGATATATGCTCTCAATAATTTTATCAAAGCCTTTAAGGCCGCTGCTTACATGCTTGAGTGGATTTATGCTCATGAGAATTTACTCCTTCTTCCGGATAGGATATATAGATAAATTCTGCACGGGAAAGAATGTAATGACAATTAAATAATTGACCGGTGACCTGCCGGATGTATCCGGAGGGAGGTTTTTCGTGGAATTTTTACATGGTTGTAATATTATTTCATGAAATCATACATTGTATTTCGCGGTATACGGCTGAAAGATTTTGATTTTACAAATTCATCGATTCTTTCCGAAGCCACTGCTGCGCTTCCATTATACCACTTCACAAATATCCAGTGTGCCGGGATATTCAGATAACGGCCATCGACTTCACTCCATCCGCGGGCAAGGTCTGAATCGGTTATATTTTTACTGACAGCAGGATAAAAAGATTCAGCAGATTTATATGCAACAGGGAAATATCCATCATCCCCCCAGAGTGTATTTTTAGTTATAAAATAATATACCCTGTTCTCTGCAACAACAAGTGTAAAACAATCGGGAATAACAATATCATTTATTTTCAGATAACCGCTGCGACCTTCGGAACGTGTCCCTTTATTTGTATATCTTATTTCATGAATTACGGAAAGTTTTGAGGATGAAGTTTTTGCTGAAGCAAAGGTGCATCCGGTGAGATATATTGATAATATTAAAAGAATCAGGTAAATAGATAGTTTTTTCATAAATAATTAATCCCAAAAAAAGATAAAAAATTACCACTGATATGCATTCAATCCGCCATCAGAGTCATTTGACGTGTCATACCAGCTATCTAAAAGTTCAAACCAGTTCTCCACCGTACTATTTGAAGCCGCTGCACCATTCTTACACCAAGCAAGTTTGCCATATGGCGCAGATGTATACGCAGGGAAAACTACCTGAATCTCTGATGTAGATTTTGCGTTATACCAATCCTGATAATACCAGTGTCTTCGTGTATTACCGCTAACGACAACTGTTGCATCTCCATCAGGGAAAAAAATATGCACTCCGCTTTTACCCTCGATAAAACCGGTATAACCTGAATTCCCGAATGAATATAAAACCATTTCATCAACGGCAGATCTTAACGTTGCAGAATAAGTAGTTTCCTGACCACTTACTGCTATCGTATTAGCTAATGCGAACAAATCAAAATAAGGAGATGTAATCCAGGTGTTACTCGATATCGGCGTGTATGAGCTGATAGTTTCTGCAAAATAATGAAGCACTGACACAGATGTTCCACTACCTCTTAATAATTCAATATCATTCTGTTTACCCACAATTGCTTTTGCTAAATTATCTGCTGCATCCTTTACAGCTTTTACTTTCGAAAGATCCATACATGTCAGTGATTGGCCTGACATTGATGATGTCGAGTCCCTCTGTTCCTCAACAATTACAGCACCCAACTGCTGAGCAGTAAGACTTACAGGATCAAAATAAAGCTCATAACCTCCAAGTGTTACATCCGACTCCCCATTATCACCCGATCTGCTTTGAAGCCTGTTAAGAATAGCATCATAGTCCCACCCATAAGCGGTTTCAGTAGGTGCGGATGCCACCATTATATCAGCCTTAAATCCGGTGTTGGAACTGTCATTTCGGAATTGATATGCAAACTCAACTGTTGACATGAAACATGCATCAAGACCGAACAACTGAATAGATTCAGCAGAAGTCAAAACATCACTGATTTCGGCAGTATAAAGATAATCATTCCCGTTTGTAACATCCTGACAGATCTCTTTAATGGAAAATCCTGTATCTGATTCTGTTTCTGCCAAAGAATAGGACTTCTTTCTTGCACCTCCGCCATGATTAGACAGTATGACAGCATAATTGTCAGCAGGATAGTTTGCCTTGCAAAACTGAATAAATTTTTTCAGAGTTGCTGCATCTCCCATATTAGCATCATAGGATGAATTTGTGGTAATTTCAGGAAACTGACTTGACCCGCTTTTACGCCAGACTTTTCCGGTGGTAATCCTGTATAACCTTGTATCTGTAAAATTTTCACCGAAAACCGTTGTATCGCTACTATAACTGCTTATCCTATCGAAAAGAACAATAAGATTAACACCCTGACCGTTAACAAACCCCGATTTCATCTCATCTATATCATATAACAGTGCTTCTTCAAGATTGCAATCACCATCACCATAATACATGATTGTCCATTTTGTTTCAGGGGCAGGTTCAGAATCGTCCTCATCTCCCCCACCGCCGCACCCGGAGAGACTAACCAGCGTAATCAGAAATACAATAATTGCTAAAATTTTTCTTAACATTACTTCCTCAAATACAGAATAAATCTAAAGCACGATATCCACAGATAAAAATTAACCCATTAGATTCCCGCCTTCGCGGGAATGATGACAGGAAGAAAATTAATGCAAACATTAACTGCTCTAATCTGCAGTATTTGTCAATTATATAATCAGAGGCAATACCTCACCCTAACCTGAACCTCACCGCATCCCTTACTCTGCGAGCCTTCTCCCGCGCCTCATCAATGGATGAACCGAGAGCAAGCCCCACACCCATTCTTCTGTGTCCGCGAACCTCAGGCTTTCCGAAAATCCTTATGGCAGTGAAATCCTCTGCCACTGCTGCATCAATATACTCGAAGGTAATATCATCCGTGTCTCCATCCACAAGAATCGCAGCAGAAGCAGCTGGCCCGTACTGTCTGAGCGCCGTTACCGGAAGACCCAATATTGCCCTGACATGAAGCTCGAACTCCGACATGTTCTGTGAGACTATTGTAACCATACCTGTATCATGCGGACGCGGTGAAACCTCGCTGAAGAAAACCTCATCTCCGCGAATAAAAAGCTCAACTCCGAATATACCATATCCCCCTATACCGTCAGTGATCACCTTTGCCACACGCTTTGACTCTTCGAGTACATTATCTTTCATAGGGTGAGGCTGCCACGACTCACGGTAGTCCCCGTCAATCTGAAGATGGCCTATGGGGTCAACAAAAGTAGTCCCCGCTTTGTGGCGCACAGTGAGGAGCGTAATCTCGTAATCAAAATTTATAAACTGCTCAACAATAACGCGCCCAGCGCCGCTCCTGCTGCCGGACTGCGAGTAATTCCACGCGCGGTCAAGGTCGCTTTCACTGCGGATTATACTCTGCCCCTTTCCTGATGAACTCATAATAGGCTTAACAACGCATGGTATGCCGAGCTCCTTCACTGCTGCAAGGAACTCATCTTTATCATCAGCAAACCTGTATGGTGATGTTTTAAGCCCCAGCTTCTCCGAAGCGAAACGCCTTATCCCCTCCCTGTTCATTGTAAGCTTTGTTGCCATAGCATTGGGGATCACATTGAACCCCTCTTTTTCCAGTTCAAGGAGAGTGTCTGTTGCTATGGCCTCAATCTCAGGTACAATATAATGAGGCTTCACCCTCTCCACAACTTCACGGAGCTTTGCGCCGTCCAGCATATTGAAAACATGAGATTCATGTGCAACCTGCATTGCAGGAGCCCCCTCGTACCTGTCGCAGGCAATTACATATATTCCAAGCCTCATGGCCTCAATTACAACCTCTTTGCCAAGCTCCCCTGAGCCTAACATCATAAGACGTGTCTGAGACTTCCCGGCCGGTGTTCCTATTGATGTCATTTTTTCTCCTTCACAAGAAAATTTTTTACCACAGAAAACCTCAATTGTGCAGCTTTTCGTCAATCAAAAAAAGTGGTATAAAAAAGATAAAAAACCTGAAAAAAATTTGGTGACATATACTTGACAGTGAACTACCGTTGAATAACTCTGAAAAAAGAGATTAGGCTGATGACTGAAAAGACAAGATACAACCTTAAAGAGATGTTCCTCCTTGAGAACCTGCACGATTCTGATGAGCTGATGATTCTGCGTGAAAACCCTGTTGAACTGATAGACCGCGGTTATGAATACCTTGATAAATGTGAATACGCGAAAGCCTTCAACATATTTAAGGCAGGAGCCGAGATAGACAGAGCAGACCCGGACATCCTTAACGGACTGGGAATTGCACTCTGTGAAATGGGGCTTCTTAAAGAGGCAAAAAAGGTGCTTGAATACGCCATTATAAAAAATCCCGATGACCCGATCATTTATGCCAATATGGCTGGTGTGATGTGGGAGGAGTACGACTACGACAACGCAATCTATTATTACAGTAAATCTATCGAATTTGATCCCGAAATAGAGGAGACTTTTTTTAACCTGATAAATCTTTATATGGAGACAGGGATGCTCTTTATGGCTCTGATAACATGCGGCAGTTTTATTGAACAGTTTCCTGATAATGAAGAGGCGCTGGCTCTGCGCGATGATATAATCCTTAACCTCGGTATCTCAATTATCTGATATTTTTCAGATACCTCTCAGCCCCGCCGCTTTCATAGGCTTTTACCAGTTTTTTAAAATCAGGCTCCCGGTTGATCTTCCAGGCTTTTCCATCTTTTACCATATTTATCTCCATCGTATACCCGGCAAGATTTTCAGTGTGATGCTTTGTGAACCTTAGTTTTAAAACTGCTTTATCACCCTCAATCTTTTTTTCTGTAATGTCATAGGCAGCATCAGCAGGTATAAAGCCCAGCACATCAGTTGCGGATTCCTCACTCATTTTTGTCAGGTTCATGTATCTTTTTAATGAACTCACAGTTCCATCTGTATAGAGATTCATCACTTCAGAAGTTCCCCCTTTCTCTTTCAGGAGAAACAGCACCTCTTCAGGGGAGCCTGCTTCAATCTTTTTACTGCAGCCCGGTGTGAGAATGATAACTGCCGCAAAAAAAATATTGATAATTTCCGGTAAAGGTTTCATACTACAACTCCATATTCATTCCGGTTTTGCCTCAGGGAAATGCCGGATATCTGAAAAACAAAAGACCATGAATTCAAGTGACTGATTTAATATTAATTCATCAAAGAACACCGGATCAGAAAAATGTCAACATGTAAAACAAGAGGAATACTGCTTATCATTTTCATTCTTTTATTCTGCTTTTCAGCCGTTTCAGAAGGTACAGGATTAAAAGAAATATATACAATACAGCTGACTGACCCTCACGGTAACAGTGCCTGGCTCCCATACATCGGGGAATACCCTGCTGTAATTGTTTATGAAGACTTCAGAAATGCAGGGAGTACAAAAGAGCTCTACATGAAATCTCTGGAAAAGCCGGAGTTTCATAATAAGATAAAGCTGATCTACATATCAAACACAGCACCTGCATGGTACATCCCCTCTCCGCTGGTTAATTTATATTTTAAAAGGAGAGAAGCCCAGTATAAAAACATAGTTTTCCTGATAGACAGCGACAGATCTCTTCCGAGGAAATGGAGAATTGCCGACACAGATGGTAAAACAGTGATCCTGCTTATAGGCCGGGACGGAAAAATAATTGATATTACATATAAAATACCCGCGAAAAATGAGTTTGAACAGTTTGTGGAAAGCGTGGAAAAAATGCTCGATTTTTAGTGGACTTCACCCTCATCCGAGAGGCCGTTGAAGAGTCTGTCAGCTTTATACCTGAAGTGCAGTTCATTGATTATTAAGTTTTTGGCGGAGAGATCAAGATCATCCCATAACAGGCCCTCCTCCCTGTCAAAACACCCGACTGAAATTACACCTGTTTCCCTGTCCAGAGATATATGTTCTGTTTCCAGCTGAACAGCAGCCCCTTCCTCATTGATAAAACTGATATATGCCGATACTTCAGCAATGCCGTTTTCAAAAGTCTCCAGTATCTCAAAAGCGAACACCGACATCAGCATTCCGAGTTCAAATGATTTCTGTTCTATATCTATCATCTTATGGTCAAATCTGTCTTTATCCATCATCAATCCGGCTGGCGATATTACGCGCCCCTCATAAGTATTGAGAGCTTAAACGGGACATGCAGGCTTTTTTTCCTGGGGGGTTTCTTTTTCTCTTTTTCGTCCCTGTTGCCCGGTGTTTCCGATATATACCATCTCCCGTCCATGAGAGCTGAATTTATCTCCTCAATCCCTCTTTTCCCTATACCGCTGACCATACTGCCGTAGACGCATTCCATGAATCCCGCTGTACCTGTCCTGAAAAGATCCGCGCAGATACTCCCCTCTTCACTGAGAAAAAGACAGCTTACTGTTATCATACTCTGCGATGGGCCTCTGCTGTTCCCTTCAGGGAAAACCGCCTCTTTCAGGTAGACGAGCATACCGCTTTCACCGGAAGTGATCTCTTCAATCCTGCTTTTTATATTTGTAAGAAGCTCTTCTGTTTTTATGTCATGGGCCTGCATGGGGAATCTCCATCAATAGAGTTATCTCTGAAGATATAATCGGCATAACAGATAAAATGATAAAGTATAATTAGAGGACTGCTGTGAAGATAAAAAAAATATCTGCCGCGAGAGGGACTCGAACCCTCACAGGCATTCGCCTACTAGACCCTGAACCTAGCGCGTCTACCAATTCCGCCATCGCGGCCAAGATATAATTTAATACAAATTTATACCGGTATTTGTCAAACAATTTTCCGGGGTATAATAAAAACATAGTTTTTATTATACTGATGCACCGCAGGGAGCCCCTGCGGGGGCTTTAAAGGGCCGGCATTATTAAAACATCCTGTTTTTTGCCGGCAGGCTGACATCGTGTCAGCACGGCCTATCACCCCTGTACCCCATTGCTTTTACTTGTTAAATCAAATATATTTCTCGATGCTTACTATCCTGAAATTTCTGTCTTCATCATCGATCTTAAGACTGACGTTCTCACCGTTCTTTTTACCCATCATGGCCTTTGCTATGGGTGATCTATACGAAAGAATCCCTTTCTCAAAATCAGCATCCCATGGGCCCAGTATTGTGTAGCTCCAGGCTTTCCCTGTTTCAACATCCTCAAGATTCACCCTGGTGCCTATACTTACGCTTTCTGTGCCTATCTTTGAAACATCAAGGACATCGGCTCTCTTCATCTCATCGTCAAGCCTTGATATAGCGAGTTTAAGTACACCCTGCTTCTCCATAAGCGCATTATAATCAACATTCTCCCTTATATCACCGGAAGCTTCAGAAACAGCGGAGAGTTCCCTGGAGAGGCTCACCATCTCCACGTTTACCATATGCTCAAACTCCGCCTTCTTCCTTTCATACCCCTCTTTCGTGACTATAAGTTTCTCAACATCGATCTTCCACTCCTCTTCAACCAGGGCATGGTGTTCCTGTATATTTTCGAAGCGGCTCTTTACAATCTCCTCGAATTTTTCAAGCTGTGAATCTTCAACATAGGGGAGATTTTCAAAAATATCGAATATCTTCTCAACGATAGTTCTATCAAGCCTGTTCACTATCTTTTTCAGCACTTCAGCGTTATCATCAAAGAGGATCTCGAACATCGTGTTCTTAAGCCTGTTCCCCTCCACCTCGATCTTTTTCAGCTCGTTCATAAGCCTGAAATAGGTCAGAACAAGGTTATCCTCCGGGTAATCGAGCCAGTCATATTTCCACGCCCCTGTAAAGATATTACGTGCCACCCATATAAAAATGTCGGGATACTGTTTCGCTCCGGGGATTACCCTGTCAATAAACAGGTTAATTGTTTTATATTCATGCGAACGGAGGAGAATATTTATTATATACTTATGTATCCTCACCGGTGTTTCAAACAGCAGTTCAAAGAGCACAGATGCCCAGTCCTCCCTGTTCTGCACGATGAGATTAACGTAATGTTTCTTGTAATCATAAGATCCGATTTTCATTGAGAGTATCGGCAGTTCGCTGCTGCTCTTAATGAATTCGATAACCCTGTCCCTGCTCTGATCAAGCTTCACCTTTGAAGATTCAGAATACTTTGAAAGGTCAGAAAGAATAAAATAGGAGAGTATCTGCCTTGTGTTGGAATCACCCTTAATCTGCTCAGAGAAAAAATCCACAAGGTAAGGAGCAACGCTCTCCCCCTCTTTCATATCTATATTGTTTATAAACTCAATTGCAATATCAAGCTTTTCGGTAAACGATGAGCTGGCAGTGAATTTACCAAGTAGCTCATCGGCAAAGGTCACAGGCTTATCTCTCATGTATACCAGGTTTTTCTTTTTATCAGAAACTCCGAAAAGCGGGTCCTTTTTGATCTGTGTCCTGGCTTTACTCCACCACTTGGTCCAGTTTTTCTCCTCAAGAAAGAAGGGGACCACTTCATCTTTGATGGTACTGTTATCTATCTCTCCGCCGTAAGACTTTATAAGAATTTCAAAAAACTGCATAAAATCTTTGCTGAACATCTCTTTAAGAGTTTCAGGATCCTCGTATTTCATCACGTAAATATGGTCTTTTGCAACAGGCTTTAGGGACTGAAGGGCCATCTGTATTGACATACTGTGCCCGGGCTTCTCCTTGAAATCCACCCTGATAGTTTCACCATCTATCTCTTCAATTTTACCGAGTCCCCATGAATTATGAAAAACATAATTCCCTTTATCAAAGACTATGTTCTTCTCAAAATCCTGGATTGCAAATTTTACAGGTGCCTTGAAATTATTCAGCTTTGAAAGCTTAAGAAACTGGGCAAACTGGGAATGGCCGCTGTATTTCGCCTCATATAGCTTCACAAGCTCTCTCCTTGAGTGGAGGTCATCAGGCCTGTAGTATAAAATCTTTTTCAGAAATTCAATCGGTCTGTCGGGATTTTCATTATCCCTGTATTTATGCAGCAGTATCTTGAGCAGATCCGCAGCAAGTTCCTGCTGCTTGGCATCAACCAGCATACGCTCAATCCTTTCAAAAAACTGAATCTCCTTCCATGATACAGCAACAAGCTTCTGCCAGAGGGGGGTAATCTCATCAAAATCCTTAGCCTTGATAAAGCCTTCAATTGAGAGCTTCATGTACTGAATACTCTTCTCCTGATCCTGGTTTACTATTGCAAGGGCCAGTTTCTTTGCCACCTGCGCGTCGAACCTGTCGATTTTAAGGAGGTTATCCCATACAGGGATAGCTTCTTTACTCCTGCCAAGGCGTTCAAGGCTTGTTGCAAGGGATCTCAGAGCAAAACTGCTCTCGCCGTACTCAAGAATCTTTTCAGAAAGAAGCTCAACCACTGCCCACTTATGATTTTCAGTGAATTTTTCGATCAGTTTACGCAGATGCTTCTTTTCATCAATCTTTTCAAGCTGATATCCCATGAGACCGGAGATATAAGCGGCTGTTATTGAGCCCGGCTGTTCTTCAAGATGCTCTTTACAGAGAGTAAGAGCGTCATCTGTTACGTTCTCGGCAATTATGGAATTCAGAATATCGTCAAGGATCTTGAACCTGGATATCCCTATATCCTTCGGTTCCATTCTTCCCCACGATTCCTCCTTAAAAAGAGATGATAGCTTTTCCATTATTTTATTCTTTGACATATTCTTATCCCGTTAACCTGATTTTTGAGTATTGAAAAATAGAAAATACCCATCCTGTGCTTTGCGATGGGTATTTTCGCTGTTGCCCGGCTTTTAAACCGGGTTATTTTAAAGCTGAAAAGCCTTGTTTACTGTGTTTTCTGATTAGAACTGCTTCCGCCTTCAAATGCCTTATGCATATCCTGACCGTCGAAGAATACTTCATAAGTATCAGTTAGAACTTTAATCTGGTCAAAGAATACATACACATCCGACGCGTTTCTCGCGCTTGTTCTTGAATGCTCTCCGCTTACTGAAGTAACCTCTCTGATAACCATTCTGACAAGTTTCGCAGTCCTTGTTACAGGATATGAATCACTTGACTGAGGAAGATTCTGCGGGACATTAAAAATCATAGGTCTCCATCCCACAAAATTTATAGACTGCTTCTCAAGGATATGAACATCCCCCCTGAAATCCTTCACCCACAGTTCAAGAGTATATGGAAAGCCTCTTCCATGTACCCAGAGAGATATGGCTTTTGCCCTTCCCGGTATCTGAAGCCCTCTCTCCTGAACATCTGTTCTTAGAGCCTGATCATAAGTCATAACAGGTGTGCGCTCTTTCCAGTCAACTTCCTTTGGAGCTTCAATAGTTACAACATTTGAGCCTGGATATCTGAACCTGAATTTAAGGCCCATTATTTTTTTCTTATCTTTTCCAAGTCCTGTAATAGAGAAGGCATCTTCAACTTTCATATCATTGGGCCCGCCATCAACAGGCTTAAGGTCAAGCGCCATTACGGGGTTCTTCTTCTTAAGAGTCTCCTCGTCCTTTGCTTTTGTATAAACTTTCGGATTTGATGTAATAAACCAGCCGTCCTCTTCAACACTGCCTGCTATCTTACTGTTTTCAAAATCCTCGATAACTATAGCCCTTGTCTCCTCTCCTGAGAGGTCAGCAGGGACATTGGTTTCGATCCTGGAATACCCGTTTATCCCGAAAGCGACTATAAAAGCCGCTGTCAGGCAGAGCGTTACTATAAAGATTCTATTTCTTATACTATTCATTTTTCCGGCCTCCATTATCCTCAACTGTTACCAGTTATCCTTAATATTTTCATCACCAGTAAACTCTGACAGGTCTGTTACAACCCTGAACTGGTCAAGGTAAAAATAGAATGGACCGGGAGCTTCAAATTTATCACATTCAACAAAGAATGAGACGAAGTGAAGGTTCTTATCCATGACAGCATAATTTGATGATTGAGGGAGCCATCCCGGAATAATCACGGACATCTCTCTCCATCCCCAGAAATCAAGTCTGCCGATCTTCAGTTTATGTATATGACCCCTGTAATCTCTCAATTTCACATAAAGTGTATGCCTGAATTTTCTTCCGAGAACCCAGACCTTAACCTCTTTCGCTTTGCCTCTTATAATGTATTCATTAGGAGGAAAAACTTCAACCCTGTCAAAGCCCCTGTCTGTGAAATGGCTCTTTACACCGAGAACATATTTGTTCTCATGGGATATCCCGTTTTCATCAGGCTCTGTCTTGTCAGCAAATTCTTTCCCGACTTCATTATTCTCATTAACAGGCTGACCGTCCTTTGTAGGCCTCGGTTTACCCGGATATTTTCTTATTTTAGTTTCGCCGAGAGGACATGTAGCATCAGCTCTCCAGTCTTCACTCTCTTCGAAATCATTAAGCCAGTCAGTAACCAGACCCTCCGGTTTGGCTTTAGTATTATCTCCTGTCGCCTGATTCGTTCCGGTCCCGGCATCCTGGGCCAGCAAACTGGAAGCACCATTGCCGATAAAAAGGACAAGGGTTCCGATCAGAATCGACAATGCAGCCACTTTCAACTTCCTGTTCATCGTAAACTCCTTTAATCAATATTGATTAATTAAACAATATGCCAATATAATTGTATTATTATACCTGACTGTTTTTATTGTCGGTACAAAAAAACCAAATATTTAAAAATTAATAAAAATGTCTTATGAAAAATCTGCAATCCTTCATTTAAATTTAAATATAACACAATCCTTTGTCAAGGAAAATACTGAATAGCAAAAGTTGCATAAAATTATTAAGAAAAAAACTAATGATGCGACATAACTATGCTTCCGGATACCTTAAAATGCTCTGATTTATCTTAAAATAAAAAAAATATTGATAAAAAATGTATACCGTTTCAGGCTAAATATAAAATAATCCACACCGGTGAAAGAATTGAGCAGAAAAAATAACGTTGACCATCCGCTGATGTACAAAATTGTAATGCTGTCCGCCGGGCTGCTGCTCGGACTTATTATATCAAGACTGTTCTTTTTTATAATGAAAGTTGATACGGAATCGATGGCCCCCAACCTTAAAACAGGGGACCGGATACTTGTAAGCAGATTCGCTTCTGCCGGTAAAGGGGATATTGTGGCTGTTGAAAGTCCTGCTGATGAAGGGAGACTTGTTCTTTCAAGGATAATCGCCTCTGAATTTGAAACAGTTGAGATAAGGAACAGGGTTGTCTTTATAAATGACACCGCAGCAAATTTCAAATGGAACACACTCAAAGAGGGGAACAGTATCTACCCGATGAAATTCACATACAGGGACAATATGCCTCCGGTTAAATTAGGTAAAGATGAATACTTCCTGCTTGGTGACAACTTCGACTCAAGCTATGACAGCAGAACCATAGGGGCTGTACCTGAGAAACTCATTGAAGGGCGCATAATATATAAACGGTGATTTTTCTATGACCTGACAGGGGGGAGTTTATGACAAGGGCAATAATAATGGCAGGGGGAGAGGGCACAAGGCTCCGTCCGCTGACATGCATCAGGGCTAAACCGATGGTTCCTGTTATTAACAGGCCGGCCATTGAACACTCCATCAGACTTTTAAGAAATCACGGCATCACTGATATCGTTCTCAGTATATACGCTCTCCCTGAAAATTTCCAGAACTACTTCGGGGACGGTTCGGAACTCGGTGTAAGGATATCCTATTCAGTTGAAGAGAAACCGCTGGGTACTGCCGGAGGCGTAAAGAAAGCGCTGGGGGATACAACTGAGACATCAATCATACTGAGCGGTGACGGGATAATTGATTTTGACATCACAAATATGCTGGCATACCACAGGGAGAAGAAATCGGCCCTCACCATTGTTCTTAAAAGAACAAAAAAACCCACTGATTACGGAATCGTAATAACAGACAGCGACGGACGTATTGAAAAATTTCTGGAAAAACCATCCTGGAGCGAAGTATTTACCGACACGGTAAATACCGGGATGTATATAATTGAGCCGTCCCACATAACAAGATATATACCGGAAGATGAAAAATTTGATTTCTCAGTTGACCTCTTCCCCCTACTCCGGAAGAAAAGGACCCCAATGTACGGATTCATCACAGAGGACTACTGGTGCGACGTGGGGAACCTGGCTATGTACAGCAACGTCCACAAGGATATTCTCGACGGTAAAGTAAAGATCGATATTCCCGGGAAAAAAATTGCCCATGATATATGGGTTGGACGTGATGTGGAGATAGACCCCGACGCAAAGATTAAAGGCCCCATTATCATAGGGAACTTCGCGCGGATTAAAAAGGGGGCCGAGGTTTCCGAGTATTCTGTCATAGGGGACAACTGCCTCATTGAAGAGAATGCCTCTGTTAAAAAAAGCGTTATATTCCACAATACGGTAATAGGACGGAAATGCGAGCTCAGGGGTGCTGTTGTGGGGAAAAGGTGCGTACTCGGTGAAGGGGTTTCGATTTACGAGGACGCCGTTGTTGCAGATGACTGTACAATAGGTTCCGGCGCGGTGATTCAGGCCGGTATCAGGGTATGGCCCGACAAATCCATTGAACAGTGGACAAGAATATCCGCTGACCTTATATGGGGTGAAACAGAGAAGAAATCACTCTTCGGGTCAGAGGGCATTTCCGGAACATTCAACGTGAAGATTACGCCGGAGTTTGCATCAAAGTTAGGATCAGCAATCGGCGCCCACCTGGGGAAACATGCCAAGGTTGTACTGAGCCGGGACGTCACCAAGGCGGCAGCCCTCATTAGCCACGCCTTCACTGCGGGCCTCCTCTCAATGGGAATTGACGTCTATGACATGGAACTTGAGTCTGTACCTCTGAACAGGTACTGCACTAAATTTTTCAACGGGGATATGGGTATATATATTCAGGTGACCCACCTTACGGGACTTCAGAATATCGCCATACAGTTTTTCAACAGAAACGGTTTTCAGATTCCATTGAGTGAAGAAAAAAGGATAGAAAAGATCTTCTTCAGAGGGGATTACCCGAGAAAGGACGTATTTGAAACAGGGGAGCTGATATATCCCTCTCACCAGATAGGCTCATACGTGACAAATGTATTCAACTATGTGAACAGGGAGAAGATAAGCTCCGGAGGGTGGAAGGTAATACTGGACTGCCTTAACGGTACTGCCTCATATATCTTCCCTGAACTCCTTGAATCGATGAATATTGAAACAACTGTTCTCCGGGGACAGATGAAGGAGACGCTCTCTGAATATGATATAATGACCGGCACAATAAAATCAATTTATAACGTGGTCAACATGTCAAAGATGAACCGGGAGATCGGTGTAATCATCGGGCCTCACGGCACCAATATCACAATCATCGATGAAACAGGGAATGTCCTCACTGCTGACGACATAAGCTCAATCCTCAGCATGCTCTACCTCAAACATAAAGAGATAGAGACCATCTGCCTCCCTGTAAATACATCAAACGCTGTAAGCAGGCTTATTGAGAGTAACGGCGGCAGCATCAGGTGGGTAACTACAAAACTCCGCAACCCTGAGGACAGCATTGACCTCTTCTATGGCGGTAAATGCAGATACCCGTACCTTGAGCAGAGAACTGACCCCATGATCACATTCTTAAGAATTCTTGAATACCTGACGCTGGAGAAGAAGGAGCTCTGCGAAGTGAAAGAGCAGCTCCCGAAGGTAAACCTTGCCAGCACAACGATACAGTGCACCCTTGAGGAGAAAGCTTCAATCATGGGGATGCTCTCTTCAGAATCTGACGGCAAAAGCGTTGAACTCATTGACGGTGTTAAGATTATAAACAGCAGTTCATGGATACTCCTTATGCCTGACGCGTCGCAGCCCCTTATTCATGTATATGCCGAGGGGGAATCTGTCAGGGAGAGGGACAGGCTTATACAGAACTACTCTGAAAAGATAAGACAATTCAGGCTTAACCAGATATAATAAATTGAAAAAGGATAACACGATGTACGAAATTAACAGAGAAAGACTGATCAAAACATTCACAGAGGTTGCGGAGATTTCATCCCCCTCCTGGAAAGAGAAAGATGTAATGAATTATATAATTAAAAGATTCAACAGACTCGGCGGAGAATGTTCAATGCACAGGTGCGGCGAATCCTTCAACCTGCTTATAAAGCTGAACGGCAGCGAGAAACGGAGCACAATACTTTTATCAGGGCACATGGACACTGTAATTCCATGCGACAACGTGAAAGCAGTTGTAACTGACACCAGAATATCATCAGACGGAACAACAGTTTTAGGGGGAGATGACAAGGCAGCAATAGCAATCTTCATTGAAGCCTTTGAACATATTAAAGAGAATAAAATTCCACACGGCCCTGTTGAAATTCTGCTCACATGCGCCGAGGAGCAGGGGCTGAAAGGGATCAAAGGGTTTGACCTTTCACTTCTTAAATCGAAATACGGATTTGTATTCGACAGCAGCGGAGCAATAGGGAGAATAGTTGTCAAGGCGCCATACCACTCCAACATGACTATAAAGATAAAAGGTAAAGCCTCCCACGCAGGGATGGCACCTGAAAAGGGTATAAGCGCGATAAGGGTGCTTTCGGAAATAATTACAGAACTTCCGAACGGAAGGATCGATGAAGAGACAACTCTCAACGTGGGGATCATCTCAGGCGGAAGGGCAACTAACATTGTTGCTGAAGAAGCGCAATGCGAGCTTGAAGTCAGGTCTATCAATAATAAAAAGATGCTTAATGTTGAAAAACAGGTGCGTGATACAGTTAAAAAAATCTGCTCAAAACATAAGGCAAAGGGATCTATAGACCGGGCCCTTGAATACGCGGGCTTCAGCATTTCACCTGAGGAACAGATATCTCTTCTCACAGCGGAAGCAATGAAGAAAATCGGCCTGAAGCCGCAGTTTGTCTCAATGGGGGGCGGTAGCGATACCAACATTATAAACGAATCAAAAGTAAAGGCCATAAACCTTGCGTGCGGCATGCAGAAAATTCACAGTACCGAGGAGTTTATTCTTATAAAAGATCTTGTGGCAGGGACAAAACTGGCACTCTCTATTATCGATACCGTGAAATAGGGTAAAATTTTCTTTACAATTCTTTTGAAAAAGAATATATTTTATGCAGGCATCAGGTATTACAGCATTTTACGAAATAATTAGCACATCGTCATTCCGGCCCCCGGCATTCGCCGGGGCAGGCTCAGTGATAACAAAGTGCCGGAATCTCATAAAACTGGCACTATGGGATTCCCGCCTTCGCGGGAATGACAGAGAACAAAGTAGTTCAATCGTTAACCGGAATAAATAATGAAAATTAAACATTCTATTAATAATTATCCCGTGAAACCGTTACTGGTTTCCGCTGTTTTTATACTGTTCTTTCTAACCTCTGTAAAAACAGGTTACACTCTTCAGCCGGGACAGATTGATAAATCGATCAAATCATTTACAATGGGGAGATCCTGCGAAATCCTGGAGGACCCTGACGGCAAGCTTACCCTGTACTCTGTGATATCTGAAAATTATTCAGACCAGTTCAAACCTGTCACATCCGATATACCGAATTTCGGATTTACAAAATCTGTCTACTGGGTAAGGTTCTCTGCAGAAAACAGCTCCACCTATGACATCACACGTTATATCGAAATCGGTTTCCCGCTCCTTGACAGAATTGAGCTTTACACATTCGGGAAAAACTCAAGAGGGGAGCTCGACCTGCTTCAGCAGGATACCACGGGCCGTGACTTTTCTTTTATTAACAGAACAATAAAACACCGCAATTTTGTCTTCCCTGTACATTTCCCGCCCGGAAGCGGAAGAACTTTCTACATGCGTGTTGAAACTGATGATGGCATGATCTTCCCTGTCTCATTCTGGGAGATCACTACTTTTAATAACAGGATGCAGATGGAGAATTTCCTTTTCGGGATATACTACGGCATTATTGTTGCCATGCTGTTCTACAACCTCTTCCTCCTTATCTTCACAAGAGACAGAAACTATTTAAGCTATATTCTATATATCTCTTTCTTCGGTATGTTCCAGATGTCGATGAACGGCCTGGCTTTCCAATACCTCTGGCCGGATCATATCTGGTGGGCAAAGCACGCGAACCCGTTCCTCATAGGTATGAGTTGTTTTCTCGCCGCTCTCTTCTCGCTCAGATTTCTTGATATGCACAGATACACCCCTGTATTCAGCAGAATAATGACCGGACTGATGATTGCGGGGGGGCTCCTTGCAGCAGTATCATTTTTTGTTCCATATTCAATAACTATAATCGCGGGGCAGATTCTCCCGCTTGCAATGATATTCACCGCGCTCCCTGCTGCCTACCTTAGTATTATCAGGGGGAACCATGCCGCGAGGTTCTACCTTATAGCATGGATAACTTTTTTTATCGGGGTCATTTTATCCACGCTCAGAGTCATGGGGCTCATACCGCACAATTTTCTCACTGAACACGGCCTCCAGATAGGCTCAGGGTTTGAGATGGTGCTTCTCTCAATAGCCCTTGCAGATAGAATTAATATAATGAAGAAGGAGAAGGAGGAGGCGCAGCAGGAGGTCATTTCAACACAGCAGAAGGTTGTTGATAACCTGAACAGGTCCAAACATGAAATTGAAGAGGCCCACAGGTTACTCTCCCTTTCAGAAGAGAAATACAAAGTCCTTGTTGAAGGATCAAGCGATATAATTTTTTCACTTGATGAAGACCTTAACTTTATAACCGCAAACTATGCCATAGCAAATGAGCTCAAACTTGACCCGAAAAAAATCGGAGGGCTACCCTTCCACGAGCTGCTCTATGATACCGATATAGAACCGCAAATCACCAAACTGCTTGTACTGGAGAAGCTGGATGAATTCGTAAAAACCAAAAAACCGGTACAGTTCAGGGCTCAGTTTATATCATCAATAATTACAGAACCTAAAGAGATGAATGTACAGCTTGAGTATGTCAATATCCAGGGTAAAAATGAGATCCTTGGAAAAGCCTACAACATGGGCGATGACTCCCTTATGAAGTATTTCGAATATGAAAAACAGAAATACTCAATAGGCAACTACCTTATAACAGCTGATGAAATAACCCACAGGGTAACCAGGAACCTTATAAAATACCTTGAACCCTGGGAGATCAAGATGATACAGATTGCGCTTAGGGAGATAATCATTAACTCAATTGAACATGGGAACCTTGACATTTCATTTGAGGAGAAGACCCAGGCCCTCATTGAAGACCGCTATTTTGAACTGATACGCCAGCGGCAGTTTGAGCCGCAGAACATAAACAAAAAGGTCACCATCGAATATTCCGTTTCAAAAGAAAAGGTGATGTATATTGTGGCTGATGAAGGCGCGGGTTTTAACTTTGAAACCTATCTTAGCGGAACTTCGGAAAATCCCAATGACTCATTTCTCTCCCACGGCAGGGGTATAATCATGACAAAGAATGCCTTTGACGAAATTATCTACAGCCGCAAAGGGAACCACGTAATGCTTATTAAAAATTTCGGAATTAAAAAAGAGGGAGTATCAGCTGTTGAATAGATTAACCAGAAAGTAAGCGCCGCTCATTAAAGTAAAGGGGAGAGTAAGGAAATAGGTAGCCAGCTCCCCTTTTTTTACAACATCCTGCTTGTAGACCCTCTTCCCGAAAAAGCTTATATCCCAGTTTTCAGGATTTTTCATCCGCTTGAATATCCTTACAGTGATTATTACCTTCAGGAAAATAAGGAGTGAAAACACTACCCCTGATTCAATAAAGAGCACCGGCCCGAGACTGAACCTCCGGATAACGTCAGGATCTTTCATCATAACAATGAGTATACCCATCCCTATGCCGAAATTTGTAACAGTTGTAAGGAGGAATCCCCTGAAGCTGAAGCTGCTCTTTTCAGAAATGTACGCGACGATGAAGAGTATATGAATAAATACCGATATCTGGAGATATATAAGGAGCCATAAAAAGAGACTGTCGATCATATATTTTTAATCGCCGCCATGAGATATATCCGGACATAAGTACCCCTTCTCCGGAACTCCGTTTCTGCAAAAAAATAATTCCCTATTTTATCAAATAAAACCGGCATAACTTATTATGTCATGCCGCCTGAAAAAAAGCAAGAAGTTTATCTGCGCGCTGTAAGTTCTATCTCAACCAGGGCTCCCAGGGGGAGAGAGGCCACACCTATGGTGCTCCTTGCGGGGTACGGCTTTGAAAAGTACTTTTCATAAATGCTGTTCATGGCAGGGAAATTTCCCATGTCCGTGAGGAATACAGTTGCCTTGATAACATCGCTTTCAGAGAGACCCGCAGTCTCCAGAACTGCTGTAATGTTTTTAAAGCACTGCTCTGTTTCTGATGCAATTCCGCCTGGGACAAGTTTCCCCGTGGCTCCATCAAGGCCGATCTGCCCTGAAAAGAAAAAGAGCCCCCCGGATTCCACTACATGAGAATAGGGACCCACGGGGTTTGTGTTTTTTGCGTTAAATGCGTTTCTTGACATATTATTGGCTCCCGCAAATTAAATTTTGATAATCCGGTAATTCAATTCCTGAACTTATACTATGAGATGCCGGTATTCTCTGCGAGAAACCGGCATGACAGATTAAATCTTATACTGAAAAATAAAGAACACCCGTTTCGAGTTTTCTATTGCTTTTAAGAAATAAAGCAGTATAAAGAATTTTGTCAAATTGAAAAGATAACCGGAAAATGAAACGTTATATACGATGAACAATTAAGCAGGAGAAATCCGAGGTTCAGTTTACCATTATCAGATATTTATACACATCTTCATGGTTCTTCTCTTTTGAAAAATCAGCAGCTGTGTAACCCGAAGCGCATTTCATATTCCTGTCAGCTCCCCTGCTCACAAGGAACCTGACAACATCTATCTTTCCATTTTCCGCTGCGAACATAAGAGCAGTGAGGCCTGAAACATTGGATGCATTGATCTCCGCACCAGCTGACACAAGTATCTCAACAATCCGGAGATCGCCATCGTCCGCTGCCTGCATCAGGGGGGTCATCCCCATGTTATCCTTGAGGTTTATATCAGCCCCCATTTTTACAAAGTAAGAAACAGCTTCAACCCTTTTACTTATTACCGCAATTACAAGCGGGGTCATCCCCCCGCTCCCCTTCCGGTTAATATCCTCCCCCTTCTGGAGGAGCATTTCTATAGCTTTGACATCCCCTTTTGCTGAGGCATGAAAGATCTCTTCTGAACCGGAGGCTGCAAAGGCACCACCCATAGCAAGGATAAGAAAAACAGTAAGATATAGTAGTCCCGTTCTCATTTTATTCAACCCGAAATATTATGGTGCCACATTATAACTGCCCGGGGCAAACACAAACTCTTTTTTAGAAATTACCTGTAATGGTTTCCCTTAATTTTGCAGTGACAATCCCGCCCTTGTACTGCCGGAATTTTATATAAACAAAATCACGGTTTAATGCGGCATTACTTAATAGTGTTTAGAAATAATAATACCGGGTGAATTTTTTTTAAACATTTTCATTTTATAAAAAGGGAGAGCAGAGCAACCAGCAGAAAAGATACACCGCCGGTTATGGCTGTTGCAGGGGTAAAGACCTTAAGTGCTGTTGCCTCATCCATTCCGCTGAATTTTGAAACAATCCAGAAAAAAGGATCATTTATATGCGATACCATCATCGAACCCGCGCCCACTGCCAGTACAGCGAGAGCGGGATTAATCCCCAGGGTACCCATCAATGGAGATACAACCGACGCGGCAGTTATGATCGATATTGTTGATGAACCTGTTGCGGTTTTAAGCACAGCAGCCACAAGAAAGGGGAGGAATATTCCGATATGCCATGCGCACATCGATGTAACAAGTGAATTAGTCAGAGCCGATGTTTTTACCACTGCACCAAAAGCCCCCCCCGCTGCTGAAACAACAAGAACAGGCGCCGCACGCCTTACACCCTCTGCTATCCACCCCCCTGTTGCTTCACGGAAAAATCCCCTCTTCACAAGTATCAGGGAGCATAATATACCGGCAAAGAGAGCAAAGACAGGATCCCCCGCGAATACTGCAAACCTGGAGAACGCGCCGTTTCCGAATGGCCTTGCTGGTACTACTGCAATGGCGCGGAGTATCATCAATACAACAGGGACAAGGAGAGGAATTACAGCTTCGAGGAGAGATGGCACTTCAAGATAGGGACGGACAGTTTTCCCCCGTGAGTCATCAAAGACCGGGGTAAAATTTTTCTTCTCCACAAATTTTGTAATCCAGAAATATCCCGCAGCAATTCCGGGTATTGATACAAGTATTCCCAGGAGGAATACGGATAGAGAGCCCGCGTTCAATATCCCTATTGCACTCAGTGGCCCGGGGGTTGGAGGTATAAGCGAATGGGAGACATAAAGGCCGGTTGCAAGGGCTGTTGATACTGCCGCAAGGGATCTCCCTGTTGATGAGGCAATAGCCTCGGCAAGCGGATGAAGAAGAATAAATCCCGAGTCAGATGATACAGGCACAGAGAGAAGATACCCCGCAACATTCACCGTAAGAACCGTTTTTCTTTTGCCGGTCTTTTTTACCACAGCAGCGGAAATTGCAGCCAGCGCGCCTGTCTTTTCAAGGATTACACCCATCATGATCCCTTCGATTATTACAAGGCCTATATATCCGGCAGTTGAACCGAAGCCGCTCCTTATGGCAGTGAGTAGATCATTAAGAGGCATACCGCTCATAAACCCGAAGAGGAATGTTACACCAATCATCACTGCTGCTGAGTTGATTCTGTATATTGCTGTTAATACTATTATTATCGAGAGTGAAATGAGAAAAATGATTAATGCTGCTATTACAGACATCTGATGCTCCTTTTTTTTAAAATCTGATGAGTTTGATGAAGGTTTTATATAAGTTTTATATTTTTGTCATTCCGGTTTTGACACTGTCAAATACCGGAATCTCAATGATACAAAAAATATCGTTTTGACCTTAATTTTATTGAATCCTTATGATTCCGGTATTCCCTATCGGGAAACCGGAATGACATATTGTATATAATAACAATTCAGCAGACTCCCTTTATTTTTACCAGAAAAATATTTATTTATCCCAGCCATGCTTTTTCATTTTCTATGTCATCCCCGCGAAGGTAGTGGGCGACCGCAGAAAGAGCTGGAAGCTAATCCATAGTATAGTGCATACTTGCAATAAATCCCCGCCGGAGTTTACACTTATATAGACTATCATGAAACAACATGACGAACATTTCTGAAATTGCTATAACCTCTGCTATTTATACGAAGGAGCCCTGTTTGTTTTAAAAAAAATTTTTAAATCCATAAAAAAACTCCC
>DIEX01000017.1 GCA_002418835.1 Spirochaetia bacterium UBA5763 | reverse complement strand
GAGTTGACCCTGCATATATGGGACTTGGCCCTGTACCTGCGATGAGGAAGGCGATGAAACTTGCAGGAATGACAATTAAGGATTTTGACATGGTGGAGATAAACGAAGCATTCGCATCCCAGGCAATAGGCTGTTTCAGGGAGCTTGGCCTTGACAATGAATTCCCGAATCAGCTTGGAAGCGGAATATCTCTTGGCCACCCCATAGGATGTACAGGCGCAAGGATGACAGTAACAACAATGTACCAGATGAAGAGAAAGAATTTCTCAACCGGTATAGTATCCATGTGTATCGGAGGCGGTATGGGTATGGCGATGGTATTCGAAAGATAGATAGTATGAATCGCTTTTATTAGTAATCAAATTTCATTTTTGTATTAATTTAAAGTCTCTATCATGATTAGTCATGGCAGAGACTTTTTTTTATTCTTTCATTAAATTGTTAATTATTATGGAGGTGAACACTGAATTAATGGGTGGAAAAAGGGATTGACAGTATGGTCGGATAGTATGGAACAATTAATTTACCGGATATTGTCATGAATGAAAAAATTTTTAAACAAAAAGATCTGATTACCCAGTCCGGGCTTGCAGCTCTGGTACTTGATAATAATCTTAATATTATTGAATTCAATGATGAACTGATTAATATAACAGGCTTTTCCAGGGAAAAAATAAAAAACAGAAACTGGCACGATCTCATCAATTATGATTATCCCTTTACGCCGATTGATTCACTTCCGGATATACCTGATCGTGCTGCTCCAAAGTCCGGCAAATTCTGGTGTTCCATTAAAGAAAAAATTCCGAAAAAATTGATCTCCGCAACCATTTCATACGATTCTGAAAAGTCACTTTATTTTGCAACTCTCTATGATATATCGGAGCAGGTTACTCCTCAGCGGCTTGTTAATGACGGCGGGCTGCTAATCGATTCTATTGCAGACCACCTCAGGGGCGCTATGGCCTTTCATGATAACCGGGGGATTGTGAGATTTGCCTCCTCCGAAATATGCAGGATTATTGGTTCATCAAAAAAGGATATCATCGGCCATCATATCAATGAGTTTTTTGATGAGAAGCTGGTTAACAAGTGGCTTATTCTTATGAACGAGAAGGCGGAAAGTGTTCCGCTGTATCTTGAGTTTATAAGTTCGAGAAAAAAAAATAAAGTTTTCTATGTAATAGCAACACCGCGCCTTTTTTTTGATTACAACCGGAAAGTTATGGGGTGCATGTTTATCTTTACTGACATAACAGAACTTAAAATGAATGAAGAGAGACTCCGGATCTCTGATGAAAAGTACTCAAAGGCTTTCCAGGCGAGTCCCGCTCCCAGTTCAATAACAACTCTTGCCGAGGGGCGGTATATAGATGTTAATGAAAGCTATTGCGCTTTTGTGGGCTGCACCAAAGAGGAGATTATCGGCAGAACATCAACTGACATAAATTTTTTTAAGTATAAGGATGACAGGAAAAAATTTGTTGCTGAACTTGAATCCAAAGGGAAACTCCGGGATTATGAAACCCATGTAAATTCCAGGGTTAAGGGCCTTCGGACATTTTCACTCTCTGCTGACCTGATTGAACTTCAGGGGGAGAAGTGCATAATATGGGTCGGTTATGATGTCACTGATGAGATAAGGCTTGAAAAAGAGGTTCTGGAAGCAACAGGGAGGGAACGATATAATATCGGGCAGTATCTCCATGATGACCTGGGACAGCATCTGGTGGGGGTGGAGGCCATGTGCTCTCTCCTTGAAAACCGGCTTAAAGCTTCTGGTAATTCTGAGATAACGCTTGCAGGTGAGATCCATGAATATATGAAAGAAGCCCTTGATAAAACAAGGGGTGCGGCCAGGGGTCTATGTCCTGTTTCCCTTGAAGAGAACGGATTCAGTTTCGCAATCAGGGACCTGGCATTACGGGCAGAAAAGATGTTCGGTATAAGCTGTATTTTTCATAATTTTAATATATTCGAAATAATATATAACAGTCAGATAGCGATTAATATGTTTTATATTGTACAGGAGGCTGTGAATAATGCAGTGAAGCATGCATCCTGTAGTGAAATTATTATAACGTACTTTTCAAATGAGGATAACCTGTATATCTCTGTTGAAGATGACGGCAAAGGATTTGATCCGAAAGAAATTGCTTCGAACGGCATGGGGCAGAGCCTTATGAAATACAGGGCCAGGGCAATCGGCGGAGGACTTGAGGTGAACAGTGAACCGGGAAATGGAACTTACATTCTTCTTACGTTCCCGAGAATGAATAATAAAAAGGCCGAATGGGACTGGAAGCAGGTGAGCTATGAAGAAATCACAGATATTCATCGTTGAGGATCACCCCATCTTCAGAAAGGGGCTGATACAACTTATTAATGAAGAGCCGGATATGGAGGTGTGCGGCGAAGCAGAGGATGTATTCTCTGCAACAAAAAAAGTCAGGCAGCTTAATCCTGATCTTGTTATTGCTGATATTACACTGAAAGATACCAGCGGACTGGAGCTGGTAAAATTTATTAATGACAATAACCTCAATATACCTGTTCTGGTTCTTTCAATGCATGATGAAAAGATATTTGCAGAGCGAGCACTCAAGTCCGGAGCAAAGGGTTATATCATGAAGCAGGAGATGTCGGGTAACGTAACTGCTGCAATAAGACATGTCCTTGCGGGGAAGATATATGTAAGTGATGCTATTAATGACAGAATACTCAGTTCTTTAACAGGCCGGGCTGTTGAGGGAACATCTTTTGACCTTGAAAAGGACCCTTCGTCAGTACTGACCGACAGGGAACTCGAGATCTTCAGGATGATGGGGAAAGGGTACAGAAGAAACGAGATTGGCAAAGCATTAAATCTTAATGTTAATACAATCGGCACATACAGGGAGAGGATTAAAGAGAAGCTTAACCTCTCTTCATCAAATGAGCTTATGGCCAGGGCAATTCTCTGGGTGCAGAAAGTTGAGGAGCAGGAAATTAAATAAAGACTTTTATATAAAGAAAATAAATAAAGAAGGGGAAATAGCAGAAATGAGTAATGTCTGGCGGGATCAGTACAGAGAAAAACTCCGGAGCGCTGATGAAGCTGCTATCTGTGTCAAATCCGGAGATGTAATTTTTATGGGTGAGTTCATACAGGTTGTTGAAGCAATGGATGAGGCCCTTGCAAAAAGAAAAGATGAGCTTAAGGATGTAATAATAGTAACAACAACAAGGACAAGACCGCTGAAATGTGTTGAAGCTGATCCGAAGAGGGAGGTCTTTACCTGGGATGACTGGCATTTCTCCGGAGTTGCCAGAAAATTTTCAGAGCAGGGGCTTGCCAGTTATATTCCTTTTACCTATCACCAGGCTCCCCGGGTAGTAGCAAAATATAACAAGGTGGATGTGGTGTTTATCCGCGTTGCGCCTATGGATGAGAAAGGATTTTTTAACTTCTCCACTTCAAATTCAATCGGTTACGCATACTGCAAGAAAGCGGCGAAAGTTATTGTTGAAGTCAACAGCAATAATCCCAGATGCCTTGGAGGAGCGTCAGAGGCGATACATATATCAGAAGTCGATATGATTGTAGAAGGCCCTCAGAGCCCGCTTATTGAACTCCCTGCTGTTATACCGGGTGAAGCTGATCTCGGTATTGCTGGTCACGTGATGAATCTCATTGAGGATGGCGCTACACTTCAGTTGGGGATTGGCGGTCTCCCCAATGTTGTCGGCAGCATGATTGCGAAGAGTGACCTGAAAGATATAGGTGTTCATACTGAGATGCTTGCTGATTCATATGTCGATATGTACGAGTCCGGCAGAATTACGGGCAAAAGGAAGATGATCGACAAAGGAAAAATGGTTTATACTTTCGCAATGGGTTCAAAGAAACTCTATGATTTTCTTGATAATAACCCGGTCTGCGCCATATACCCTGTGAGCTATACCAATGATCCAAGAATAATAGGCCTTAATGACAAGGTGGTTGCAATTAATAACGCTCTTGAGGTTGATCTTTTTTCACAGGTGGCATCTGAGTCCAGTGCGGCAAGGCAGATATCCGGCACCGGAGGGCAGCTTGATTTCATAATGGGCGCGTTCAATTCGCGCGGAGGTAAAGGCCTTATCTGTATAAGTTCAACTTTTAAAGATAAAAAGGGTGAGCTTCATTCGAGGATTGTTCCCACACTGACACCGGGAACTATTGTAACATGCCCCAGATCAATCACTCACTACATTGTAACTGAGTATGGTGCGGCGCAGATGAAGGGTAAGTCCACTTGGCAGAGAGCAGAGGCGCTTATAGAGATTGCCCATCCTGATTTCAGGGAAGAACTTATTAAGCAGGCTGCTGAACTGAATATATGGCGCAGAAGCAGCAAACTTGTTGTTTAATTGAGTTTATTCAGTTTAATTATGTCGCATAAAAAAAGGCCGCTCATTGAGCGGCCTTAAGTTTATCAACAGAATTCCCCAGAAGGTTTCCAGGTGGTTCTTAAATTAATATAATTGAAGTTTTTTAAAAATAGTGTTTTTTATGGCAGATACTGTCAAAAAAATTGTAAAATTAAACCCCGCATAACGCAGGGTTTTATTATTTCTATTATGAAAAAGTATAACTATATTTTCCTTCTGTAGTGAGATATTTCCCGATAACCATCCGTTGAACCTGAACAGTACCTTCAAATATCTGCATTATTTTCGCGTCTCTCATGAATTTTTCCACCGGATATTCTTTCACATATCCGTAACCGCCGAAGATCTGAACTGCATCCAGTGAGGATTTCATTGCTGTATCTGCGGCATACATCTTTGCCATGTT
Source organism: Spirochaetia bacterium UBA5763 (assembly GCA_002418835.1). GTDB lineage: Bacteria > Spirochaetota > UBA4802 > UBA4802 > UBA5550 > UBA5550. The sequence continues at coordinate 6,828 of DIEX01000017.1, read as the reverse complement.
TGAGAGCATTTTGAACGGGAGGTTATTATCCTGACACCAGGCGGCTTTCTGGTACAGAAGCCTCGAGCATTCAGTTTGTGTTGCCATGTCAGCAAGCATAAACTGTATTGCCTGGAAAGCGGATATCGGTTTCCCGAACTGTTTTCTTTCATTCGCATAAGAAATTGATGCATTCAGCGCACCTGTAGCAATACCCGTTGCCATAGCAGCTACGGCAGTACGCGAATAGTCAAGGGTTTCCATGAGCATCGGTGTGCCTTTCCCTTCTCCGGCGAGACACATCCATCCGGGAACTCGCACATCTTCAAAAATAACCTCGGTTGTACTCGATGTCCTTATTCCGAGTTTATCCTCTTTCTTTCCAATTTTAACACCGGGGAAATCTTTATCCACCATGAAGCAGCAGATTCCTTTGTTTCCCATCGCTCTGTCTATTGTTGCAAATACTGTAAACTGTTTTGCGAATCCGCCGTTTGTTATAAATTGCTTGGTTCCGCTGATAATCCAGTCGTTGCCGTCTTTTGTGCATTTTGTTGACAGACCAAGCGCATCAGAACCTGCGCCAGGTTCTGTCAGGCAGAATCCGCACATTGCCCCTTCGAGCATCCTTCCGAACCACCATTTTTTCTGCTCATCGTTGGCTCCTACCATTATAGGATCTGACGCAAGTAGAGATGATGCCACAACAGTTGTTGCTATGCCCGCGTCTCTCTGTGCAAGCTCGTCACATATAGTGTATCTTGTTAGATTGTCAAGGCCCTGGCCGCCGTATTCAGCTGGTACCCCTATGTTGGTGAGACCCAGTTCGTGCAATTTGGCAAGGACATCCATTGGAACGTGATCTTTAATGTCCCATTCTCCCGCAAATGGTTTGATCTCCTTGTCGGCAAATTCAGCTGTCATCTGCCTGATCATATCCTGCTCTTCTGTAAGCCTGAAAGATATTGTGTTTTCCATAGTCACATCCATTAAGATAGAATTCATTTTTGACCTCTGACATTGTAAATCCACCCTGTCAGAGTTTAAACCGGGTTATCCCCGTTTCTTTTGCTTGTTAAAGGGAGGCTGTTGCAAAACAAAATGACCGTACGGTCAAAAATGCAACAATCCGCCATTTTATTTTTTAACTATATTGATGGTAATTTACAGAAAAATCGGTTTTTGGGAAGAGTAGAATTAACCTCACTGATAGTTGATTTTGTTCAATAATACTACATGAAAATAATTAATTCGACCACACGATAATAGATTATCAGACTATTGAAGTATAGTGACTTTCAGTGTACTCATTATTAGGGGCCGTTAAAGGTCCTATTCAGGGGGAAATAGGAGGAGAAGTATGTTTGATTTAACTGATGAGCAATTGATGGTGCGGAATATGTGCCGTGAATTTGCGGAGAAGGAACTGAGGGAACAGGCTGTGGAAATAGATAGAACACACAGGTTCCCGCTGGAAACAACAAAAAAACTTGGCGAACTTGGTATCATGGGAGTTGTTTATGACGACAAGTATGGCGGAGCCGGTATGGATTATGTTTCCTATGCAATAGCTGTTGAGGAGATTTCGAGAGTATGCGCCTCTTCGGGCGTTATTGTTTCAGCTCACAACTCCTTGTGCGTGTCACCGATAAATTATTTCGGTACAGAGGCGCAGAAAGAGAAGTATCTTCCTAAGCTGTGCCGGGGCGAGCATATAGGCGCCTTCGGGCTCACTGAACCGAACGCAGGTTCTGATTCAGGCGGAACAAAAACAACTGCTGTTAAAGGTGGTAAGGGTTATATCGTGAATGGAAGCAAAAATTTTATTACAAACGGTGAGTATGCGGATGTGCATGTAACGCTTGCTGTTACAGATAAGAACGCGACCAAGAACAAAAATACGTCATTTTTTATTATAGAAAAGGGAGACCCAGGATTCAGTGTAGGTAAAGTTGAAGATAAACTTGGTATATGTGCATCATCTACAACTGAAATGATCTATGAAGACTGTGATATTCCAGCGGACAGGATGCTTGGCGCACCTGGAGAGGGCTTTAAGATTGCTATGCATACTCTTGACGGCGGACGTGTTGGTATTGCTGCACAGGCGCTCGGTATAGCACAGGCGTCACTTGAAGAAGCGGCGAAGTATGCCAATATGAGGGAACAGTTCGGCGCGCCTATAGGTAAGCTCCAGGCTATACAGTGGATGATTGCAGACATGGCAACAGAGATTGAAGCAGCCAGGCTTCTGGTTTATCAGGCGGCAGCTCTTTGTGATAAAAACGGGGCGAACAGAAGGCCTGTGAGCAAATATTCAGCAATGGCTAAACTATACGCTTCAGAATGTGCGCACAGGTGTTCGCACAAGTGTATTCAGATACACGGCGGATATGGCTATGTTAAGGATTATATCGCTGAAAGGCTATACAGGGACGCAAGAATTACAGAAATATATGAAGGCACATCTGAAATTCAGAGGCTTGTAGTTGCAACAAGTGTTCTTTCTGAGTTTGCAGAGTAGATGAATTTTCTGCGCTGCCTTCTATGTTTCCGCCGGGGCATTTTCCGGCTGCTGATTCCGGCAGTCGGGGTGTAACGGCTGCTGAAGATTTAAAAAACCGGGCAGTTTGGATTGGTGATGTCCGGTTTTAACAGGGAAGCGGTAGAAGGTATGCGTGGTAATTTGGATATCGATTATGATGTTTTTATCCGGCAGTCAGGACTGGCAACAGCGGTTCTTGACTCAGATTTGAAGATCGTCAGCTGCAACGGTCTGTTTCTTGATATTGCAGGTGGATCTGAAGAAAAAATTATTAACAGTTACTGGCACGACCTCGTAAATTATGATTATCCGTATACACCTCTTGAGAATGCGGAAATATACCGGAACCTCAAAGTGATACCATCCGGCAAGTTCTGGTGTTCCATCAGAAACAAATTCCCGAAAAAAATTATTTCAGGTACAATCTCCTACAATTGTGATGAGGACTGTTATATCACGACAATGTATGATATAACAGATCAGCTGCGACCGGAGCGTCTTATCCATGATGGCGGGCTCCTTGTAGGTTCCATAGCGGATAACATGAAGGGCGCCATGGGTTTTCACGACAGGGACGGGATTATCCGTTTTGCCTCTAAAGAGATCTGTAATATGCTCAATGTGGACAAGAGCCGGATTCTTGGACGTAATATACGTGAATTTTTCGAAGAGAATGTTGTCAATCAATGGCTTTACTGGTTTCGTAACAGAACTGATGAGCTCCCCAAGTATCTTGAGTTTAACAGCTCAAAGAGAGATAACAAGGTTTTTCATGCCATCGCAACTCCTAAAATTTTCTATGACATGAACCGCAGAGTATCAGGGTGCATGTTTATTTTTTCAGATATTACTGAACTTAAAATAGCAGAGCAGCAGCTCCGCGTATCAGATGAAAAATATTCAAAGGCTTTTTATGCGAGCCCCTCTCCAAGTTCTATAACAACATTGAAAGAGGGCCGTTATGTGGATATCAATGAAAGCTATCTTAAACTTGTGGGCTATACAAAAGAAGAACTTATAGGCAAAACAACAACGGAGATAGATTTTTTTACTGATTCAGAGGATAGAGCAAAATTCGTCAGTGAACTTATGGCTGATGGCAAACTTAGAGATTATGAAACACAGATGTATTCACGTGTCAAGGGGATTAGGAGGTTCTCTCTCTCTGCGGAGATCATTGAACTTCAGGGTGAAAAGTGCATTATCTGGGCAGGGTATGATGTTACTGAGCAGATCCGTCTTGAGAGAGAAATTCTCACTGCTTCAGGGAGAGAGAGATACCGGATAGGGCAGTATCTTCATGATGATCTTGCCCAGCATATAGTAGGGATAGACGCGTTATGTTCACTCCTGAGGAATCGGCTCAGGCAGCAGAGTAATACCGAAGTGAGGCTGGCTGAGGAGATACAGGGCCTTGTTAAAGGCGCACATGAAAAAACGCGGGCTCTTTCCAGGGGGTTATGCCCGCTGAGGCTTGAAGAGAACGGACTGAGTTCAGGTATAAGTGAACTGGCGGCATCAGTTGAGAAGATGTACGGTATAGATTGCGAATTCAGAAATCAAAATAAAGATGTCATGATATATAACAGTCAGATTGCAATAAACATGTATTACATAGTACAGGAGGCTGTTACAAACGGAATAAAACATGGCAAAGCGGATCTTATAATAATCACTTATTCTTCAAATGAGGAGAATATTTATCTCTGTATTGAAGATAACGGAACAGGTTTTAATATTTCATCAGGAGAAACTGCCGGTATCGGCCTTGCAATTATGAAATACAGGGCCAGGGCAATCGGCGGTTCTCTTGAAATAGGATCAAATGCCGGCGGAGGGACTTATGTAGTTATTAAGTTCCCCAGGGAAAATAACAGAAAAATAGAATGGGACTGGAAAGCGAAAAGTTATGAAGAAATCAAGGATACTTATTGTTGATGATCACCCTATCTTCAGGAAGGGATTGGGACAACTGATCAACGAAGAACAGGACATGGAGGTCTGTGGAGAAGCTGAGGATTTTTTTTCTGCTATCCAGAAAATAAAAAATCTTAAGCCGGATCTGGCCATTGTGGATATAACGCTTAAAGACACAAGCGGGCTGGAGCTGATTAAGTATATAATGGATAACGGGATTAACATTCCGACTCTGGTGCTTTCAATGCACGACGAAAAGATTTTCGCGGAGCGGGCACTGAAGAGCGGGGCAAAGGGATATATTATGAAGCAGGAGATGTCTGACAATGTGACTGTAGCTATACGGCAGCTCCTTGCAGGTAAGATATATATAAGTGAAGCAATGAACGAAAGGATGCTTAATAATTTCCTGGGAAGGGGAGTAGATCCCGGAACAAAAAACAGTGTATCTGACCCTGCCAAGATACTCACAGGCCGGGAACTGGAAATATTCAGGCTCATGGGGCGGGGTTACAAGCGCAATGAAATCGGAAGGGCTCTTAATCTTAATGTTAATACAATCGGGACTTACAGGGAGAGAATTAAGGAGAAACTGGATCTGAACTCATCAGTTGATCTTCTGGCACAGGCAATAATGTGGGTAAGGAATACTGAGGAGAGGGAAATAATCGCTGAGCATGAATGAAAATAAATCATTCGTTCCCGGCGTTAGTAATAAACATAGAAAAAAATTTGTGGAGGCTTAAAAATGTCTACTATCTGGCGTAATCATTATCAGGATAAACTGAAAAGCGCTGATGAAGCAGCTAAAGTAGTTAAATCCGGCGACGTGGTATTCATGGGGGAATTTATTCAGGGTGTTGATGCCCTTGATACAGCTCTTTCCAAGAGAAAAGAGGATCTTAAGGATGTTATCCTGATTACAACTACCAGGGCGAAACCGCTTAAATGTGTTGAAGCTGACCCGAAGCGGGATGCTTTTACATGGGAGGACTGGCATTTTTCAGGCATGGCTAGAAAATATTTTGATCAGGGCCTTGTTAACTACATTCCGTTCACCTACCATCAGGGGCCCAGAATAATTGTTAAATACGGGAAAGTGGATGTGGTTTTCATCCAGGTTACACCAATGGATGATAAAGGATTTTTTAACTTATCAACATCAAATTCACTTGGTTATGCATACTGTAAAAAAGCATCTAAGGTTATAGTTGAGATTAATACAACAATACCACGATGTCTCGGGGGAGCATCAGAATCAATACATATCTCCGAAGTTGATATGATTGTTGAAGGGCCGAACACTCCTCTGATTGAGCTACCTGCAGCAAAGGCAACGGAAGCTGATAAAGGTATCGCAAACCACGTTATGACTCTTATTGAAGATGGTGCCACTCTGCAGCTTGGTATCGGGGGACTGCCGAACATCGTGGGCTCCATGATTGCACAAAGCGATCTTAAAGATCTGGGTGTACATACGGAGATGCTTGCTGACTCATACGTGGATATGTATGAATCAGGAAAAATTTCAGGAAGAAGAAAGGTTATAGATAAGGGGAAGATGGTTTATACATTCGCTATGGGTTCAAAGAAACTCTACGAGTTTCTTGATAACAATCCGATTTGTGCATCCTATCCCGTTAGTTATACCAATGATCCGCGCGTTATAAGCGTGAATGACAAAGTAATGGCAATTAATAATGCGATAGAAGTTGACCTCTACTCTCAGGTGTCATCTGAATCAAGCGGTTCAAGGCATATAACAGGAACAGGGGGGCAGCTTGATTTTATATTCGGAGCATTTCAGTCAAGGGGCGGTAAAGGGCTTATATGCATAAGCTCAACTTTTACTGATAAAGAGGGTAACCTCCAGTCGCGAATAGTCCCGACTCTTGCACCGGGAACAATTGTTACATGCCCAAGGTCAATTGTTCACTACATAGTAACAGAGAATGGCATAGCCCAGATGAAAGGCAAATCAACATGGGAAAGGGCAGAAGCTCTTGTAGAGATAGCTCATCCGCAGTTCAAGGATCAGCTGGTTAAAGATGCTCAGAAACTCAACATCTGGAGAAAGAGCAACAAGCTCGCTGTTTAATTAAACTATTGAATCAATCATACAGAAAGAGCCGTTTTAAATAAACGGCTCTTTCTGTTGTGCAGAATAATTATAGTTCAAAAATAAATCCCCGGAAGCCGGGGATTTATTTTTGAATAGTTTAACAAAAGTTATATGCAGTATAATTCTTAATATGTATAAGTATACTTTCCTGCAGTAGTAAGATATTTTCCGATGACCATTCTCTGAACCTGAACAGTTCCTTCAAAAATCTGCATAATCTTTGCGTCTCTCATGAACTTTTCAACAGGATACTCTTTAACATAAC
>DIEX01000033.1 GCA_002418835.1 Spirochaetia bacterium UBA5763 | reverse complement strand
GTTATGTTAAAGAGTATCCTGTTGAGAAGTTCATGAGAGACGCAAAGATTATGCAGATTTTTGAAGGAACTGTTCAGGTTCAGAGAATGGTTATCGGAAAATATCTTACTACTGCAGGAAAGTATACTTATACATATTGATATTTGATACCCATATCATATAAATAGAGGTGAAATGGTTGAGTATAATCATTTCACCTCTACAAATTAACTGATATTATAAGATAATAAAAATTTAAATATTTTATATAGAGGAAAATGTTTTCATAAAAAATGAACCGGCACTGATAATTTTTGATTATCAGTTCATTACATCCTCCGACACACCAACCAGCAAAGCCTCTTATTTTCAGAGTGGGGCAATGATAAAGCCCCACTCTATAATTTTTATCACATTTTTGTAACTTTGTTCTTGCATTTTTTTCAAAGAATAAATAAATTATATAACAGATATTTTGTCTGATTAAATACAAATAACACGCCTTTTCTTTTTTTATATGGAGAGAGAAGGGGCGTGTTATTTTTTTTAGGAGTAAAAAATGAACAGAAAAAAAATTATCGTGAACAGCAGGGATTACACGAAACTTACAGGCCTCATAAGCATTAAACCCGGCAGCAGTGACAGCGAGTACAGGGAGCTGTCTGAGGAATTAAAAAACGCTGTTTTAATTGAACCTGAGAAGATGCCTCCTGATGTAATCACCATGAATTCGAAAGTGAGATTTAAAGATATAGAGGAGTCTGAGGATTATATATTCTCACTGGTCTATCCTGAGGATGCTGACACATCAAAGGGTAAACTCTCAATTCTGGCGCCTATTGGTATAGCACTCCTTGGATACAGGGTCGGTGATGAAGTTAAGTGGAAGGTCCCCGCTGGAGAGAAGACATTTCTCGTTGAAGAGATTCTCTACCAGCCTGAAGCAAACGGGGATTATCTCCTGTAAAAAAGCAATTACGGTAAAACAGTTCGATTTTCCTCCGGCAACGGGGGAGGATTAGAGCCTCAATGCTATGTTTATCTCTATCCGTCTGCTCTATACCGGTTAACGTTTGAAATAATCCGAATCTGTCATTTCGAAGAAGCGACAGCGACTGAGAAATCTGTTTTTTACTATTAGTTTTAGATTAGCTTCCAGCTCTATTTCGGTCGTCTCACATACGTTCGAAATGACAGAGACTAACTAATTCGTTAACTGCTCCAAGTTAAAATAATATTACTTGAAAATATCAGTACCGGTGGTATCTATCTAATCGAGGATCTGAAAGATCTGATTTAAAGCAATAATTTCAGGAGTAAGAAATGTACAGAGAAGAAAACTTTAACAGCAAAGTTATAGATATGAACCGTTTTATTGACCTGGTTCAGCCTGGAAATAAAATTTTTCTCACAAGTGGTCCTGCCATTCCCCAGCTTGTTACGCGGGAGATTACCACATCTGATAAGCTCAGGAATTACGACCTTGAAATTATTCAGCTTTTTTCACTCGATTTCTTTTTTAACCAGCAGGCATGCGATATGCAGAACTACAGGTTAAAGACATTCCGGAGCGGTGAAACTACATCTGAAAATATGTGTCAGGGGAAGGAGGATTTCATACCTGCTAACCTCGTCGAGATACCCTATATATTCGGGACAAAAGCCATAGAAATCGACATTGCGGTTATTTCAACATCACCGCCTGACCGCAGGGGCTTTATGAGCCTCGGTGTTGCCATTGACGTTGCTGCAACAGTTATTAAAAATGCGAAAATTGTAATAGCCGAGGTAAATCCGAATGTTCCGGTAACGTACGGTGAAACTTCTATCCATGTTGATCAGATTGATTACGCCATTATGAGTAATGAGCCTCTCCTTGAAAGAGAGCGAAAGCCCTATGATGCTGTGCAGGAGAGAATCGGGTGGCATGTGAGCAACCTTATCCAGGACGGTTCAACGGTCGTTCTTCACGTAGGGAGGCTCTTTGATGCTATTGCAGTTCATCTTATGGCGAAGAGGAACCTCGGCATCCTGACAAATGTTTTATCCGACTGGATACTTGATCTTGTTGAAGCCGGAGCTATCTCTGTTGACAGGAGGAGAGAGAGCGGCGGGCAGATCTCCACATCCTACTGTTATGGAACAAAGGAGCTTTATGATTATGTTGATCATAACCAGATCTTCGGATTCTATCCTGTTGCTAAACTGGCAAATCCGCTTTTTATTAAAAATATCCCGAAGATGATAAGTATCATGAATGTGGAGAAGATCGATATCACAGCAGCAAGGACAATGGTCTATACCGGAGACGACCTCATATCCGGTTATGAAAGCAAATTCAATTTCGCGGCAGGTACAGCGTTTTCCGGAAGCGGCAAGGTCATATTCGCGCTCAATTCAATTGATCAGAACGGCGGGAGCAATATAGTGATCTCATTTGACCATGACAATGAGAGAGTAAGGTCAACCCTCAGCGCCGCGCGTTATGTTGTTACTGAGTACGGCGTTGCGTCCCTTTTCGGTAAATCCGTAAGGGAGAGAGCGCTTTCGCTAATTGAAATCGCTCACCCTGACCACAGGGAGACTCTTTTCAACAGATCAAAGGAGCAGGGTTATATCTACCCTGATCAGATATACAAATCCATTGCGGCAAATTATCCCTCAAGGGTTGAAACTGTAAAGACATTCAAGGACGGCCTTGAGTTGAAGATAAGGCCCATAAGAGCCTCGGATGAGGATATGATGAGGAGACTTTTCTATAAATTCTCTGATGAATCCAAGTATTACAGGTACTTTACTCATGTGAAGGTTATGCCTCATAAGAACATGCAGAAGTACCTCAGTGTAGACTATGAAAAAATATTCGCTGTTGTTGCAGTGCACCAGACAGGTAACATTGAAAAGATTGTTGCAGAGGCCCGTTATGCGGCATATCCCTCTGGTGATGCTTATGAGATGGCTTTTCTTGTGGACGAAGAGTACCAGGGGAAAGGGATTGCCACATTCATGGCAAATTATCTTATAAAGATTGCCCGTGAAAGGGGGATTAAAAAGCTTGTTGCCTCAGTTCTATCTCAAAACAGGAAGATGCTGGAAGTTTTTGATAAGGTCAGCGTTAAACCTGTTAAGCAGTATGAAGGGGATACTGTGGAACTTGAGTTTAATCTTTGATAATGAATTATAAAATGCCGGAATAACTTTCATATTTGCTATTTATAGATCTTATTTCTTGACACAAAAATTTTTCTGTGTTATGCGAATAAATATATAAATAAAAATTAAAATATGAGGGGGATTAATATGTCCGTTGAAGGTAACCGTTCGTGGCATAAAAGCTACGATCCTGCTATACCAAGAAGTTATGTATATCCAAGAATTCCGGTTAAGGATATGTTTCTAAGCCACGCAGTAACAAAAGGGAGCAGGCCTTACATTATTCTTGATGACATAGTTTTAAATTATCAGACAAGTAATATGATCGCGCGTAAGTTCGCCAATGCTCTCATGGGCCTGGGGGTGAAAAAGGGTGACAGAGTAGGTCTTATGGCTGCAAACATTCCGCAGTATATACTTGCGCTTCAGGCATGTTTTAAAATCGGCGCTATTGCTGTGCCGGCAAATCCGCTTTACACTGTTGATGAAATTACTCACCAGTTTAAGGATTGTGAAGCTGAAACCATTGTTGTAATGGCAATGTTCGCGGACAAAGTAATTGAAGCAAAAAGAAACGGAAAAACTTTAATTAAAAATATAATCTCGATTCAGCTTGCCTCTCTCCCTATTGATATGACAGGTAAAGATGTGATCGATTTTAACGAGCTCACCGGAAAGGGTGAAGATAAGGAGCCCGATGTTGAGGTCACAGCTGATGATATAGCAATGCTTCAGTATACTGGGGGAACAACAGGGGTATCCAAGGGTTGCTGCCTTACTAATTATAACATAGTGTCCATGGCTTATCAGATCGGACACCAGATGCTTCAGGCATGTCCGTATGAACTTGTAAAGTGCGTGGGAATTGTACCACTTTACCATATATTCGGATTTAATACAACAATCAATGCGTGCAATTATATAGGGGGCTCTATTCTTCTTATACCGAGGCCTGACCTCAATTATCTCCTTGAATCAATAAACAAGCATGAGCCCACAGTTCTTACAGCTGTTCCCGCACTTATTATAGGGCTGAACAATCATCCAAAACTCCCTGAGTCAAAAATACGTTCTCTGCGCGGTGTGATATGCGGTTCATCACCACTCTCTGTTGAAAGCTTCAATGAGTTTGAAGCGAAATCCGGTGCGCGGATTATTGAAGGGTACGGCGCGTCAGAGACAACTAATATTGTTACTTCAAATATGATAAAAACAAGAAAAATCGGAAGCGTTGGAATTCCGTGGCCTGATGTAGATCTTAAAATTGTTGATCTGGATTCCGGAAAAGATGAAATGCCTGTCGGGAAAGAAGGGGAGATAATAGTTAAAGGCCCGCAGGTTATGACAGGTTACTGGATGAATGAGAAAGAGACAGCCATTGCGATGAAGGACGGCTGGTTCTATACAGGCGATATCGGTTATATTGATGAAGACGGCTTTGTTTTCATTGTTGATCGCAAGAAGGATATGATTCTATGCAGCGGATTTAATGTTTATCCCCGTGATATAGATGAAGTTCTTTACCAGCACCCGGCAGTACTCGAGACATGTGCAATCGGTATTCCTGATATTAAGAGGGGGGAAACTGTTAAAGCTTTTATTGTACTCCGCGAAGGGGCTTCGCTAACTGAAGATGATGTGAAGAACTACTGCCGGGAGAAGCTTGCTCCATATAAGGTTCCTACTCATGTTGAATTTCTGAATGAGCTCCCCAGGAGTGCAGTGGGGAAACCTCTGAGGAGATTACTTAGAGAGAAAGAGCTGAAAAAATCATAAATTATTTTATGATAAAAAGGCTGATAAGAAAAATCAGTCTACTATAACTGCAGGAAGGGGTTGTCTAAAAAGTCAGATTTTCCTGTTTTTGTCATCCGGTTTTACCCCAAGGGCACTTCTTCGCTACGCTCTGGGCGCGCACGCTACAGCCGGTATGACAAAGAAATTACTTTTAGGTCAGCCCCGGAATGCTGTGAAGTATATGGAAACTTCTATATATTTAAGAATCAATATCATCCAGCATAAACTTCGCGTTCGGCACAATCTCAAGAATTTCGCTGTCGCAGATTATTATTGGTATATTCTTATGGGTGAATTTATACTTCTTTTTCTGCGGTTCAAGATCTATGTTGTGATCGTGGCTTATCTCAACCATCCATTTATAGAAGTAATTCTTCCCCATGATAATATGTTCAGGTGATCGTTTTTTTTCCTTGAGTTCATCTATCATCTGATCAATGGCCCTGACTATACTCATAATATCACCTCCATGTATCTGATTATAATATATATATCGGGCAAGCGGAAATCCATAATTCAGTACCAGTTATGAATTTTTTTCTGCGGCATGAACTATAATTAATCTTGCAGAGATAATGTATCAGTTAATCATGTATATGTATTTAAATATTATGAGGTTTTTATATGAGGAATTTATATCTTGCAGTTTTGATTTGTCTTTCAGTATTCACATTATCTGCACAAAAAACTTTACCTGAAATTGCGGCGGAATATGACGGCAGTGAATATAATTTTGAGGAATACAGCAATGAACTCCAGGGTGACAGCTGGTATGACGGCGGGCAGAAAGTAACAGTAAAAGCCGGTTCATCTCTTGCAGACAGAATTAAGAATAAGTACGCGGCATCCAATGCGCATGATTTTAAACCTGATACGGCCTGGGTTGAGGGGAAGAAGGATTACGGAATCGGAGAGAGTATAACTTTTACTTTTGAAGCAAAATCTCTGGGGCATGATAATTATACGGTCCGCGGATTCAGGATTGCAAATGGCTATGTTAAAAAAAGGGAGTTATGGTCTGACAATTCCCGTGTTAAAACTTTGAAGCTGTATGCTGATAATAAAGCTTTTGCTATCGTAAAGTTAAGTGATGTTTATGGGTTTCAGACAGTGAATTTTCCCGAAGTTAAACTCAGCAAAAAGAAAAGCACAGCAATAAAGCTTGAGATTGTTGAAGTTTATCCCGGCAGTAAATTTCAGGACACATCAATCGCGGAGATTAATTTTTTCGGCAGCGGAATTTATTAGACTAAAAAGTTACTATTACTGATATCGGGAAAAAGTTTTTTCCGATATCAGTAATTTGATAATTCAATTTAATCCCCTGATATAAAAGCTGTCATCATCCAGGTTTTACCCTTCTTTTCAAAGATTGCCCTGTAACCGATTGATGAATGTATGTACCGGCTGAAAACATAACCAGTTTTTCCGGAAGCTGTGGTTACTTCAATCCATTCACCTCTGAATCCGCTTACAGTCTCTTTTTTTCGTGCTTCAGGGGATGGAACAGGTTTTACGATCTCATAGTCAAGGGTTTCAATCACGGCGGATTTTGAGGAGGCCTCTTTCCGGATATTTATTTTTTTACCGGTAAGTGCAGCAAACTGAAACTGATCATAATCCGCAGGGAATGTTACAAAAAGATACGGGAACGCATGTGATGTTTTTTCATCATTATAAAAAACTGAGCCGAGGGAGAGAACCTTTTCAATCTCATCCCAGAATGGAGAATTTTTCGGGTTTTTATCAAGCTTCCAGTTTTTAAGAAAACCTTTGATCCCCTCATTGTCGCCGAAGCTCCAGCTGATGTCGGGTGATATAGATTTTTTTAGTGAGTCTATATTTCTGCTTTTAACATCCTTTTTGAATTTTGTAATAAAAATTGAAAACTCTTTATCCTTAACAGAATCATCCTGAGGTATTAGCTGGAATTTTTTAAATCCTTTGACTTCATCAGTATATACCGGTGCCGGGATTATGGCTGCCGCTGAAATGAGGAGCGTGATAAAGATAACAATTATTTTTTTCATAATGATCTCCTACTTTTTCAGTTTAATTGATTCGATAAAGTACCGGGTGACAGGTTCACCTGTGTTTTCATCTTCAATATCTTTCTTTATATACTGTATGATGAAGTTTTTATTTTTCATTTTACTGTTGGGGATAAGAACACCTTTTTTATCTGTGAAGAGTTTAAGGTCTGTAATTTTTTCATCCGGGAACGTTACATTAAATTTTATTGCAGCACCTTTAACCGGCTTGAATGTAACGTAATACTCGTTTTCGAAGATCCTTCCGCCATCAATAAACTTTGCAGTTATCTGCTGATTACCGTTTTGATTAGCTGTTTTGTTCTCTTCTACCGGGCCGGCAAAAACCAGGGATGAAACCATTATTAGAATAAAAGTATTGAAGAATCTGGACATTGCTCTCTCCTTATAAAAATGATACTATAACAATCATAAAAAAAGAGAAAGCCATGTACAGCAGAAAACAGTTTTTTTATCTTCCGAATATCCTGTCAAGGAAGGATATCACCTCACCGGCAACCTCCTTCAGCTCGTGACCTCTAACAATGCCGTGTCTTGCTGATTTAATCCGGACAAGTTTTTTGTCCTGAGAACTGATTTTTTTGTAAATCTCCTCCGCACTGAGGGGGTTTACTACTGGGTCATTCTGGGCCTGTATGATAAGAGCGGGTATTTTTATTGACGAGAGGTTGCTTTCAACAACTTTCATCAGCTGCCCCAGTTCATAGATTCCGTTTATCGGATTACGCGGATAGTTTATGTCAGGGTTTTCAGGGACATTCGGTATAAACTCGACTCTGTTTTTACCAAGATTAAATTTTTTGAGTATCGAGTTAAACACCGTCACAGCACCGGATAGATAGGCGCGAATATCCTGAAGCCTCAGGGGAGCCGCGATTGATATCATAGCTTTGAATTTTTCGCCCTTCTGCTCAGACTGGAGCAGAGCGAGTCCGGCTCCTGTGGAAAAACCGCACACAGCAAATTCACTTACGCTGTTTTTCATAATAACGTATCCCCTGTTGACAGATTCATTCCAGTCCTGCCAGCGCACATGCGCGAGATCCTTCGGAGATGTTCCATGCCCCTTGAGCCTCGCTACATATACCGAGTATCCGGCCTTATGAATCTTCTCTGCAAGCAGGCGCATCTCTTCAGGGGCAGCCATGTAGCCATGAACGAGTATTACGCCATACCTGTTGAACATGTTATGAAGAAATATCGGGGCGCCGACATTTTCATGCCGTGTCTCCCCCTCCCTGTAATACCTGTTGTAATCGTCAAGGAATATCTTCTTATCAAGATTAAGGAACGTGTCCCTCACCTTGAGCTTAACCAGCCAGGGGGGCATGAACATGATCTTCCTTAACATATTTGTAAGCTCGGTGAGTGGCTCGATTTCGTTATTAAGCACCTCGACAAAGTTGTCTCTTCTGACAATGTGGAAGTTGTAAATCAGCGCGAAGAGCCCTGTGTTTCTTATTATTGTATCACCTTTCACTTCAACCAGCCTGTTTTTTACAGCCTCCTCCATAAAGCTGTCGTATTTTTCATGGAATACATCAGCGCCGATGTTGTGTCTCTTCAAAAGGGTGGAGTGGAAAGAGTTGATCTTCAGCTCCTTTATACGTTCAATTGCAAGGGATGCCCTGTTTTTAAAATCGTAATCATGAATTGTATTTTTAGGATAGTTCGCCAGTATATAGGCGAATATATGATCATGGTTAACTGTGGTCATATTGTAGATGGAAGTCATATACTTCTGCATGACCTTAAGACTTAATTTTTTAATATCTTCATTGCCGGAGATATCCTCAAGACAGGTCTCTTTTCCGCATTTGAATATGTTGCTGACTATGCGTGTCTTATTGACATAGTCCGACATCTTGATCGCTTTACCGAAATTTATATCAATATCCACGCCCTTTGTGAGCATTGTTCCTTCAACCTCAAGTTCCTCTGCGAATCTCCCTGTGATCTCCCCGGCGAATTTTTCCACAAGTTTTTTTATCATGTTGTTTCTTGCGCGGATGGGGTAGTAGGTGATATTTACAGGCACAATATATGTTGACCCTGTAAGCACTCCGGCGAGATCCTCTCTCCCTATACCGTAAGCCTTCATGAATACTTCAAGGTCCTCTTTTCTTCCCTTATCGTAGAGCCTGCGTATTATCTGCCTGTTTATTTCAGAGCGAAGGGCAATTGTTGCGGCTCCTGAGTGAGGCGGTCTTCTTATGCCGGTGTTGTATACAATGAGTTTCCCCTTTTCAACGATCTTCTTGTCTTTTATCATCTGGCCTTCGGGATAAATTATAACAGACATCTTTCCCGTGAGCAGAGCGTTGGAGAGTACCTTGTCCCTGTCAGGGTCCTTAGTTGACACAGCTCCCATCTTATGCAGAATCGATTCCAGTTTCCCCTTGAAGAAAGATGAGTCCGCAAGGGAGAGGCAGTATTGCCCTGTATTCTTATGAATAATATATGGCAGAAAGGCTGTTTCCATTCTTGTGAAGTGATTGACTACGTAAAGCACATGTGTGGCAGGGACATTCTCCACATCGTGAACCCTGATATCAGCTTCAGATGCCTTGAACAGCGCATCCATTGTAAGTTTGGCTGCGTTAAGCATAAATTTTGAAAGGGTCATGTCAGTCCTCCTGAAGCCTCAGTATTTTGCTGTAAAAAAATCTTCCAGAATTTTCCTGTGATCAAACGCCATGTCAGAGGGGATTTCATCAAACCTGAATATCCTGGCCTCGGCAGCATCATCTTTTCCTTCCGGTTCACCTGAAGCTTTCGCAATAAAGACTGTGGATATTGTATGCTGCCTGGTGTCCCTTGCGGGATCGGAGTAGGCGTGGAACTGGCGGATAAGCTCAACGTCAAGAGATGTCTCCTCCTTTGCCTCCCTGACTGCGGCATTTTCAAGGGTTTCACCATAGTCAACGAAGCCGCCGGGTATAGCCCATCCGTAAGGGGGATTTTTTCTTTTAATGAGGACGATCCCTCTCCTCCCCTTTGATTCTGTTTCTATGATTATATCTACAGTGGGTGCCGGGTTTTTGTATTTCTTCTCTTCCATAACATACCATTCTGATCAGAAAGTTTTTAATTATAGCATTTTTATAATAAATCAAGACATCAATTTGTCATTTCAAACCCGCATCATTTCTTCGGGTGAGCAGTCCGGCAGGCTCACTGACTGTAAACACCGGTTCCTGAGCTTGTCGAAGGGCTCACATTTGTTCGAAATGACATCGCGAAATCATTTCGCTATCTGATATAATACATATTAATAATATAAGTAAATTTTGTGATCTGCAAGCAAAATAACATTAAAAATAAAATATTAAAGGAATATTATCTGCCGGTAATTGGCGCAGCGGTTTTTTGTAAAACGGATTGACTTAAAGAGAAGCTTTTCAATAAAATTGAACAAATTGCCGGTGCTTGAGTATTACAGGGTCCGCATTAGTCAGGGCAGACCCGGGGAAAATAAACTGCAAGGAGTTGTACAATGAATGTAAATGAAATGTTCAGCCTTAAAGGGAAGGTCGCGATAATTACAGGGGGAGGCCGCGGTATAGGGGAATTTATTTCAGAGGGCCTCGCCGAAGCAGGCGCGAACCTCGTAATAGCATCCCGGAAAGTGGAAAATTGTGAAGAGGTTGGTAAGAGACTCGCTGATGCCCATGGAATTAAGTATCTTGCTGTAAAGTGCGATCTTGGTGATAAAGAACAGATAGACAGCCTTGTTGATGCAGCTATGAAGGAGTTCGGAAGGGTTGATATCCTTGTGAATAACTCCGGTGTAACATGGGGAGCGCCCACTCTTGAGTTTCCGCTGGACGGATGGGACAAGATATTCAATGTAAATGTACGCGGAGTGTGGATACTGACTCAGAAAGTTGCGAATATTATGAAAGAGCAGGGTGGCGGGAAGATTATAAACATTTCATCAATCTTCGGTTCCAGGGGATCTCTTGAGATTGCTCACCCGGCAGTAGCCTATAACTCATCAAAGGCTGCAATTGAAATTCTGACAAAAAATCTTGCTGTAAAACTTGCTGACCATAAAATATATGTAAACTGTATAGCACCGGGATTCTTCCATACAGATATGATGGGCTACGTATTCAAGCCCGGAATGGAAAACATGCTTAATGCAATGCTTTCAGTTATACCTCTACGCAAAGCCGGTGAGGCTGATGACATCAAGGGGCTTGCTGTATTCCTTGCATCGAAAGCTTCAGACTTTATGACTGGAGCCATTCTTCCCCTTGATGGCGGTATGGCTGCGAAGTAGCAGTATTTTATTTGAAGATAAGAAGGGCTGCCAATTGAGCGGCCTTTTTTATTTATTTTGTAATAATTACTGCCTCAAAGGTCTTTATAGTAAGGGCAGGTACATCAGAGAATGCCATATCCGCTGAGTTTACATAACTAAATGTTTTCTTAAACTGGGTTATCATGCAAAAAACAATTATTCTTATTCACGAAATTTATGGCATTACAGAAAATCTGCTAGAACTGCGGCAGAAACTTATAAACAAAAAATTTAATGTTATACTCCCTTCTTTATATGAAGATAATTACTGCGGAAATGATGAACAGGAATCTTATAAAAAATTTTATTCCGAGGTTGGCATTGAAAAAGGATTTTATGTTATTGATAATATTATTAATGCAAATATTAATTCAGAAATATATTTAGCGGGATTTAGTGTCGGAGCAACCATTGCCTGGTTATTTTCGGTTGATAAACGCATAAATACAGTCATTGGAATTTATGGTTCAAGGATAAGAGAGTATTTATATATAGAACCGGCAGTGCAATCATATTTATTTTTTTGTAATGAAAATTCATTTGATATAATGCCAATGATTATTGAGTTAAAAGAAAAGGAGAAAGTCAGAGTAAAAGTTATAAACGGGGAACACGGCTTTTATAACTTTCCAGATGATATAAACAAAAAAATAATTAATGAAATAGAGGAAGAAATCTTTAAAGTACTTGAACGGGGGGTCTAAAAATTTTTAAGGTTTGCTGAATCAATTATTACCGGCATCAGGCTTCCTTTTCCGCCCCGTTAAGTTGAGTTTTTTATTTATGTTTAAGGCTCAGGTAGACACCGAGTATTCTTTCCATTGAAGGGAAACCGATTTCACTGCGGTCAATATCCTCCGGCCTCATCAGGAATGCTTCGCTTACATCGTCAGCAGGGAGGATCTGTGAAAGATTATCGGATTCACATACAAATCCCATGTCACAGGTAAAGTAGCTTAATCCTTTGAAAATATACTCATTTGGCGATGAGCCTATGTATTTGAGATTTTTTACCGTAATGCCAAGCTCCTCCATTATTTCCCGCTTAGCCGCATCTTCAGCGCTCTCCATCATGTCAACAAATCCGCCGGGTAAGTCGAGGTAACCGGCGCGGGGTTCGTGCTTTCTCCTGGTAACAACAATCCTTCCATCCTGCGCTTCAATAATAACTGCCACAGCGGGTGCGGGATTAATATAGTAAATGAAAGAGCAGTCCCGGCATGTAAAAAGTTTTTCTCCGTTGAATGAAAAATTATCTCCTCCGCATGAAGGGCAGAATTTTAAAATATTCGAAGAGTGCGTTGAGTGGTTTGCTGACATCTGTATTACTCCGGTTAACTGGTTTTAAATATTCAGTTACTCGTTATAAAATGATAGTTCTTCGTCATGTCAATGATTATAAGGCTCTTAAAAGATTTGCATTTTTAAAAATAGATATTATAACTGATTAATCACCGGGGGATTTTATGAAAAAAATAACAGCAGCTTTTGTAATAATGTCGTCATTTCTTTTTTCTGTATTGTATGCTGACCATGCCTCGCTTGTGCCATACCGGGACGGTGATAAATGCGGGTATGCTGACAGGGATCTGAAAACTATAGTTAAGCCTCAATTCGATGCATGCGGTGACATGATCGATGGAATGGCTTCTGTTTATGTAAAGGGCAAATATGGGTTTATTGATAAAAGCGGTAAAACAGTAATTCATCCGGTTTACACTTTCTCAACTTCATTTAACAAAGGTTATGCAGTTATGGCTAAGGATGCGCGGTATACAGTTGTTGATTCTGCCGCAAACCAGGTTGTATCATTCACTGACTATACAATAAACCATTATCAGAAAGGCGCTGCTGTTATTTCAAAAGATTATAAGTATGGGCTAATGGATGATAAAGGAAAGATTATACTCCCTGTAATATATGGAGATATTAAGCCTGCGGGGAACGGGCTGTTTATAGTTGCTGATGCTGCTGCAGAGGGAACATTTCTCTCCGGTAAACATCATCTCTATAACAGCGGTGGGAGTCCTGTGATTAAAGAGAGTTATGATGTCATTTATCCCGCAGCTAATGGGTTTATGATGATTCAGAACGGGAAGAAGTGGGGTTACCTGAATCCGGATGGTGCGGTATTCTCTCTCCCTATATATGACAATATCAGAAACATTAAACCTGACGGAACTGCATGTTTTCAGAAGAATGGAAAATGGGGAATCATGAATGGCCAGGGGAAAATTATTGTTGCTGCGCAGTATGACAATGTGGGGGGCGGTGATGGTTCGCTGGCAGAGGAGATGCAGGCAAAGCAGAATTATTTCATTGTTTCATCCGGAGGTAAGTGGGGGATGCTTTCACTGCGTGGTGAAACTATTGCACACACTGAGTACTACATGATAGGTTCAGGGAACAGCGGATATATCCCGGCTTTTAAGGAGATAGAAGAGAAAGGGAGCGGAGGAAAGACCATAGGGCTCACACTTCTGGATGATAAAGGGTGGGAGCTTTTTAAACCGAAGAAGGAGTATAATGCAACAGGAGAAGAGGGTGAAGGTCTCCTCCCCGCAGGGAGGACAGGTGGTTACGGCAGAGGGAAGGTCATGGGCTACATTAATCACCAGGGAGAGATGGTTATAAGTATGGTCTTCGATGAGGCAGGGCGGTTTGAAGGGGGCTATGCTATAGTGAAGAAGAACGGATTATATGGTATTATAAATAAGATCGGAGTGATGGTTGAAGATGCTGAATATGATGATATTACGAGGTCATTGAATTATCCGGGATTGTTTGAGGGGAGTTTTAACAGAAAGAAAATTTATTTTGAACCGGGGGGGAGGCATTTCAGCAAGTGATCACGGCTTCCTGATCCCGAAGTCCACCATTTTTTTATACAGGGTGTTCCTTGCAATTCCCAGTTCCTGAGCCGCCTTCGATATATTGAAATTATTGTTCTTAAGACATTCAGTGATTACGGCCAATTCATTACTTTTAAGGTTTCCTGAAAGTTTTACGGTATCCGGGATTTCTATGTTTTCAGGAATCCCGTCACTGCCGGAAGTTTTTATCTCATGCATGTAAGAGGGTAGGCAGTCCGGTGTTATGATCGCATTTTCAGAAAATACAAATGCCCGCTCAATTACATTCTTCAGTTCACGGACATTGCCGGGCCAGTTGTAGGCAGTGAGCATATCAATTGCTTCCGGTGAGAGGGTCTTCTTCTCTGTCTCAAACTGCTTCCAGATAATTTTCAGCATATGCTTTGCAAGAAGAGGTATATCGCTTCTCCTGCTTCTCAGAGGGGGGAGAAGCAACTGGATTACATTTATTCTGTAGTAGAGGTCCTCCCTGAAGTTACCGATTGCAACTTCCTCTGCGAGGTTCCTGTTTGTCGCAGCTATTATGCGCACATCAACACGTTTGAATCTCGAACCTCCGATTCGTACAATAATTTTGTCCTGAAGGAAACGGAGCAGGCTCACCTGCATCTCCTTCGGCATCTCTCCGATCTCATCAAGGAACAGGGTGCCGCCGTCTGCAAGCTCGAACTTTCCCGGTTTCCCCCCTTTCTGCGCGCCTGTGAATGAACCCTCCTCATAGCCGAAGAGTTCGCTCTGTAAAAGATCCTTCGGTATTGAACCGCAGTTTATTGCTATAAACGGCCCCGTTGCGCCGCTCTCCATGTGGATGGCCTGGGCAATAAGTTCTTTCCCTGTTCCGCTTTCACCTTCTATCAGAATATTAAAAGCAGATTTCGCAACACGGATTGCCGCATTCTTAACCTTGATGAACTCTTCGCTTTCACCTACAATCTGGTCAAATGTAATGGCAGAAAAAAATAACTGCCTGTCGCGGATGGGGCTTTTTTTTAATGGAGAGACGGAATCATCCTCAAAGATCAGAAGGCTCACAGGCCTGTTTTTGTCATCCATAACTATCCTGCGGATAACAGTGTATAATCCTGTTGGGGATTCACCTTCGGGTGAGCTGATATTTGTTATTATAACATTCTTAAGCTCGTTAATATCACCTGAGGGTATTAGAAGGCTTGCCAGTTTTGAGTTCCCTGAAATAAAATCAGTTGCATCTCTGCCGATTGCTTCGCGGAGTGTTACTCCGGCCTGGTCTGTGAATTTCTGGTTAGCTGTAACTATTTTTCCGGATTCATCAATGCCTACTGCAATCTGTGAAATAATATTTAAAAGAATCGGCGTGTTGTAATCGGAGAACTGCTCTTTCATGAGTTCCGCTTCTATGAGTCTTGTGCCCAGTGAAACCATCGATTTTATTGCAGGGAGGCTGCCGTTGAGGTTTACTACTGCGAAGAATCCGGCTATGCTTCTGCTGTAATTAAAAATTGCAGACCCGACTTCATGCCAGTTCCGGGCATGTTCATGGAGGTTTTCAAGGCCGATTGTTTCTGCAAGCTGCCCTGTCCGGATGGCTATTCCGAGGGCGCTGATTGTGCCGTTCATTTCGTGACAACGGTGGCCGAGTTTGATCACGTCATTCCCTTTATCTATTAACTCAATGACATCACCCTGGTCATCGAAGAGTGCAACAACATAAGAGTCCGAAATACCTGAGAGAACTTCATTTATATCTCTCATTACAGGAATTGATTTTTCAATGAGTTTGCGGTTTTTTGCACGCCTGGAAATGACTTCTTCTTCAGTAAGGAGCTTGGGAGTATAGTCAAGGAGGTTGCGCTGGTATACTTTTACCCAGGATTCTGCAAGTTCGGGCCTTATGACATCTTTATCAATATTGCCGGTCTTTATAAAATGTTCCCATGCTTTCTTTATCTGATCGTAATAAGTCTGCATAATATCAATCCCCAAGTCTACTGAACAATAAGATAAAGCAAAGGAAATTGCCGACAAGCATTTTTTAAAATGGCTGAGTCTTTTAAAAAAAATTGAAAAATTTTTTCTGATGATCTGCAAACAGATGAACAGTCACTCCGGAAACATTTTATATTAGTGTTTTTTGTCGAATGAGATTGTTCAGAAATTGAGCAGTGCGCAGAACTGAAACACAACAGTTGTTATTATTCTGCGCATAGTTTAATCCGGTTTTAGCAACAGGGAGGCAGCGTGAACTCCGTAAAATAAATTCAGCCAAATTATAATTTATTTATCTGATTATAAGAAGTGGTAATGCTGTCTGTTGTTCAGTTTCTGCGCAATATATTGCGGGTTGAGTATATACTGCTACTGATTTAATTACTCCTCAGCTTCTTTAGCCCGCAGTATGTAGTATCTTCTCCGGCGTTTCTTCATTAAAATTTTTGGCACGGAAAATGCATTTGAATACAACATGAAGCAGAATCAGTCCGGTATGATTTTTTTGTACGGTTGATGTGAATCTAAAAAATCGAAGCAGTCCAGGCTTTCAGTGAGAGTGAAAACTGCAATGAGGTTAAATATGTCAAATGTAATTGTATGCTTTAAATGGGTCAAGGCTGAAGACGATCTCAGAATTGATCCCGCAACACTGGCCGTTGATCTAAGCAAAGCGAAAGGGAAGATTAGCGACTACGACAGAAATGCCATTGAGGCCGCAAGGATTGCCTCGGAATCCGCTGGCAGTGAAACAATTGCTCTTACTTTCGGATCGAATGATGCCAAGACAGCACTGAAGGATGCCCTTTCACGCGGCCCGAAACAGGCCTTCTGGGTAAATGATGTATCTGCTGAAAATGCTGATGGATTTGTTACCGCTAATATGCTGGCAGCAGCAATCAGAAAGATCGGCAGCTACAGTCTCATTGTGTGCGGAGAAGGTGCTGCTGATACATATGCTCACCAGGTGGGTCCGAGAATCGGGGCATTACTGGATATCCCTGTAATCTCTTTTGTAAAAGAAATGAGGATCGAAGGGAGCAGACTTTATGCAGTGAGAAAACTTGAAGATTCTCTCGAACAGGTTGAAGCGGATCTTCCTGCTGTTGTTACAGTGCTCCCTGAGATTAACCCTGCACCAATTCCAGGGCTTAAGGCTGTACTTGAAGGGGGGAAGAAACCGGTAACGGAATTTAAAATTCAGGATCTGGATCTTGAAGATGGAGACACATCAAGAAAAACCGATGTTGTTTCATTCAAAGGATGTTCCATGTCGCGAAAGAAAATTTTAATTAATGAGGGAGACGCAAAAGAAAAAGTTACTGCCCTTGTGGCGGCTTTAAAGAAAGAGGGGGTGCTGTGATGGCCGGTGTTTATGTTTATTCAGATAATACGGAACTTTGTGGAGAGCTTATTGCCCTTGCGCGCACTTCAGAGCAGGAGGTCTGTGCTGTCACTATGAGTGATCAGCAGGGATCAGAACTGGCGAAATACGGGCCGGATACAATCTTTGTTCTTAAAGGGCAGAACCATGCAGCGGAGAGTTATTCAGGCGCTATCGCCAAATTATTAACAGACCAGGATGCATCTCTGTTTCTTGCGGGTGCAACAGTGAGAGGCCGTGATATAGCAGCTCAGGTTGCCGCGAAAATGAAGGCGGGACTTATAAGTGAAGCCGGCAGTGTGAATTTCTGTAACGGCAAAATCAGTGCCGCGAGATATATGTATGGCGGGCTGACTGAACAGGTTGAAGAGGGGAAGGGACTAACAGTGATAACAGTTCCATCCGGCAGATATGCTGCTGTGAACAATGATTCTGTAAAGAGTGTTGTTGTGTCAATGACTGTTGATACGGATCCCAGGATAAAAATTACAGGTTCTTCGCCAATTGTTAAAGAGGGTGCTGACCTTTCAAAAGCCGGAAGAATTGTCTGTGTAGGGATGGGCTTTGATAAAAAAGAGGACCTCGTCATTGCGCACAAACTCGCAGAAGCCCTGGGCGCTGAAGTCGGGTGTACAAGATGTATTGCAGAGGACAGAGGCTGGATGCCGGCTGAAACTTATATCGGGATTTCAGGCGCAGTTGTAAAACCGGATCTCTATATCGCACTCGGTGTTTCAGGGCAGATCCAGCATACTTTCGGAGTCCGCGATTCAAAAATTATTGTCGGTGTAAATAATAATGAGAAGGCAACGATCTTCGGCGTCTCTGATTACGGGATAGTGGGAGACCTCTATGAAATTGCGCCTCTGCTTGCTGACGCTATAAAGAATATATGATGGAGTGTGCAGCATGAGCGGAGAGGATAAATTTGATGTAATTATAATCGGGGCAGGCCCTGCAGGAACTGCCTGTGCCTATACCCTCGCTAAAGAGGGGAAAAATGTCCTTGTGATTGAGCGCGGCACAGCAGCCGGAAGCAAGAATGTCACAGGCGGCAGGTTCTATACTTACGCTCTTGATCTTGTTGAGCCGGGACTGTGGGAAGATGCCGCGCTTGAGAGAAAGGTCACACACGAACAGATTATGATGATGGCCGGAGAGCAGTCTATTACAATAGATTATTCAAATCCGGCATTTAATAAAAGCGGCGAGATGCCTCAGTCATTCACAATACTGCGTGCGGTATTTGACGAATGGTTTGCCTCTAAAGCCGAAGAACAGGGGGCTGTTATAGCATGCGGCATCAAGGTTGACGGGCTCATTGAAGAAGCCGGCCGCATAACAGGTGTAAAAGCGGGCGGTGATGAGATGTTCGCTGATCTTGTGATTGCTGCTGATGGTGTGAATTCAATGATCGCGCGGCAGGCAGGCCTTGTTCCTGAGCTTTCAGATAAGACAATCGGTGTTGGTGTTAAGGAGATCATTGAACTCCCTGCAAAGACAATTGAAGAAAGGTTTCATCTGAAATCCGGCGAAGGGGCAAGCCTGCTGATGCTTGGCTGCACAGAGGGTATCCACGGAGGGGGATTCCTCTACACTAACAATGAGAGCATTTCCCTCGGATGTGTATTTACACCATCAGAGGCGGCTTCTCACGGAAGGCAGGTGCATGATATATTCCAGGATCTCAAAATGCACCCGTCAATATACCCGCTCATCGAGGGTGGAAAGACTGTGGAGTACGGTGCTCACCTTGTTCGTGAAGAGGGTTATCGCGGAATACCGAAGAAGCTTTACCGTGACGGACTCATGGTGATTGGTGAAGCTGCGGGTTTTGTTCTAAACATCGGTTATACAATACGTGGAATAGATCTCGCCATAGTAAGCGGAGTTGCTGCCGCGCGTGCTGTGATAAGCGGGAAGAATCCGGGACCTGCGTATTTTGAGGAACTGAATAATATCAAACTGCTGCCGTCTATGAAGGCTGTTGACGGTTACTTTGATCTCCTTGAGATACACAGACTTTATGAAACATATCCGAAGGTAGCAAGCGGTGTGTTCAATAAAATGTACAGCATCTCCGGAGAAACTCCCGTGAGCATTAAGAAAGGAATTTGGGGAGTGCTGAAGGATAACAAAGTGTCCCTGTGGCAGCTTGTTAAGGATGGAATAAGGGGGTACAGATCAATATGAGTATTCAGCAGATGGAAGCAGCGGAACTCCTGAGCCTCAACAGGTTTGAGGTGGATGAGGAGGAACCACATATCGTACTCGATAAGGAGATATGCCGGACAAAGTGCAAATCAAAACCCTGCCTTGTTGTGTGTTCGGCTGTGCTCTATAAGCTCGATAAGAACGGCGACATCACTTTTGATTACGCCGGATGCCTTGAGTGCGGCACATGCAGAGTTGTTTGCAAAGAGAAGGGGATAACAAAATGGGAATATCCCAGGGGGACTTTCGGCGTCAGCTACAGGCATGGCTGACCGGTTATTAACTGTATTCAATAAATCAAAGTATAAATTAAGCGGAGGATTTTTATTATGTGGTACATGAATGAAGAGAGGGAGCTGATGCTCAACGTGGCTAAGGACTTTGTCGAACAGGAGGTGAAGCCTGTTGCCATGGAAGTGGACAGAACTTCTGAATTCCCGACAAAGCTTTTTAAGAGAGCAGGGGAGCTTGGCTTTCTCGGAATAACAGTTGCTGAGGAGTTCGGCGGACTCGGTAAAGATCACACAACACAGTCGCTTATTCTCGAAGAGATAGCAAAGAGCCTTCCGGTGTTAACAGTAGCAATGGGAGCGCACACACTTCTCGCTGGCGGGCTTCTTAACATGCTGGGCACACCTGAGCAGAAGAAGAAGTATCTTGCTCCTGCTGCAACAGGTGAAATAATACTGGCTTGCGGCTCAACAGAACCTGCGGGTGGTGCTAACCACATCGAACATACAACAAAGGCTGTTCTTGAAGGTGACCAGTGGGTGATCAATGGCGGAAAAGTTCTGGTGAGCAACATCGGAGTTGCTGATGTATATGTAATACTCGCTGTAACAGCAGAAAAAATGGACCCTGTGACAAGGGAAGGTATGAGCGCATTTATAGTTCCAAAAGGGACACCCGGACTTGAAATCGGTAAACATGAACATAAACTCGGCTGGCATGGATCCGCAACAGGGAGTATCTCTTTCAAAAATATGAAACTCCCGAAAGAAAATCTTCTCGGTCCGGCAGGGGGATGCATGAGAGCGCTTTTTGTAAGTGCAACTGATGAATTTCTCAGCTGCGGTCCTGTGGGTCTCGGCATGGCTGAAGCTGCTTATGAAATGGCTTACAAGTACAGCCACGAGAGGATGCAGCGCGGGCAGAGCATGTATGACAGACTCCAGGTGACAAGGCATAAACTCGTTAAGATGTATGGTGAAATCGAATCGCTGAGGGCGCTTGTTTATTATACAGCTGATCTGAGAGACAGGGGCCAGATGCCGCTTAAACTCGGGCGCATGCTCAAAATAAAAGGTGCTGAAGTATCTGAATATGTTGCAAGGGAAGCTATCCAGCTCTTCGGCGGTGTGGGCACAATTGTTGATACAGGTGTTGAGAGATTCTGGAGAGACGCGAAGGTTCTTGCTATAGGCGGCGCATCTGTAGAAGCACTTATGGAAGATATCTCTGTAATGATGAAACTGAACATGAGTAAATACTAATCGGAACCTACAAATAATAAGGGGGACTTAAATGAGTAATTTAGATTGCAATGTAGTTGTTATAACAGGCGCGGCAAATGGTATCGGCAAGGAACTGGCAAGAAGATTTGCTTCAAGGGGATCTAAACTCGCACTGACTGATATCGACGCGAAAAATCTCGGCAGGCTTGAGTCTGATCTCCGTGCAAAAGGGGCTGAAGTTTATACAGAGGTCTTTGATGTAAGTGATTATCCTGCTGTGGAGAAATTTTCTGCAAATGTTTTTAAAAGATTCGGGTCTATTGATATTCTTTTCAATAATGCAGGGGTTATCTCCGCAGGATCAATATGGGAAACTCCGATCAATGACTGGCAATGGCTGATTAAAGTTAACGTGATGGGTCTTGTACACGGAATCAAGGCTTTTGTTCCTGCAATGATCAAGCAGGACAGGGAATGCAAAGTTGTTAATACAGCATCAATAGCGGGACTGGTCACTGTTGAGAACTCTCCGGCATACGTAGGGAGTAAATTTGCTGCTGTATCACTGACAGAAGTTCTTGAACTTCAGCTTCAGCAGGCCGGTGCAAAAGTTAAAGCCCATGTCATCTGCCCTGCGGTTGTGCAGTCTGACCTGAATAATTGTGAAAGACACCGTCCCGCAGACCTTTACAATGCTGATGATCCCGGGTACAAAACTGAGGACTTCAAAAAAAGAAATTCAGTTGTTCAGATGTCAATGGCATTTGGTATGCCGGCGGAGACAGCTGTAACCAAAATAATACGCGGTCTTGAAAATGATATTTTCTACATTCAGACACATCTCGAAGCCAGCCCCCTCATCGGGCTCAGGAATATGGGAATTATGAGCGGCAGCAGGCCGAAGAAGATCGTGAGATAAGGAGGAAACAGAATGTCAGATTATAAAGGTAAGATTGTTGTAATAACAGGCGCGGCTAACGGAATCGGAAAAGAGCTGGCATCAAGATTTGCTGCTCAGGGTGCAAAACTTTCACTTGCTGATATTGATAGTGAAAACCTCGGAAAGCTTGAAAAAGAGCTGAAAGGGAAGGGTGCGGAAGTAATGTCTGTTGTCCTCGATGTAAGCGATTTCAATGCTATGGAGAATTTCGCGAAGAAGACATTTGAGAAATTCGGATCAGTGGATTATCTGTTCAATAACGCAGGAGTTATTGCAGCAGGAACTATATGGGAACTCCCCCTCAGCGACTGGGAGTGGGTGTTCGGTGTTAATGTAATGGGAGTTGTTCATGGAATTAAAACCTTCGTTCCACAGATGCTGAAGCAGGATAAGGAATCATGTGTAATAAATACAGCTTCTTTGGCAGGCATGGTTGTTGGTGAAAACCTTCCGGTATATGTTTCCAGCAAGTTTGCTGCTCTCTCCCTGACAGAGGTTTTCGACCTTCAGCTTCAGGATTCAGGCTCAAAAGTAAGAGCATTCGCAATATGCCCGGGCATCGTGCAGACAGATCTTAAAAACTGCAAAAGGCACCGCCCGGCAGGCCTTACTAATGATAATGACGCATATTATAAGACTGCTGATTATAAAGCAAAAGAAACAACTCTCCAGGAATCATTCAACTCCGGGATTACAGTTGAGAAGGCTGTTGATACAATTTTAGAGGGTATAGAGAAGGGAACTTTTTATATCATGACACATCCGGAGTATAACCCTCTTATCAGTTTAAGGGTTATGGGAATTCTGAAAGGAACACGGCCAGTGAAATTTCAGAAATAAGTTTCATCATCGCTGTCATTGGTCTGCCGGTAATCCGGCGGCCCGGGCGGCATTTTAAAAATTACCTATAAGGAGAATTGAAAAATGTATCCATATGAAAAAAAGTTCGACCATGTGGTGAAGTACGAAAAAGAGAATATGATAGCCACCATTACTCTCGACTGCCCTCAGAATATGAACAGGGTAAGCGAGCAGCTTATAGATGAACTGACAGAGGCTCTCAAGAAGGCGAACTGGGACAGTGATGTTCGTGTTGTTGTACTGAAAGGCTCAGGTGAGGTATCATTCGGTCCCGGAGATCTTGAAATTATCAAAGCAAAACTCGGTAAGAACCTCCAGGTTGCGCGAGAGGTTATGGTGGAGATTGGAAACATGCTGAAGCTTATGTATTCAATGACGAAACCGATCATCGGTGTTGCGGAAGGCGGCTGCATGGGCGGAGGGTGTAACATCCTTCTATCCAGTGATATAGTAATCGCTTCTGATATAGCGTACTTCCATGAACTGTTTGTAAACTTTGCGCTCACACCTGATTCAGGCGGGCTCTGGGCACTTCAGAGACTTGTGGGCCCCATGAAAGCAAAAGCGATCTGCATGTGCGGTGATGCCATCGGCGCGCAGGAGGCTTATAACATGGGGATGGTTTACAAAGTTGCTCCGCTTGACAGGGTAAATGAAGAGGCATATGCGCTTGCAGCAAAGATAGCTTCCAAGTCACCTTTCGGTGTTAATCACATCAAGCAGGTGTCCAATAAGATGCATGATTACACACAGGAGACATACTTCCAGGTTGAAGCGGACTACCTTGCTCTCGGTGCTCTCAGCAGTGATTTCAAAGAGACAGTAATAGCTTCTATGGAGAAGAGATTCCCTCAGTATAAAGGATACTGATTAATATACCGGCAATCGGTTCCGGTAGAACGGGTGCTCACCCGTCTGCCGGAACATTTTTTTATTTAATCATTCAGGAAATCTTAGAAAAAAAAAGAGAGTTCAGATTATGAAATTAAAAGACAAGGTGGCAATTGTTACAGGAGCCGGAAGCGGTATAGGACGTGAGATTGCAAGGGAGTTCGCCCGCGAAGGTGCGAAGGTTGCTGTTTCTGATTTTTTGAAAGATACAGGGGAGGAGACCGCATCTTTTATTAAAAAAGAGAACGGTGTGGCGGTTTTTATCCAGGCTGATGCATCAAAGGAGCCTGATATTGATAATCTAATTAACAAAACGGTGGAACAGTTCGGTAAAATAGATATTCTTGTGAATAACGCAGGCATAGGGGGTTCTCTGGCATCACTGGGTGATATCACTGTTGAAGAGTGGGACAGTGTAATGGATGTTAATCTCAAAGGCCCTTTCATTGCATCAAAAAAGGCTCTCCCTCACATGATAAAGAACGGTAAAGGGAATATCATTAATGTAGCATCAATGGCGTCTTTTGCTGCCGGTCGCGGCGGAATTGCCTACACTGCTGCAAAGCATGGACTCCTTGGCCTCACAAGACAGATGTCATTCATGCACGGAAACCAGGGGATAAGGGTGAATGCAATCTGCCCCGGGCCCATCGAAACACCGATGATTCAGCGGGTTCTGGAAATGCCCCAGCATCCTTTGAATTTTAAAATTAAAGCCTCACCTGCTGGTAGACCCGGAAAATCTGAAGAAGTTGCAAAGCTCGCCCTTTTCCTTGCTTCTGATGATTCATCATTTATTCACGGTGCTGCTTACCAGATTGATGGAGGATATACTATTTTCTAAAGAATACAGACTGCTTATGTAATCAAATGAGTAACATGTCAGGCATTGCCGCATGTAAAAGATTTATACTCAGCAGTAAAGCAGGTTCCGCAATTCCAGGGAAAGCCGGAAGTTCAGGGGGGCAGATATTTATCAGTTCATTATGAACTCCGATGTTTATAGCGGTTAACGATTGAATTAGTTCTCTTCCCGTCATTCCCGCGCAGGCGGGAATCCCATAGTGCTATTATATGAGATTCCGACACTTCGTTCTCACTACGGCCGGAATGACGAGGCCCTAATTATTTCGTGAAATGCTATAGACTACAATAAAACAAACAAAAGAAAGAATAGGAGCTATTACAATGAGTATCAGTATGAATAAAATTTTAACAAATGTAGTGTTTCTTTTAACTGCTTTGATCCCGGCATTCTCTCAAACAGACGGGGAACCGGCAAATGGTGATGTAGCAAAGAAACTCGCCAACCCGGTTTGTGCGATTTATGCTGTTCCGATTGAATATGATCATTATAATAATGTAGGAAAATATGACGGAACAATGGACGTTATAACATTGAAACCGATGATTCCTGTTGCTTTGAATGATAACTGGAGTTTTGTCTCAAGAACAATTATACCATATGTATGGCAGGACGGGATTATCCCGACTGAAGTCACCATGATGGGGACAACATTTGATACAAAAAATCAACTGGGGTATAAAAATGCCGGTAAAAACAACGGCTTCTGGGATATTCAGGAGCAGATGTTTATTACACCTTCAAAGAAGTATTATGGTTTTTCATGGGGGGCTGGTGCAGTATTAGGTTTTCCGGGAAGCAACGAGATTGCGGGTATAAGCAATAAATATACTGCGGGGCCAATCGGAGCAATTGTGAGAGAGGACAGTATTTTTACCTATGGTGTTCTTTCATATCATTCGTGGTCATATGCAGGTCAGGATAAAGATTATGCTAAATCCGGATCTAAACATGCACTTGCCGGAGTTGTTTCTCCTGATGGTCTGGATCTTGAAGTTGAAACGGAAGATGTTAATAAAACCTTTGTTCAGCCTTTTCTTACTCTCAGGTTTCCGACTTATACAGGATTATCGTTAACATCTGAATCAACATACAATTTTAAGACTGATAAATGGTCTGTACCGGTAATTGGTCTTGTTACGCAAATTGTAAAAATCGGCCCTCAAATCCTTCAGTTAAAAATAGGCGGTCATTACTGGCTTACAGATAATGAAAATGATCCTGACGGTTGGGGATATAGAGGAGCTGTAACCCTGCTTTTTCAGAAATAATAAATATCAAGAGCAGGAACATGTTTTATTACTGTAACAACCGTAAGATTTAATTTTTACAGACTTCCGACATAAATACTCAAAGAAAATAACCCTGGTTGAATCTGCATTTAAAATTGTTTCTATCCGGCATAAGTCTTCTTATGCCGGATATTTTTCAGAAAGTATTGGAGGATTATTTTGATATCTTATAAAGATGTTTCTGATTATATATTAATAGATTATAAAGATAAAGGTATTATAGAACGTTCAAGCGCATCCTTTCTTTTTATTATTGCCTTTGCTTTTTTTATTTTAATGTTCCTGACTATGATAATCTTTATCGGCCGTGTTGATTTTATAAAGCTGTTTATCTCCTGTATAAGTTCAATTTTCTCTTCATCAGTAACTATGGTACTCATTAAAAAAGGGAGACTAAGTCTTGCCGCGTCTTTCTTCACCCTGTTTCAATGTTTCATTTCATTAGTCGGGGCGGGTGCACGTTCACCGGAATTGACGATGATTACAATTGTCTATTTTGTATATCCTGTAATTGTTATGGCAGCAATGTTTACTCCCAGAATTGTGCAGGCTTTTGCATTATTGCTGATAACGGGATTACTGGTATGGAACAGTATGAGGCCCGGAACCGGGGAAATTATTGAAGATTCAGTTGCGAGAGCCGGTTACATCCGTTCAGGTACAATTACCGGTATAATTTCAGTTGTATTGATATATACTATAACATATTTTGTAATGAAATTTCTAAGGCTTGGAATTATGGCCAGTGAAAAGGAAGCAAAAATTACTTCTGAAAAAAATAATTATATAACTCACCTGTTAGAGACAATTAGAAGTTCCTACCATGAACTAACAGCATCAATAAATTCAACAGAAGATGTTATAAATGAAATTTTTATAAACACCCAGACTCAGGCTGCAACAATTGAAGAACTTGCGGCATCAA
The DNA here is from genome assembly GCA_002418835.1 of Spirochaetia bacterium UBA5763. Taxonomy (GTDB): domain Bacteria; phylum Spirochaetota; class UBA4802; order UBA4802; family UBA5550; genus UBA5550. The sequence continues at coordinate 292,203 of DIEX01000033.1, read as the reverse complement.
TTGAAGAGATATCCGCAAACACTGTGAATGTTGAAAATGCCACCTCTGACCAGAATCGTTCTGTTGAAGAGCTGGTTAATTTTATCGAATCGCTCAATGTAATTATTAACACTCTGCAGGAGTATGGTAATGAGCTGCGGAAGGAGTTTGTTCTAATTACAGAAAAATCGATAAGCGGCAAACAATCATCACAATCAATAGACGGGATCAACAGCAAGATTCTTGAAAATTCAATAAATATCCAGGGGATAACAGGAATCATAGATGATTTTTTTGAAAGGATTAATCTTCTCGCACTTAATGCGACAATTGAGGCGGCAAGGGCAGGTGAACATGGGAGAGGTTTTGCTGTAGTTGCAGATGAGGTTGGTAAACTTGCAGACAACTCATCAAATGAACTGAATAAAATCAATGAACTTGTAAGCAACAACAGGACGGACACCGAAAAAGCGAGCATAATTATTGAAGGAATAGTGAATTTTATCGAAGGGATAAGCCTTTCAATTATAGATGCGGGTAAAAAAAGTGAAGCCACCCTTGAGGCAATATCACAACAGAAAAATCTTCAGCATGATATGCTTGAAAAGACAGACCGTGTACAGGAAAAATCAGATGTCATTCTCAATGCAAGCCGGGAGCAGAGTATAGCAATCGGTGAAGTGGTTGCATCGATTGACAGCACCAGTACAATAGTTCAGGGGATTGCAGGTCACGCACAGATACTTAAAGCAGATTATGAAAAACTGAAAAAGCTTGCGGATGGCTTAAGTCTGGTAATATCTAATGATTAAAACATCTGATGATGATATAACAGAAACAGACGCAGGTGAGTTTTTTTATTTCTCAACGAGAGAGAGATATTTTTCAAAACACATGTTCTCTATATCTACAAGATTTTTAAAGGCATCAGTGAAATCTTCTGCTCCAGCAGTAAAGAGGCCGTGTCCCCAGACAATGACGCCCCTCCCTTTCATTGCAGAGGGCATTGTGCACGAAAGAGAATCCGGCCCTGCACCGATCTCACCCGGAACAACAGGAATATCTTCAATGTGTCTTTTGCGGGAACATTTTATATGACATTGACCCCTGTTTACACATGGTATATCATCGCATAACATAGACATTATAACTGAAAATTTCGGGTGCCCGTGCAGTATACTTTTTCTTTCAGTCAGGTTGTATAAAGATTTATGCGCGGAGAATTCACTTGATGCAGTGATTGCATTGGTGGTGCTGTTATCCAGGGGGCAGGGATCTATGCATCCGGCCAGTTCATCCAGGGAACTCCCTGTCTGACTGATATAGATAGTGTTCCCGTATTTCACAGAGATATTTCCGAAAAAAGAATCAACCATCCCTGACTCAACAGTAAGCCTCCCTGCCTCAATAATAGCCTGAATGACATCCTCCACTGAATCGAAAGGCGCTTTAATTGATGGAGAGTTTGTTGCGGAGGAAAGAGAATCCCTGTACCATTGGACAGCTTTTTTAAAAACCGGTTCAGGGTTGCCCTTCATCGGAATAATTCCCATGGCGTGATAATAGTAGTCAGCCATAAATTTTACAAAGGTTGAAAAGCAGATGGAGCTGAATGTAACAAAAGCCTGCTCCGGGCTTACTGTTCCGTATGTAACAATACCATGCCCCGGTATTATAACTCCCTTACGCTTTTTCAGGCCTGAAAGTATCTCATCTGCAGTAAAGGTTTTTACAACAGGAATGTTATGGAGGAATGTCCGCGTCTCAGTGTCGTCAGGCCGTATCTGTCCGTTAATATCAGTGCTGAATTCCGCAAGGTAATCAATGATGGAACTGTAAGGTTCGGCAGCAGGGGAGAACAGGATGCTGTTAATGCTGAGCCCGCGCATTACCCTGCCGAGTATTTCGATCTCATCTGCGCTGGAATTCCAGATGGTAGCATCATCCAATACTCCGAATACGGGGTCACCTTCAGCACATATTTTCTGTGAAACCATTTTGCGTGAGTATTTATCTATCAGTCTGTGCATTCAAGCCCCAGTTCAATACATTTTTCTCTGACCGGGCGGCCCTCTGAGTCCAGTCCCCTTATTCTGTAATACCTCGCGCGGGCATCAAGAAATTCATCTCTTGGGACAGGGGGAATTGTTATACCATCTCCGGAACTTCCGGATTCACTGAAAAATCTGGAAGGGAGATCGTCATCAGATGCACTGAATCCGCGAATCCGGTTTATCAGCCGTTCATTGTAAAAAATCCGCTCACCCGCCATGAGGAGTTCCTGACCGGATAAACCAGAACCTGTTACAGCATGAAAAACCTTCGCATATTCCTCAATTGTTGCAGCTATGAAGATAAACCTGCATACAGTGAGGGAATCAAGGACTGCATTAAGATCTTCAGCAAGCTTGATTATACGGGCTTTACCGGTGAAGGTAAACCTGTCTGTTACTGCCGGTTTCCGGAGTATTTCGTGTGAAACAGCATAAGCCTGTAGATGGCATCCTCCGTGTGTTGATGTTGCGAAGGATAAAGAGAGCCCGTAGGCCCCCCGTGGATCATAAGCCGGAAGTTCAAGTCCCTTTACAGATATTGATGCTTCAGGTCTCCCCAGTATTTCAGCAGTTTTTTTTGAACCCAGCTTCAGGAGATTCCCGTCCTCTTTAGAATATGCAATGTCAGTAAGAAGCCTGATCAGATCTGCACCGACCATGATAAGATTATTAATTTCCATATAACAGGCAATAGAAGATGCAGCGCTTATGGGGTCCATGCCGGCTTCAATACATATCCTGTTTGCCTCCATTACAATATCTATGCTGCTGTTTCCGATAAGGGCTGTAAAATGCGACATTGTTTCGTACTCAGGAACAGCTCTTCCGTCTTCACTCATTTTCCGGCATAAAATATGACAGCCGCTGCACCCTGCCTTTACAGGGTTGAATTTATTTTTATAATGCCACGCGTTGAGTATCCCCGCATCCTGAAAACGTGTGCTGCGGAAATTGTCAGTTGGCATCATCCTTCTGCTGTGAATCAGATCGTATAATGCACCTGTGCCGAATTCTGAGAATCCAGGTTCCCCCATAAGTGCCGGGGAAGCAGAGACCAGTCTAAGAATATCCCCTCTTGCTGAAACGAGCTCTTCACTGTTATAAACAGCAGTTGAGCCGGAACCTTTTACATGAATGAATTTCACTGCTTTGGCATGCATAACAAGGCCAAGCCCGCATCTTCCAGGTGAGTAATCCCCGGTAAAGCCGATGGAAGAGAAGAGCACACCGTTTTCCGCTGCCGGGCCTGTTGCTGCCGCTCCCCCTTCATCCGGGAGCGATCTGAATATGGCGGAGACTGTTTTGTCTTGCAGGCTCTCTGCTCCGGAAAATTCAACACGGGTATCATGGATATTGATCCCGCAGAGATTGTCGGATATTCCTGTGATTATTATTCCGTCCCACCCGGCGCGTTTTAATTCCGTACCGAAATTTCCCCCTGCATATGTGTGCCCCACAGTACCAGTAAGGGGAGAGATGGAGACCACTGACATCATCCCTGAAGATGGTGATGCTGTGTCAGTCAGCGGCCCTGTAAAAAAGAGGAGAGGCATTTCGGGTGAATCCCAGGTAAGATGGCAGAACGGGCGGAGATAGTGGCCTGCAAGACCTCTCCCCCCTATATATTTTTTATAAATGTCTGATTCAGGTTTTATAATTTCATAACTTTTATTACTGAGGTCAATTTTAAGAATGCGGCCGGTCCATCCGTATTTCTGATCCATCTTTATAATTATACTGTCCTGATTGCTGTATATTGAGGTTTAATATATTATATGCGTCACAAAATTTTCCTGTAATAAATATGGCATGAAAATATAGAGTCAATTTAAAAATAGTGAAAAACTGATGGATGAACAGGTAAAACAGAGTCTTTACCGGAAAAGCTATAAATTATATGTAAATTACAAATTTATTGTATAGTAAAATTCACTAAAAATAATAACATAATTAGCCCCTTGAAAAGGGAAAAGTTATTTATTAAATTATAAATGCTGTCGATTAAACATTGAGGCCGGTAAATCTGCTCAGGGAGGAGCGGAGGGCCGCGGAGGTTTTCTATGAGTAATCTCATGAAAATGGAGGATCGTGAGATAAGACAGGGTAAAATTTCAGGAGATCAGGAAAAAATTGATGCTCTGAAAAGACGGATCTCTGATGAATCATATCTTGATCACGCAATTTCAAAACTTGCCACTGATCTATCTCACTATCTTACCAAGTGATAAGGGAGTTTGGCTAGCGCGTAAGCGCCTGCGGGTATAATTAAAAATGCGGTGTCATGAAAAGAAAAAAGTGAATAACTGAAATCTTTTCATGACACCGATTAAATCGGCCGCCAATGATTAATAACAACTCATATAAACAGCTTCAGCAGAACAGAATGATGAAATTATATTTCCGGGTTCTTTTCGGATTTATAATACTTTTTCTTCTCTATATTTTCAGGTTTTACATCTGGATATTTCTCTATTCGCTTTTATTTTATGTAACATTGAGGCCGCTCCATGACAGGCTGCTGGCCCTGGTGAAAAAAAGAATACTGAGCTCAACCATTATGATTCTCCTGCTTATGGGTATTGTAATTATACCTGTGATGTACATGCTGGTTCTTCTCTCGGAACAGGCGTTTCAGTTATACAACAGCCTTCATTTTACAATAACACATGATTTTCTGAAAGATGTGGGCAATCACCCTCTTGTTGAAAAGGGGCTCTCCTTTTTAGGGATAAGCAAAGTTGAAATGGGGGAGAGGATTGTTACTTATGTTAAAAGTACATCCATGTCGTTTTTTGAAAGCATAACTGAAATAATATCCTTTCCGCTTAAATTCACCATTAATTTTTTTCTTATGATGCTCATACTTTTTTTCCTTCTGAAAGATGCATATAATTTTGAGGGGGCTGTGTACAGAGTTCTCCCGTTGCCGAAGGATATGGAAATGGATGTTGTCGAGCGTCTTAAAGAGGTAATATATGTACTGATGCTTGGAAATCTTCTGATAATGTGTCTCCAGGGTTTTATGGTGGGCATGGGACTTTATATCTCCGGCAACAGCATGCCTCTTCTCTGGGGTACAATCGCTGCAATACTGTCGCTTATACCGGTAATTGGAACAACCCTCATCTGGTTACCCGCATCGTTATATCTCTATTATACAGGTCAGCCGGGGATGGCCGTGTTTATTGCCTGCTGGTGCCTTTTCTGGTACCTCTTTCTCGAAAACCTGGTAAAACCTAAAGCTTTCGGAAAGAAGCTGAGCTTTCATCCTCTTCTCTTCTTTTTTCTTCTTCTCGGGAGTATACAGGCCTTTAATCTTCCCGGGGTAATTATAGGACCCATTATTCTCTCCCTATATTACTCTTTCTGGGAGATCTATAAGATACTGGATGAATATGAGTCTAAAAAGATGGAATGCGGAGATCAGGTAGTTGAGCCTGAGCCGTAACCCGCGAGTTTGAATCTCATCCTCTCAGCAAGATACGGGCTGGAACTGCCTAAGTGTTCAAGGATTATTCCGGAATCTCTCCTGTAGTGTTTTATTCTGTTTTCATCCCAGTGGGCAGGGGGAGGCTGAAGATTTGTAATCCTGTCGGCAAGTTTAACCACGGCAATCTCACGCGGCATTTTTTGTATCCTTATAATAGAGTCTCTTATTTGTACATCTTTTGCCAGGCATCTGTTTTTTGTGAGAGCGTCAACTCCCGCAGCAACTTTAGGGCCGAAAAGCAGGCTTATGTCATAGCCTGTAACATCAGTATCTTCTATTATATCATGAAGCAGAGCGCATTGAACTGCAAGATCAGGCTCCCGCAGGCCCTCTATACTTATAACTGCAGTGATCTCCATTGTTACAGCAGCCACATGCATAAGATAAGGGAGATCAGTACCCGGGACTTTCTGCCCGTTATGCGCTTCTGCCGCGAAACGGAGAGCTTTAAGGTAAGAATCCTGATTCCATGTTTTTTTCAGTTCCATTAGCGCCTCCTTCCTGATTTGTCATCTGTAATTATTCTTTTGTCAATCAGGGAAAAGTTTTTATTATGCCAAAATTGACATAAGTTATCATTGTGTATAAAAAAATAATAATTAATTTGACATAAAAATTAAAGCTGATAATTTTTTTTTGCTCGAACTATAATTTCGGGTAACTTTAGCCGGTTATTATCAAAAACTAAATAAGCAAACAAATTACATATATAAAACTATCCAGGAGGATCTTTATGCCTGTTACCAGAAGAAATTTCCTCAAGCTGTCAGGTGCGACAGCAGCCGGGGCTTTTCTTGGAGGGACATCCTTTCTGACCGGTTGCAAGCCTTTGCCGGACAAGCTGAAAGGTACCAAAGAGAGTTCAACAATCTGTCCATATTGCGGTGTAGGTTGCGGTCTCATCGTTTCCGCCCGTAATGGAAAAGTCGTAAACATCGAAGGTGATCCGGAACATCCTATCAATAAAGGGAGTCTCTGCGCGAAAGGTGCGGCTCTTTACCAGATAGCATCTAACCCGATCAAGAGAAGACTTGACAAGGTTCAGTACAGAAGACCGGGGGGAACCCAGTGGGAAGAGATCTCATGGGAAAAAGCCTTTGAGATGATGGCTGAAAGAATCAAGGATGCAAGGGATAAAACCTTCATCGAAAAAGAGAACAACGTAACTGTTAACCGTACAGCCGGTATTGTCGGATTAGGCGGTGCCGCTCTTGATAATGAAGAGTGTTACGTATGGTCCAAATTTGCGCGTCTCATCGGTTTAACGTATCTGGAACACCAGGCCCGGATTTGACACAGCTCAACAGTCGCCAGTTTGGGGGCTACATTCGGTCGCGGAGCGATGACAAATCACTGGATTGATATCCGGAACGCAGACGTAGTTTTTATAATCGGTAGTAACGCAGCAGAGAATCATCCTATTTCATTTAAATATGTTCAGGAAGCGAAAGATCGCGGCGGCAAGATGATCAATGTTGATCCGAGGTTTACAAAGACTTCATCACTTGCTGATGTTTATGCTCCTATAAGGCCCGGAACAGATATAGCGTTCATGAGCGGCATTATTAACTATGCTCTTCAGAATGACCTTATTCAGAAAGAGTATGTTGTGGAGTATACAAACGCGGCATATCTGATTAATCCTGCATATAAGTTTAATGATGGTATATTCTCCGGCTATGACAGCGGAAAGAAGACATATGCTAAAGATACGTGGACATATCAGCTTGATGACAAGGGTATTCCAAAGAAAGACAAATCTCTGAAGGATCCGAACTGTGTTTATCAGCTGATGAAAAAACACTTTGAAAGATATACTTTCGAAAAAGTGAATGCAATAACAGGCTGCCCGGTTGAATCTTTTAAAAAAGTGGCAGAACTTTACTGCTCAACTCACAAACCTGATAAAGTAGCAACAATCATGTATGCAATGGGTGCTACACAGCATACCATAGGTGTACAGAACATCCGTACCTATTCTATACTTCAGATGCTAATGGGGAACATGGGTCTCGCAGGCGGCGGAATCAATGCTCTCAGGGGAGAGTCGAATGTACAGGGTTCAACAGACCATGCTCTGCTCTGGCACATTATCCCCGGATATCTTGGTGCTCCGTTAGCGTCAAAGGATGTGAATTTTGAAGCTTATATAAAGAATAATACTCCTAAAACCAATGACCCCATGAGTATGAACTGGTGGCAGCATAAGCCTAAATATCTTGTGAGTATGCTGAAGGCATGGTTTGGAGAAAATGCTAAGAAAGAGAATGACTTCTGTTATGATCTCCTCCCGAAAGCGCATAAACCTGTTCCATACATGACCATGTTTGAGGATATGTATAAGGGGCAGCATAAGGGTGCTATCTTCATGGGTACAAACCCCATAGTGGGCGGCCCAAACTCCAATCTTATACTCAAGGCAATTGAGAAGCTGGACTGGATGATCTGCGCTGACCTGTGGGAAACAGATACATCAGTTTTCTGGAAGAGACCGGGAGCTAATACCGCATCTATCAAGACTGAAGTTTTTCTTCTCCCCATGGTTTCTTCTGTTGAGAAAGAGGGTAGTGTTTCCAACTCCGGAAGATGGGCTCAGTGGAGATACAAGGCTCAGCAGGGGCCGGGAAATTCTATATCAGACCTTGATCTTATTGATGAACTTTTCCTTAAGATTAAGGAGATGTATGAGCATGATGTGAAAGCCGGCAAAAAGGTTGCTCTGCCGGATCCTATAACAAAGGCCAACTGGAGCTACAGACATGCCGGTGAGCATGAAGCTGATCCGCATATGGTTGCTAAAGAGATCAACGGCTACTATGTAGGTAAGGATGGCAAAAGAGGTAAGCAGATGGAGAACTTCCTGAAGCTTGCTGCTGATGGTTCCACTGCATGCGGATGCTGGATATACAGTGGTTCCTATACTGAAGAGGGGAACATGATGGCAAGGCGCGGCCTTAAAGATGCGTCAAACAAAATCGGTATGTATCCTGAATGGTCATGGACATGGCCTGTTAACAGAAGGATTATCTACAACAGGGCAGCTGTTAACCGTAAAGGTGAACCATGGGATCCGAAGAGATGGGTTGTTAAGTGGACAGGAAGCGCCTGGAAGGGTGATATTGTAGACGGTGGTGCAACAGCAGGGCCGGATCAGAAAAACCCGTTTATTATGAATCCTGAAGGTGTTGCGAGACTTTTTGCTCCGAGTCTTGCTGACGGTCCTTTCCCTGAACACTTTGAGCCTCTTGAAACTGTGGCAAGGAACCTGATGAATTCACGTCAGCTTAATCCTGCGGTTTCAGTTCTCGATACAATGAAATCAACAATCGGCTCAACCGCGCGGTTCCCGTACATCGGCACAAGCTACAGGGTCGTTGAACACTGGCAGGCTGGCGCTATGACAAGGAACCTGCCGTGGCTCACAGAGCTTGTTCCTGATATGTTCTGCGAAATAAGCCTTTCCCTTGCGAAAGCTAAAGGAATTAAAAATGGTGACAAGGTCAAGATCAGTTCAGCCAGGGGGGAGATTGACTCTTACGCCCTTGTAACTGACAGGGTTCGGCCTTTCAAGATCGATGGAAAGATGGTTGAGATGGTTGGTATGATCTGGCACTTCGGACAGGGATGTGCCGAGTCTGGTGATTCATGTAACACACTTACCCCGTCTGTCGGCGATCCTAACTCATCAATACCGGAATTCAAAGCATTTCTGGTAAATATTCAGAAGGCGTAAGGGGGTAGATCATGGCTGAAAAAGCGTTTTTAGTTGATACATCAAAATGCCAGGGCTGCAGGGGCTGTCAGGTTGCCTGTAAGCAGTGGAACGGTCTCCCTGGAGAGAAAACAGAATTTTTTGCGGGCCCTGAGTATACAAACCCGGGTAAACTTTCTGCCATTACATGGAACCATGTGATATTCTTCCCCATAGACAGAAGTAATGAAACACGTCCCATCTGGACGATTATGCATAAAAAATGTTTTCACTGTGCAGAGGCCAACTGTATGGCAGTTTGTCCTGAGAAGGCTATTTACAAAAAGGACGGCTGGACAGTGATTGATCAGGATAAGTGTATAGGTTGTGGAGCATGCGTACATGCATGTGTATACAATGTTCCTGAAATTGCTGAAAAACACCATACAAATGATGCCGGTCAGCATATAATAGTGAAGGACAGGTCTCACAAATGTAATGCCTGTACACAGAATGAAAGGGAGATTCCTGCGTGCGTAACAGTATGCCCATCAGGAGCCCTTCTTTATGATTACAGGAATAAGATGATTGATTATGCGCAGAAGCGTGTGAAAGAGCTTAAGGCGGACGGATATCCAAATGCCAGCATATACGGCCTTGATCAGTACGGCGGACTCGGAGTAATTACTGTACTCAGGGATAAACCTGAGAAGTATGATCTTCCGGTTAATCCTCCTAAGGTTGACCATGTAAAAGCTGAGCATACAAAAGATGTTTACGCTCTCCTTTCAACTGCAACAATGGGAATTCCGGCTCTTAAGAGATTCGCTTACAGGGCATCGAAATCTCTCACAAAAGATGCATAGATAGAATTTTATACACTACTAAAAGGGCTCCCGCAAGGGGGCCTTTTTTTATGCAGTGCTGAGAGCAAATAAATTGACATGGTTTTTCTTTGAACTATATTTACATATACTATTACAATAATTACATCAGGAGCATGTTAATGAAGCAGAAAGCAATTTTATTATTACTGTCAATATCTCTTGCAGCGATATTCGCTTGCAGTAAAGGCGGCGGCGACAAGCCGGGTTTAAATCCATCAGAAGGGGCTGTTAAATATGCGAAGGCAACAGTCTCCGTCTTTAAGGAACAGGAACTGAAGACCTGGGGTTCAAATCTCTCCAAAACTGAGCCTGTAATTCTTCTTGAAACTATGAAACTTCAGGTAAAAGGAGCTGAAACAGAAGTGGCAAAAGTCAGACTTTCTGACGGCACAGTGATGTTTGTTCAGATGAAAAACCTTGCGGATAAACCTGTTGTGTTCATGGAAGACACAAAAGCCTATGTGAGGAATAATGCTTCAAGTAAAGTTTATGCGGTCATTCCCAAAGGGACAATAGCATTTGTGATTCAGGAGATGGCTGACTGGGCGCAGGTATATGTGGGCCAGATCGACGGGAAATGGATTACTCAGCAGTGGGTTAACGGAGGTTATTCATCAGATGAGGCGAGAATTCAGGATGCAAAAATTTTTGAGGAAGCCTCTGCCGTGATTAAAGACAGCAAATCTAAACCGGATCAGAAAGCACAGGCTCTCGCTATATTAAAGGAGATTTCAGAATCATCGGGAATCTTTTCTGAAACAGCAAAAAGTATTCTTGCATCCAGCTCCGGTGAGAGCACAGATGATTCAGGGAGTAATGCTGACGGAGACGGACCCGCATACCAGGAAGCAAAGGTTGAAGCTTCAGCGGGTCTTACAATGAGGGAACAGCCCGGTACGTCATCGAAATCAATAGTTGTTATACCAAATGGCTCCACTGTTAAAATATTGAATAAGGGTGATCTCGAAGAGACCATTGCCGGGAAAACAGCCTCATGGTATAAAGTGGAATGGAACAGCAATAAAGGCTGGGTATTCGGAGGATTCCTGGCGTTTTAGAAGATTAAAACAATCAGACAGAGATGAACACAGATTTTTTATTATAGTCAGAAATAATATCTGTGTTCATCTGTCATATCCATGCTTATCTGTGTGAAAATTTTTTTAAGTTTTACGGCTTAAGAGGTTTGCGGAATACATTTCTTACATTGCGGATTTTTTCGGTTTTTCCGGGTCTTCACTCTCCCTGTAGCAGTACCTGCATCCCATTATTATAAGCTTTTCACTTCCGCGCTCCATTACCTTTGAAGCATAAAGCCCTTCATATTTTGTGAGAGAGGAACCGCATAACGGGCAGATCCTTGTACCGGGCGCGAGAGCGGGCCTGTTGCGGAAACCGATTGTGCCGCTGTCAACATTCTGAACCGTCACAGGATCTTTCGGAGTTCCAAGGCTTTTAATTTTTTCTTTGCCGTCAGCAATTATGGCGTAGACATACAGGAACGCGGCAACTCCTATTACAAGGCCGGCAAAATAAAGCAGTACACTCATTTCAGTTTTTCTTTTCTACTATAAAATTTATCATCACTGTGTCGGGTGATGGAGGTTTAAATGTGTAATCACTGCATATATGAAGTATGTTGAAACCTTCTGATTCAAGAATCCCGGAAATCTCTTCAACTGAATATATCTGCTGAAAGTGTACCTCTTTATGAACCGAACCTTTTTTGTCAGTTGTTGTGAAGTTCGATTGGATGATTTTTTTGTCCCTGTCATAGGTATTGTTCCACTCGATATGGAGACCGCGGGTTTTATAAAATGATGTTTTATTGTTAAAAAATCTTTCGATATTATGTTCTGTAGTAATATCAAACATGAAAACCGATCCTTTATGCATGACATTTTTTACTGATCGAAGAACGGAGCGGATATCATCCTTGTCCAGCAGGTAGTTCATGGTATCATGGACGCAGAAAATAAAATCGAACTTCTGTTTCAGTACAAAATTTCTGATATCTGCGCATAGTATCCTGAAGTTTCTGAAGGCCCGGGTTTTTGCCACACCTAACATCTCCATGGATTTATCTATCCCCACAATGCTGAAGTTGTTGGAGGAGAACTTCGCACCGAATTTTCCTGTACCGCAGCCAAGTTCAAGTACAGTTTCAGGAGCGTTACAGTAGATTATCATTGTTTCATATATAAACTCAAACCATCTCTGGTAATCAACGTGTCGAAGAATATAGTCGTATGCTTCGGCAATCCCTGTGTATGGATCTTTTATGCTCAAAAAATACCTCTGTAAAGCTTTTACCGGGAACATTCTCTATAATATGCAGAGATGCTCTCTATTTTTAGAAAATAGCAAATGGATATTTTAAGTCAATAAAATAAAAATTCGTTAAAGATTGCCGTCTGCTATGTTTTTTTATTGTGCTAATCCGGCGGGCATTATACAAAATGATTAAGTGCCATAGGAGAGTTTAAATGATTGAAAAGAATATAGTAAGATTTGGAGTATCCATTGAAGAGAGGCTTCTGGGGAAGTTTGACAGTCTGATTACTGAAAAAGGGTATGTCAACAGGTCTGAAGCCATAAGGGATCTTATAAGGGATATGCTGGTTGCACAGCAGATTGAGGACCCTGAAGCTGAATCTTTCGGTACTCTTACAATGGTGTATAACCACCATCATGGAGATATATCGGACAAACTTAATCATGTACAGCACGATTACTTCGGGAATATTATATCAACAACTCATATACATCTCGATGCCCATAACTGCCTTGAGGTTCTGATACTCAAAGGTAAAGCCGGGCAGCTGAAAACCATAGCTGACATGATACTCTCTATAAAAAATGTAAAACACGGGAAGTTTGTAATAGCATCCACGGAAACCAACCTCAATGTTTAAAGCCCGCGATTAAACCGCCATTGCATCTATGCTACCCTGAAAAAGAAAAGCAGAGGAGATGATATGATTCAAGAGATAAGGGGAATATAACCTTTTTATATCTGTCTCTGCGTCTCCATCTTTTAATACCTTCTGCTTTTGTGTTTATTATTTTGAAAACTGCTATAATGGGATATTTTCTGCTTATTTTAATTTTTTTAAAAAATTTACTAAACTATAAAGAGCGTTCTTTCGATATTAAGAATAAGGGTAAATACGCTCTTCAGGGGCTAATGAGGTTAATAAATAGTGCAGCAGGATTCTCTCTCAGTTTTCTGCTCTGCTGTCATTGCTCTTCTCCTTTTATCAGGAGCGGAGTCTGAACTTTCAGCTAAAACAGCAAAGAATCAGACAAAGGCAGACAGAGGGGGGGCAACATACGGAGCATCGTATGAAACAGGGGGGGCAGGAAGTAATAGAGACATAACACCGGAAGGCGGTTCATATAAGTCAGGCCGTGATGACGATGACAGCAGGGCAGGCTCTGTAACAAACGGCTCTGTTGAAGTAAAATATCCCGGCAGGGAAAAAACCGGGAAAAACTGCAGGACAACTCTCTACACTGTAAAAAAAGGGGACACTATTTACGGCATATCCAGAAAAACAGGCGTCAGTGTTGACTCTATTCTCGGCATCAACAGAATTAATGGAAATAAAATCAATGCAGGGATGAAGCTGAAAATTGAAACATGCAGAAGCAGCAGTACAACAGGTGAGGCCTGTAATAATAATAAAATAGTTACGACTGAAAAAGATCAGAAATCCTCAAAAAGTCCCGGAGTTTCCGGGAGATTCTCCTGGCCTTTAAAAAAAGTGAACAACTACAGAAGGGACGGCAGTGAAGATATTAAATCAATAGGTATATTGATAACAGGAACACCAGAGGGGGATGTTGTGGCCTCTTTAGAAGGTGTTGTTAAAAAAATCGGATATATGAGAGGTTACGGAAGGTATGTGGCAATAAGCCATGAAGGGCGATATGTCACAGTTTATTCCAATCTTTCATATATATATGTAAAAGAAGGAGCCAGGGTTTCCAGAGGGGGAGTTATCGGCACTTTAAGCAGTGACAGGACTCTACATTTTCAGATAGGCCATGCCGGAAAACCGGAGAATCCCCTGAAACATCTTCCCGGCAGAGGGTAAGAGGAATTGTACGTTTTGTTAAACCTGTTATTTTGCTTGACTTTGATTTTTTCCGGTTCTAATTATTATAAACGGGTTAGGCAACTTGGCACATCGCGCATGTAACTTTTTGCTTTATCCGTATTATTAATTTATATAAGGTAATTAAAGGCATTCAGCTTTTTTTATAAATTTTTCTACAAGGATCTGATAATGAAAAAATGGGTTCTTTCAGGATCTGCAATCCTGAATCCTGACGATACATCCGAGAAGGTCAATATACAGATTGAGAACGGGAGAATTACCCTTGTATCAAAGAAAGAGATCAGCAGCAGTATAAATATAACTACAAGAGGTATTATCTCCACAGGCCTTATTAACGCGCATGACCATCTCCTTGGCAATTACTATCCTAAAGTCGGAACCGGTAACTATGTAAACTGGCTTCCCTGGGACAATGACCTTAAAAGCTCTCCGCTCTACCAGGAGCGATCACAGATTGAAAACCGTGATCTTTATATGCTGGCTGCATACAAAAACCTTATCTCGGGAGTTACTATTGTTTCAGACCATATGCCTCATTTTGTCGCGGAACCTTATTATGATATTCTCCCGGTGAAAGCAATCAGGGAATATACTCTTGCCCATTCTGTTAATTCCTTTGCCCTGAAATGGGGGGATGATATAGATAAAGAGTATAAACAGGCGGTTGAACTTGACATCCCCTTTATCACTCATGTTTCTGAAGGTTTTGACAGTGAAACCGTGCAGGATATAGTGACTCTTGACAGGAAAGGGGGGCTGGGTGACCACTCTGTGCTTATTCACTGTCTGGCTTTTTCAGAGAGCGATATGGATCTCGTCAAAAAAAAGGGATCCACAGTTGTATGGTGCGGTGATTCCAATATGTTTATGTATAACCGTACAGCTAAAATAAAGGAGATGCTTGAACGGAAAATCAATATCTGTATTGGAACTGACTCCCCTATGTCCGGGGGGGAGAATCTCCTTTATGAAATGAAATTTGACAAAAAGCTTTATAAAAAGCTTTACGGAGATGAGCTCCCTGACGAAACTATATACAGAATGGTTACAGTGAATCCGGCTAAGGGTTTCAGACTGTACGATTCCGGTACAATTAAGGAAGGAAATATCGCCGACTTTGTTGTTGTTAAGGACAGGGGGGGCTCGTATATAAATTCAGTGGTTTCAGCAAACCTGAAAGACATTATGCTTGTGGTAATAAACGGCCTCCCGGCTTATGGGGATATTGAATTCGCTGAACTTTTTGATTCTCTCAATATCCAGTACCAGGAAGTTGTTATGGACGGTGTTGAAAAAGCAATTATCGGCGACCTTAAAGGACTGCTGAGAAGAATAAGCAGGGCAGTGGGATTTAAAAAACAGTTCCCATTCATGCCGCTTGAATTTTAAAGGGGTTATATGACTAACGGTATTCAGGGCGGAATCAGACCCAGATCATACAAGGCAGGCTCCATCATATATTTTGAAGGGGACAAGAGCGAGTATGTGTATATACTGAAAACAGGGAGAGTTCTCCTTACCTATGTCAAAATTGATACAGGGGAGGAGGTCAAGGAGGAGGTTCGCCAGGGTGAGTTCTTCGGCGTAAAATCCGCTCTTGGTAAGTACCCCCGTGAGGAGACAGCCCAGACCATAGGTGAAACAGTTGTCCTTGTGCTCACTCTTGGTGATTTTGAGAGAATGATCCTTCGTAATGTCAATGTTGTGCGTAAGATGCTTCGCGTATTCAGCAATCAGCTCCGCAGAATAGGGAAGACTGTACGCACAGTCCTCGGTGAAAGTGAAAACGTTAATCCTGACCTGGAGCTCTTCCGTATAGGTGAGCATTACTTCAAGGCGGGAGATTTTAATAAAGCCACTTATGCGTTCAAGAAGTACCTGGAATATTACCCCGGTACCGAATATGCAAGAATAGCCATGGAGAGGATAAAAACCATCAGTTCAGGTGGGCCGGTCCCTTCCGGCGGAGGTGGGAGTGATGACCTCGGAGATTTTTCCATGGAGAGCGATTCAGATGATATGTTCACTTTTGATGAAGCTCCTGCCCCTAAAGCGCAGGCTGCGCCGAAACCTGCGGTCTCAACTAAAACAGAACCTGCTATTGCATCTGAATTTTCCAGTGAGATGGATGATTTTCTTTCAGATGACAATTCAATTGATGATTTCGGAGATTTTGACCTGGACAGCGAGCCTTCTTCAGCTCCTTCCGGTTTAAAGGCAAGATTTGATGAAGGTGAATCTCTTTTCAAGAGGCAGAATTTTCCGGGCGCTCTTGAGATATTTCAGGGTATCCTCGATGGCGGTGAACCTGCAAAAACAGGTGATAGTAAATACTTTGTTGATTCCCATTATTACGCCGGGGTCTGCTATTACGAAATGAAAAAATTCAAGGAATCGATGAATCTCTTTGCAGAAATAATTAAAAACAGAGGCGATTCCGAAAAGTATAAGGGCGCGGTTTTTTATGCCGGCCAGATATTTGAAGCAGCAGGGCAGAAGGATAAGGCCATTACATATTATAATAAAGTGCTGAACATAACTCCTAATGATTCCCTTAATGGTATGGCCTTGGATAAAATTAAAGCCCTCCAGAGAGGACGGTAGCAGACTATGCTTGAACTGGATGAAAAATTTTTCGGCCGCTTCGGAGTTGAATACTCCCCGAACCAGATAATTTTCTGTGAATACGAGCCTGGCTATGAATTCTACTTTATTCAAAAGGGTAAAGTCAGGATAGTTAAGATTATTAATGACAGGGAGAAGACCATTGATGTGCTTGGGCCGGGTGACGTTTTCGGCGAAATGGCGATTCTTGAAGAGCAGCCCAGGTCTGCAACAGTTATTGCAATTGATAATGTACGCGTGCTTAAATTCCACAGGGACAATTTTGACGCTCTCCTTGCAGGGAATCCGCAGCTGGCATATAAGCTTCTTCTTATATTTTCAAAAAGGATATATGATCAGAAGAGGCGCCTTATGATACTACTCCTTGAGGAACCCTCTGTAAAAGTTATGGATGTTCTTATTATGCTGGCAGAGCAGAACCAGCAGTTTGATTTTGAAGGGGAGATTACTCTGAACACAACAGCGCGTCAGGTGGCAAGCTGGGCTGGGATGGCGGAGTCAGAAGCTCAAAAAGAGTTGACACATCTGGCACGTGTTGACAAAATTGACTTATTCGAGGACAGGATCGTTGTAAAAAACATCCGTGACTTCCAGAGAGTGGTTACTTCCAGAAGGAAAAATCTCTACTCGTAAAGGTATAAAATCCAGAAAATAACGCTCCCGTAGCTCAGGTGGATAGAGCAGCGGTTTCCTAAACCGTGTGTCGGTGGTTCGAGTCCTCCCGGGAGCGCATAAAACGATAAAAAAAAATAAAGCGGGTTAAACCGCTTATTTTTTTATTCAGAGGCAGCGTATGGAAGGTAAACTGGACAGTATTAAAGTAAGGTTTGAAGAGATTGAGCGCCAGCTCAGCGATCCTGATACAATTGCTGATCAGAAGATGTTCAGGGAACTGAATAAGGAACACTCACAGCTGTCCCCTGTTGTAACAAGATATACTGAATACCTGAACCTCACTAAATCCCTGAAAGACAGCAAAGAACTTCTTGAAACAGAAAAAGATACTGAAATGAAGGAGATGCTTCAGGAGGAGATTGCCGCTCTTCAACAGAAGATCGATGACCTTAATGAAAAGCTCATCATCATGCTCCTCCCGAAAGATCCCAATTCAGGGAAGGATGTAATCATGGAGATCCGGGCAGGCACAGGGGGGGATGAGGCTGCTCTCTTCGCCACTGACCTTTTCAGGATGTATACACGCTATGCTGAAGTAAAGGGTTGGAAGGTTGAACTTCTTGAGGCTAACACCAATGAACTCGGAGGCTATAAAGAGGTATCCTTTTCGATTAAGAGCCCGGAAGTTTATGACCATCTTAAATTTGAATCCGGCGTGCACAGGGTCCAGCGTGTCCCTGAAACAGAGGCCAGCGGAAGGATACATACATCAGCAGTTACTGTTGCTGTTCTCCCGGAAGCAGAAGAGGATGAAATTGACATAGATCCTAATGATATCCGTACGGATGTTTACAGGTCCTCCGGACACGGAGGACAGTCTGTAAATACAACGGATTCCGCTGTAAGGATTACACATATCCCAACAGGTATGGTTGTTACATGCCAGGATGAAAAATCACAGATAAAAAATAAAGCGAAAGCCCTTCGTGTACTCAAGGCCCGGTTACTTGAGAAAATTACAGACGAAAGAATGGCAAAGGAATCTGAGATGAGAAAATCCCAGGTTGGCTCCGGTGACAGAAGTGAAAGGATACGTACTTATAACTATCCGCAGTCCCGCATGACAGACCACAGGATAGGGCTTACACTCTACTCTCTTGATAAGGTTATGGAGGGTGAGATTAATGATATAATCGAGGCCCTTAAAAAAGCCGAAATTGACGCTCTCCTTAAGACAATTAAATAACCGGTACTTTCAATGAAGATCGGGGATTATATTAAAAGTATTACACATGCGCTTCGTGAGGCAGGTATTGATTCACCTGCCCTTGATGCTGAAGTTATTGCCGCACATTTTCTCGATATGGATCGGCACCAGCTTGTAACATGGAGTGACCGTGTGCTCTCCGATTCGGAAAAGTCAGCGATTGATAAGGCAATTAAGAGAAGGCTGAAATTTGAGCCTGTTGCCTATATTACCGGAATGAAAGAGTTCTATTCTCTCGAATTCACCGTGAATAAAGATGTGCTTATACCCAGGCCTGAAACTGAGCTCCTCGTTGATATGGCCATATACTGGGCAGGACTTAATTCATCAGTTCTTGATCTCTGTACCGGTTCAGGGGCAATAGCTGTGGCGCTCAAGCATTCCCGCGGCGACCTTGATGTGTGTGCCTCTGACATCTCAGCAAAAGCACTTAAAGTTGCCGAGAAGAATGCAGAGAAAATTCTCGGGAAGAGGAGGATCTCTTTTTTCGAAGGGGATCTCTTCACTCCATTTAAAGATGAGAAATTTGACCTTATTGTATCCAACCCCCCTTATGTATCGGGAGTTCTTAAAGGCGGACTTCAGAGGGAACTGGATTTTGAGCCCCATGACGCACTTTATGCTGATGACGACGGAAGAGCAGTCATAAGAAAAATAATTGATGAGGCCCCGCTCTATCTTGATGAAAAGGGTGTCCTCCTCCTTGAGATAGGGAGCAATCACAGGGATTTTATTGAAGATGCCGGCAGAAAGCGCGGTTTTACAGTGTCAGTGCTTAATGACTATGCCGGACTCCCGAGAGTTGCCACATTAAAAAAGTAGTTTACATTATTTATTGCTGCTGAAATAAATTCGATTAGCTTTAAGCTGTAGTTCATTATTAAATATTTAGTATAATGTCATTCCGGTTTTGCGTCATCAATTCATGCAAATACCGGAATCTCCTGATATGATTTATGAGATACCGGCATTCCGTTTCACTACAGCCGGTATGACAGATTTGCATCATAAATGGAAGAGGATGGGGTCTGGTGGCTTCCGCGGTCTTCAAAACCGTTGGCTGTAGTTTACTGCAGCGGCAGGTTCGATTCCTGCCCCTTCCGCATTAATTCTCCTCTCTGCCGAAAAGCTGTTTCCAGATAGAGTTATAAAGCTCCTCCCTTTTAATCGGCTTTGCGATAAAATCATCAGCACCGGCATCCCTTGCTCTCTCCCTGTGTTCTGACATTGATGTTGCAGACTGCGCAACAATGGGTAGTTCGGGCCTTACTTTTCGTATTCTTTCCATTGCAGTGTAGCCGTCGATATCGGGGAGTGTGAGATCCATTAACACAAGGTCGATTGAGCCGTCCTTTGTGCAGAGTTCCACTGATTCATTACCGCTCTCTGTGGATATAAGTTCAGCGCCTGTTGATTCGATGAATTTTTCCATGAGCCTGCGGTTAACAGGTTCATCCTCAACGAGAAGAATTTTTTTACCGGTGATGTTGTATGAGTCAGGTGAACCGGTGAAGGATTTAATATGCTTCGTTTCTCCGTTCCTGATGTATGGAATGGTGAAACTTACCTCCGTACCTTTATCAACAGCGCTTGATATTTCAATGGTCCCCCCTAAAGACTCGGTGAGCCCTTTTACTATGGCAAGTCCGAGTCCCGTGCCACCTGCTGCGGGGAGTTTCCCCTCCTGGAAAAAGGGTGTGTATATTTTCTGAATCGATTCTTTGGATATCCCTATACCTGTGTCTTTTACATAGAACTTTATATAATCTGATTCGATAAGTTCATAACCTGTGGAAATTGTTCCATGTTCGGTAAACTTGACCGCATTGTTTAACAGGTTGGATAGTATCTGGAAGAGGCGGGTCTCGTCAGTGCGTATAACATCATCTCCGTCATGAAACGCTTTTTCCACGACCAGTTTCAGATTTTTGTCAATCACACGCCTGGAGAGAGATACGACTGCTGCCAGATCTTCAATGAGTTTATTAACTGAAACATCAGCGATATAAACTTTAACAGCGCCTGCTTCAATTTTTGAAAGATCAAGAATATCATCAAGGAGTCCAAGGAGCCTTTCCCCGCTGTTCTTAATATTTTTTATAAATATATCTTTATCTTCAGGAGAGATATCCGGTTTGCTGAGAAGCTGTGTGAAGCCGAGAATGGCATTCAATGGCGTGCGGATTTCGTGAGACATGTTAGCAAGGAAAGATGTCTTCATCCGGTCAGCTTCTTCAGCCTTAATCTTTTCTGCGATAAATTTTCGCCGTGTATCCTGAAGGAAAGCGATAATGACAAAAAGAGAGATTATAATGTTCAGGGATGAAGTTATAAGAAACCCCGTAAGCCTGAATTCATGCAAAGGCCAGAAATACGGGAAAAAGAGCATATGGATTCCCCACATGACAAGAAGAACTCCGGCTATAACTCTTTCAATTCCGTAATTCTTATAACCTGCTATGAAGAAGTATCCTGTGTATGAGTAAATTATAAAAAGAATTAACGCAGCAGGTATTGAGGCTAATAAAAAAGATCCCCCGGATATATGCGTTATAATCAGCCACAGAATGGTTACGAATGTCAGGATGCCCCATTTCAGGGTTACTTTTATTTTATCGTAAACATGCACTGCAGATAAAAGGAGATAACTGTTAACGGCTGAAAGTGATCCGATAAAAAGAGGGGCAATATCAGTATAACAGGGGGCTGTTTCGAAAATTATAAATATTCCTGAATTAAGGAGGTAGATTATCCAGGCGGCAGTCCAGAGTAAAATACTCTTCGGGCGTTCATTGGTGAAATACAGCATAATAAACAGGGTAATCATTGTTATTTTAGCAACGATTATAATTACAACTGACGGTTCATTCCACATAATTATGCTTTCTCTTTATCATCCCTGATTTTCATAAGCATTTTGTAAACTTCCTCTATGACAAAAGGTTTCATCAGGTAACCGTTCATACCTGCTCTACCTGAATATTCTAATGATCTTTCAATGAGATCCGCAGAAATTCCGTAGATCGGCGTATCTCTGTTGGGGCCTGTCCCGGCGCGGATTATTGTTGCTGCTTCAATCCCGCTTATTGCAGGCATGTGAAAATCCATAAGTATAAGATCAAATCTTCGGGTTCCTGCACTCTCAATTGCATCCTGCCCGTTAAAAACAGATTCAAATGTACATCCCGCTTTACCTACTATATTCTCTATTACCTTCATGCTTATGGGATTATCTTCGGCAATGAGTATTTTTAAGCCGAGATTTTTCGCGTTAATAAGTGAAGGTTTGGGGCTCTCCCCTTCTATGCACTTCATTCTGAGGTGCAGTGTGAATGTGCTCCCTTTGCCCGGCTCGCTTTTTACATTCAGAGTTCCACCCATAACAGTAACAAGACTTTTTGTAATGGCGAGCCCCAGCCCCGTGCCCCCTGAAAATGATGCAGGGTTATGCACCTGTTCGTACTGCCTGAAAATTTTTGACAGCTGATCTTCGTCCATCCCGATTCCGGTATCCTGAACTGCAATTGTCAGTTCGATCTCACCATCTCCTGCGGGAGCGGAATCAGCTGTTATAATTACCTCTCCCTCAATGGTATATTTTATAGCGTTGCTGCCGAGGTTAAGAAGAATCTGGCGGAGGCGTTTTACATCTCCTGTTATTGTGGTGCAGTGGGCAATCCGGTTTTCAAGCCTGATATCAAGTTCCCTCTCTGCGGCGAATCCCCGAAGTATCCAGATATAGTTATCGAGAAAGCTGCTGATATTAAAGGGTTCATTGAGAAGTATAAACTTTCCGGATTCGATTTTTGACATGTCAAGTATATCATTTATAATACTCATGATTGCTTCAGCAGATGTTTTGATTCCGTTTGCCAGCTCTTTTTGAATCGGGTCAGAAGTAATATCAAGGAGCATGTCAGAAAATCCGAGAACACCGGCCATTGGCGTGCGTATTTCGTGACTCATGTTGGAAAGGAATTCGGTTTTAGTTCTTGTGGCTTTTTCAGCAATCTCTCTATGCTTTGATGTTTCAGTAAGTGCTTCGCCAAGCTGCATTTCAACTGTTCTATTCAGTTCAACAAGGTTCATTATTTCTCTGAATTCAGGGGAGATATATTTTAATTTTTCAGGTTCAGGTATATAGTAGTGATGATAAAGTACAGTGTAGATCTCTTTCAGCGGAACAATTATACCATATCTGAGAGAGATCCCTATGAGAATGAAAGCAGCAATAAAAAAAAGGATAAAAATTTTCTGGAACTGTCTGTCTGCTGACATGTCTTTAAGGTAAGAGGATTTAATAAGTAAATGGATGTAGGCAATGTCATTTCCATTTATATCTTTAAATGCTCCATTGACAGGGAGCACAAACTCGTCATGGGGGGTGTCTCTGGTATTCTCCTGGATTTCAGCATCCTGAATCTGCGGCAGGAATGATTTCAGCTGTTGAATAAAGTTTTCATCATAGGGGATTGCAGATATTATATATCCGGCAGGGGCGGTTTTCCTTTCCCTGTCGCTATTGGGTTGTATTGAAGCAGCAGTTATTTCAAAAACAGTATTATTTTTTTTATAGTGGAAAGAGAAAAATCTCTCCTTCCCGGTTCTCTCTATTAATGAAGGGAGGATCGGCCCAAGATCCCCGGCCTCAGCTTCAACACTACTGTTGTTATAGTAATAGATTTTTTTGAAGTCAGCAGTGTAAACCCAGGTTTCACCTATGCCGTAAACATCTCCGCTTGCATCGATATTATCAACGGCATAGCTGCGGTTCCTGTTTTTAGTATATTTAACTGATTCGTCCCAGATAGTCAGATCTTTGAGGTAGTTTTTTACCGGGGTTGAATACATCAGCAGGGCCTTTTCAAGTATTGAAAGGTAGACCCGGTTGAGGGAGGCGCGCAGGTGATCCTCTTCCTTTCTTTCCCTGTAAAGGTTAACTCCAATCAGGGTAAAGAAAAGGGAGAAGATAATTATAAAAAGAACAACACCGCGCTGAATCAGGTTCATGTCCCTCCTGCGGCGGGGGAGGCTTTATCAGTTTTTCATCGACTGTATAGGCGCGGGTATGCGGCCCCCTCTCCTTACAAAAACTGATGCTGAATCCCTGTGAACAGGGATAATCCTTGCCCTTCCGAGAAGCCCGCCAAGGGTGATTTCATCACCGGGCTTTGCCCCCGGAACAGGGAGGAGCCTCACTGCCGTTGTTTTAGAATTTACAACTCCGATACTTATCTCATCAGCAATAATTGCTGCTATTGTTTCAGCCGGCGTGTCTCCGGGAATTGCAATCATGTCAAGGCCCACGGAGCAGACCGCTGTCATTGCCTCAAGTTTGTCCAGGGATAGTTTTCCCTCTGCCGCGCGCCTCTCCATTGTGGTATCTTCACTTACAGGAATAAATGCGCCTGACAGGCCTCCGACGTATGATGAGGCAAATGCGCCACCTTTTTTCACAGCGTCATTAAGGAGAGCAAGGGCCGCTGTTGTGCCGTGTGTTCCGCATGCTTCAAGTCCCATTGCTTCAAGTATGTCAGCAACGCTGTCACCGATTGCCGGTGTAGGCGCAAGGGAGAGGTCCAGTATGCCGAAAGAAACGCCAAGCTCCTTTGCCACTTCGCGACCCACAAGCTCACCCATTCGTGTAATCTTGAATGCGATCTTTTTAACTGTTTCAGATACAACCTCGAAGTCAGCGTCAGAGGGGAGGCTCTTGATTGCCCGGTACACAACACCGGGGCCTGAAACTCCTACGTTCAGTGTTGCTCCGCCCTCGCCGGGGCCGTGAAGCGCACCTGCCATGAAGGGGTTGTCCTCAGGGATATTGGCAAATATAACAAGTTTCGCGCAGCCTATTGCCTGCCTGTCAGCTGTGAGTTCTGCGGCTCTCTTCACAATTTCACCCATGCGCATAACAGCGTCCATGTTGATCCCCGCTTTTGTTGTGGCAACATTCACAGATGAACAGAGCCTCTGTGTTGAGGCAAGCACCTGCGGTATTGAATCAAGAAACGCGGATTCCCCGGATGTGATCCCTTTGTGCACAAGAGCAGAGTACCCTCCGATAAAATCGATCCCCATCTCACTCCCGGTTTTATCAATTATATCCGCAGCTTTTACATACTCTTCAAGGGATCTCTCTCTTCCGAATACAAGGGAGAGTGGTGTAAGTGATACGCGTTTGTTTACAATTTTAACGCCGTAGCGCCCTGCAACTTTGTCAGCTGTTTTAACAATGTCAGATCCGTAGCGCAGCATCTTTTCTCTTACGTTCCCCGCTGTCTTTACCGCGTCGTCAGTTATGCAGTCAAAGAGTGAGAGCCCCAGTGTCACTGTGCGGACGTCGAGGTTCTCAAGGGCGTTCATCTTTATTGTTTCGAGGATTTCAGAAACTTCGTATTTCATGCACGTCACCTATATCCTGTTCATGCTGCGGAATATATTTTCGTGCTGAATGTATATTCTGAGGTTTCTCGTCTCTGCGATTGTGTCCATTATTTTCTGAAGTTCATCAATGGTAACTGTCATATCTTTAACATCAATTGTGAGGATAAGGGCAAAGTAACCTGATACAATTGCCTGGTTCATCCCTTCAATGTTTGCCCTGTTATCTGCAAGGGCGCGGGTCACCTCCGCCACAATCCCCACAGAATCCTGTCCGATAACAGATACCACTGCAAGTTCGCGCTGGGCTTTCTCCTCCATCTTCATTCTGAGGAGAACAAGTTCGTCAGGTGTAACTGTGAAAGTGAGCTTTTCAGTTATTTTTTTAATTATAGCACTGAGCTTGTCAGGATGGATGCTGTCAGCAAGCTCCTCCCTTATGACCTGTGTAATGTTGTTTTCAATTCTTTCCTGTATATCCATAGTTTCCTGCCCTGTTTTTTCTGAGATAATCAGTTAAGGGGGAGTTATAAGTCCATAATTAATTGATATTCATGCTTAAAAATTTAAGATAGAACCATCTCTTGAGATTAATTTAATTGATCTGATGCAGAAAGTCAATGGCGGATAATTTTTAACAGGGATGTTGCAGGCGGTTACGTTTTTTTTGAGTCAGTTGTTTTTCTTTAAAAACCTGTAAAAGGGGGAGAGAGTTTCACTGCCCTCCGGAGGTAAGGTATTGACCGTAAAGAGTCTGCATTTGCACTCTGAGAGTCCAACGCTGACCGGAAAGAGTCAATATTTGTACTCTGCGAGTCCAGGATTGGGCTTAAAAAGACCAGCTCTGTACTTTCAGAGATCGATCCCGGACTCTAAGAGTCCGCAGGTTAATATCTCACCCCTTTAATTAAATTTCTTGAAAAATGCGGGGAGTTTTATACATTCAGTGAAAATGTTTATGCGGGTTCTTTCATGGATAAAAATGATATAAATAAAGTGCTGCGTGAAATACCGCAGGTTGAAAAACTCCTTCAGGATGGAGATATTGAAGTATTTATCCCTGTTATAGGGAAGGTCAGCGCTGCTGAATGCATCCGTGAAGGTGTGAACTCCTACAGGGAGGCTCTCCTCGGGGGGAGCCTCCCTGACAACGGAATGCTTAAAAGTGAAATCATAAAAAAGCTTAAGCGAAAATCATCCGAAAGGCTTCAGAGGGTAATCAACGGAACCGGCATAATCATACATACAAATCTGGGTAGAGCGCCGCTGGGTGAAAAAATATTCGAATCGCTTAAAAAGAATATCTCAGGTTACTGCAATCTTGAATATCATATACCATCAAAAAAGAGAGGGAAGAGAGGGGGGTTTGCAGAGGAGCTTATCTGCCAGATGACAAAATCTGAAGACGCCCTCATCGTGAACAACAACGCCTCAAGCGTTTTCCTGATCCTGAATGAACTCGCAAAGGGTGGAGAGACAATTGTCTCCCGCGGAGAGCTTATCCAGATCGGAGGGGGGTTCCGTATACCTGATATCATGAACCAGAGCGGCACAACCCTTGTTGAAGTTGGAACAACCAACATCACCACCCTTGATGATTTTAAAAAAGCGGTTACTGAAAACACGAAAATGATCTTCTCCGCCCATACATCAAAC
This sequence comes from Spirochaetia bacterium UBA5763, assembly GCA_002418835.1. Lineage (GTDB taxonomy): Bacteria > Spirochaetota > UBA4802 > UBA4802 > UBA5550 > UBA5550. The sequence goes on along the minus strand of DIEX01000033.1, from coordinate 265,431 downwards.
TTCAGGCTTGAGGGATTTACTGAAGCTCCATCATTAAAGGAACTCTCGTCTCTCAAAAATGATAAAGTTGTTTTTGTGCGCGACATGGGGAGCGGCAACCTTGTGAATGACTGGATGCCGGGCAACTTTGAACAGACTGTATACCATGAGACTTCACAGGGCGCTGACCTTGTATGCTTCAGCGGTGATAAACTTCTCGGCGGCTGCCAGGCAGGGGTAATTGTGGGGAGAAGAGAAATCATCGCGAAGCTCAGGAAAAATCCCCTTATGAGGATGCTCCGCGTTGACAAAATTACATATATGATTCTGCAGGAGACATTGCTCTCCTATATAAACGGAAATTACAGGGAGACCGGGCTATGGAGCAGCATAACACAAAGTGCGGATGCTGTTTCACGCAAGGCATCAGGTCTTATCCGCTTATGCGGAGCTGGCGTTAAGAGTTATATGAAAAAGGTGAAGACCAGGTGCGCATACGGCGGAGGTTCAATGCCCGGTGAGGAGCTTGACAGCTACGGAGTTGAGATTGCTGTACCGGGATTATCTCCGGATGAAATTTATGATTACTTTGTTTCATGCACTCCCCCTGTTGTTGGCACAGTGAGGGACGGGAAGTATGTTATTGATATGTTCACTGTTCATGAAAGGGATATGAAAGAGCTGGCGGACGCGGTGAAGGGGCTTTTAAAGAAATGATTTGTTGTAAATCAGTAATAATTCCTAAAAAAATTATAAGGATAAAAAACTCTAAAAAAATAACTATGTATAAAATTATTATAATCAAAAAATTTTGTCATTCCGGTTTTGCATCTTCAGTTTGTGCAAATACCGGAATCTCATAGATTGGTTTTATGAGATACCGGCATTCCGTTGCGCTACAGCTGATATGACAGAAAATTATACTAATAGCTTTGCACTAATAACTATGTTTAAAAATAAACATTGGCTGCAAAAGTATTTTTTGAAATGGGGTTTAAGAGGCTCCCTTGAGAGTTTAAAGCAAAGTTTCACAATAGATCTAAAACAGTAAAAGATAAAAAATAAAAGGAAATCAGTAAGTGAATTTTAAATTAATTTCTGGCGATAGCCGATCAATGAATGATATAGAAGATAAGTCTATAGATTTAGTAATTACATCACCGCCATATTGGCAGATAAAAGACTATAACAACGAAGCGCAGATAGGATTCGGACAGACTTTACATGAATATTTAAAAGATTTATACAGAGTATGGGACGAATGTTTCAGAGTTGTGAAACCGGGCAGAAGACTCTGTATTAATATCGGAGACCAGTTCGCAAGGTCAATCATTTATGGCCGGTATAAGATAATCCCTCTTCATTCAGAATGTATCTCCCAGTGTGAAAAGATCGGTTTTGATTATATGGGTTCAATAATCTGGCAGAAAAAAACATCTATGAATACAACAGGGGGAGCAACAATAATGGGCTCCTTCCCTTATCCTCCAAATGGGATGATTGAAATTGATTATGAGCATATACTTATATTTAAAAAGCCCGGTGAAAGTGTAAAGCAGGATGCTGATATAAAAAAGAAATCTGAGATAACAAAGGATGAATGGAAAGAGTATTTTTCAGGCCACTGGTATTTCGGCGGCGCAAAGCAGATTGAGCATCAGGCAATGTTCCCTGAAGAGCTTCCTAAGCGGCTGATAAAGATGTTCTCTTTTTATGGTGAAACAGTATTAGATCCATTTACAGGGAGCGGGACAACTGCAAAGGTTGCTCTTGAATTAAGCAGAAATTCAGCTGGTTATGAAATCAATGAGGATTTTATACCTGTAATTAAAAAGAAGACAGGATTCAATGATGATTCATTATTAAATCTTCACTCTTTAGAAATTATTTATCAGAAAAAAAATGATCCGGATTTAAATAGAGACATTACATATGTCCCTAATATTCAGGATGCGAATTATATAATTGATCCCTCACTTTTAAAATTTAAAGAGAAGGAGAATACATATAAAGTTGTTTCCATTGATGATGATTGTACGCTGGTACTTGATACAGGATTAAAGGTTAAACTCTTGGGAATAGTTCAGAATTCTGAAAAAGGGGATGAGTTTAAGAAGTATTTTAATGATTATATTTTGAAGAAGGAAGTTATTCTTAAATATGATAAAAAACACCATGTTGAGTCGCAGGATAAAGTTTATGCTTATGTGTATCTGAAGAATAAAATATTTATAAATATGTATCTTATAAAATCAGGGCTTGCAAATGTAGATGTTTCTAAAGATTATGATATGAAATTAAAATTTATTAAACAGAAAAATGAGTCTGGGGATATTGATGGCGAAAGAATGGATACTAAACAGCGCAACGAATCGTTTTCAGCTTAATTTTAAAAGAAATGTGGGTGCTGTTTCTGAAGAAATAAGAAAATGTTCACCAAAAACAATTGATGACTGGCAGGGCTACTATTTTACTAATGTTCGAAGCAGAGAGCATATTGAAGATTTAGGCAGAAAATTATATGTAAAAATAACCGAAGTCATTGCATCTGAAGTGGAAGATATTACTGAAGAAGACTGCCTTCAGTATATGTTTAATCTTGTTATTGGCCGTACTTTTGACGGTTATATGACAGAGATTAAAACTATTTATGGGCAGCTTCAGCAGCTCCTTGATTATAAAATTGAACCTGCGCCTGATAAATGGGACAGATTATATAATGTTGATTTTTTTATTAAAATAGAAGATAAATATATAGGTCTTCAGATTAAGCCTGTTAGCGGGGTGTCTCATATTCCTGAAATTTATAAAGAGAGAAATAACCAGCTTGCTACGCATAAAAAATTTACTGAAGAATTCGGCGGGAAAGTTTTCTATATTTACTCTATTAAAGATGGAGAAAAAAAGAAAATTCATAATAAAGAAATGATCCCTGAAATTCAGGCTGAGATAAAGCGGCTATTAAAAAAAGATTAATGAGAAACTGAAATGTATATAGTTGGAACATCAGGTCACATTGACCACGGAAAGACATCACTGATCCGCGCGCTCACAGGGATAGACTGCGACAGGCTCCCTGAAGAGAAGGCGCGGGAGATGACAATTGATATCGGCTTTGCCAGCATCGAGTATCCTAAGTTCGGCACAGTGAGTATCATCGACGTTCCGGGGCACGAAAGATTTATCCGCAACATGGTTGCGGGCGCATGGGGGGTTGACCTTGCGCTCCTTGTAATTGCACTGGACGACGGGTGGATGCTTCAGACAGAGGACCATTTCAGGGTGCTTCAGCTCCTTGGCATTGAACGGCTCATCGTGGTAATAAACAAGATCGATCTCGGTGATGAGGAGATGCTTGAGATTGTGAAGGAGGAGGTGCGTGAGCGCCTTTCGGAGACGCCCTATGCGGAAGCTGACATCGCATCTGTCTCCGCGAAAACGGGAACAGGGATCGCTGAACTTAAAGAGCTGATTCTCGCCAATCTCCGCAAACTATCGAAAGCTCCGGACTCCGACAAGCCCTATCTCTACATAGACAGGGTCTTCTCCCCTAAGGGTGTGGGTACAGTTATTACAGGTACTCTGAAAAACGGGATCTTCAAAGATAACGAAAGCGTTACTCTCCTCCCACTTGTAAGAGAAGTTAAGATTAAGAAGATAGAAAGCCATTACAAAGAGCTTCAGGAGGGTGTTCCATCTCAGAGAACAGCCCTGAACCTCACAGGTGTGTCCCAGGATGAGCTTGAGCGGGGGGACATTGTATGCAGGCCGAATTTTTTCACGCAGAGTGACGATGTGCTGGCATGGTTCAGGCCCCTTGATAAAAAACGTAAGGTGCGGAATAACACTTACGTGGAAGTACTCACCGGAACAGATTCCTCCACAGGTAAGCTTATAATTGTAAATACAGATGTTAAGGATGAGAACGAATTTCCTGTGAGGATACACTTTGATGAGAAATCAAACTTTTACCCCGGACAGCCATTTGTACTTACAAATCCCGGCGGTTACAGGATAATCGGAGGGGGGCGTGTTGTTCTCCCTGACTACAATCCCGACAGGCATAAGAAAATTATTAAAGAACATACGGCTCTCCTGAAGACATTCTCTCCATCTGAAGTCATCAGCTTCAGCATTGCTGTAAACGGCGAGCTTAAGCGTGACAGGGTGATTACAATGCTCCCCTCAGGTAAAAAAGCTATTGAGCGGATTATCAGTGAGCTTGAATCTGCCGGTGATATAATAATAAAGGGTGAGATGATCTTCTGGAAAGGTTTCCACTTCGAATCAACTGAGAAGATGAAGCGCGTAATAAAAGGTAAACTTGGCCCGAACCTGAAGGAGATTTCAGACTCATCCGGCGTCCCCTTTGATATATGTTCACTCCTTATAAAGGATATTGTTGCGGCAGAGACTCTTGTTGAAAAGGAGGGCCGGTACTTCACTGCTGATTCAATAACACCGGAGAATCTGCCTGATTCGAAGAAGAGAATACTTGCTGATATTCTCAAAAGCGGCGGCGAGGGTATTGAGCTGGATAAATTGAAAGATGATATAATGAAGAAAGAGGTGAAGGATCTCATCAAGCTTGATTTCCTCGTGAGCCTTGACGGGAACATTATCTATCACAGGGATATTTACACTGATATGAAGATGAAGGTCCTTGCGCTTTTTGATACAAGAGATAAAATTACAGTACCTGAAGCAAAGGATGCAGTTGAGCTTTCCAGAAAATATATTCTTCCTCTTCTGAACAGAATAGAGTCTGACGGGTTCATTAAGCGTCTCGGCGATTTCAGGATAAAGGTGTGACCATGTTTCTGGGAATTGATATAGGTAACACCACAACCATGCTTGGGCTATACGATGATCAATCTGTGAAGCCTGATAAGACCTGTAGAATAAGAACAGATAAGCGTGGTGATGACGCGGAACTCGCCGGTAGCATCAGGATGGCTCTTCGAAACTATGCGGATTTTGAGACTCTTGAAGCTGAGATTACAGGTATAGCCTTTTCAAGCGTGGTGCCCGAGGTGAATAAATCATATCAAAGGGTGTGCAAAAGGCTCTTCTCTTTTGAGCCGCTTGAGATAAGCCACACAAGCAGGCTGTCGATAACGATAAACTATAAAAATCTCAAGCAGCTTGGTATTGACAGGATTGTGAATACAGAGGCTGCTTTTCATGAATTCGGCCCCGGATGCATTGTTGTTGATATAGGCACTGCTGCAACATTCGATGTTCTTAATCATTCAGGATGTTTTGACGGTGGGCTCATTGCCCCCGGTGTGGGCACAACAATTAAAGCTCTTGCTGATGCTGCATCCAATCTCCCGGAGATTACTTTTGAGATGCCTGATGACCTTGTGGCAAGAGACACAGTGAATGCGATTAAGTCGGGATTTTATTACGGCTGGATTTCCATGGTTGAGGGTGTATGTGAAAGGATAGAAGCCCTGTATGGACGGGAGTTCAGGATAATCCTCACAGGGGGATTTGCTGTTAAGATGCGGGAGGGATTCAAAAGAGATATTATTATTGATCCTGATCTTACAATGCGCGGAATAAAGTATATATTTGATAACAGATAATTATATTTCTCACCTGCGAGCAGGGGAGTTGCCCGAAGGGCAGAGGGGGCGTAATAATGAATACACCATACATCTATTTTAAATTTCTCGGAATACATTCTTTTATCAGTACTCTTGATAATTCAGCAACAGAGTACACTTTATTTGAAGATGATTTTTCAGAGCTGTTCACAAGACATGAGAATATTCTGAAAGAGGAAGATTCAATAACAACGGGGATACTTACAAGGGAGGGGCATCAGGTCTTTTTTGCTGAACTGGGAATTAAGATTACAAAAAGTTTCAGGTCGTATTTTGTTTTTATATTTAACCGTCATCCAACCCTTGAGGACATGGATGCAGTCGTCCTGGGACTTGAGGACCTGATCAGTGAAAATCTTGATAAAATTGATCCTTCAGAGATTACAAAGAGTATGCAGAATCCCTCCGGCGGGCATATGATTAATTGATTGTGTAGAGACGCAGCATGCTGCGTCTCTACACAATCAATTTAATAATTACATAATAAATAAACGGAATGAATATCGCAGGAAGCATGTTTCCCACCTTAATTCTTTTCAGATCAAGCAGGTTTATCCCTATTGCCATGATAAGTATGCTCCCCACAAGGGAAGTCTGTGAAATGACATCCGGGGTAAGCCAGGGCTTTATAACACCTGCCATCAGGGTAATTATCCCCTGGTAGATGAACACAGGGAGAGCTGAGAAAGCCACGCCTATACCCATGGTTGCCGCGAATATAACAGCGCTTATACCATCAAGTATTGCCTTCGCAAAGAGTGTGGCAGTGTTCCCTGTGAGCCCGTCTTCAAGTGAGCCTACGATTGCCATTGCGCCCACGCAGTAAACAAGGCTTGCCGTTACAAAACCCTCGGCAAATGAACTGCTCCCCTTTGCAAACCTGCTCTGGAACCAGTTACCCATTCTGTCCAGTTTATCTTCTATATTCAGAAATTCCCCGGCAATTGCCCCGATCACAAGACTGAATATCATAAGCATTATAAACTCCCTGTCGAGCCTTCCACTCCCTGCTACTTTATACATCCCCTGAAGTGTCCCAGAGATGCCTATCATCAGAACAGAGAGCCCGATTGCCTGCATCACAGTCTCCCTGTATCTTTCCGGGAGCCCGTTTTTCAGGAGGGCGCCTGCGGTTCCACCGGCAATTATCGCAGCAGCGTTTACAATAGTTCCAAGGCCGATCATAGAGCACCATCCTGAATTATCAAAAGTGAAAAGAGTGCTGATTGATCTAAATTTTTCAGGAGCTGAGTCCGGAGCGTAGATTTATCAATCAGTCAGGATATCCATATTAAGAAGAGGTTTTTGTGTCAATAATATATGTCAGATTGTTTCGTCACTGGTGTTTCTCGCAATGACAGCAACAACAAATATTATCAGATAAATATACCATAGGGATGACCTGATAACCGGTCCCAATATTGAATGATATATCCGTAAAAAAAATAAAAATTTTTTTCTCTCCGGAAATGTTGTTATTAATAAACATAGAGATAATTGCGCTATATCGGGATAAAGAGTCGGGATTATGTCGCAATATGAGCATTGGCGTGCAGTTTTCTAAAAAAAAATTTATGTGTAAAACAGGACGGTAATCTACTAAAATTTGAGTTTTCCACAAAGTTATCCACATTATCCACAAAGAAATTAACAAAGTACATTAATTTCCGAAATTAATTTCCCGTATAACAGTTAAATATTTCATAATTTAATAAAACCTGATTTTTATATGTGACATAACAATGAAAGTGCTGATAAAATCAGGGGTTCCACGCTGAATTTTTTAGAATTCCATTCATCTTCTTCAAACTTTTTCTTTTCCGGACAATATTTGTTTTGTGGGACAATAAATTTTTTTTGTTAAGGTTTTCCTACCTGTGGATAACTCCTGATAATGTCTCATTATCTCTGTGTGACAAAGCGCTTTGTCTATTTTTTAGAGCTTAAATCTTTTATTTTTGACTTGATGCACTATTCATAATTTTATAGAAAGGTCAGATAAATACAAGGAGTACAGAAATGGAAAAAGCGGTTCTTTTTGATATACAGAACAATATAGCAGTAATTACCCTGAACAGGCCTGACAGAAGAAATTCCATAAACAGGGATTTACTTTCCGGTTTATACGATGCAATAGATGAAGTTTCGAAAAATGATGATATAAAGGCCGCGATAATTACAGGTAACGGCAAATCCTTCTGTTCCGGTATAGATCTTTCGGTAATAGGTAAGGAGAATCTATTTGACGTAAGGGGGAGCGGCATTGACCTTCCTGACATTTTCGGCGCATGCCGTAAAACTATTATTGGTGCCATAAACGGCCATGCAATAACAGGGGGATTCGAGATTGCCCTTAACTGTGATTTTCTTATAGCTTCTGAAAACGCGATGTTCGCTGATACACACGCAAAGGTAGGGATTCATCCTGGCTGGGGGATGACTCAGCTCCTTCAGCAGGCAGTGGGGAAGAGAATGGCAAAACAGATGTCCCTTACATGCCAGTTTATTAATGCAGATCAGGCTTTAAGGTATGGACTTGTAAATGAAGTTGTTGCTCCCGATGATTTGATGAAGCGTTCACTTGAAATAGCAGCTCAGATATGTGAAAATAGATTTGATATGATTACAACAGTGAGGGACCTGATTAATTACAGGGACACAGCTTCTATGGGGCAGGCTCTGGCTCATGAGAGGGAGAGATTCAGAAGGTTTGTAAAAAAGAATATGCCGGGCCTCAAAGGATCAGAGTGATTCAATAGGTGTCCAGGAGATATATGTGAGTATGTTTGAGTTATAGGCATCCATACTCTTTTTTCTTTTCTCAATAACAAGGTTAAGGTTATACATAAATTCCATCCCCATTTCATCAAGCCTCCCTGTGAGCCTGTTGAACACGTTTCTCGGGAGGTAGTCGATGAAATTTGTGGCGCGGATCAGCGCTGACTCATCTTTCAGAATCTCCCGCATTAAATTAATATCTATCTGCAGGATTATATTGCTTAGTGATATATTCACCTCTGTAAGCCAGGAATTCTCGAAATTAAGAAGCGGAACTATGCTGAACACTGTAAGAACCCAGTTTATTTCTCTTATGCTTTTGTAGAATTTTATATTTTTTTCGAGATGCAGAAGGATAAATGTCATCTCCTCCATATTTTCCGGGAGCCTGTTGATGTAAATCTCTCCAGTATTGAAGCTTTCCGCGTATTCAACCAGCTCTTTCAGGCCGTTTGATATCTCCTTTACGGAATCCCAGTTAAGCCCTGATTCTGATGAATATTTCATACCCAACAGTGAGGCAGATTTAATGTATCCTGAAGCTGTATTTTTGAAAATATTGTAAAAGTAGTTCAAATGAACTTCTTCTGTAAAGTATAGCAGGGTTTTCAGTATATTTTTTTCAAGACTTGTAATGTCTTCCGATTCTGCTATGAGGAGGGGGACGAATTCCGGCAGGTTTTTTCTTCTTATTATTATGAGATCTTCGGTGTAGAGAGGCCTGTTTTTAAGGTTTGCCTTATATTTTTCGCAGTCAGCAAGGGCTTCCAGTGTCAGGGAAAACCTTGAGTAGAGATCATCTGTAATATAATCTCTGATGTCGGAACCTGTATCACTGTTCCCGCTCAATTCAAAAATTATCTGATCCAGGATCTCTATAAAATTTATCTGCACTTCATCACAGAGGTTCAGGCTTCCCGGGGTAATATACTCTCCAAACTGCTTTATTCCCAGTGCGGCAATACTCTTCAGGGCTTCACTTCTGGAAGTAGTGGAGGTGATTATTGAAAAGTATTCTTTCAGTGATGATTCTATGTTTTTAGAATTAACTCTGTTCATCGAATTTTTATTTGTAAACTCTGCTTCTTCTCTTGTTCATTGATTTATGCGGGGTAAATGTCCATTATTTTTTTAAAACTCTAAAAAAATATTATAATATAAAAATAATTTGACTGATATATTTTAATGCGTGATACTAAATAATATTAAGATTAGGGGCTTTCCGATGATCAACCCTTTTGTTTTACTGTTTACTGCGGGAGATCAATGTCCTGTATTGCCTGGCATGTTCATAAAATGGATATAAAAAGCGCTATTGAGCAGAATTACAATTCATTCATTAATTTCAATGAACTGAAATACCAGAGGTTTCAAAGTCTCATTACCAACAGTAATGTGAAAAAAGTGGTGAGTGCCATTCCCGCCATACTCTGTATGAATGACAGGAGAATCCCCGGGTATGTTGAGGGGAGCGTTCCCTGCGGTGTTGCAGGCTACACACCTGATCCGGATGTGGTAAGATATATCCGCGGAAGGTTCGCTGTGGATTATTCACCTGTGTCTTCAAAAAATTTCATCGAGATGCTCTCTCTCATGGGGAGTGTCGGAACCATCGCATACAATAAAAAATCGGATTTTGACTACTGGGCCTGCGTTGAGAGAGCAAAAATTGATGAAAAGAAATACGCTATGTTCTGCCGTAAAATTGAGGATGTGCAGAAATGGGCGATAAAGGAAGCGGGCATTGAAGTTCATATCTTTATCAATGATATCCACAGCCTGAAACAGAATATATTTGCGGAAGATGATGAAGAGGGCTTTGGTTCCACTGTCGGAGCTGTGCTCAAGGATGAGTTTTTCAGAAGTTCCATTATAGTCTCAGGAAAGATCCCCTTCTGGTGGGTGGTCCCGAAATTTGCCGATGATTCAGAATATGAAAAAATTTATGAGTCTCTCCCTGAAGAGGAAAGAGACGAAAAGTTTATAGATATAGGTAACCTTTATAAAATTTCCAGGGATGATTTTCTGGGTGCGGCGCTATTTCAGCTTATTAAAGCCATAGGCAATCCCTTCAAGTCAATTCTGAAGATCGGCATACTTGAGCGTTATCTCTTCAGCGGGGATTCAACACTTCTTCTTTCTCATAAAGTTAAAGCTTCAATCCTTAAAGGGGATGCGGACCTGACAACCCTGGACTCCTACCTGATGATGTTTAATGAGGTATACAGGTATTACGAGGAGGTACTGGACGATAAGTCCCTCCTGAGAATACTGCGTCAGAATCTATACCTGAAAATAGATCCGCAGCTCACTAAATACGCAGCGATGAAGGACAGGAAAAATCTGCCCTACAAGGTTGTGATGATGTTCAGCGTTGTGAGCGAGTGGGGCTGGGGCATAGACGAAATTCGCGACCTTGATGATTTCGAAAGCTGGGATTACAACAGGATAATCCAGTTCTGGAATAATATTAAAAAGTTCATGCTCCTCTCCTATCAGAAAATATCAAAAGCCATGCCGGAGATGAACCTTCAGAGTAAAATTTCCGCTTCAGATTTTAAACTCCTCTCAAGCAAGCTTAAAGCGAATTTTTCTATTGAACCTGACAAAATTGAGAACTTTATCACCTTCAAAGATACGCCCAATGAGTCGTACCTCTGTATCGAGCCTGATAATAAGGGGATGAAGGAGAATGCATGGAAGCTTTATAAGAAGCTCAGGATCGACAACAGGAACGAGAGGGAGATAAGCATAAGAACAGAGGAGGACCTTGTTAAGCTCCTTTCATGGTGTGCTATCAATCAGCTTTATGAGCCAACTTTCAGCCGGGTCTTTTTTGAGTCAGGTTATAACTATATAAACAAGAACCTTGTGATTGAGCTGCTGAACCGCATCTGCGAGATGTTCAGTTCAGGGAATGTGCATCTTGGGAACAGTTTTTTTCTACAGCCTCCGCGCACCCTGAAAAACATGATAATAATGAATTTCACCGATACAAACGCGAATTCCATCAATTCATTCTATCATCTGTATATGAATACATGGGGTGAATCTTTTCTTAAGAAGTATACATCTCAGTCAGACCTTGTGATGATATTCTCCAAGGTGATAAAGGATAGTGTTCATTCAAAGAAGGAGTTTGATGAGTTCTGCTATTTCTTCTCCCCTGAGCCGCACAGGAAGGTTTACAGAGGTGTTGAGAAGATGTTCAGAACTGCCCACGATTTTTTTATCAGGGGTAAGCAGTTTTATAATCAGCGGCTTCTCACTGTTATTGACAATACCCTGGTGTGCGTTACCCGTGAGGATAATGAGCTTACAGTGGCTTCTTTCAATACAATATTTGAAATGCTGGGATATGTTTCGCAGCGCCCCTTCAGGTATCCTGAAATCAGGATATATTCGGAGGATAGCAATAATCTTGCCATGATTGATGAAATGTATGCAAAGAGGTCTATAAACGGCATCACCCTTGTTTATGAGGACAGGCAGAAATATGTGGTCTTTTATGTAATGGATGAGAACAGTAATATTTTCACTTTCATAAAAAAGAAGGATGGTGTTGATCTGCTTGCATACATGTACAGGTTCTGCCTTAACACACTGAAGCGTGCAAAAGGTTCAGCCACAGGGAGAACTCTGCAGGAGCAGGTTACATGTTTCAGACTCGATATAGACAGGTTCGGTAAATATAATTTCAGGGATGAAACAAAAAGTCTCATGCAGCTGGACGTAATTAATACAACTTTCGGCGGAGCTGTGATGTCTGACGTGATTTATAAGGACGGGCAATCTTATTATATGATTAGAAAAGGCGATATTAAGGCCGGGCCTGTGCAGCTTGGGAATCTTCCTGATAAGCTTAAGTCAGCGGGTCTGGGATCAAATCCCCCAGAGATAATTGATTTAAAATTTCACAACCTTACACCGGAAAAAGCGGAGTGCGGCACCATGATCTACTTCATGGAGAAGTTCAGGATGGAGAAGGTTACCGGATCCTCAATGTAATATCAGTCCGCAGGAAAATTTTCCCTGAAAAATCTTACTTTTTTCTCTTTTTCAAGGGTTTTTCTGTTCAGTGTCCCCTTTTCAAGAGCCACATCAAGAAGCTTTATTCCAGTGTCATCCATTGAATCGCTTTTTTCTTCTATAATATCTTCTTTGATCTCTTTGTTTTCCTTAAGGGCTTTGATATCAGTTTTTATCTCCTGTTTTGGTTCAGGCTTATGTTCAGCTTTGAGGGTGCTGAATTTTGCGTCAATCTGGTCCTGGGTGAGCATGGGGATGTCATCATCGTCAGGTATAATTATAGGTTTTTTCGCAGGTGCAGCAGGTTTTGCTGCTGCGGGTTCAGCTTTTTTCTTTTCAGGCTGAGGTTTAGTTTTTTTCGCCGGTTTCTGTGGTTCGTGAATCGAATGCAGCGGTTCAGGTGCGGTTTCCTGCTCCTCCCCCTCAAGAGCTGCAACCAGGTTTGCGGGGGGATTTAGAATTGAAAGGCCGAGAAGCTTGTTCCTCTCATCAAGGATTATATTGATCTGTTTTTCTATGGTCATATATATAGGTGTAGTAAAGGATTTATCCTTTGCTATCGATTTCTCAAGTTTTCGCAGCTCTTTTATATCATTATCAATTGTTTCCATTCTTTTCAGAATATGTACGACTTTCATAAGCGGACCTCTTGCTATTGTTTTGAGGGAGATTTGATAAAATTATACAAAAATATTAATTTATAAGTCAATCAGTTTTTAAAATATGTCACATAACTGGCTGCCAAAATGTATTTCCAATTTCTTATTGACATATCTTTTAAATGACATAAAAAGGTATGTTGAGATTTAACCTCAGGGAGTTCAAAAGTGCCATCCGTAACAGATTATACAGATTCTAAGTACATTAAAAAGCTTGATGCCGGGGATAAGTTCCAGGCAATTGAGGAGCTTGCAAGAGTTTTTGAAGGGAGCAGGTTCTGCAGCGATATCGATTCTCTCATAAACGCCCTCAAAGAGAGGGAGGAAATTATGAGTACAGGTATAGGATTAGGTATTGCAATACCTCACGCTAAAATAAACAGCGTTAAAGAGATGGCCTTTGCTGTGGGGATTTCTGACAGCGGGATAGATTTTGACTCAATGGATGGACATCCTGTTAAGCTTATCATACTTGTTATTGCAGGTGAAAAGCAGCACAAGGATTACCTGCGCCTTCTTTCGAATATTATGGCAATACTTAAAAAGGAGCCGGTTAAGGAGAAGATTATAGGTGCAGGTTCTGCGGAAGAGATTGTAGAAATTTTTAATAGCCAGATTTAGACGCAAAATATAAGATTATTTTTTTTGGATGTATAGTATAGAACGATAGAGTTGCAAATACATGCATGAAAAACTTTTTTTGTCATTGCGAACGACTAAAAGGGTAAAGCAATCTGTGCATGTTAGTATTGATGTTGTAATAAAAACAAAAAATATAAAAATCAGATTGCCACGTCGCTATCGCTCCTCGCAATGTCATTATCATAAATAAGTCATTAATAATTCATTTGAAACAGATTTTCTAATCACAGGGAGTAAAAAATAAATGGCTGAAAGAGATTATAATTTTACAGAGATTGAAGAGAAATGGCAGAAGACCTGGGAGGAGAAGGGTAGTTTCCTTAATAAGGTCGATAAGAATAAACCTAAGTATTATGTACTTGAGATGTTCCCGTACCCATCAGGAAGGATTCACATGGGGCATGTCCGCAACTACACAATCGGCGATATTGTTGCCCGTCATAAAAAGATGAAGGGATTCAATATTTTTCACCCCATGGGATGGGATTCTTTCGGACTTCCTGCAGAGAATGCGGCGATCAAGAACAATACTCCTCCGTTTAAATGGACATCAGAAAACATCGCAAACATGAAGACTCAGCTTAAGAGGCTCGGCTTTTCTTATGACTGGACACGCGAGGTTGGAACATATAAGCCTGAGTATTACAGGTGGAACCAGTGGATCTTTTTAAAGATGCTGGATAAGGGGCTTGCGTATAAAAAAGTATCTTCTGTCAACTGGTGCCCTGAGTGCCAGACAGTTCTTGCCAATGAACAGGCTGAAAACGGTGTATGCTGGAGATGTGATTCAGAGGTTACGCAGAAGGAACTGGAGCAGTGGTTTTTCAGGATTACCCGGTATGCCGATGATCTCCTTGCAGGGCATGATGAAATTGCGGATACATGGCCGGAGCAGGTTCTTACAATGCAGAAGAACTGGATAGGCCGTTCCACTGGACTTAAGGTGAACTTTAAGCTCGAGACAGGTGAGGACTTTCCGATCTTCACAACACGGCCTGATACTATTTTCGGTGTAACTTTCATGGTTATCGCACCGGAACATCCGCTGCTTGAAAAGATTACTGATTCGAAAGTTAAAGATTTCATTACTACATGTAAATCCCAGTCAATGGTTGACCGTACATCTGAGGACAAGGAGAAGGAGGGGATTGATACAGGGCTCAAGGTAATCAACCCTTTTACGGGAGAGAAGGTTTCTCTTTATGTCGGAAATTTTGTTCTCATGGAGTATGGCACGGGGGCGATCATGGCTGTTCCGGGCCACGATGTGCGTGACTTTGCCTTTGCAAAAAAATACGGCATGCCGGTGAAGATTGTAATAGATAAACCGGATGCGCCATTGAAACTTGAGGATATGGCTGAGGCATATACAGGGGAAGGTGTATGTGTTAATTCAGGTGAATTCAGCGGGATGAACAATAAAGAAGCAATAGAAAAAATTGCCGACTACGCTGAGAAAAAGGGTATAGGCGAGAGAACTATAAATTACAGACTCAGGGACTGGGGGATCTCCCGCCAGAGATACTGGGGATGTCCTATTCCGGTTATCTATTGCGATAAGTGTGGGACTGTTCCTGTTCCGGAGAAGGAGCTCCCGGTAATTCTCCCGACAGAGGTCGACTTCAGGGGTGACTCACAGTCTCCTCTTACAAGGATGCCTGAGTTCATGAATGTGAAGTGCCCCAAGTGCGGCGGTGACGCCCGCCGTGAGACAGATACAATGGATACATTCGTGGATTCGTCATGGTACTATGCGCGCTATTCATCGCCCTGGAGCGATAAAATTTTTGATGAAGAGGAAGTTTCTTACTGGATGCCCGTTGACCAGTATATCGGCGGTATAGAGCATGCTGTTATGCACCTGTTATACGCAAGGTTTTTTTCAATGGTGCTTAATGACCTTGGACTTTTAAAGACCCGTGAGCCGTTCAAAAAGCTCCTGACACAGGGGATGGTTATCAAAGACGGATCTAAAATGAGCAAATCGAAAGGGAACGTTGTTGATCCTGATGAAATTATTAAGAAATACGGTGCAGATACAGTGAGGCTTTTTATGCTCTTCGCGTCACCTCCTCAGAAAGACCTTGACTGGTCAGACAAAGGTGTTGAGGGGAGTTACAGGTTTCTGAACCGCGTGTGGAGATTCCTGCAGAAGAACCGGGAGCTTTATACTCCGGGATCTGCTGTTAAGAATGAAGAGCTTTCTGCTGAACTGAAAAAGCTCAGGATAGAACTTCACCGCACAATAAAATTCGTGAGCCACGATATTGAAGAAAGAATGCAGTACAATACCGCAATCGCCAGGATGATGGAGCTTACAAACGCGCTTTATGCAATATCTGAAGATGAATTGAAAACTGAAGCGGGGAAAAGAGTATTCTCTGAAGTTGTGGAAAAATTTATCCCCATTATGAACCCCTTTGTTCCTCACTTCGCGGAGGAGATATGGTCTGATTTCGGAAAGAAGAGTTTTCTTGCTGATGAGAAGTGGCCTGAATTTATTGAAGAGCTTACAGTCCGTGATGAGATTGAGATCGTCTTTCAGATTAATGGAAAGATTAAGGCAAAGATTAATGTCTCCTCCGATATTAGCGAAGAGGAGATGAAGAAACTGGCTCATGCAGATCCAAAGATGGCTGAAAACATCTCCGGGAAACAGATTGTTAAGGAAATTGTTGTTCCGGGTAAACTAGTGAATATTGTTGTAAAATAGAAAGTTTAATAATTATTCCGGAAGGTTTTCATGAAAATAGCAATTGCATCTGATCACGCTGGCTACAGGCTAAAGAATTTGATAAAGAATCATTTCAAAGAACATGATTTTAATGATGTGGGGACACATTCAGAGGACTCATGCGACTATCCTGATTATGCTCAGCTTGCGGGAGAGGAGGTGGCCTCCGGAAGAGCAGATGCCGGTATTGTCATTTGCGGAACAGGTATAGGCATATCAATTGCCGCGAATAAAGTTAAAGGTGTCAGGGCAGCTCTATGTACGCATGAATTTATGGCAGAAATGTCACGAAGGCATAACAATGCCAATGTTCTTGCCCTTGCTGCCCGTGTAACTGGGGATGATCTCGCAATAAAAATAGCCGAGGTCTGGCTTAAAACAGATTTTGACGGCGGCCGTCATGAAAGACGCGTTGAAAAAATTGGAAAAATTGAATCCTCCTTGTAAATCTGCCGATAATGGAGATATGAAACTCTCTGTTATGAAAAGAACAATGGATTTTTTAGGAAACTGCACCGGGCTTTCTAAGGGGCTTCGCCCCTTAATTCCATCTAGAATAAATCTAATAATTATTTTAACATCACTGATACTCCTGGGGCTTGTAAGGAGCTCCACAGAAGTTGTTGTGATCACTGATTTTCCGGAAAAGTATCTTGTCAATGTGACAAAAAAAACTCTACCTGACGGCAGCCCTGCGTATGGCGTCAGCGATATAAACTACTCCGCAGCAGCGGATCCTCTCTCAACAGATCTTCTTCTGAAATTTGACAGGGAGCCCCTGAAGTATATAAAGGATGATTCCGGGAAGTATGAAATATACTCTGCTGATTACAGTTTTATCAGCAAAAGTGACGGAATCGGCAGAGGGTGCGCGTCTTTTTTCAAGAGCGGTCATGGTGTTTACATAAACACATCAGAGGGGCTGTGGCTTGGAAGCATTGACGATCTAGGTTCCTTTAATATTGAATTCAGATTCAGGCCTGTGCAGATAAACTCCGGTGTGCTTTTTGCGAGAACCGGCTATTTCTCCGGCATGAAGAAGGGGATAGAGATTCTGCTTAAAAACGGCCGTGTAGCTGTATACATGCACAATATGTTCAGAACCCCGGACGGGAAACTGAAGAGCGCGGTATTGAACGGCGGTGATTCAGTGGAGAGGGGGAAGTGGTGTCACTTCAGCCTCAGCTTTGACAGAATGTCCGGAAGGCTTGCTAAATTCATGGATGGCGATGAGGATGGTGCCGTATGGATGACAGATACAGGCGCATCCGGCGGCCATTCTTTTATGCCGATATTCGGACATATTGACGGAAGTGATGACAGCGTAAAAGGGACAGACCTTCCCCTTGCGGTTATTGGCAGGAACTACAACGGCCTCATTGACGAGTTCCGTATCTCCTTCAGGGATTTTGATGCACTTCGGAGCAGTAAAGATGTTGCAGTCAGCAGGCATAAGGGGGTTTCCTCATCAGGGAGGATTCCGTATAACAGGGAGGGTGTGATTACAGGTGATGTAAATATATTCCCCGGAACAGGTACTGCTATTACTGATTTTGCATGGGATGCAATCAGTCAAGAGGGTACTTTTATATGGATGGAGGTGCGTACAGCAGACAAGACTTTTGACCCCCGGGACAACACTGTAAGATGGTACAGGATCATAAACAGTCAGAAGGGCATATACAGAGTTAAGGGTGAGGATTCAGGATTTCTGAAAGGGAAATACTACCAGTGGCGCGCTCACCTCATTGCGTCTCCTGATGGCTCGGCATCTCCTTTTCTGAAAAAGATAACATTAAAATACAGGGCTGATCATGCGCCCGATATTCCATCACTTGTGGAGGTGGCCGAAGCGGGTGACAGGTATGTTGTACTCAGGTGGAGAAAAAATGTTGAGCATGACATCCTGGGATACAGGGTCTATTATGGCACACGCAAAGGTGTTCATGACGGTATTATCGCCACTGTAAATGGCGGCCGGATTGCAAATGATACTTCCGGCGGAAATTATGTAAGCATCAGGATTGATAATAACCTGATTGAAGAGAACAGAATTTCTGATAAAAGGGGAGTTCTGCTTTATCCCTCTCTTGAAAATACTGTGCTGTACTATTTTTCTGTTACGGCCTATGACTCTTATAAACCTGATACTGTATATAATCATGAATCGGGTTTATCACCATCGGTTTACGCGCGCCCTTATGCAGGGTCTGAAATAAAATAGACTCTGCCCGGTAGCCCGGCCTGACAGCCGGAAACTACCCTTCATAAATTTCCTTATTGACTCCCTTTCAATTGAATTTTTAAGTGGTTAATTGTTTAACGGAGTCATTCGTTTTATTACATCCGATGTTCTTCCTGCAAAGGCGGGGCCTTCGGAAATCCCCTTGCGGGAAACCTGTTTATTTTGAAAAAAACGATTCCGGCTCTTTGTCACGGGGGGCTTCTTAGCTGTGCTCAGGGTGAGCTTGGTACGGCCGGGATGACAATGTTATAATCATTTCGTATAATGCTATAAGAGGAATGAAAAGTTTATAGTTGAAGCAGCTTATGCAAAACTAACTCAATTGGATTATGGTTACTGAAAGTATAATGAGCATTAAAAATTTAAATATACCTGAAAGGCTCCGCAAGCCTCTGAAAGAGTTCACCGGTACCTTTGAAAAGAGCGGATTTGACTGTTATCTCGTAGGTGGCTGTGTAAGGGACCTGATTCTCGGGCATGATACTTATGATTATGACTTTGCTACAAATGCAAGGCCTGAGCAGGTTATGAAACTTTTCAGGCGGGTTGCCCCCACCGGGATAAAGCATGGAACTGTTACTGTCCTTTATGGAGGGATGGAGTTTGAGGTTACAACATACAGGGCTGACGGCAAATATCTTGACGGCAGGAGGCCTGAATCGATCTCCTTTTCCGATACACTTCATGAGGATGTGATGAGGCGTGACTTTACAATAAACGGCCTCGCCTATGACATGAAGAATGATATGATTATCGATCATGTGAGCGGCATTGATGATCTTGAGAGAGGCATAATTAGGACTATCGGGAGTCCCCTGGACAGGTTCGGTGAGGATGGACTCAGGACTTACAGGGCCTGTAGGTTCTCCGCCAAACTTGGTTTTGAAATTGAAACTGCTACATTCAATGCCATTAGCGAAACTCTTGATGTTGCGGAAAAGGTTTCCGCTGAGAGGATCAGGGAGGAGCTGATGAAACTCCTTGCTGCTGATAGCCCGTCAAAGGGTTTTGAGTATATGAGGCGTTCAGGCCTTCTAAAGCTTGCTCTCCCTGAACTTGATGTGTGCTATGCAGTTGAGCAGAACAGATTTCACGCTTATGATATTTATTATCACAGCCTGTACTCCTGTGATGCAGCTCCAAAGGATAAACCGCTTGTGAGACTTGCCGCTCTTCTTCACGACATAGGGAAGGTGAACACACGAAAACAGTCTGAAGACGGGGAGTACACTTTTTATAATCATGAAGTAATCAGTGCCAGGTTGGTTAAGAAGCTCATGAAAAGGCTTAAGTTCTCCAACACGGAGATGGAGATTGTGCACAACCTTGTGATCAATCATATGTTTCATTATACGGATGACTGGAGTGACGGCGCTGTGAGGCGTTTCATGAGGAAGGTGGGGGTTGAAAATATCCCGAATCTATTCGAGCTTCGTGAGGCGGACAGGATCGGTAACGGCACCAGAACAGGCCTCCCTGAGCCGATAAAAAAGCTGCAGGAGAGGATTGATGCTGTTATTGAAGCTGAAAATGCCATAACGGTTCGTGATCTCCGCATTAACGGCAATATTATCATGGAGAAGTTTGTTCTAAAACCGGGCCCCCTTATAGGTCGGATACTCCATGATCTACTTGAGATGGTCCTTGATGAACCGGATATGAACAGTGAAGAGATACTCATTGAAAAAGCTGAAGAGATATACCATGTTTTAAAAAATGAAGCTGAGGGATGATTCCGCAGTAAGCTCCCTCTCCCCTCCTGTTTCAATAACTGAGCCCCTTGCGTGGAAAGAGAGATTATCTCTCCTGTACCTGAGTTTTACCGCACCCCCTTTTGCCGGCTCTCTGTAAAGAGATGTACACATTTCAGCCTCTGCTGCGGGGATAATCGCGGCGTAAATTCCGCTTTCATCTCCTGCACGTATATCTGTATAGCCAGCGGAAAAAGTGAAGTTGTTGAAGAACAGATATTTCAGCTCGCATGCTGAAACAGTTGCATGTTCTGAATTCTCTCTCTGAATATCTGACTTCATTCTGAAAAAAAAATTCCACGGCAGGGAAAACAAAACGGATGATGAGAGTTTCATCTTCTCCGATTCAAGGTCGTCCCTGTAGCTTCTGACCCTTGCTGCGGTTAAATCCAGCTTAATCCATTTGTAAGGTTTTATTCCGGAATAGAACTCCTCCCTTACTGTTCCCCCGGTATAATCTGAATTATATGCAGGGTTGATATTTTTTTCACTGAAAAATAACGCTCCCAATTCAAACTTTTTGAGAGGAATGATTCCTGCCTTAATTTCAAAAACATTTTCAGGGTTTCTGTCGCCTGATGAGTATTCAGCTCTGAAATCAGGATCACAGTTTTTACCTTTGACTGAAAGTAAAGCAACTCTGCTTTTTGCACCGAATCCCCACATGATGGCTCTTCCTGTTACAGGTTCATCATACTCTCTTGAAGAAAAAGCAGGTTCAACAAAAAAAGATATAACCTCATCAGAGTACTGGATAAATATCCCGCCTGCTTTATATCTTTTTATTCCTGAATTCATTCCTGTGTTATATTCCCATTTCAGATTCTTTCTATCAGGGCCAAGCAGTTCTGTTGCGAAACCGTAAGCCTGAATGGTGAAAGAATCAATTAAAGAAAACCAGAACATTCCTCCATAATTCAGAATGTTTGCATATTCACTGTATTTTGAATTTCCTGTTGTTCTTTCAGAGAGAGTGGATAAAGATGATCGGATGTATCCATTTGCAAGTTCATCTGATGTTATATATCGTTTCTGTGATGAAAAGAAAGAAATCACCCCTGCTGAGTATTCATCACCCGCAGCGAATATTTGTGCAACTGTTCCGAAAAAAGTTCCTGAAGGGTTGGTTCCTGTGGCCGGGATTATTGATTCATCATGTGATACAGTGAGGGATCTTGAAAATGAATCTGCCGTTATAAATTTTTTTCTCCCCATAATCAGCCCGGAGCCGAATCTGAGATTGTAGTTCCCGCCGATGAAATCAAAATGATCATTAATTCCCTTAAGCCCGATATTCCATGTAAATTCATTTTTATCATTATTTATATCGCGCAGGACAGAATAGTTGAATATAAAGGTATCATCGATGTTTTCCGAGAAGCGGAATCTTGCAAGAAGTGAGGCCTCTTCATCGCTGTAATTAATAATATCGCGGACTACTTCGCCACGAAGAGATGTCCGGCTTTCATATCCGTAAAGAGAATCACGGAAAATCTGATGAAAAATTGTTAAAAACAGAATAACAGTTGTTATATGAATAAAGTTTCCGTAATTAATTTTCATCTGGAGCAGGCTCTCCTGATTATATCCTTCTGTTTATCTGTCAGTGAGATGTCTTCAGCAAGAATAGATTCTATGTCCTCTCTGCCCGATGATTCCGGAATTTCGCTGTACCTGATTGCAGTTGAAGCAGGAATCCCCTCCTTTATCATTGTCCGGAATCTTTCCCTGATTCTTTCTTTGGGAGGAATATAGATTTTATTATTTTTGCGGTATTTTTTTGTTGAGCCGTCTTTATCCTCTTTGTGTGATTCCCGTGCAAGTCCGTAGCAGTTTCTTTTTACGGATGAAATTTCATCATTATCAAGTCCGATACGACGGAGTCCCTTTTCAGAGATAGGCCCTATCTTAGACCTGTATAGAATTATCCTCTCTGATGAACGGCTGGACAGGCCCGGAATATTTATTATCTCTTCAGGTTCCGCGCTGTTAATATTAATTTTTTTCTCAGGCACATAGATAGAAGGGGTGCTGTATTGTATAGTGTCAATTTCTGAAGCGGAAGATAAGGTTATTCCGAATGAATGAGTGTAGCCGAGATAAGGGTGAGATGAGAGGGAGTATGTTACGTTCAGGTGTTTCAGTAATATTGTTAAAGATGCCACAAACCTTGTATCCTCCGGAGTATATCCGCCGCGAAGGTGGATGAAGGCGGCAGGGGAGATCCCTGCTGAGAATGAATTAATATATCCCGCAGCAGTATCAGTTAAATTCCATGCCAGAGAAAAACCGTGGAATGGTTTAACCAGCACTCCTCCGCTTCTTTCCGGGTAGAGTTCATCTCTGTTCTCCCCTGCTGTTGCGGAAGATATGCAGTTTTGAATAAACGCAAAAGTTATCCAGTTTACAGGGGTGATTGCACCGCCTATATCTCCGTCATACATTGTATGGCTGAAATTGTCTTCATCTGTATCGATGTCCAGTTTATATGCTGAAGCATTGAAGCCGGTATTAAGTATTTTTAACAGTGATAATCCGGCAGCAGCAGAGAACCTGTTTTCTCTATAGAAATCTGTTCCGAATGAATGGCCGAGAAACTGAATTCCCCACCCCTGTCCTGAATATTTTATTCCTGAAGTACAGGAGTGAAGCGCTTCTTCTGAATATGGCCTGGAGCCGCTTACGGAAACTGTGTATCCTTTTTCACCAGTGATAGAGAGAGGATTGCGATAGATTCCCGGAATCGAATATGACTCAGCTGCTGTAGTGAAGGGGAAGAGGGCTGCCGGTTCGTTGCCGTTATACTCAAATGCTGAAATAAGAATAATCATAGAATAGATAAGGGTAAACTGCATTTTTTTACCTTCTCATTATTACAAGGTAGATTGTTGATTTGTCAGTGCGCCCTTCAGCATAGAACTCAAGTTTAACAGGATAGAGGCCTGTAAGCTGTTTCCCTTTGAGGTCTGAACTTCTGATATTCAGTGTATGAAAGCCCGGGTATAAATCTTTGAAAAGATCAGATGAATATATTCCGGAGCCTGCTGCGTTAAAAATTCTGACTCTGGCTGAGCATTTTTTATGAACCAGAAGTTTTACCGGAATTATACCCTGCTCTCTGCCGGGCCTGTATATGATCCTGTCAGAGAGGGGAACTGCTGCTTTTTTATTTCCGTGAATATGGTTAACAATGTTATCTCTGCCTGGAGTTGAGTATGGAGTCAGGATAAAATCATCAGATGAATTTGTGTCCGGGGACTCTTTTCGTGACAGGGTTGAATAGCTGTCCATCCCATTCTCACCTATATAGATCATGCAATCCTGAGGATTTGCAGAGGGGCAGGTTATCCACTCCCCTGAATCTGATGCTGACTTCATGTAACCTGCAATTGTACTGTTGGCAGAACCGTCCCTGTTCGAAAAAGCAGCGAAATCAATAATTCCGCCGTTTTCAGGAATGTCGTCCGTATCAATGGAAACAACACAATCGGTATTCCATAAGCCGTAATTATTGCAGTAAAGATCCCGTATGCCGTTACCGTTGATATCACCCGCAGTATCCGTTTCGTCAGCTTCTCCCGCTGAGGAAAAATGGATTACAGCAAATCTGTCATCATAAGGCGTTTCCGGAAGATCTTTTCCACGGAGTGTAACCGGTGATTCCGACACTTTTTCATTATTACCGTAATACATTGTGATAAAAAGCAGGGAAATATCTACGGCTGAAACATCTTCAGATGCTTTAATCTCAACCCAGTCCCGGCTCCCCCCGGCTGAAATTTCGTTTATTATAATTTTTCCATACCCGGGGATGAATCCTGAAATAAAAGCTGTTAATAATAGAATTTTCCGCATTTCTGATTTACCTTTTTGATTAATACGAATGCGGTTGCTTTATTTTAAAAATTTTTTTTGGATAGGTGCAGATTTGGATGGGGGATGATTTTATATTTATTTTTTTATAATTATAAAAAGTGCTTCACAAAAAAAATAATGTTTTATTTCAATTGATGATGTTTTTATCGTATTTTTGTATTAATATAAGAAGTGATTCTAATTGCAGTGCTCCATTTTAAAGGAAAAACTGCTTTCTGGATAAAAGATTAAAAAATAATAAAATAATTATGGAGGAGTTACTTCATGAAAAAGATTTTAGTTCTCGTTCTCAGCATGGCTGTTGCACTTGCTGTTGTATCATGCGGCTCTACATCAGTTAAGGATATGGATGCTAAATCAACAGTTAAAGATACTGCTGTGAAAGAAGGTACAGCAAAAGCTCAGAAAGAAGCTGCAATTGCATCATGTAAAAAAGATGCTGACACAGCTTATGACGCATGTGTTAAAAAAGCCGGTAAATCTGTAAAAGCAAAAAAAGCCTGCGAAACACAAAAAACAAAAGCATATGCTGATTGCGAAAAGAAGTAACAGGGAATTTTTTATTTATAAAAAAGAGTTCCGGCCGATGGCCGGAACTTTTTTTTGCCCTGGAAGCATGTCCTTTCATACTGTTGTCTTTTATCAGTTTATACATCCCTGGTAATCTTAATTTATTGTAAACCAGCCTGGTTTCAGTTTTATGCTTGAAAGAGTCCTTAAACTGGTGTATAACTGAATCATGCATTTTTTGGATAAATCAAAGATTTAAAAAATCCTTGATTAATGAAACACTAAATATGAAGTGACGGTTTCAGCGCAAGATTTTCTGGAGATGAATTAATGGATATTGATGATATAATGTCAGAAGGTGGAGATTTTTCGATAGACGCCGAGATCCTGGAAGGGGATCTCCTGGCTATTGACCATGTCCTCCCTGACCAGCTTTACCTCATACCTATAAGATACAGGCCTATTTTCCCCGGCATAGTGACTCCTCTTATTATTTCCCAGGGGAGATTCACCAGAGTAATAGACAAAGTGCTTAATGACTCAAGGACAATAGGCCTTGTGCTTATTAAAGATGACGAGAAGGGTGAAATTGAATTTGAGGATCTTTATAAATACGGCACTGCTGCAAGGGTTCTGAAGAAGATCAACCTACCGGACGGCGGAGTTAATGTTCTTATAAACAGCGTGAAGAGATTCAGAATTAAAAAAGAGGTCGAGAAGAAAAAGAACCTTGTTGCAGAAGTTGAATACCTTGAAGATATTCTGGATAATAAAAAAGGGAAGATCGAAATTAAAGCATATACACGTGAAGTCCTTTCAAAACTGAAACTCCTTTCTGATAACAATCCGCTTTTTACTGAAGAGATGAAACTCACAATGCTTAATGTTGAGGAGCCGGGTAAGATTGCGGACTTTGTAACTTCAATTCTTAATATTGACAAGCATGAGTATCAGGATGTGCTTGAGACACTTGATGTTAAACAGAGGCTTGTGCGTGTTCTCCATCTGCTTCATAAAGAGATGGAGGTGATGGAAGTCCAGAAAAAGATCCAGCACCAGATAAGCGACAAAATCGACAGGCAGCAGCGGGAATATTTTCTCCGTGAACAGCTTAAGGCTATAAAGACCGAGTTGGGAATGGAGGAGGATGAGCGTACTGTTGAAGTCCGTGAAATGAAGAAGAAAGTTGAGGAACTGGCTCTAAAAGGGGAGGTTCTTGATAAGGTCAATGAGGAGATTGAGAGATTTCTTTTCATGGAGCCTTCTTCATCGGAATACTCTGTTGCCAAAAATTATATAGATACAGTTCTCTCCCTGCCGTGGAATACTTCCACAACGGATTCTATTGATCTGGATAAAGCTGAGAAGATATTGAACAGAGATCATCATGGGCTTGATGATGTGAAAAAGAGGATACTTGAGTTTATTGCTCTCCGTAAGATTAAGCCTGACGCCCGTGGTTCAATCATCTGTCTAGTGGGGCCTCCCGGTGTCGGTAAAACTTCGCTTGGTAAATCCATTGCCTCAGCTCTGAACAGGAAATTTTTCAGGATGTCCCTCGGGGGGATGAGAGACGAGGCTGAAATTAAAGGCCACAGGAAAACCTACATAGGAGCTATGCCCGGCAAGATTATACAGGGCCTCAAGATTACCAAGACCAATAACCCGGTTTTCATGCTGGACGAGATTGACAAGATGGGGCAGAGCTTTCAGGGTGATCCCGCGTCTGCTCTACTTGAGGTTCTTGATCCTGAACAGAATGTTGAATTCAGGGACTACTATCTCGACCTACCCTTTAATCTGAGTGATGTCCTGTTTATAACAACTGCAAACACTCTCGATACTATTCCGCAGGTGCTGGCTGACAGGATGGAGATAATCAGGCTCTCCGGTTATATAGCCATGGAAAAATATGAGATAGCACGCAAGTATCTCCTCCCTAAACAGCTGAAGATGCATGGGTTGGAAAAGGATACTGTTAAGATTAGCAAAGAGGGGTATCTTAATATTATAAGCGGCTGGGCGCGTGAAGCAGGGGTGCGTAACCTCGAACGGAATATTGAAAAGATCTGCCGCAAGACTGCAACACTCATCGCGAAGAATAAAAAGATTCCCGGCGATTCTCTGTCTGATGCTGAAATCCGTGAGTACCTTGGCACAGAGGTTTATCACGAAGATGAAAAACCTGTGATAAATAAACCAGGAATAATAACAGGACTTGCCTGGACATCTCTGGGGGGGGCGATTCTTACCATAGAATCAATAGCTGTTAAGAGTAAAGGGGGGCCGGGGCTTAAGCTCACAGGGCAGCTTGGCGGAGTGATGACTGAATCGGCAAACATAGCCTATACTTATATAAACCACCTGATGCAGGAGGATGAAGCTGCCAGAAAGATTTTTGAAGATTTTCTTGTACATGTTCATGTTCCTGAAGGCGCGACCCCTAAGGATGGACCCTCAGCGGGGATAACAATGGCTGCATCAATATATTCAATGATAACAGGGTATATGGGGCGCAGTGATCTTGCCATGACAGGGGAGCTTACACTTTCAGGAAAGGTGCTCCCTATAGGGGGACTGAAAGAGAAAGTAATTGCGGCAAAAAGGGCTGATATAAATCATATAATTATACCTTCGGAAAATAAAAAAGATCTGGAAGATATTCCGGATTATGTGAAAAAAGGGCTGACTTTTCATCCTGTAAGTGATATAATAGAAGTACTGGATATCTCCTTCGGTAAAAAGAGGGGGCGGATGAAGAGGTGATCTATGGAATTCTTTAATCTGATTGAAGTGATTGTGAAGGATATTGTTGATGAGGTCTTGAAGAAAGATGAGTCCCTTCATAATCTTAAAATTCACAGGAATGATATTATAGCTTATATTCTTAACAGGGTGCCTCCGCGTTATGTAACAGGAGAGAGGGGCATTATTCACACGAGGATAGACCCGCGCATCAAGTTCCAGCAGCATACAGATATTTTATTTCTCACTTATGAGGCCATTGATCTTTTCTCAAGGAGAAGAGAAACTGAAGTTGGTGAAAATGAAAACATCAGGGATAATGTAGCAGGCATACTCCCGCACATGATTGGTGAAGCCCTTGAAGAGACAACTCTCTCTGTTATACCTGATCTGAAAATTACACTTTTATATAATGATGAGCCTGCTCACATGATGGATTCCGGATGGAAGAATCCATATCACGGCACAAAGGCTACAAGGGGATATTTTCATTTCTGGCCGAAGTATATGGAAAAGGAGATGAAAGATCTCTCTGAAATTGAATTCAGGGTGAAGTTTGAACATCCGAAGTTTGATCCGCGTACGGTGAAAGTGGTGGTAAAAGCAGGGATAAAAAATAACCCCGGAACCACCCTGTCAATGCCACTTGTATTGATGAAACTTAAGGATGGAGTAAACGCGGATTTTCTTAAAGAGGATTAACTCCCGTCTTTAGCGGCATTCCTCTTCTGCAGGAAAAATTTTTTCAGCAGCGCTGCGGATTCATCCTTTTTAATGCCGAAAATTATTTCAGGCCTGTGATTCAAAACCCGGTTGCCGCAGATATTGAGAACCGTGCCGCATGCTCCTGCTTTTATATCCTCCGCGCCTATGATAACACGCTCTATCCTTGCATGAACAATTGCTCCGGCGCACATGGCGCATGGTTCCTTTGTAACATAAAGATCACATCCGGTAAGCCGTTCATTGGCAAGGGCTTCACATGCTCTGCGTATCGCAATGATCTCCGCATGCATTGTGGGATCATTAAGCTCCCGGTTACGGTTAAATCCCTCTGAAAGAATTTTCCCCCGGCATACAACTACTGCCCCGACCGGGATTTCATCAAGTAAAAAAGCCCTCTCCGCAAGGCGGAGAGCCTTCTCCATAAAAAAATCATCTGTCATTATTTAATTTTTCCCGGGAAAAAGAGTATGTCCTCCAGCTTTCTTTTCGGCACATGGTGATTGGAGCTGCTGTCCCTGTAATATTTTATGTTATCGTCATTGCTGATTTCATCAATTATTACATTCTCCTTAGGGAAGCCAAGGGCAATGACAAGTTCGATTGTATATTTAGCAGGTATGGATAAATCAGAGGAAAGGCCGTCTCTGTTTACTGAACCTATAATGCAGCCCCCCATACCGTGTGAAGCAGCGCAGAGAAGGATTGTCTGGGCCGCAATACCGTGGTCCCATTTTACAATTTTTGAAATATCTGTGTCATTAAGCAAAATTATATAAGCTGCCGGTCGTTCACCTTTTTCCGGTCCGTCCCACTCTGTAAGGTAGCCCGCCCATTTCAGGTGGCTGAATACGTTTTCTCTTTCAGCACCGTCAACAATAAGGTAGCGGAGAGGCTGAAGATTCTGAGCTGAAGGGATAAGCCTTGCGCAGTCAGCCATTTCAGTGAGAATTTCACGCGGGATTGTTTTCTCTTCATAAAACCTTCTGTAGCTTCTG
Source organism: Spirochaetia bacterium UBA5763 (assembly GCA_002418835.1). Classification (GTDB taxonomy): domain Bacteria; phylum Spirochaetota; class UBA4802; order UBA4802; family UBA5550; genus UBA5550. The sequence continues at coordinate 236,150 of DIEX01000033.1, read as the reverse complement.
CTTTTTGTAACAAGTTCATGAAAATTCATTACTAACCTCCTGAATGTTATTATTATGCAGATGTATGGCTGCCGGGTCAATATTTTTTATTTATTGACTGAGTTAAGATCTTATCATTATACTAAATTATCGGATCTATTTATTTTTTTATCGTCATTGTGAGGAACGATAGTGACGTGGCAATCTGTTTAAAGAATCATTTGATTATAGCATTCCCTTAATCATTTTGTAATTTGCTATAATGCAAATGGTTTTACTAATTCACAATCAGATTATGACGCATATGGAAGTGCTAATGACGCGTCTGCGCGTATGCAGAGGTGCGGCTTTCACTCCCTGACGTTCGTTTGAAATGACGTATTGAAGCTTAAAACAATTTGAAAAACAGCCGGCGGTTATTTAATGATATTTAAAAAAACTGGAATTATTCCGCTTATATCAGCTCTTTTAATTCTAACATCCGCAGCGGTATTTGCTGCTGATGATTCTCTGAAAATATATAATCTTTCAGGCGAAATTACCGCTGTTCAGGGGGAGAGTGCTGTTTTTTTTATCGGAATAGATATACCTGAAGGATATTATATTTACGCGAATCCTAAAGGGCCCGGAACGGGAATGGCAACCGAGATTCGTCTTGCTTTCCCCTTTAAATCCGATTTCAGGGAAGTGAGATACAGCAGTGGTGAAGAGTACAGGTCTGAGGGCGATACAGCGGATGTTTATATTTATAAGAAAAGAACAAAGGCCGGTATAAGCTTTCTCCCTTCTGATAAAGTCAAGGCCGGCACTTACCAGGTTAAGATAAAAGTTAAAGCTTTACTCTGCGGATACGGTGCATGTATGCCCTCAGAAGAGACTCTTGTTTTCCCGGTAAAAATATCTGCAAAGGGCGCGGCCGTTGCATCACAGGAACCGTCCATGAAGGAGTTTCTCTCTATGCCGGAGGGGAGTCCGGTTTTTGAAACCACTGACGCGAAGAAGATCGTAGAGAGTGGTAAGATGGTAGCCCTTATCAAGAGCCTCAAATTCTATCCGGTCTGCCCTGAGCGTGGCATCTCGGGGCTGATTGAAGCAATACTCCTTGGTATTCTTGCCGGGTTTATTCTAAATTTCATGCCATGCGTACTCCCTGTGGTGAGCCTTAAGATCCTCTCTTTTATGGAGAATGCACATAAGAGCAGAAGGGTCATGCTTATACAGGGGCTCCTTTTTTCAGCGGGAATTATTACAAGCTTTCTTGTACTGGCAACACTGGCAGCCTTCTGGGGCTACAAGTGGGGGGAGCTTTTTCAGAACAGGATTTTCATAATTATAATGACAGCTTTTGTTTTTGCCATGGCACTCTCCATGTTTAATGTATTTATCATAAATACTCCGGCATTTACAGGGAAGCTGGTCTCTAAAAGAAGAAATATTTATCCCGATGCTTTCATCAAGGGTGGGGTTGCAACTCTGCTGGCCACACCGTGCAGCGGGCCTCTCCTGGGGGGAACACTTGCCTGGGTTTTACATAGGCCTCCGGTTGAAATATTCGCTGTATTCTTTTCAATTGGTGTTGGAATGGCGCTCCCTTACATAATACTAACAGCACGGCCTGCGCTTATTAAATATATACCAAAGCCCGGTGAGTGGACTGAGGTTTTTGAGGAGGTTATGGGTTTTCTCCTTATGCTCACAGCGATTTATCTTGTATGGGTCTCTGACCTGTCATTCAGGATGAATCTTGTTTTCTTTCTCTTTTTCGTGGCGCTGGGGTTCTGGCAGTACGGAAGGTTCGGGAGCCTTGACAGGGGGCGTGTGTCACGGATTTTATCCGAGATTATGCTGGTTGTAATTCTCGCGGGGGGGTATTTTGTCTCTTTCAACTTTATGGAAAAGAAAGCTGATGCAGCTGTAAAAGCACCATTTTCAATGGTGCGGGTTCTGGCAAACAGGGACAACGGTATAATCTCTGTTATTGATTTTACTGCTGACTGGTGCCCCAACTGCAAGCTTGTTGAAAAAACTGTTCTTGAGGATGAAAGAATTCTTCGACTCTTCTCAAGAGATGATATAGATTTTATGGTAGCAGATATAACAGTGGCCAATCCTGAGGCAGAGGCGCTTATGCACAATATGGGGAGCAGTTCGATTCCATACCTTGCTATAATCCCCCCTGGTGAGGGATTTAAAACTCCTGCTTGTGTAAGGGATATTTATTCAGTAAGAAATGTTATTGAAGGGATTAATTACTCTGAAAAATTTATTAAGAAAAAAGGTAAATGATGCTTAAAGAGAGGCTTAACATATTCGATGAACTGAGCAACCGGAAAGCTTTTTTCATAGATATGGATGGTGTAATTAATAAGGGTTTTACACTGATTCCCGGAGCCAAAGAGTTTGTTGATAAACTTATAAGAAGAAAACACAGATTTCTTTTCTTAACCAATAACTCCTATTTTACAGCAGGAGAGCTCCGGAACAAGCTTGCGGAGATGGGTATAGAAGTTGATGCTGAGAATTTTTATACTTCCGCAATGGCAACTGCAAGCTTTATTAAAAATCAGATGCCCGGTTCAACAGCTTATGTAATTGGCGGAAGGGGGCTTAAGTGTGAGCTTGAGAAAGCCGGAGTCAGTCTGACATCAAAAAAACCGGACTATGTAATTGTCGGTGAAACCGAGGAATACGATTACGGGCGTATAACTGAGGCAACGCTCCTCATTGGAGAGGGGGCTAAATTTCTTGCTACTAATCCTGATATCACAGGTCCTACTCCCAGGGGACCTGTTCCGGCATGCGGCGCTCTTGTCGCCCCTATCGAAAGGGTAACAGGGCTGAAACCATATTTTCTGGGGAAACCTAACCCTGTAATGATGTACTGGGCGCGTAAAAAGCTTAAAGTCCATACAAGAAATTCTTTCATGATCGGGGACAGGATGGATACTGACATCGTGGGCGGCCTTGAGGCCGGGATGACCTGCTGTCTTGTAATGTCCGGTGTAACGTCTCCTGAAGATTTAAAGAGATCACCTTACCAGCCTGATTATATATTTCAATCTATCGCAGATATTGATCCTGACACAATCCTCTCAAAATGGGACAGAAACAGGAAGTGATTCCTTTTCTTTACTGTATTAAATCTTGACTAAAATCTGAATAAATTTATTCTCGTCCCCCAGGGATATAACAATGAACAGTGATATTTTCAGCAGCCTCTTTGAGGTAATTGAGGAGAGAAAGAAGAGTTCTCCTGAAACGTCCTATGTCGCGAAGCTTATGCATAAAGGGACAGAGAAGATCAACAGCAAAATTTCCGAAGAGGCCGGTGAAGTCTGCGAGGCCGCTCTTGAAGAGGATAAGGGTCATCTCGTTTACGAGATATGCGACCTTCTGTTCCATACACTTGTACTTGCATCTTATAAGGAAATTAAACTTGAGGATATACGCACCGAGCTTGAAAGAAGGTTCGGCACCAGCGGGCTTGTAGAAAAAGCGGGGAGAACACAGAATGAATCTAAGTGAAACAAGCAGAATAAAATTCGCCATTCCCTCAAAAGGGAGACTCATGGAGCCCACAATTGAACTCCTTAAAAAAGCCGGTTTTAAATTCAGGGCCCAGGGGAGAAACCTCTACGCAACATGTACCAATTATGATATAGTTTTTATTTTTATAAGAGCAGATGACATCCCGGTGCTTGTACAGACTGGCGTGGTTGACCTGGGGATAACAGGGAGCGATCTCATTGCCGAGAGACGTGCAACTGATGTAGCACAGCTCCTTTCTCTGGGATACGGCCAGTGCAGGCTCTGTGTGGCGATTAAGGATGAGTGGAAGGACAGCTCCCTTGAATCGCTGAAAGGGATGAATATTGCGACATCTTTCCCTGTTATGACACACGATTATTTTAAGCGGAGCGGGGTTGATGTACACTGCATCGAGATGAACGGATCGGTTGAGATTATGATTGCTTTGAATCTTGCCCACGCCATTGTTGATATAGTTGAAACAGGAGACAGTCTCCGTGACAATAACCTTAAGGTCTTCAGCGAGATCGGATCGTATGAAACAACTCTTATCTCCTCTAAAAAAATGGAGAATGACGAAAGGGTTATCCGTATAAGAAGGCGCATTGAAGGGGTGCTTGTGGCAAACCAGTACAGCATGCTTGAGTATAATATTCATGAAAAGATGCTGAAAGAGGCTGAAAAAATTACACCCGGTTTTGAATCGCCTACAATTTCAAAACTTGATCTGAAGGAGTGGTTTTCCATTAAGGTTATGGTGAAAAAGTCAGAAGTTGTGCAGGTCATGGACAGGCTTGAGACAATCGGCGCTAACGCCATAATTGAAACCGAGATTGTAAACTGCAGGCTTTAACAGCAAGGGGTTGCAACCCCTTGCTTGCTGTATATATGTTACCGTATTAATTTAAATTTTTACATTAAAAATTAAAATTAATACTTAATTATTGTAATATCCCGCGCGGCTTTGCTCCATTTAACCTCTGTTTTGCGATTAATATTGACAATTCCTGATACTTGAATAGATTAGCATATGTGTGCTATTTTCATTATTAAGGACTGTGATGGCGCTTTTCAGGATTATATTTTTTCTTCTTCTTTTTACACCTGCAATGATCTTCCTCTCCGGATGTTATGATGACAGGTTCCTTGAGGCAATGAATGAAGAGGTGGATTTTATCGCACCTTTTGATGTTGTGCTGACAACGGAAGAGTCAAAACGTACAACATATTTTCCCATTGCAGACACTGGTTCAACCATCAGTGTCATGTCAGGAGATGATGCTTCATATAATAACATTCCAGGAACAATGAATTTTACTGAATCAAATATAAGTAATGGCAATTCTTATGGTGATGATAGAGACACAGACGATATAATTCATGACAACATAACCGATCTTACATGGACAAAATGTACTGCATATCAAGTTGACCCGGACTCAATTCCGGATAATGGAGATGAATATTACGCAATGGATAATACGTCCGGTTGCACAAATATCGCTAAACCAATGGAATGGTCAAAAGCTGCAGAAACATGCAAAAACCTTGATTATGCGGGACGCAAGGACTGGAGGCTTCCACGTTTGCCGGAACTTTTAACAATAGTTAATTATGGATTTCATCCCGCGTTTGATCCTGCTTTTTTCCCTAATACACGAGGTGATATTGAGGTACTTGAATATACTAAAAATCATTACAGTGTTGATGACAGGACTCGTTTTATTAAAGAGACCAACGGTACCTATACAGCAGTCCTTCCCGGAGCTGTTAATTACACCATGGCTAAATATATTTATAAAGATGGTTTATACGTTTTTAATGAGGACTATAAGGATTTATTCAAATTAGATAACGCTGGCCCCTATATAAGGGTTTTTGTCCTTCTTGCTGATTTTGATGTTAATAATAGATATAGATATGATAGCGGAAGTTATATTTCTGATCCAAGCGGTATTTATTATAAAGCTGGAGTAAACTATATTCCTTTTGGAAATCTCTATGCTTATGACCCGATATGGGGTTTTAAATTTAATGTAAATAATACAGCAGGGACTTATGTAAAGGTTTATATAACTGATTCTGAGGATCATTTTACTTTATCAGGGGCTGATTATAGTCCCGGAGCAGGTCCTTATGTAAGAGTGTATACTCCGAATATTAAGGTTGCATGGGTTTGGAGTGCTGATTGGGGTGATTATATCTCAACAACAAGTCCATATACTGATTCCCGTGCAAAATATATTTTTAATGGTACAAAGTTTATCAGAGATGATGTTAATGGAAATTTTATACAGAATTTTGATATGCCATTCGGTTATTGGACGTACTCATCTAAACTGATGTTTGATGGCAGTATGAACACTGCAGATTACGGGTGGATTGTTTTTTTTCAGAATGGCGGTCCACTTGGTGTTAATATGACAACATATTTATTAAAAAATAAAGAAGATTTAAGTTTTGAAAAACAATTTGTAAGATGCGTAAGGGGCGGTAATGGAGATATTGATGATATTGATTATTAAGGGTGTTCATTTTTGAAAAAAATTCTTTTTTTATTAGTATGTTTTTCAATTATTACTACTGGATATGGTGAAAAAATTTTCAGTATACTTTCTCGAGGACTGGTAAGAGATAATTCTACAGGTCTTATATGGACAAGGTGCTCTCTATCCGGGAATGATACTCCAATTTATGACTTTAACTGTAAAGGGAGTAGAAAAAAATATACATGGAATGAAGCTATCTCGGCTTGTGAAAATCTTGTTTATGAGGGTAGATCGGATTGGAGATTGCCCAGTGTTAAAGAGCTTCAAAGTATTGTATATTATCATCATTATTCAGTTGATTCTGATAAACTGGCTCAAGTAAAATATGATGTTTTTCCAAATGTTGTCAGTGTTTCTGAGGCTAATGAAATCTCAGTTTGCAGGCAAAAGCAGCTTGATCAATATCCAGACACTTACCCTTTTCTTTATGATTGCACTTATGCTAATATCCATTACTGGTCTTCTACAATTCATAAGAATAATCCTAATATGGCATGGTTTATTGATTTTTATACCGGAAATACTTCTTTTAACTGGAGCAGAGGCTGGCTTACAAAAAGAGAATATTTTGTCCGCTGTGTAGCCGGGCCCTGATTTCTGCCGATAATATCAGTATGAAAAAACTGAAAAGAAATCTGCTCTATCCTTTAATTCTTCTCATCGTAATAATCTCCGGTTGTTTAACCGGGCCTTCCGTAATTGAACATGGAATTTTCGCACCTTCAAGGCATGAATATGTACTTGGTCAGGATGGTGTATGCTCCATACAATTTGATGAATCCCTGACACTCTGGACTTTTGCAGACACGATTCTCGGAAAATGGAAAACCGGGAATGGGCCGGTTTCCTCACTTGAAAATGATACTGTGACTGAAGGGATGATCTCCAACTCCCTTGCGTGGAGTGAAAGGATAACTCCGGCAAATTTTAAAAATATTAAATTCTCGTACTTAACAGAGGATGGCAGGCCCGCACAATTTATAAAAAACAGGAGCGGTGAAGACCCGCTTTATCACAGGTTCTGGGCTCTTGACGGAGTGAGGATAGGGAACAGGGTTTATGTTTACTACCTTCATATATATGTTCCGGATCACAGCAGGTTCCTTGATTTTAAAGTGCTATATTCCGGGCTTGCGGTCTGGTACATATCAGAGGAGTGGAAGCCTGGAGATCCGGTGAGGTTCAAGCGGCTGGGGCCTCTGTTTCAGGGGGAGTACCCTGCTTACGGCGCTTCAGCAATGATGAAAGAGGGGTATGTTTACCTCGCGGGGCATTTTAAAAAGGGCGATAAATTTCCCCTTTCTTTTGCAAGGGTTCAGGCGGAAAAGATAGAGGATGTCAGCGAGTATGAATTCCTCACAGAGCATGGAAACTGGGGGAAGGATATTAATGTAGCAGGAGAATTCTTCGGGGATATTTCCGGTGAGTGTTCTATTTCATATAACAGCAGTTTGAAGAAGTACGTGTTGATATACTCAAGGATTTTTACAGGAGAAATCGTAGCAGTAACATTTACAGATTTTAACAGGCTGAATGAGGCGAAACAGGCGACAGTTTATAAACCGGATAAAAAAGAGGGCGCTCCCATGTGGCCCTATTCAGGGAAAGAGATCTTTTCCGGGGATGGAAGAATTTTTATAATATATATTGATCCTCTTATTTATCAGCCTATGCTGCTTGAACTAAAACTTTAATCTATATCAACAACAATCATTGTGGCGTCATCTTCCAGCCCGCCGCTGTTGAAGCTGCCGGACCAGTTGTTAAGATTCATAAACACTTCATCTATAAGGCGAGAGGGCTGCTTCCCTGTATTTTCAGTTAACATCCCGACAAAACGGTCTTCACCCAGCAGCTCGCCGGTTTTGTTCCTCTCCTCAATAAGTCCGTCTGTATATAAAATCAGCCTGTCCCCTATTTTAAGGTTTACTGTCTGGTTGCGGTAGTTCTCCTCCCTGTTTATACCTATGAGGCGGCCCCTTATTGTATGTTCGGAAATCTCCCCGCTATGCCTGTTCTGAATGTAAATCGGCCAGTGAGCAGCATTTGAAAATACCGCTTTCATCTCTTTTGTGTCGATAAATATATAAAATGCAGTGATAAATCTTCCATATATATGTTCAAACAGGGATAAGTTGATTTTTGAAAGGAGTGCTGCGGGATCGTCGATCCTGTCATGAGACATGTAAAAAGCAATTTTGACCATGGAGCTGATGAGTGCTGCCGCGACTCCGTGTCCAGTTACATCAGCAATCAGTATCCCTATACGGTGTTCATCTATCTGGAGAAAATCGTAAAAGTCTCCGCCAACCTCCATCATCGGTTCATATTTGGCGTTAATTGAAATGCGGTCCATCTGAGGAAGTGTACCAGGGAGTATTGAGAGTTGAATGTTCCTGGCAATCTCAAGCTCCTGTTTTACGGCTATAAACTTTTTCTGTTCTTCAGCAGCTTTTTTCAGGGAGATGTAGTTTTTTACTCGCGCCAGGAGCTCCTCTTTGTCAAAGGGCTTGGTGATGTAGTCATTGGCTCCCATGGAGAGACCGGCTATAATATCCTCCTTTGTATTTTTGGCTGTAAGGAGAACAACGGGAAGTTCGTGCGCGGTATATCTTTCCCGAATCTTTTTGCATACATCAAAACCGGAGATTACAGGCATCATCACATCAAGGAGGACAAGGTCGAATTCCTCCCCTGATTCTATGGCAGAGATAGCCTCTTCGCCGTTTGTCAGAAATTGAACTGCATAGTTTTCTTTTGTCAGCTGATTGATCAGTATCTGCAGATTAACAGGCTCATCATCAACAACAAGGATTTTTGATCCGGAAAATTTTATGCCGGTATCTGAACTGACAAGCGGGAGCTCTTTTGAAAAACGGTTTAATGTGTCATCAGCAGGTATTATATATGTTGCAGCACCGGTTTTTTCACCTTCGGGGAGAGTAAAAGAAAATGTTGAACCTTTACCAGGTTCAGATTCAACCCGGATTTCGCCTCCATGAAGAGACACAAGGTCTTTTGTTATAGCAAGACCGAGGCCTGTGCCGCCGTATTTTCTTGATATAGAGCCGTCAGACTGCACAAATGATTCAAAGATGGCGTTATGCATATCTTCAGGTATGCCTATTCCGGTATCAGTTACACTAATTGTTATGCGGTTGCCGGGGGTTTCTTCTGAATTAATTTTTATAGATCCTTTTTCTGTAAATTTAATCGCATTCCCGATTATATTGATAAGTATCTGTTCAATCCGGTTTTCGTCACCTTTGATAAATCGCGCAGGCTCCTCAATTTCATTGAGTAATTTTACATCTTTTCCTGACAGGAGCGGTGAGAGTATGGTTATAACTGCGTCTGTCATTGACCTGATGTCGATGTTTTTTATTTCAAGGATGATGTCGCTGTTTTTAAGCCGTGCGAAATCGAGTATATCATTAACAAGGTTCGCGAGGCGTTTACTGCTTTTTGCTATCATTGAAAGTATATTTCGTGAATTGTCATTCAGAGTCCCGCATGTACCGTCAAGGAGCGATTCAGTGAGACCGATTATACCGTGGATAGGTGTCTTCAGTTCGTGAGAGGTGTTTGCAAGAAATTCATCCTTAAGTTTATCCATTGCCTTAAGTTCAATGTTAGCTTTTTCCAGTTCACTGATTTTCTGTTCGATCATTGATGCCATACTGTTGAATGTGTCAGCAAGCTTCCCGATTTCATCCTTTGAAGTTATTGTCAAATCCCTGCTGTAATCCCCGGATTCAATTTTTTTTGCTCTTTCGGTCAGATGAAGAATCGGTGATGAAATATACCCTCCAAGAATAAAAGCCACTGTAAGCACAAGAAAAAGCAGAAAGCCTGATGCGCTGAACATGTAATATTTTAGTTTTGTTATATGAGCAAGAGCTATGTCCTTGCTGAAAACAATGCGAACAAAACAGAATGGTGGCTGGCCTGGAAGGGTGCCGCTTTTGACAAATTCGTAATAATCCTGATTAATTGAAAATTCTCTGAAGCTGCCGTCATAGTAAAGAGTGCTTTTGATTTTTTCCCTGTCAGGCTTCACTGAATAGAGCAATGTAATATCATCAGATTGAACAATAGGAAGGGATGAAATGATAGTTCCATTTTTTTTATCATTTGAAGAGAGAAGAACTGCGTCAGCATAAACAAGTCCGTAATCTTTGAGGGTTTCAAAAATAGAGATCATATCTTTGATGTCTACACCGGCTGCCTGAATATCCCCGCCGTTCATCATGAGACTGTTGACAACTGCCTTGGATAGTATGTTTGCATAAATTTTAGACTGGTTCTGAAGAAAAATAATTGCCCCTTTCTCCATATTCTTAATAAGCAGAGAGGATAAAGGGATGATCGCAAGAGAGGTAAAGAGTATAAATACGAGTATCAGTTTTTTCTTAATGCTCATAATCATTCACTCTGCAGGGATTCAATCGCCCTGTTCCTTTTTACCGCCCTGGGGAGGTAGATGTTCGCGCTTTTGTTTTCCGGGTCAACAAGCAGTATTTTTTCCATCATAATTATGCACTCTTTATACTGTCTGTTGTCGTAAAGATTGATTCCCTCTTTCTCCCATGCCGTAATATTTGACATGAGAATCTTTCTCTGCTGAATCAGTTTAAGCTCACAGTCTTTTATGTACGGAGAGCAGCTTGCAAGATATGGAATAGCTTTGAGGCTGTTTTTCTGAGATAGATATTGTTCAGCTGTTTTCCGGTTCTCCTCTATCTCTGCAACTCTCTGCAGATAATAATCAAGACCCGGGTATTCGCTATCCATCTGGTGAAGGTCAGAAAATAATTTTTTAGCTTCGTTAAAATTTTTATTTCTGAATTCGCTGATTCCCCGATCAAAAAGGGCGATCTTTTTGTCCGCGTTAAGCCTGCTTTCAATATCCTCCCTGTAATCACCGAAGTTATATGTAAGGCCCCCTCTAAGCTCCGCTGTCTTGAATTTTTCCGATGAAAGTTCAGACATTCTGTACTCGGCATTAATAAAAAGTCCCACACCGCGTCCAAGATATGTCATGCCGCCGATGAAAACGGAATATCCGGGTTTAATTGTTGTTTCATGTCTCTTTGTATTTTCAGTATCAAGCATTGAATAAATTCCCCGCAGGGTGATCCCCGTATTAATAAATATATATGACATCAGGGGATAAGCAAACATTCCTCCGGCATATATGTCATACTGCTGCAACATTGAATTGCTGTTAACCAGCATTTCGTAAGATGAAAAAGAGAGGCCCCCTAAAAAATATGTGTTGCTATTCAGAAACGGGAGATTGTAAAATGCGCCAATTCCATAACTCATCCCATCCTGAAGGTAGTCTTCATAAAAGCCCGAAATATAAGAAGGGCCCGCTGAAGCAGTGATGGTTATTTCTTTATAATAGTTTTCAGCTGACATGGAATCAGCTGCCGGTATTATAAAAAAAATTAAAGCTATTAACAGTTTAGATAATCTGGGCATATATATTAAATTACTGGATTTTCCCGTGAATTAAATGCGGCACTTATTTATGAAAATCAGGGGCGCTTTATTTTTCAAGAAAAAAAGCCTGTGAGTGCTGCTCTGGAAGATAAAGTTTACAAAAATATTCTGATTATCAGGAAAAGAGTATAAATGCTGAAAATAAGACTCTTTATCGTCATATTATTAACAGCCTGTTTTCAGGCCGGGGTCTTCGCTGCGGATGGAGAACTTTCTGAAGTTGCTGTATTTCCGGTTTTCACAGGGGATATGCAGCATGATGAAATTTTAAAAACATGCGAGTTCATGGCTGGTGAAGCTTTTACAGCTTCGAAAAGGTTTTATCCTCTGCCGCATAACAGGGTGGAAGAGGTCCTTCGAAAGAGTGATGGAAAGGACAGAGGTGAGCTTTATAGAAAAGCATCATCCGCAGCAGGAGCTGAACTGTTCTGTGTGCTTGACCTTTCTGTGGAAAACGGTTTGCTCAGGCTGTCTATCAATCTGGAGCCTCTTGACGGAGTATATAACACTGTAAAGTATGCTAAAACGATTTACGCGAGAATCCCGGCAAATCTTGCAGCTAAATGCGCTCGTGAAATTGCTCTTCATGTAAGTAAAGAAAAACTGAAATGCAGGGTTGTGGATAAAGTTGATGGCGTTATAAAACTCAATGCCGGTCAGTGGCATGGACTTGCCGCAGGGAGATACCGTACTTCAACAGGTTATGCGGAGATCTCAATGGTGGACAGGTTTTCCTCTGCGGCAAAAAGCGGGTCTGCTAATCCGGGTGATTTAATTGAAATCGAGATTTATCCTGATACGGGAATGTTTATAAAAAAGCTGAACCGTGAGATTGATGAGAATAGTGCCCGCTTTTACGGCACAGATGCTGCTCTCAATAAAAGGAGGGGGAGCGCGAAGGAGTCGATTATTGGCACCTGTGTAATTAACCAGGGTGCAAGTTTCTGTCTTCCGGGTTACGGTTCATTCCTTTCAGTGGAGTATATGGGCGTTGAAAAGGGTGAGCCTGACATGTATGGAGTTTTCGCAACTGGTGCCATCACGGCACTCCACCTTGCTCTCCCTTCAATGATTAATAATTTTGATATTAATTTTTTTCCGTGGATAATGGACGATGACAAGGAGAGGCGCGATCAGAGGCTTCAGTATTTTCTCTGGGGAACGCTACCTCTTACTTTTTCGGTTTCATTTTATAATCAGCTTGCTTATCAGTATCACAGGAAGTCGCTTCTCCCTCCGTTATTCGAGAATCATGATGCATCTGCGGCTGCGGTTTCTATTTTTATCCCCGGTGGAGGTATGTTCTACAAGGGGCGCAGGCTTGAGGGTTGGTGCTTCTATCTTTCGGAGATGCCGCTTGCAGGATATTCTGTTTATCAATGGGATAAAACTTCCGGGAAGGCATCTGCGGGGGTTCTTCTGCTGCTGAAAGCTGTTGAGGTCGCGGCCTCTTATGCTGCTTCTCCGTCATACAGGGTTTACAGAACTGAATTCGGTTCCGGAGATAATTATCCTGATTTTTCTGTGGGGATCAATCCGGGGATAAACGGTTCAGAAGAGGTAACTCTTTCGGTGTCTATCCCTTTTTAGATATGTTCCCGGAAAAGAAAAAGACCGCGAGAAACGCGATATATGAGATAATTGAAGGAAGTATAAGCATGGGGTAAAATTTTGCCAGGGGAGCCAGTACAAGAATAACTCCCCAGTGGAAATATATCGCTTTTCTCGTGTTTAGCGCAATGGGGAAGTCCTCCCATCTCGTTATTACCATCATGCCTGTGAGATTCCATCCGTATAACGAGTAGAATGCGTGCATCCGTAAAACAAGCTTTCCGTAAAATTCATCATACATGAAATGTTTCATCAGGATGTAGAGAATACCTGTTATAGCAGTTGCCATGAGAAAATATATCCCTGATACCAGAAAATATTTCTGCTGAATACTCCTGCCGTACCTGAAGAAAACCATGAAAATTGCAGCAACAGTAAAACAGAGAGTAAAGGAGATGAAAACCTCCCCCGTAAATGATTTCATTATTATGAAAACGAAGAAGACTATTACCCCTCCGCATATAAGCCAGAAAAAAGCGTGTTCCGCAGCAGGGAGCCATTTGACCCCGTCACTTTCAATAATTCCGAATATTATGGACATGGTGATAAGAGAAACCGGAAATGAAAAACCGAGGAAGAAAACATCAAGTGTAAGCTTTTCAAAATAAAAAAGTTTAAGATATACATCGTTTATAATCACAAAAGATGACATCAGAAGAGCTATGACAAGACAGAGCAGTGACGCATGATGGAATTTTGCTGAAGCAGGGTCATCGACTCTGAAAAACATCCGGGGGAAAAATGAAAATCTCTGTCTCCTGTATGTTTCAACAATAACTGCAAGAATAACACCGCAGACTGCTGCGAGCAAATAAAATTTAAAAAACGCGACAACCGCAAATGTTATGCTTATTAGAAAAAATATGATTATACGGATGTCCGGTTTTTTCTTTGCCGCTGTAAGGTAAAGTATTGTAAAACCGCCGCTTGTAAGGTTAAAAAGAAATATATGAAGCCGCTCAAAATTCATGGGGAAAAAGTGATCTAAAAATCCGAATATAAATGCCGCAGACATCGTGATAAATAGAGGGAGCATCATAAACTGGCGTCTGTTTAAAATCATTTTAACCTTTTCGCAGGAAGAGAAATTATAAGTAACATATATTTAATTTATTCAATGGAGGGATAAAACGCAAGGAATAATTTTTATTCATTCTGGCAGCAAGGGGTTGCAACCCCTTGCTGTATGGCTGTGCGGTTGAATTTTTACTCCGCAAAAAAAGCTTTGTACAGAAGATATGCTGAATATACATCTGCTCTGGATGTTACTTCACAGATTGAATGCATACCCAGAACGCACGGGCCCGCATCAATGCAGTCCATGCCGTAGCGTGACATGAACATTGCGATTGTGCCCCCTCCGCCTATGTCCAGTTTTCCCATCTCCCCTGTCTGCCAGGGGATTTTATGTTTGTCAGCAAGCTGTCTCATGTACTGCATATATTCAGCGTGAGCATCGTTTGTGTTGTATTTACCGCCGCCGCCGCCGTATTTTTCTATGGAAACACCTTTGCCAAGGTATGAGACATTCTGCGGATCATTCACTGAAGAATATGTGGGGTCCATAGCGGCAGTAACATCAGCTGAAATTGCTTTGGAGCTCTCAAGGAGTTTCCACGCATCTTTTTTAATTCCTGTAAGCCTGATATACTCCTGCGCAAAATTCATAAGAGCAAAGCTCTCTGCTCCGGTATCTCCGTTTGAGCCTGTCTCCTCTTTGTCGCTGAAATAAGCGACAGCAGTGTGGAGAGGATCAGCTGTGTCAACAAGGGCCATGAGTGAAGTGTAAACGCATACCCTGTCATCCTGCCCGTAAGCGCCCATAAGCCCTCTATCCAGTCCTATGTCCACAGGTTTCTGCGATGGGACAAATTCAAGCTCTGCACAGATAAAGTCCTCTTCAATGAGTCCATAAATGTCATGGAGATATTTTAAAACGCTGAATTTAATCTTTTCCTTAACATCCTTGTCGCGAACGGGTATATGTCCGAAGAGTATGTTGAGGTCTTCCCCTTCTATTACCTTGGTGCCGTCCTTTTTCATCTGCTCTTTTGCAAGGTGAGGGAGCAGGTCAGGTATAATGAATTTCGGATCATTTTCATTTGCACCGATGTTCAGCACAATTTCTTTTCCTGATTTTGTGAATATAACACCATGCATTTCAAGAGGGGTGTTGACCCAGTGAAATTTTTTAATTCCGCCATAGTAGTGTGACTCAAGAAGTGCAAGCTCGGAATTCTGATATAGAGGGCTCGGTTTAAGATCCAGCCTCGGTGAGTCAACGTGAGATCCTATGAGGCGGATACTTTCAAGGTCTTCACCGGCAATAAAGGCAATAAGTGTTTTACCTTTGTATGCCCTGTAAACCTTATCCCCTTTTTTCACAGATTTAACGTGATTAATGCTTTTAAAGCCGTTCTTTTCGAGAATAGAGATTATGTTGCTGATGCAGAGTCTCTCAGTCTTCGATTCCCCGATAAATTTTTTGTAATGATCGCAGAAGCTGAATATCTTTTTATGTTCAGAATCCTCAAAATCAGTCCATGCGCTCTCTTTCTTATAGAAAAGCTTCTCTTCAAGTATTTTGTTTTTCGATTTTTTTTCCTCTTTAGCTGCCACAATAAACCTCGTTATATGAATTAAATATAATAGCTGAATGCGAAGTGTACAAAATTTTTATAACTTTATCTATGTTGATAATTTAAAGTGATTATATGGCGTTTAATGGCAAACATTTTTTAATATTTAATGTTCATGTTTAATACTCCGTATACCGATCAATAAAAAGATACACATATCTCTTACCGGAAGGAAAGATGAGCGCTTCTGACAGGACATTAATAATGCCGGACAGATTCAGGGACCCTTATATTTTTGAGAATATAGTGGCAATGAATGATACAGTTCTGAACTCCGGCGGAGTTATCGACATGTCGCGCGTAGCTTTCATTGAGCCGTACTCGATGCTTTCATTTCTTCTGATGGGGCGTAACTACCTCAGAAAAAGGGGGGAGAGGATCAGGCTCGTTAATATTCCGCTCCAGATAAATCAGTATCTCACCAGAATGGATTTTTTAAGCAGGGATATATTCAGTGTAAGTGAAACCATTCCGGACAGTATGGTGCTTAAAAGAAACATATCAAGCAGCAGGCTTCTTGAAATTGTGGAAATACCAAACAAGGAGAGGCAGAGCGTTAATGTTATTGCATCTGTCATAGCTCTTTTCAGGAAGAGGGCGCACGGAATACTGAAGTTCTGGATGAATGAAGAGGTGGTGGATTACTTTGTCACAGTTATCTCGGAACTCTGCCAGAATATTTTTGAGCATTCAATGGATACAGGGTTTCTGGCAATGCAGACATATAAAACCGGAAACGAAAATATAGCAAGACTTGTGATATCCGATTCCGGAATCGGCATCAGGAAGAGTTTTGAACAGAAGAGTGAAATAACCTACAGCACAGGAGCTGAACTGATTGAAAAGGCTCTTACAACTCCGATTTCAAGTAAGAGGGAATTCGGATACGGCTTATGTCAGGTTAATGCCATTACAGAGAGGCTGAAGGGATCTGTTTTTTTAAGGAGTGATTCTTCTTCACTGTCAGCCCTGTATAACAGAAAAGACGGAAGCGGGAAAAACATATTTCTCAGGAATGACCTCCCTCAATTTGACGGAACACAGATTTCAATTTCTCTTTCATCATAATGGAGATTATATGATTATTAAGGTGGCAAAGCTTGCCCGAGAAACTAAAATGAAACTCCCGGATCTTATAACAAGGCCTGTGGGGCGGCTTATGTATGCGAAGATGAAAGATAAGCTCTCCATCATCGGAGAGGGTGAAACAGTAGTCCTGGATTTTGAAAATGTTAAAGTCATAGATTCCTCATTCATTGATGAATTCCTGGTTAAACTTATTATTGATGCTGAAACCGCTGATTTTTATATAAAAGTAAGGAATATATCTCCGGTATCTGAAATAAATATTGACTCTGTATTTAATTCATACTCTAATTATAAGAGTGGCAGGCTTGCTGTAATACGCGAGGAACTTGGGAAAAACAACAGGTACTACATCGGCCCGCTAACTGAGCATGAGAGTGATATAATAGATTATCTCAAGCTCAATCATCACGCAGGAGTTGAAGAGATATCAAGATTCTGCGGCATGGAAACCGGGGTTCTTAAGAAGATCCTTGAAGAGCTTATGAGGCTCAGAGTAATAAGGAGAAATGACGGAGAGTTTGTCTCTGTATAGATTACAAGCAGCGGCTATTTATGAAAAAAAAGGGGAAGAGCGATAACAGCATAAAAGATGACAGCCTTTTCGGGTTGCTGTCCTCCTATAAACAGTTTAATACTTATGTGAAAGTGCTTGTAGATGAGGAGAGGGCCGCTGCTGCTGTTGTGCTTTCAGCTAATCCAAGGTTCTGGCAGAATCTACCGCCGGAAGAGTATTCATCATTCAGAAACATGAAGAGACTGGAGCTGGGGGTGGAGAAGCTTTCAATAAAGTATATTCTTCCGCAGCATATTGTAAAAACCATGGGGCCATCTGCCGGGATAAACTTAAGTTCAGATAAATATGAACTTGATGATTCACTGTCAGAGAAGGGCTATTATATAATTAAGGTTCAGCAGAAGTATTTCGTAAAAGTCTTAAGCGGTGTGAAGAAGATGATTAATCTCTCCCCGCAGAAGAAGTATGAGATTCTCGAAAAGAGTATGTTTGGTGGGCAGGAAATATAATGGCAGGCCAGAACGACAGCGTAAGCGAAAAAGCGAAGAAGATTGAGACAGCACTGAAGTATACTGCCGGGGACATGGAAAAAGCAAAATTCATGGCTGCCGGCAAACTGCAGGATGTTGTCGCGATCAAAGGTAAATTTATAATACCGGATTATAACCAGTCAGGGGCTTTTATTGCTTTTATTAATACTACCCAGGAGTATATCTCCTCTGTGAAAACTGTCCTTTCAACAAATACAGGCACATATACAAAGGTGCGGATTTTTGATGAATGGAAATCTCTTTATAAAAATATTGAGGCCTATGAAACAGGTGGTGACGCTATTGATTCAGGGAGGCTTACAGCCAGTCTCCTTGATTTAATGATTAAGCGGGATGTTTTCCCAGACGTGCAGAAGATGAACCTGGAATATCTCTCTGTTGCACTGCAGGATATGATTAAGGAGATCTTTAAATCTGAAAAAGCCAAATGTCAGGTTGAACTTGAGAAAACAACCTCAATGGACGTTGAGCTTATGGGTATAGAGATAATGCTTCCTGAGTCACCATCCCCTCAGGAAACTGCGACAGAGGCTTCTGAACAGGATTTTAAAAAAGTTCCGGATACCCCATTCAGGAAGAAACTGTCAGAGTTTGAATCAAAAGCATCTTTTATCGTGGAAGGGTGCTGTGTCCTCTCCCCGGTTAAAGGTAAACCTATTGCAGAACTCACTGCCGGAGAGCGAATCCTTGTATCCTTAACAGCCGGTGATCCCGTGTCTGAAAGAATCATAGACGCATATAAGGCAAGAGACCATGAAGGGAAACCTCTCCCGGTTGTTGGAAGAGTTGTAGAGATTGTTCCTAACGAGGAGAGCAAAGGGGTGATACTCTATGTGCTGGTGGCTAAGGGTATTTATTCCAAGATTGTTGAAGAAGAACCTGTAAGAATCCAGACAGAGATGACTCATATAGCGGCGTCCAATGGAAATTCCAATGAGGAGATGAAAGAGCCGAATAACTGGATCACAATACTTGTTTCTGTATTATTTGTTATACTCGTTATATCTATCATCATCATTATTATATTCGTAACATAATTTCCATCTGATGAAAAAAATATCCCTTCCTGTTCTGATACTACTCATCCTTAATTTCCCGGTTATTGTCACCCCGCAGATGCCTGACTGGAAGTATTTCAAAGACAGGGAGGGGAACTCCTACTATTATGACCGCTCTTTTAAAATAAGGATAGCTGAAACCCCGGATATTCAGTTAATTCCTGTAACAGAAAAAGGTATAGATTTTTATTATAATACAGGCGTTGAGCTGATAAATGAGAAGAAATATCCGGAGGGGCTTTTCTACCTTAAATCGATACGGACTCTCGGCAGCACCAGCAGCAGGATCAGAAAAGTGCAGATAGAATCAGCAAAATGGATGAATTATCTTGAAAAGAAGCACGGCACAAGGTATGAATTATATGATATGGAGTCAGCCATAACTCTTACAGGGGAGAACGACAGGTACTATCTTACAAACAGCAAACTGTTCTACGGTATAACAATCGCTCACAGGCCAAGTATCATTAAAAAGGAGTGGAAGTACAGGGGGACAGGGTATGGCCTTAAGTTTGGTGTGAAGGTCAATGAAAAAGGAGATTACGAGGGTTTTGATTATATAGCAGGTATTGAGAGCAGAATTCTGAAGGGCGGGGCGCCCACAACTATGGAAGCGCAGAATATATGGATTCATGAACTCGGCGCGGATTCATTTTTGCGTAAAGAGATAATGCAGCGCGATGACAGGATTCTTTATGATATAAAATATCCGGGTGATGCGCAGGTTTCAGGGGTGGAGGGGATTTACGTCAGCAGAAACAGGATTCATCTGGCCAGGGTTTTTTATCACCAGAGTCTATCCGGGGAAGTTTATGAAAGTGCAAAACTTATGCTTCAGCATCTGGTATTCTCGGATTAATCTTTATATATAAGAGCGGTTTCCCCGCACTTCTCCCTGTCCCTGCAGTTAATGCAGTCCTTCCATATTTTTTCAGGGAAATCATCTTTCGGTACAGGGGTGAATCCGTTTTTTTCAAAGAAACCCGGTTTGTATGTGAGAGTAAAAATCCGTGCACGGCCTTTTGCCCTTACTGTGGAAATAAGTTCCTGAAGCAGTCTGCTTCCGATCCCGAGACCCTGGAAATCGCTGTGCACAGCAAGGGAACGTACCTCTTTAAGCATCTCACCGTATCCGTAATGAGTAACAGATCCCGCAAGCCTGCCGTCAACTTCAGCCACAAGGAAATTTTCAAGATTGCTCCTGATATCCTCCCTGGTTCTTTCGAGTATTACACCTTCTGAGGCATAATGCGAAATGAGGGAGTAGATAAATTCTACATCCCCCTCGGCGGCTGTTCTAACGACTGTATTCATTTCAGTTCCCGGTTAAATGCGTTTTACTATTTGTGCATTTGTCGAAATGGCGTATTGCTTGTAAAGAGAAATTTCGGAAAGAGATTTTTTCGCATCTGTTTCGGTTTTATACGGCCCGGTGAAAATTTTGAAAGCACCGTTGCTCTGTGAAACTATTACTGTATGGCCTTTTGCGCTGAGGAATTGAGCCACGGTTTTAATATCACCCTCGGTGTATTCTTTTGAAAGCTGTATTACAAAGGGATATTCTGATTTCGGGTATATTTCACTTGCTGTTTTACCTGAAGCGGAATTTTCCTTTATAGCATCGCTCATTTTAGCGCTAATACTATTCACTGCATTCATTGTTCTGTCATCGACAATTTTTCTCTCTGAACCGCCTGCAAATTTAATACCTATAACAAGGCCGGTTGTGAAAGAGATTATAATAAGAGCAGTAATGATGGTGAACATCCCTGTTGCTTTTTTTCTCTGAAAGTCCTGTTCCCTGCCGTTCATCATTGAGCCCCTTGTAAAAAACTCAGGGTCAACCCTGTCAAACTGGGAAGGGATATCCCTCAGGTGTCTCCCTTCATAGAAATCCATGTTCTGCATATATAACCCGTAATGTAAATATGTTTAGAAAAGTGGCAAATCCATTGTCCACGTTTAAATTGTCGGCAGATGAGACCAACTCTTTAAGAAAAAAGAGCCGCCCTCTCCGGATTAGTGGTTTTTAAGCTGGTTATCTGTTTTCAGATTCGAATTTTTTCATAAATTCAACAAGGGCTTTCACCCCTTCAAGAGGCATGGCGTTGTATATGCTGGCTCTCATGCCGCCGGCTGTCTTATGTCCCGCAAGGCTGACAAGACTGTTTTTTGAAGCCTCTTTAACGAATTTTTCATCAAGGTCTTTATCGCCTGTGCTGAATGTGATATTCATTATGGATCTGGAGTTTTTCTCAACATTTCCTTTGAATATTGAAGAGCTGTCTATGAAGTCATAGAGGAGCCCGGCTTTCTCCATGTTGATTTTGTGCATTGCTTCAACTCCACCCATGTCATGGAGCCATTCAAAAATCATTTTTGCAATATAAACAGCGTATGTGGGTGGAGTGTTGAAGAGCGAGTCACTCTCCGCATGAGTCCTGAAATCAAGCATTGCGGGTAGAGTTTTATCTGCTCTCTCCATGAGGTCTTTTCTGATAATTACAATGGTTACACCTGCGGGACCGATATTTTTCTGCGCACCTGCAAAAATTACTCCGTAGTCTGCAACATTGTAGGGCTCTGAAAGTATACAGGAGGACATGTCGCAAACGATGGGTATATCCCCTGTTTCAGGGAGCCTGCTGTATTTTGTTCCGTATATTGTGTTGTTATAGCAGATATGTACATAATCCGCGTCAGGGGAGAACTTAATTCTGTCAAGGTCAGGGATGTATGTATAGGTTGTATCCTCTGAAGAAGCAACAATGTTTACCTCACCGAATTTTCTCCCCTCCTTAATTGCTTTTTCAGTCCATGCACCTGTATGTATGATGTCGAATTTTTTATTCACTGTCATTAGATTCATGGGGATCATCGAAAACTGGAGAGAGGCTCCACCCTGGAGAAAGAGAACGGCGTAGCTGTCAGGTATATTCATCAGTTTACGAAGCAGCATTTCCGCGTCCTTCTGGATCTTCATGTAGGCGGAGGAGCGGTGGCTTATCTCCATTACTGACATCCCTGTGTCGCCGTATTCAAGCATTTCGGAAGCGGCTTTTTTAAGTACAGATTCAGGGAGAACCGCGGGCCCTGCTGAAAAGTTATATACTCGTGACATCTACTCCTCCGGTTTAAATCCCATGATTTATAAGGATTTACAGAAGGTTTTCAATAAAATACTGTCAAGATCAAATGATTTATTTTATTCTTGAAATTATTTTTTATTTATAGGGAATTGTCCGGTTAAATTCCCGGTAATGTATATCCGCGCCCCCTCCGGGGTGCAGGGGCGGAGGGTTTTGCCGGGATTATGTTTTAATGAATTAAATCATAATAATGAAATCTAACAAGAGGTAATATATTCAATGGCAAAGATAAAAGCTTTCAAAGCTTTAAGACCGAAGATGGAGCTTGCTGATAAGATAGCTGAACTCCCCTATGATGTTGTTTCTCTCCCCGAGGTTATAGAGATTGCAGGTAAGAACCCTTACAATTTTTATCACATAACAAGATCTGAGATGGATCTCCCTTCCGGTACTGATCCATATTCAGAAGCCGTGTATCTGAAGGGGAAAGATACTCTCAATCAGTTTGTGAAAAATGGGTACCTTGTAAGGGACGCAAAGCCTATGCTCTATCTTTATTCGCAGGTAATGAACGGCAGGATGCAGACCGGAATTGTTGCCTGTGCAAGCATAGACGATTACATGAAAGGCCTTATCAAGAAACATGAGCTTACCCGCGAAGAGAAGGAACTGGATAGGACAAGGCATACTGACATAGTAAATGCAAACACGGGCCCTGTATTTCTTTTCTACAGGGATAATAACGCGGATAGAAAAGCTCTCATTGAACAGGCTATGAAGATTGAACCTGCTTATGATATTACAGCCTCTGACGGGATACGGCATATAGTCCGTGTGATCGAAGATGGCGCACTTGTTGATAAGCTTGTAAAATCTTTTGAAAACGATGAACTTTATATAGCGGACGGGCACCACAGGGCTGCATCAGGTGTGCGCGTGGGGAACATGAGGCGTGAAAAGAATAAAAGTTTCACAGGTGATGAGGAGTTTAATTCATTCCTCTCTGTAATATTCCCCCATTCGCAGCTTATGATTCTCTCATACAACCGCGTGGTGAAGGACCTTAATGGTATGAGCAAAGATGATTTCATTAAAAGGATCAGCGCGGATTTCACTGTGACAAAGAGCGGTGTAAAGGTTCCGGAAAAGGTGAACACATTCTCCATGTATATTGGCGGCCAGTGGTATACTCTTACGCCATCATTTACAATTTCCTCTGACCCGATAGAATCTCTGGACGTGACAATAATTCAGAAAAAGATTCTTGCTCCGCTCCTTGGTATTGAAGATCCGAGAAAAGATAAAAGGATAGATTTTGTCGGAGGGATAAGGGGTACCGCTGAACTGGAAAAGATTGTGGATTCAGGAGATTTCGCTGTAGCTTTCTCAATGTACCCAACAGAGATTGAGCAGCTGATGAATGTATCAGATGCCGGGATGATTATGCCGCCGAAGTCAACATGGTTTGAACCGAAGCTGCGCGACGGCCTTCTTATACACGAGCTTGACTGATAATCAGAAGGTGTAAACCTCGATAGTATCAACCCCCTTTTCGCATGCGTTTGACGTTGCGAATTCAGACCGCCTGATAAATGATTCCAGTATCAGTTCATTTATCATGGTGGTTTCGGAATCCCCCCCCTTTATTACATCAGCAGGATCGAGTTCAGATATCCCTATAGAGAGGCACGGCTCAACGTATCTGTCTTTGTATCTGAATTTTTTCTGCTTTATATTTTTTATTATCCTTTCAGATACTTTCTGTGCGTCATCACTTTTTGTGTGTGGGAGAAATATCAGGAACCTTGCGAATTCAAATCGCCCGATTTTGTCGTATGGCCTTATCGATTTTTTCAGCCGCGCGGCAAGCTCCCCGAGGAGTGAATTGTAAATATTCAGTCCGAAATCCTTCTGTATCTCTTCGTGGTTGTGGAGGTTGATCATTATGGCGCATGTGAATTCATTTTTACGGGAAGCCCTTCCGATTTCATTTGAGATTTCATCGATAAGTGCGCGTCTGTTCAGTGTTGAGGTCGCAGGGTCCTCTTTCCCGTGCTTAATGAGTTTCTTTTTAGTTTTTATGAGTGATACATTAAGGTTGATATTTCTTTGAGCAATCATCATCCTCGCTATAACTTCTTCTCTGGTGAAGGGGATCAGAATAAAATCATCAGCACCGGCCTCAATGCCGTCTTTAAGTTCATGGAGTGTGTCTTTTGTTCCTATCAGTATAAGGTAGAGGTTGCCTTTTTTGCTCTTTATTTTTTTTATGGAGGAGCAGGTTTCAAGGGCCATACCCTCGGCCCAGTTAAGTATAACAGCTTCGGGAGATTCCTCATTCACAGTTTTTTCCAGTGAATCAAGGTCTGCGGTAATAACGTCAAGTTTGAATGCCGGGCCCAGTTCTTCAATTGCTTTCATTATGGTTTTAGTATGATTAACAAGAACAGCTTTCATTTTCAATCTCCCGATGTTTATTTATTCGCAACAGGTAAAACTTTATTTTTACAGTTCACTAATCTCTTTTGTCATGCCGGTTTAAAGAATTTAATACCGGCATCTTATAGAAAAAGTATTGGGTATCCCCTATGAGACCCCGGTATTTACAAGTTTATGAAGATGTAAAACCGGGGTGACAAATATCTATGATAAAACTTCAAATTTTACATGGCACACGTCTTGTATTAGAACATAATGCAGATTTATTACTTTGTCAATTATTTAAGATCAGATATAAATTAAGATCTACTCAATTTCTATAATATATGGATTCATATAAAGAATCTTTTCGTCAGGAAAGTTGTACTTTTCAGCTGCTTTCAGCAGAAAGCTCAAGTTTTTAAGTGCAGATGATTCTGCTGATGACCTCATGAGGCTCCTGATATACCCCCCTTTCTCCGGGAGGTGAACAACTGTATAATAATCATCAATTCCGCTCTCCTTAACTGCGAATTCTATGGCTGCCATGATTCCGCTGTTTTCGTCAGCAAGGCCGTTCTGTGCCGCACCCTTCCCGGTATGAACTTTCCCCTCCGCAATTTCCGGAATTTTCGAAGAGTCAATTTTTCTCCCTTCTATAACTCTCCCTGTGAACCTGTCGTAAATAAAGTCAATATTCTCCTGGAAGAGTTTTCGCTCTCTTTCAGTTAAATCCCTTGTCTCGTTGAATACGTCGGCAAATTCACTCATCTTTATAGTTTCACTTGTTATGCCGAGTTTTGAGTACAGCTCCTTGAGTGATAATTTCCCTGCTATAACACCGATTGATCCTGTGATGGTTCCGCGGCTTGCGAATATTTTATCCCCTGTGCATGCAATATAATAACCGCCGGAAGCTGCAATGTTGCCGAATGAAAATACTACAGGCTTGGGGTTCTTCTTTTTCATCAGGAGGAGGTAGTTCCACATATAATCTGATGCCGCAGCGGAGCCACCGCCGGAATCCACTCTCACCACAACAGCTTTTACTGAAGAGGAGGTGAATGCTTTTTCAAGCGCCTCCCTGTAATCGTAATCCCCTGTTGTTGAAGAGAATGACGATTCCCCGCCGCGTCCTGAAATTATAGATCCTGAAACATGAACAACAGCTATTTCAGGTATTGCTCCCCACTCTCTGAACCTTTCATGCTCCTCAATATAATCCTCGAACTTAATCATCTTTGAATTTTCTGTTAACTCAGCAACAGCATTCTCTCTGTGCATTATCTCATCGATGAATCCCTTCTCCTTCGCAGTTGCAGGGAGATAAAATCCTGCTGTAAAGAGTTCTTTTATCCTTTCAGCAGGGATGTTTCTCCCTTCGGATATGCCGTTCAAGAACTGTTCATTAAGGTCAGTGAGGATCTCCTGCATGTTTTCCCTTGCAGCAGGTGACATATCGGCCCTGGTAAAAGTTTCATTAAATGATTTGTATTTACCTTTGCTTACTGATTCATATTTCACGCCCGCCCTGTCCAGCAGTTCCTTGAAGAAATAGACCTGCATCTTTAATCCTGTAACGGCAAATGTGCTGTTGGGAGTGAAATATATCTTGTCCGAAGATGAAGCAAGATAGTATTCCTTGTTCCCGGTATAACCCATGAGAGCATATACCTGTTTCCCGTTTCTGCGGAACCTCAAAATTTCCTCGCGAAGCTCCTGCATCTGTGCAAGACCAAGTGAAACATTCTCTATATCAATTATCAGTGAACTGATGCATTTATCTGAAGCTGCCATTCTTATGCCTGCAAGGAGGTGATGGAAAGATCTCTCTTTGCGTGAAAGGAGACTGGTGGAAGGGTTCTCATCGCTGTAATTCCCCTGAAGCCTCAGGTATAGAGGGTTCGCTGCAATTGTCCCGCTGATTGACTTCTTTTCACGTGTTGCAGTGAATGATACTCCCCCTGAATAAAAATCGGAGATGCTGTCATTTGCACTGCCGTAGCCGTCAACTGTCATAAGCAGAGGGCCGTTCCCTCTGAAAGAGAAAGGGGCGCTGAGCCCGAATGTGTAGTTTTTGTCAGTATCACCTTTAAACAGAAATGACACCCCTTTCCAGCCTGTAAGCTCCACTCCGAATGAAGAAATATTATCCAGATCGCTCTGTGAAGAGTAGCGGGTTGTGTCAGCAGTCAGTGTAATGCGGTCAGTGAAAGGGCGGATAGCCAGTGAATAGGTTTCGCTCCTGAACTTCTTATCTTCTAAGGATTTATCTTCAATTTCTCTGAACACTGCACCTGCTGAAAGAAACCACACAGGGCGCAGAAGAAATCCGATGTGCCATCCTCCGCAGTTGTCGAATTCCCTGTAGTCTGAAGATGTGAATGAGTACCCTATGCCGAGGCCTATGATGTTGTTAAGCATGAAACCCCGGTTTATTGTGTATAGAGAAACGGATGTATCGTCACCGGTTATCCCCTCTTTTAAAACTCCGTTGTATCCTGAATAGATGAAGTCAAAGTCCAGCAGGTTTACTGATGCGAAGTGGTTCCACTCAGCGTCACTCTCCTTCACGAATGAGTATGCAAGAAACGGATATGCATCCCTCTGAGTAAAAACAGGGTTTGCCAGAGATGAGAATGACCCAGATGAATAGCTTGCGGAGAATGCTGATGGAGGGAGAAAGTACCTGTATCTCTCCGCAGCCTCAGCGGATGCTGTTAATAATATTGTCAGTATAAAAAGATATATTTTTTTCATTCGGTTTATCCTTTAAGCCTCTCGTAATCATCCTTTATTTTTTTAAATATATTCTCTATGCTGTCATCTCCATTGACAATGAGAAATCTTTCATCAGCGATTGAGAGAAAGTTGCTGCGCACAGTTTCAAGAAAATCCCTCTTTTCAAAAAGTTCAGTGTTCCCTGAACCGTTCCGCTTCAGGATTCTATCCATTGCTGTCTCTGCGGGTATGTCAATAAAGTAAACCCTCTGCGGGAGAGGAAATTCCTCCCTTATATTTCTGTCAATAATTTCAGCAGGGGCGATCCCGGAAACTCCCTGGTATGCGGCGTTTGAATAAAAATATCTGTCCATAACAACTGTTGTTCCGCTGTTCAGGCAGGGGAAAATGTTATTTTTACAATCATCAATTCTGTCTTTGATAAACATTTCAATCTGAGTTTCAACCGGCGGAGGGGCTGATGATTTAAGCATGGCGCGCAGCTCGGTCCCCCATTTCCCGGAAGTGGGCTCCGCGAGTTTTTTTACATCAATACCTTTGCCAGCGATATATCTGTAAAGCATATCGCACTGCGTTGATTTGCCTGAACCGTCGATACCCTCAAATACAATAAATGGATTGCTCATGTCAGCTGTTTACCCCGGCTGTAATACTTTTTCTCATTCTTTCAGCGTAGGTCAGAGTGGCTCCAACTGTTGCAAGGTTAAGTCCCAGGAAACCGATAACCGGAATAAATGAAAGGAGAAAAAAAGCAGCCCCTGTGCCTGCAACAGACCTGCGCCATCTCCAGCAGATTTTAATTTTACCTGAGAAAGAAAGCTTCAGTCTCTCAAGTGGATAATCGTAAAACTGGAAACCGTAAAAGAAGATCGATGTGAAAAAACCGGTGAAGGCATAAATAAAACTCCCCCCCGGAATAATAAAGAGAATCAGCAGTAGAAGATTGATGATAATAATTATAACAAGAAGCTTGATTGTGTTCATCAGGGCCCTGTATATATCTTTCAGCAGATTCATTATGGAGAACCCTCCGCCGCTCTCAGGAACGCCTGCGCGTCTTTCAACATTTTCAGACAGGAGGTCAAGAAAAGGTGCTGCAATAATACCCCCAGCCGCTGAATATATAATTACTGTTCCTAAGGTCAGAAGCACAATAATTACAGGGGCCACCATCATGCTGAGCATTTTCAGATACCATGCGTCACCAGCCAGAAGGTTTTTAAGCATAGGCACAGCAGATGAGTATGAGAAGTAGAATACCGAAGAGAGGATTATGATATTAAGGAGAAAGGGGAGCACAAAATATTTCAGCAGGCCTTTGTTTCCTGTTACAAAACTTGCGGAACTGAAAACTCTTTTAAACGCGGCAAAGAACGAATCCTCTTTTGTATGTTTGAACATAAGCACCTCGGCTAAGTGATGGTTTTTTAAAAACGGGGTGCAGGGGCGGAGCCCCTGGGAAGCCCCCCGCAGGGGCCCCTGCGGGAGTGTGGTGATTATAGCTCCGCAGGTTAATCAATATAAAATATTATTTTATTCTGAAGAATCAACCGTTTTTAAACTTCATGGATGCTTTTTTCAGCCTGTCCATAATTCCGAGGCCAAGCCCTGTTTCAGGCACAGGCTGGGCGTATATACGGCTGATTTCAAGAGAGTCAAGCGAGTGGAGGTGGGAGAAAAGGTTTGCCGCAGCCTCCCGGAGGTCGCCGCTCTCTGACAGAATAAAAGATCGATCAGCAGGGTAATCTCCGCAGGGCTTCTTAAAGAAGAGGAAACCCCCTTTGCTGTCATCCAGCGGGAGTTTCTCTGTTATAATAACAGGCTTTGCGGGTGAATAGTGGAACTCAAGCTGCCCCGGAGCTTCAGGTTTAGCACCCGCTCCCTCTATAATTATTTTTTCACCGATGCAGTCCTCAATCCCCTCTGTGGCAATCCCCCCGGGGCGCAGGAGGTGAACTCCTGAAGGTGTAATTTTTATAATAGTGGATTCGATCCCCACTGTGCAGGGGCCCCCGTCAAGTATCATGTCAACTGCGTTGCCAAGCTGCTCCATGACGTGGCGCGAAGTTGTGGGGCTCAGACAGCTGAACCTGTTGGCGCTTGGAGCCGCTATTGGTGTGCCTGCCTCTTTAATCAGCGTCAGGGCTGTGTCGTGGCGCGGCATACGGATTGCCACTGTGTCAAGGCCTGATGTAACTATATCGGGAACAGAGCTGTTTTTCGGGAGTATAACTGTGAGGGGACCGGGCCAGAATCTCTCCACAAGCCTGTATGTCTTTTTATCAATTCCCGTTGAAATTTTATTAATGTCAGAGCAGTCTGCTATGTGTACAATGAGGGGATCGAAAAAGGGCCTCTGCTTTGCTTCAAATATACCTGCAATTGCTGCGGGGTTAAGGGCATCAGCCCCAAGGCCATAAACAGTTTCAGTGGGGAAGGCAACCAGGCCCCCTTTGCGGATTATCTCCGCCCCCTTTACTATATTTTCATGAGTATCTTTCAGAACAATCATGGCTGAACCTTTCCGTTACTTATAACATCCTTTGTTTTTGACTGTATCAGTCAATTAAATTTTAGGGGGGAGAAAAGGTGTTTTCAGGCAATTAGTATTGGAAAGCATTGAGTTCAGAGCAAAAAGCATTGAAACCGGAGCAAATAGCTTTGAAGTCAAAGCTAAGAGCTTCAAGTTTAGAGTAAAAAGCTTTGAAGTCAGAGCTAAGAGCTTTGAATTCAGAGTAAATAGCTTTGAAATTGATATAAATTCAGTTGAAATCAATGCAGAAAGCTTTGAATTCAATGTAAAGTACATGGATTTCAATTCAAAAAGTATTGAAACTGATATAAATAGCATTGAATTCAACGCCCCCGCACCCCCGGAGGGGGCAAGACATAAAGAATGGCTTTAAGATATTTTTATCAGATAGATTTATCTTTTAAGAGCATGTTTTATTGTTTTATCTTTGCCCCCTATGGGGGTGCGGGGGCCGGAAGATTCTGGTGAGAAATCATTGTGAGTTTGCTGCAAGTGATGTGGGTAGAAGTGAGCCTTCGGGGGTGCGGGGGCATGTGGATGTTTTGACTGTACACTGGAGATTATCGGTTATTCAGAGGTGAGGGCAGCTCATGAAGGAGCCAGTGAAAAAATGTCTTGATCAAGTCAGAACCCCTGCTATCCTGCCTTAAAAAAGTGTCAGAAGTTCAGGTATGAAAAAAATATCGATATCAGCAGCCATTCTACTTATTATCATAAGCTTTAATCATTCTGCAGCAGCGGAAACTTCATCAGCCTCAAGCGCCTTCCTCTCAGGGGGGAGAGCTCTTCCTTCCGGGAGAGGGGGAGCCGGTGTATCGTCATCGGGGGCGGAGTTTTACAATATCAATCCCGCAACAATCGCAGGGGTGGAGAACTTTACACTGGGCCTGGATTACGGGTCCCTTAACGGGAAATATGTTTACCCCACAGTTTCAGCAGCGCTTCCGTTCGCCTACGGGGTATTCGGCCTCTCCTTCTCATATTTTAAATTCACTGATAATGATATTGAGCAGAAGGGGTATTACCTCTCCGCAGGCCTTTCAAAGGAGATGACCTCCCGGTTTATGTTCGGGCTTTCATTCGAATACGGAAGCTCCGATTACCCCGAATCAGCGGCTTATGCAGGTGTGAAGCCGGGGATAAAATATTTAGTGGGGAGCACAGGCGCAGTTACAGGTTTCGGTATCTATGATTTTTCACTGGGCTTGTCCGCTGGCCTGGGATACAGTTCAGCGGAGGAGGGGAGCCTCAATACAGTGACTGCGGGTTACAGCTTCGATTTCTACAGGGACAGGCTCTACTCATTCGGCATATATAATGATATTTCAGCAGTGAACAGTTTCGGGGACTACCCTGTAAAGTTAGGGCTTGAAGCTGTTTTATATAATGATTTTTCTCTTCGGGGAGGAGTTGTGTTCCCTGACAGTTATGACTTCATGACTTATACATGCGGTGCAGGTTACAGGTTTGAAGGGGAGTTTCTCAGGGGCTCCATAAATTATGCTCTTGCCTACTCCGGTGAAAACGGGATTAATCATTACGCGGGCCTCACCATGGAGATCGGAGGCGTGGACAGGGTGCCGCCGGTAATCGCTATTGTTCCTGATCACAATTACATCTCCCCCAACTATGACGGTGTGCAGGATTACCTGATCTTTGATATTGATGTGCGTGATACAAGCCGGATAACAGGGTGGAGGCTTCAGATTACCGATGACAGTGATAACGTGGTTCGTGAATTTAAAATCAGCGAGCGCGAGGTTGAGGCCGGACTTACTCCGTCAACATTTTTCGGAAGGTTTATCGGACGCAGGGAATCACTTGTTGTTCCTGAGAAGATTCTCTGGGACGGCTCAGATACTGCCGGTAAAAAACTCCCTGACGGAAGATACAGGTATCACTTCTATGCTTGGGATTCAAAAGACAACATAGCCCCTGTAAAATCCGGCGCTGTATTTATTGACAACACCCCTCCATCAGCAGGGATAAAGGCTGATTCATTAATCTTCTCCCCCAATAATGATAAAAAGAAAGATACTCTTGTTATACAGCAGTTCATTGTAACATCCCCTGAAGATCTGTGGAAAGGTGAAATCAGAGATGATTCCGGGAAGGTGGTCTTCTCCAGTAAATGGGAGGGGAGAGATGTCCCTTCAAAATTTATATGGGATGGAACTGACAACAGCGGCAATCTTCTCCCTGGCGGGCTCTACTACTACAGTATATCATCCGGTGATAAAGCGGGTAACAGCACCTCCGCAGATCTGAAAGAGATAATATTAACAACAAAGATGGAGAATGCTGATATCCGCACAGAGGCAACGTTCTATTCATACAGAAACAGCAGGGGTAAAGGTATAAGGTTTTTCCCTGACCTCTCTTCAATAAAAGGCCTTGAAAAATGGGAGCTTGCGGTTTACCGTAAAGAGGATAAGCCTTTGAGGGTAATCTCAGGGGGGAAAGACCTCCCCGGTTTTATAGACTGGGACTGTCTTGACAGTGAAGGTAAAGAGCTTGATGACGGAGGCTACAGCTTCAGATTCTACGCCTGGTATATAAGCGGGAACAACCCTGTATCATATCCAAAGAGATTTATCTTTGACAGCACCCCCCCTGCGGTGAGGGTTTCACATGAACCGTCAGTTTTCTCCCCTGACGGCGACGGGGAGAATGACTATCTTACACTCTACATGAAGGGGAGCGATAATACCGGTATTGGATCCTGGGAGATCGGGATATATACTGAAGGGGGGATTCTCTTTAAAAAATTCGCAGGGAAGGGGGAACCCCCGTCTCAATTGAAGTGGGACGGCATGGGGGATAACGGTGAACTTGTTGAGTCCGCGTCGGATTACGAAGTCCACTTCTCTGCAATTGATACAGCGGGGAATGTCTCTGAAAAATCCACAGGGAGGATATCTGTTGATGTACTTGTTGTTGTAACAGAGAGGGGGCTGAAGATACGGATAAGCAATATTGAGTTTGCCTTCGGCAGTTCCACACTGAAAAAAAAGGGGACAGTAATTCTCGACAGGGTTTACCAGATACTGGAGAAGTACAGTTCATATGATATTGTAATTGAAGGGCACACTGATGATATAGGCGCGGAGGAGTATAATCTTACTCTCTCTGAAAAGCGCGCAATGGCTGTGAGGGATTACCTTGTGCGCAAAGGCACTGCTCCCGGAAGACTCAGTTATGTAGGTATGGGGGAGACCCTTCCGTTCTATCCCAACACCAATGATGAAAACAGGAGGAGAAACCGTCGCGTAGAATTTCTCCTGAACAGGAAGAAGACTGAATAATGAAGGGGATCTTTTTTACAGATATTGACGGCACCCTGATTGATCATTTTACCTACAGTTTTGCAGAATCTATGGAAGGTGTGAATCTTCTTAAAGAGAGGGGAATTCCCCTTGTGCCGGTGTCGAGTAAAACTTTTGACGAGATTTGTCTGCTTATGCATGAACTTGATCTGACCGCGCCATTTGTGTTTGAAAACGGCTGCGGCATAGCTTATCCCGGAATTAACGGGTACAGGTTTGAAACAGCAGGGGAGGGGGTTTCGCGGCTGCTGGAACTTCTCCACATTGTTGAGGACTATACAGGTGAAAAGGCTCTCCCTCTTGCGGAGATTTCACCGGAAGATATATGCAGGCTTACTGGACTTACAATGGAAAAGGCCCTTCTCGCGCTGAAGCGTAAAGCTTCGGTTCCCTTTATTCTGGAGGGGAGGAACCTTCTCTCTGACAGTGAGATTGCCGGGCTGGGAGAGCTGCTCTCTCAACATGGAGCAATTCTGACAAAAGGGGGGAGGTTCAATCACCTCCTCCCTGCCGGAACAGGTAAAGGGGAGGCTGTAAAGAGAATTGCTGATTTCTATTATGACTGCATGGAATATCCTTTGACAGGAGCGGCGGGTGACAGTCTTAATGATCTGGCGATGCTCCGGGCTGTAAAGAGGGGGTATCTGGTGCGGAAGCCTGACGGCTCCCATGTAAATGAGACAGAGGGGCTTTTTGTAACAGTGAATTCAGGGCCTGCGGGATTCACAGAGGCTGTAAAAGATTATCTTGAATATATAATGGTGTAAATAATGGACACATTGAAAGACTTGCTTTATTCCATAGGCTCATTCATCGGGGGGTTGATCCGTACTGCTGTTGAATGGTTCCAGGGACTTAACCTTCTGAATAGAATTATCGTAATAAATACTGCAACCGCATTTCTTGCAATCATACTCCCCATAGGGAAGTACTATATTTTCGAATCATGGTTTGAAATAAACAATCCCCTTGCGGTGTATATGATAGGGATAGCTTTTATAATGTTTGCCACAATTTTTGTAAGCGGCATGAGGTGGGTTTTCCCTTTGAGGATTGTTATAAACGGCTGGTATTTTTTTGCTTTAATTTATTTCTGGGTTACACATACCTTCTCTCATGCGCCATATAATATCAGTTACGGAATTATTTTTAACCTGGCAGCGCCGCTGGTTTACGGGGCGGTGTCTCTGCTGATATTTATGGAGGAGTAATAGTCTGCTTTTTATATCCGTATAGTTAAGGAAGGTAGTAATAGAATTTCAATGGTAATAGTAATGGAATGTCATTTCGAACCCCTGTCATTTTATCGGGTGAGAAATCTGCTTCATTTTTCAATTAATGTAAAGTGATCAATACAGATTTCTCAGTCGCTATCGCTTCTTCGAAATGACAAAAAAGAATATTATATTTATCCCTCTTTTATTTTTGACTTTTACCAGAGGGAATAACGGGATTAATTTTTTCTTGATTTTTTTCCCCTCTTTTTTCGGGATATTCCATGCCAATTGCAATGGCATTTGATTTTAAAAAAAAATCGTCTATTATTTATGGGGTCAAGGGGCGATAACCCATTGAAAGCCCCCCGCAGGCGCCGCACTGAGCCTGCCGGAGCGGGCTTTCCCCTGCGAGTATGAGACGCAGTCTCGTAATAAAATTATTAAAACTCAAGGAGTGTAGTCAATGAGTAAAAAACAGTTTCAGACAGAAGTACACAGATTATTACACCTTATTATTCATTCGCTATATTCCCATAAGGAGATTTTCCTGAGGGAACTTATCTCAAACGCATCAGACGCGCTTGATAAGCTGAAGTTTCTCTCTCTCACTGATGAGAATTACAAAAGTATTGCGTTTGAGCCCCGCATCGACATTTCGTTTGATCACAAGGGGAGGATTCTAACAATCGCGGATACCGGAATAGGGATGAATGAGCAGGAGCTTGATGAAAACCTCGGTACAATAGCGAGGTCCGGAACCAGAAATTTCGTTCACAGTCTGTCAGGTGATGAAAAGCGGGATTCCAATCTCATAGGGCAGTTCGGTGTAGGATTCTACTCCGGGTTTATGGTGGCTGATAAAGTTGAGGTTGTTTCAAAGAAGGCCGGTGAAAGCGCGGCTTTCAAATGGATAAGCGATGGTAAAGAGGAGTACAGTATTGAGCCCGCTGAGCGTGAAACACAGGGCACAACCGTGACTCTCCATCTCAATGACGAGGGGGAGGAGTACGCAAGCAGGTGGTCAATCCAGGGAATTATAAGAAAATATTCCAACCATGTCCCTTTCCCCATCTATCTCCACTATGAAGATACAAAGTATGAAGGTGAAGGTGACAAGAAAGAGGAAGTTACAGAGCAGAAGGTTGAGCAGATCAACAGCGCCTCTGCAATATGGAAAAGATCAAAGAGCGATTTGAAAGAGGAGGATTACCTCGAATTCTACAGGCAGATATCCTATGATATAGAGGACCCGATTCTTTACATGCATACACAGGCTGAAGGCACGCTGGATTATTCCACACTCTTCTATATCCCGGGAAAAGCGCCAATGGATCTCTTCAGGGCTGATTATAAAGCTGGCGTTAAACTTTACGTGAAGAGGGTGTTCATTACTGATGACGAGAAGGAACTTATGCCAACGTACCTCAGGTTTGTAAGGGGCGTCATAGATTCAGAGGACCTTCCGCTCAACGTGAGCAGAGAAATTCTGCAGCACAATAAGGTAATGGCAAAGATTAAATCCGCCTCTGTGAAAAAGATACTCGGCGAAATCGAATCGCTGAAAACCCGCGACAGGGAGAAATACCTCACATTCTGGAAAGAGTTCGGAATCCCGATGAAGGAGGGTCTCTACCAGGATTTTGAGAACAGGGATAAGATCCTTGAGCTGATAATGTACAAGTCAACAATGTCTGACGGTTATACAACCCTTGCTGAATATACGGAAAGGATGAAGCCTGAACAGAAGGCAATCTACTACATAACAGGTGGTAAAGAAGCGCTACTCAGAAATTCACCTCTCCTCGAAATGTATACAAACAAGGATATCGAAGTCCTCATTCTTGATGATGAAATTGATGAGATAGTAATTACCTCTATCCCGAAATTCAAGGATTTTGATCTGAAATCTGTAAACAGGGCAGATGCTGCCGAAGACCTTAAAGACGCATCCGACAAGGAGAAGGAGAAGAAAGTTGAGCCTTTAATTAACAAAATAAAGGAGAAGCTTGGCGAAAACGTGAAGAATGTAATTGCAAGCACAAGGCTCAGCAACTCCCCCAGCTGTATTGTGGCTGACGAGAATGACCCCACTGCACAGATGCAGAACATCCTTAAGGCAATGGGGCAGACAGCTCTCCCCGATTTTAAACCTGTTCTTGAGATAAATCCGGAGCATGAAATAATTAAAAAGCTTGAAAATGTAACAGATGAATCTCTTATTGAAGATATAAGCTTTCTCCTGCTTGAGCAGGCTATGTTGGTTGAAGGTATGGAGCTTAAAGATCCCAATGCCTTTGTGGGAAGGCTTAACAGAATAACAGGGAAGTCTCTCTAAGATTATAGATTCAGGCGGTGCGGCAGAAATGGGGGAATTTTTGTCGTACCGCCGCTTTAAACTCACTTTATATTCCGCTTGAAAATAAAGCAATAATCTGAATTTATAGTATATAACTGTTGATAAAGGTGTCTCTGTCATTTCGAAGAAGCGTTAGCGACTGAGAAATCCATTCTTTTAAGATTTCTCACATTCGTTCGAAATGACATTGTTTTGGAGAATATGAATGTCAGATGAAATAATTGAAATAATAAGAAACAAAAAAGCCCGGTTCGAGTATGAGATTCTCGATAACTTTGAAGCAGGTATTGTGCTTAAGGGGACGGAGGTTAAGTCCATCAGGCATAAAAATGTGAATATACAGGAATCCTATGCCAGGATCAAAAACGGCGAAGTATTCATTGTCGGTATGAACATCTCTCATTACGAGAAAGGGAATTTTTTTAATCATGAACCCCTGAGAGAGAGAAAGCTTCTTCTCCATAAAGCGGAAATCAGAAAACTCACAGGAAAGCTTGCTGAAAGAGGGTACACCCTTGTGCCTCTCCGCATGTATATTAAAAACGGCAAAGTTAAAATTGAACTGGGTCTGGCGCGTGGTAAAAACGTACATGACAAAAGAAAGACGATACAGGAGAGGGATATGAAGCGCGACATGCAGAGAGAGATAAAAAAATACGTTTAGCCGCATAACCACTCCTCTTATATATTGACAAAAAAGAATACACTGAAAACCTCAACCCAGGTGGGCTAAGCATTTTGCTCCGCTTAATTATAAATAAAAACTTTAATGTTAATTTAAAATCTAATTACGTCAGAGGAGTGTATGAAAGAGAATGAATATTCGTTAATTACATCAAGGGTGAAAAATCTTTTTATTGCAGCAGTGGCTATACAGCCAGTAATGTTTTTTCTGTTATCTCTTCCCATGCTTGATACAGGCATCTCCGGTTTAATAAAAATCTTTCTATTAGTGTATCCCCCTCTAATAATTATCATCTCAGCATTTTTTTATTATTTCTATAAAAAGTTCAACAGGCTTATTTCCGGTGTTGTTGAGCATGGTAACAGTGATAACATATCACATGAAGAGGTTCTTTATGTTAATCTGTTCCCTTTCAAAACTGTTACTGTTTACTGGACAGTTTATGGATTGGCAGTTTTAATAGTATCGTTTTTATTTAACCTGTTCACGGTTTATGAGAGTTTTTATAAAATAGTATTCTCCGCGCTTCTGGGTCTTGTTACTATCCTTATAATTTCAGGTGTTTATTATTCCAGGGTAAAGAAAAGTATGTTCCCTGTGGTTGATTATATACCTTTTCGCGCCCTTACCATCTTTGAAAAGATGGCAGCGCCAATTGTGATGTCGATATTTCTTCTTCTCAGTATTGTCAGTGTTGTCAAGTATTCATATACAGAAAATAAAATAAACGATGTCCGCCAGCGTGAGATAATTGAAACTGTAAATAAAACATCGCTTAATATCGAAAACTTTATTAATGGGCTGTATAATGAACTGCATATCTATTCAGTCAACCCTGTAATCAGGGAGATGAATTACGCCAGAGTGATGCCGTTGCTTAAAGAGATGCAGAAGGAAAAGACTAACAGCTATATCCAGTTATATTTTGCCTGCGACACAACAGGTAAGGGGCCCACAAGTCTGGGAACATCCGGAGATATCAGCAGATTCCCTGAATTTCAGCAGTGTATAAACACAGGCAAGCCGGTGTTCACAAATCCTATGAAGAGCCAGGTTACAGAGGACCTTATAATTATAGGACTTTACCCGGTGAAAATTAACGGCAAAGTCACAGGTATTGTGGGCGGCACAGTTCTTATGGATGCAATAGTTGATATACTCACCAGGGATAAAACATATGTCTCTGGGAGATATCTTGTTGTGGATCATAATCACAGGATTGTTTTTTCTGCAACAAAATCTATAATAGGAAAAGTTATCGGTGTAGATATCAAGGATGACGGAAAAAATCTGAAAAACACCGGGCGTATACTCATATCACCGGATAACACATTTCTTTCATATACTTTTAATGCCAGAGAAACTGTTTCATATAAAAGCAGTATCCCTCTGCTAAGTTATATAATACTATTCTCTTTGGATAAGACGGAATTTTATAAAGATGTGACCACTCTTATTATCATGGAGATTATCTTTTTTCTGATACTCACATCAGTATCATTCTGTGTAATCTGGTTTATTGCTAAGGGTTTTTCAAAACCGATACGGAACATCATTGATGTTTTCAAAAAACTTGCGGAGGGGGATCTTACTGTTTCAAACAATGATTATCTCCCGGATGAATTCGGTCTATTAATAAGGAATCTCAAAAGGTTTCTTAAAAAAATCAGGCAGGTAATAGAAGTTTCAACAAATGCCTCTGTTAATCTTGCGCAGTCTGTTGAGGAACTTTCCGCAACAAGCCAGTCGATATCCGAGCTTTCACAGACACAGGCAGCCTCAATTGAGGAGACTTCAGCTTCAGTTGAAGAGGTCGCTGCCTCCATTGAGATGATTGCAGCGCATTCGAGGGAGCAGTTTGAACTTGCCAAATCTACTCATAGTTCAATGAGTGCGCTTCAGGGGGTGGGTGGTGAAGTTGTGAAGTCTGCAAGTGAAGCGCTCCATGTTTCGGAACAGACATCAGTCAAGGCTTCGGAAGGGAGCGAACTTATGAACCGCACAATAGCCGGGATGAACCAGATCGATAACAGCACAAGAAGCATCGCGGAGATGGTGGCAATTATCAGCGATATATCTGACAGGGTGGCCATGCTTGCTCTTAATGCATCCATTGAAGCAGCCCGCGCGGGGGACCAGGGGCGCGGCTTTGCGGTTGTTGCTGAAGAGGTGAGTAAACTGGCCGAAGAAACAGCGGTTACTGCTAAAAAGATATCCGAAGTGGTCACTTCCGGTAGAAATGAGGTCCGTGCAGGCTTTGACTATGTGAATCAAACCTCGGATGCTTTCAGGGAAATTACCGACAATATCGAAAAAACAAGGAATTCCATAAAGAGTATTGCTGATTCACTTATAAAGCAGGCTGAGAAGAGTAATGTTGTCCTTTCTGAAACAGGACGTGTCATGGAGATGGCAGAGAAGATCTCCGCTTCAACCGGTGAACAGCTTATTATTAACCAGGAAATTTCAAAAACAATTGATCAGATAAACCGTAATACTCAGACATCTGCATCAGGTGCTGAAGAGGTGGCTTCTTCATCCGAAGAGATCAGCGCACAGGCTGAGTCGCTTATGGATCAGATGAAGTTTTTTAAGGTTTGAAGATTATTTAAAGGAGCATCTTCAGTCTAACTCAAAAGACCGAAAAATGTATAAAGGATAATAATCAGAAGAAGCACGGGGAGAAGTATAAAAAGGAGTACCCTGTACTTCTCTCTGTCCGGCATATGTCTGAAGTTCTGAAGTGTGTGCCTGTACTCCAATATTTTTCTGATAATTTTATCTTTATCAAAAAGTGAGCCGGTTTGTTTAACCGGCTTTCTTTTTTTGTTGATTATCGGACCTTCAGGTTTAAGGTCAAAACGCCCTTTTTTGTAGAGGGAAGTGTCATCGGGATCAATTACCATTCCGTAACCGCACTGGCACCTGATTTTAATCCTCCCTTTATCCAGAGGAAATCTCAGGCTTCTGCCGCATTCCGGGCAATTGATTATAAATTTCATCTCTACTGAATTTCCATTATCTGCTTTGTCAACTCCGGTATTTTTGAGAATAACTCCTCAAGTTCAGGGCCTGTAATTTTTGTAGTATCAAGGGCAATTTTACAGAGCTGATGATAGAGGCCGTCACTCCCTATCCCTATACCTGCCATGATACTTATTGTATTTGCAATGTGAACTATTGAAACTTCAGTCTTAAAATTATCAGGCGCTTTATCCGGCTCAGCATAAAATCTTACAATGGCTTTAAGTACAGGGGGAAAGTTCCACTTTTCAAGAATTTTCTCGCTGATCTCCTGGTGACTGTAACCCATGATTTCCTTTTCGGCTTCATTGAAGGTAATATTATTCTTTTTAACTTCATCAAGGATGTCATTGTATGTGTTCTGCACAAAGATTGCAATGACAGTCTTACCGATATTGTGAATTATGCCGCCGGTAAATACCACGTCAGCGATATCTTTTCTGTTTTTCTGAAGGGCGATCTTTTTCGCAAGAGTTCCGACAATAAGTCCCTGCTTCCATAACTCCCCTTTACCCAGGTCATAGCCAATTACAAATTTGTCGAGTATAGGCTTGGCCGCAATTACCATAACAATATTGGTAACTTCCTTTATTCCGAGAGTGACTATAGCACGTTCAATGGATGTTATCTCCTTCCCCTTGCTGAAATAAGCGGAGTTGCAGAGCTTCAGAATATTTGTTGTCATGGACTGGTCCTTTGACAGCTCTTCAGCAACAGCCTTGAATGATACTTCAGGGTCGTTGACCATGTTGAGTATCTTCGTGGCGACCTCCGGCATTGTGGGGAGGGCGGCTATATTGTTTATTGTACTTTCAATTCTCTGTTTTATATGTGCATGCATATGGATACCCCGGTTATCAAACCTTATAATATATTTTTTCCTGACCGGCTGCTTTGACTTTCAGCCGTCCGTCTTCCAGAAAGAAGTCGATAACCCGGCCTGTATTACCGCCAGTATCCTCTTCAAGAATAGGGATCTGAAATTTCTGAAGTGCCTTTTTAACCTCTTCCACATTTCTGTCCCCAATCTGACCGAGAGAAACATTGGCTTCAAACTTAAACATTGATGCGCCCCCTGCAATTTTCGCGGAGAGGAATTCCTTTTTTGCTCCCTCCTTAAGGAGGTATTGAACCAGATAAGGTACTGCTGTATCAGCAAATTTTTCCGGGTTCGCTCCGTTTGCTGTATCGTTCGGGAGGAGAATGTGAGCAAGGCCC
This sequence comes from Spirochaetia bacterium UBA5763, assembly GCA_002418835.1. Taxonomy (GTDB): domain Bacteria; phylum Spirochaetota; class UBA4802; order UBA4802; family UBA5550; genus UBA5550. Next base: position 194,516 of record DIEX01000033.1, on the reverse strand, counting down.
CCGATTTTTTTCATTCTGTCATATATGCAGATCCCCACACAGCTTCCGAGAATAGTTCTCAGGACTGCGGGCTGGGTTCCGGTTTTGACCTGTGCTACTCCGACATTTATTAATGATCCGTTCATAACCTGTTCTCTGTTTAGGTATTAAAATCATTATATAAATATCCATGAATCAGGCATTTGTCAAGGTTAATAGGGCTTTTTATTCAGTTTTTTGTTTACAGATTAATATATCAGCGTTATATTCTGAACATGACAGATAAAATTGATGATAAAGATCTTACTGCCGGTATAGAGAGGCTGCTTCATTCAGCAGGAGAGAAAGGTAAAAACAGTATAAACGGAATTTTTATTGATGAGACGCTCAGCGAATTCTATCTGCTCAATAAAGAGATAATTCTTCCTCATCTCCCGGTAAAGGAGATCGATCTGAAAAATTCTCATGAACTTGCCGGGCTCTTAATCCCGCAAATCCCCGAGTATCTTGCAGGGCATACTTTTCTTGAAAAGAGAAAACCCTCTTCGGAGCAGCATTCGCTACATTTCATCCGGCATATTGAAGGTGCTGTCATTGACTTTGTTCATATAATAAGATTTGATCTCAGATTTTCAGGAAGGCGCGGGAGGATTATTGACAGGGGGGATCCGGAGAGTTACCCGTCATATTCCACGGACATGCTTTATTTTAAATCACATCTCGTTCCTGTTTACAAGGGGAGTGTTCCCGCTGAACTCGTTTCAGTGCGGCTCAAAGAGAGCATCGAAGTGGAGTCAGATAAACGTCTTTTCACCTCTGTAATATTTGACGAGTACAGTTCAAGGGAGATATCCATTGAACTGTCAAGAAGAGCCGGGACAGATATTTTCAGCGTGCCGTTAAAGATATATCCTTTTATTAATTATGAATACTTTACAGCATGTCTCAATATTCCCGATCCTTCACCTGAGAGAATTGTGGCATCAGCGGAGATATTCGAGCCGTTATTTTTTTATATATATTTTAATTACAGGTCATCGAATGATAGTATTGATATTGAATCAGTTACCCGGCTTGATAATTCACTTGATGTTCTTGACGATATAATCTCTCTTAAGCCTCAGTTCCTCCTTGACCTTAAAGATTATTTCTCTTCATATACTTTTATAACAGATGATGAACTCCTCCTCAAGGGGTGGAAGAAGTTCGGAATTAATTAACAGCTCCCGCTGAACATTATAATCATACAGACACAGGTAAATGCTCAATGCAGACAATAAAAAGAGAAATTATAAGATTCTCAGCAGAGAAACAGAAATATTCTGATGATGAAATAATAATAGAAGAACCTCTTGTCATAAGGGTAAATGGAGAGAGAGCCTATTTCTGTATGAGGCTCCCCGGTATGGACAGGGAGCTTGCTGCTGGAATTCTGTACAGTGACGGTGTAATATCATCACCGCAGGAGATAAAGAGCATCACGATTACCGGAGATACTGTTGAAGCTGAAATTTCAGGACCGCCTCCGGCGGAAGTTAAGAGAATTTACTCTTCCACAGGGGGTATGGCGACATCTGATCTGCTCAGGCCTGCTGTTGCCGCAACAGAGTTTGCAACAGGCCCTGATGATCTCTTCAGAATGAAGGGGGAATTTTTTTCTAACCAGAAATTTTTTGAACGTACCGGGGGAACCCACTGCGCTGCGTTATTCGGCAGCAATGGAGAGATGATTGCCTTCGCGGAGGACGTTGGCAGGCATAATGCTCTGGATAAATGCGCGGGGAGCATGCTGCTTGCAGACAGGCAGGGTGATGCATCTGTTGTGATGCTGTCATCACGGCTGAGTCTTGAAATGATTAAGAAGTCCTACAGAACAGGAGCTCTGATTGTGGCAGGTGTATCCGCTCCCACGTCTGCGGCAGTGGAAGCGGCTGAGTCTGCGGGTATTACACTTATAGGTTTTATGAGGGAGGGGAGATTTAATCTGTATACCCATCCCCGGAGGATAACAGGAATTACGGTGTAAGTTTTCCTTTATTGCTGTTTAGAATTTTTCGAATCCGTCATCCTTCATAAAGTCATCTACTGTTGATTTTGTGGAGGCTTTTTCCAGTCTGAATTCCTTCGGGATCTCTTCATCACGAATTTCATTTTTCTTAACCTGCGGAGCGGGCTTTGGGTTTTGGATACTTTTCAGTTTTTCAGCTTTTTTCTGATCGGATTTTTTATTTTCAGCATCAATGTTTACTTTCAGATGAATTTGTTTTTTACCGGAGGAACTGGCTCCGTCCTGCCTGATTGTGAATCTACTCATAAGCGCAAGGAGTTCCTGTGCCTGGTTTGCCATCTGCTCACTGGCAGAAGCGGTTTCTTCAACAAGCGCGGCATTCTGCTGTGTCATTGAATCGAGTTCCATAACAGCTTTATTTATCTGCTCCATACCGGTTCTCTGTTCATCGCTTGCGGCTGCAATTTCAGCAATAATCTGAGCTGTTGTTTTTGCCGCGTTTGCTATCTCCTTAAGAAAGGCACCGCTTTCAACAACAAGCTCAGTCCCTTTTTCAACCTTTGAAACCGATTCACGTATAAGCTGCTCGATTTCTTTTGCGGCTCCTCCTGACCTTTGTGCCAGGTTGCGCACTTCGCCAGCGACAACAGCAAATCCGCGTCCCTGGTCCCCTGCACGTGCGGCTTCAACAGCAGCATTCAATGCAAGAAGATTTGTCTGGAATGCTATCTCATTTATCACAGAGATAATCTCCGCGATTTTTTTACTGGACTGGTTTATTTCATTGATAGAGCCTATTGCCATATCGGCCTGGTTTATTGCTCCAACGGATTTTTCGACTCCCCCTTCAGTGAGCTCCTGGGCGCTTTTTGAATTGTCGGCATTTCTTTCAACTGTTGCCGTGTTCTCTTCAATGGTTGACGCGATCTCCTCAAGGGCTGAGGCCTGCTCTGTTGTGCGCTGAGACAGGTTCATGTTACCCTTGGTTATTTCATCCACTGCCGAATTCAACTGTTCTGATGTAGTAATAATATTTGAGATAAGCTGCTCAAGATTGTCAGCTGAGGAGTTGAGAGCATCAGCGAGCTGTCCGATTTCATCTTTCTGTTTTACGTTTATACGTTCAGTGAAATTCCCTTCAGCAATTTTGGCAGCGAAGTCCCGCATAGCTCTCACAGGGTTTGAAATTTTTCCGGAGATATATACACTGGCAGCTATGCTGACTAAAATTGAGATAATAGCTATGAGCAGTGTTACTATAGCCATCCTTGTAACAGGCGCGTAAAGTTTTGCTTTGTTAACGGTAATACATAGCAGCCATCCGGTCTGCTTTAATTCTTTAAAATAAAGAAGAGTATCATCACCATTGATTTTTAATTCAAGGTCACCTTTTTTCTGCGTGAGGATAGTCTTTCCTGAATCTGCGAATTCTTTATCCGGATGCTCGGTGATCTTCTTTTTCATAACAAATTCTTTATCATGATAAGTTATAAAAGTGCCGTCAGCATCCAGCAAAAATGCACGCAGATCTATCTTTTCATCTTTTATCTCCATAACCATTTTCTGAAGTTCGGCGATGTCAAAGTCAGCACTTGTTGATCCCAGAAATTTGTTATTATCATCAAAAAATGGCGAAGCGGCAGTAGTCATTATTATCCCACTGGTTTCATCAAAAAAAGGTTTGGTCCATGTCACACTATTTTCAGCTTTATCTTTCGCAATTTTGTACCATTCCTGGTTGTGAAAATCATAAGCAGCAGTTTCGTAATCAGATGTGTAGACCAGCTTGCCGTTATCTTTATACACATAGGGTCCGAAATATTTTATTGAAGGACTGTATTTGAAAGGCTCAAACCATATACCAAGTCCGAAACTGGCCTGATTATCATTTACCGCATTTTTAAGGTATGCGATATATGTTTCACGTGAAATGGTATTTTTTGAACTCTGCCCGAGTGAGGCAAGCGCTCTTGAGATGGAAGAGTGCGCGTTAAGCTTATCGTCCATATTGGTAATAATTGAGTCAAGTTTCAAAGGCATCTTTTCGTTTATTTCATCATTGATTGCATAATAAGTAATTGCTGTAGAGATGACTGATATTGTGATTATAGCCAGTGATACAATAGAAACGATATAGAATATCAGTTTTGCTTTAAAAGTATGTAAATTCATGATTTTCTCCTTAAATAAGGAAGGTTATAGATTTCTTTTAATAATTTGAGACTATTATAATAAAAAAAAGTGGAATGGTCAAAATTAAATAAGATATATCGGTTAAATAGCGGGATTAATCATTACAGGAAACAGCATCTCTTATTTTCTTTTTAAGGCTGTGAAGATCATAAGGTTTATTTAAAAAATCCAGAACCCCCAGTGCAATGAGCTCTTTAACTTTTACATCATTATTCGACCCTGATGTAAGTATGACTTTTACGTCCGGGTCTATCTCCTTCATTTGTAAAAAAACCTCTTTTCCGTTTATGCCCGGCATGGAATAATCAAGAAAAACAGTCTCAATATCTTTCCAGTTTTCCCGGAAGTAATTAATTGCAGTTTTTCCATCAGGGGCGGATATCACCGTGTATCCGCACTCTTTTAGCGCCTCGCCGGCAATGTTTCTCATCACCTCTTCATCATCGACGATCAGTATAACACCGGAACCTGAAAGATTATCATTAGAATCGGATTCTTTTTCTTCAGCATGATCCCCGCTGTTTTTTATAATCGGGAGATACACAAGGAAGGTGCTTCCTTTCCCTTTCTCAGACAGCACTTCAATGAATCCGTCATATTGCCTGATTATGCTGTTTACAATAGCAAGTCCAAGGCCGGAACCCGCTCCGTCTTTTTTTGTTGTAACGAATGGTTCAAAAAGTTTTATTATTGTTGTATTGTCGATCCCTACGCCTGTATCGCGTACACTTATGACATAATAAGAACTTCCTTCTTTTGCTTCATGATGAAATTTGATAAAGGTTTGATCGGCCATGGTTTTTTCGATAGAGATATCCAGGATTCCCCCTTCCGGTTCATTATCCTGGCGCATAATTGTCATTGCATGTGAAGCATTAACGCAAAGGTTGAGTAAAACCTGTTCCAGGTGAGTTGCATCTGCCGTAATAACCGCAGGGCTATGGTAAAGGTTTGTCCTGATCTCTATACTTTTTGGGAAGCTGCTGACACAGATGTCTGCTACATTCTTTATTGAATTGTTGATGTCAATATGTTCAAGTTTCAATTCGTGCTTGCGGGAAAGTATGAGAAGCTGCTTGATAAGTTCAGATGCCCGTGACGAAGCATTTTTAATGGTGTTCAGATATCTTGTAATATGTTCCGGGTCATTAAGATTTTCTCTTCCAAGCACATTTGAAAGAAGGTCAGCGCCGCCGATAATCCCCCCGAGTATATTGTTAAAGTCATGGGCGATCCCCCCTGCGAGTGTGCCTATCACCTCAATTTTCTGGATCTGCCGTATCTGTTCATCTTTTTTGACAACATCTGTTATGTCGTTGATAAAACCTTCAAGAGCAATAAGTTCACCCCTACTGCTGAAAATTCCGCGTCCTTTCTCCCATACCCATTTTATATTTCCTTCTTTCTTTTTAATTCTGTAGCGGAGTTCGTATGGTTGTGATTTTTGAACACCATTCTGAATGTAATCCCGGACCATCTCTCGGTCATCTTCGTGAATAATCCCGTTGTAGCTGATTACCCTGTTGCCGATGATCTCCTCAGGCGTATAACCTGTTAAATCAAGGGAGCCGCTGCTTATAAACTCCATGGTCCAGTTGATGTCATTGAGGCAGCGATAAACCATTCCAGGAAGATTTTCAATCAGTGTTGCGAGTTTTCTCCGGCTCTCAATAATCATTTCATTCTTTTGAATTACTTCAGACTTCGATTCGGTGAGCAACATGTTTGCGGATTCGAGCTTGAGGTTTGTTGCAGCCAGTTCCTTGTTTATGGTCTCAAGTTCACTGTTCAGTTCGATGAGTTCTTTGTTGGCATTGGACAGCTCTATGTTTTTTTGTGAAAGAAGGGTCTCTGCAATTTTACGTTCCCTGCGTTCCTGAGCTGATTGAATTTCCCGTGCGACTGTAGGTGTTAAGCGTTCAATGTTGTCTTTTTTTATGCAGTCATTGGCACCGCGCCTCATTGCTTCAACAGCCATCTCTTCGACAATCACTCCTGAAACGAGTATAAATGGCGTATCCGGATTGTGCTCTCTGGCGATCTTCAGTGCGTCGATCCCTGTAAAATGAGGCATCTTGTAGTCGACTATTATTACATCCCACTCTTTTTTCCCCAGAGCATTTTTCATACCCTCGGCTGTATCGACGTGTATGTATGAGAGGTCGTAGCCGGATCTTCGCAGCTCCCGCACCACAAGGAGAGCATCATCCTCGCTGTCATCTACAATCAGTGCATTAAGAGACTTACTCATGGTTTCTTTAATCCCGGAGGGGGTTCGTTCAATACAAGCCAGTAAAGCCCCAGTTGCCTTACAGATTCGCAGAACTGATCAAAGTCCACAGGTTTTCTAATATAGCTGTTAGCTCCCAGGGAGTAGCTGTTGACCAGATCATTCTCCTCCTTTGATGATGTCAGAACAGCAACAGGGAGAAGCCTTGTTCTTTCATCATTCCTTATGGTTCTAAGAACCTCCAGCCCGTCGATTTTCGGAAGTTTTAAGTCGAGAAGTATTATCTGAGGCATATTGCTCAGGTCTCTCCCGGAATATTCGCCACGTCCGAAGAGGAAATCCAGGGCTTCAACCCCATCCCTTGCAACCACGATTTCATTTTCAATATTGTTCTTTCTTAGTGCCCGGATTGCGAGGAGTTCGTCATCAGGGTTGTCCTCAACAAGAAGTATAATTTTCTGTCTGTTCATCTCTCCTCCTCATGAAAATGAATATAATGAATCCCTGTCAAAGAGTAAAAAAAAATGTACTCCCTCTGTCGACTTCACTTTCGGCCCATATTTTTCCGCCGTGTCTGTTTATTACTCTCTGAACAATGGCAAGACCAATGCCGGTTCCCGGAAACTCCGTTGCGGCATGGAGCCTCTGGAATGCACCGAAAAGCTTGTCCGCATAATTCATGTCAAAACCTGCACCGTTGTCCCGTATAAAATAGACTTTTTTTTCATCAATCAGTTCTGTCCCGAATTCAATCCGGGCATCGTTTTTTAAAGATGTGAACTTCCATGCGTTCCCCAGAAGATTTTCAAGAGCAGCATGTAAAAGCTGCTGGTCGCCGTTTACAATGAGCCCGGCTGAGTTGATGAATTCCACCTGTCTTTCAGGTTCAGATTCTTTATGTTCCTTAATGATCTCATCAGCTATTTCGCTCATATTAACCGTGGTATACTGCATTGAATCTCTTGTAAGCCGGGAGAGCTTCAGCATGTCATCAATGAGCCGGGCCATCTTCTGGCTCGCGGTCCTTATCCTTTTCAGAAAATCGGTGCCTTCATCATCAAGTTTTGAGGCGTAATCTTCAAGTACCGCCCGCGAGAAACCGTCAATGGCCCTGAGAGGAGCGCGGAGATCGTGGGAAACAGAATAAGCAAAGGCTTCAAGCTCTTTATTTGCGGCAAGAAGTTCATGTGTTCTTTTTTTTACTTCGCTTTCGAGATGCTCCCTGTATTTCTGTAACTCAGCTTCAATCCGCTTCTTTTCATTTATATCTGTAATAAATCCTTCGATGGATATAACTTCACCGGTATCAGAGTAAACACCCCGTCCCTGTTCCCACACCCATTTCTCTATCCCTGATGCGCTGCGTATTCGATATTCTATTCTGAAAAAGGATTGTTTATGCAGAGATGTTTCGATAACAGACTTTACCATTTCACGGTCGCCAGGTTCTATCAGATCATTGTATGACAGCACACTGTTCATGATAAGTGCCTCGGGGGAGTATCCGGTTAGTTCATTGCATCCGCTGCTTACAAATTCCATGGTCCAGTTTTGATCATTGGTGCACCTGTATGCCATGCCTGGAAGATTACTCATCAGGGTGGAGAGTCTCCTTTCACTTTCAAGGAGTTTCATTTCATATTTTTTTGTTTCCGAAACATCAGTTATAAAACCTTCGAGAGCAAGAAGTTCACCGTCTTGTGAAAAGACACCTGTGCCCTGTTCCCATACCCATTTTACTATACCGGTTTTTGTTTTAATCCTGTAAACAAGTCTATACGGTTTCCGGTTTTTAACTCCCTCCTGTACACCTTCCCAGACCTTCTCCTTGTCTTCAGGATGAATAAGATCGTTATAGGAAACTGTTTTGTTATAAAGCAGTTCTTCAACATAATATTCAGTGAGCTCTTGGCAGCCGCAGCTTATGAACTCCATTGTCCAGTCTCTGTCATTAAGACATCGATATGCAATGCCCGGCAGATTGTCCATAAGAGTCGCAAGCTTCCTGCGGCTTTCAGCTAATTCATTATAGATACGGGTTTCATCATAATTATTTAATTTTTCATTAATCATACAGATCATGTCAGGTTCAGTTATTGAAAAATTTAATCTTCTTGAGCGTGTAATACATACGCCTCATAAAATTACTGGTTGAGCCTGTTCTATGAGAAAATAATATATTTATACGGTGGGGTATAATCAAGATTTGGGGTTTAGAAATAATAAAAAGTGGTTTTTTCATCCCGTTCCATTAACCATTATATAGAATGGTTAATGGAACGGGATGAAAGTTATATTTAAGATCTTACTCAACGTCCATATCAGCAATAATTTCCATATCCTTAATAGATAGCATAATATCAGGATTGAGTACTATTATCAGGTTGTTCTCCTTGTTTAAAACTCCTTTAATAATGTCACGGTCAAGACTAACATTGAAATTAGGAACATCCTGAAGCTGGCCGGGGGAGCTTATTACATCTGAAACTGAATCAACTATTACACCGACAAGTGAATCTTTATGTTCAATAATCAATATAACGGTGAAGGAGTCATATTCTTTTTCAGGCAGACTGAATTTCAGACGCAGATCAATAACAGGAACAACTATACCGCGGAGATTAATTACACCTTTAAGATATTTTTCACTGTTCGGCACAGTTGTAATTGTAGTCATTCCAACTATCTCTTTAACTCTTAATACTTCAATCCCGTAAGTTTCATTATTGATGAGAAACGTGACATACTGTTCAGATGAATTTGCTATGGTATCATCAATACTCTGTGTTGTCTGCATTGCCATTTTTGACCTCCAATAAAAACCTGAATAAACTTAATTTAAAATAGCATAAAATATATGCGGGGGACAAATTATTATTAACATATTTATAAAAAAAGATATTAATTTTAAAGATAATACCTATTCTCAGTTTTGTAGTAAAAAAAGGATTATTTAAAATGCTTGCTATATAGTAGTGTTTTCAGAAAAGATTTACAAAGAATTATAAGAGAGGTAAATACAGGTGAAAGTTTTAATTGCGGGGGGATACGGTTTTCTTGGACAGAAGTTAGTAAAAGATCTGGCTGATGCAGGGTATAGTGTTACTGCCGGAGGGAGGCGGAATAGTGATTCAGTAAAATCCGATAACACCGGCCATCTTGCAGCGGATTTTACAATTCCGGGGGACTGGCAGAAAAAGGTTGGAGATTTTGATGTAATCATTAACCTCGTGGGTGTTAATATTTTCCAGAGATGGACTCCTGAAATTAAGAAGAGTATATATGACAGCAGAATTCTTTCCACCAGGAATATAGTTGAAGCCCTCAGGGGATCGGCTGGAAAGAAAAAAATATTTATAAACGCATCTGCTGTGGGAATTTATGGCGACAGGGGTGATGAGGAGCTTGATGAAAATTCCCCGGCTGGAGATGATTTTCTTTCAGAAGTCTGCCTCCACTGGGAACAGGAGGTTTTAAAGGCCTCAGAAGCGGGTATGAGAGTGGCGATTTTGAGGTTCGGATCAGTATTCGGCCGTGATGGCGGAGCTTTCCCGGAACTGAAAAAAACCTTCAGCCGGTTTATGGGGGGTAAGTTAGGTAACGGAAAACAATGGTTCCCCTGGATTCACGCTGATGATGTGACAGGAATTATAATCAGGATAATCAAGAACTCAAAGATGTCAGGAATATACAACGCTGTTTCTCCCGGCGTTCTTACCAATAAATATTTTACTGATATAATGGCTGATGAGGTACACAGGCCTGTGTTAATTCCATTTATTCCGGGGTTCGCTCTTAAAATCGTTTTTGGCGAGTTCGGAGGATTTCTTGTTAAGGGGCAGAGGGCAATGCCGGTAAAACTTCTTAATGAGGGGTATAAGTTTAAATATACAGATGTAGGGAAAGCTGTAAAATCTCTTCTCTGAGGGGAACAGTAGTTTTAATGAATAGAATTTAAAGAAACGGAGTTTTCGAATCACTTATAATTCATTTTTGCCCGGATGTATAGATCTATTTTTCATGAGATATATATACAGGGAAATTAATATTGACAAAAGGCGGAGTGTTTTTAGGATAATCCTTTCAAATTGTCGATTTTGTTGTATATTTGAAGAAAACACTGTTAAGACAATATAAAATCAGAAAATATTAATGTAAGAGAGGTAATTTCCGATGAAAAGGACATATCAGCCGAGCAAATTAAAGAAAAACAAGAAACACGGCTTCAGAGCAAGAATGGAAGATGAGGATGGCAGAAAAATTCTCATGAGACGAAGAAGAAAGGGAAGAAAAAAGCTTACAGTATCAGACGAAAAAAGGATGCCAAAATAATTAATTAAAATCATGATGTGAAAAGAGCATATTCATTAAAAGGCAGGAAATCATACAATTCAGTTTTTTTAAAGGGAAGAAAGAAAAGGGGCAAAGGTGTTATTATTTTCGTTATAAAACGAAGCATAATCGAAAAGCCTGATAATCGATCAGAATTCAGAGACATTAAAGTGGGAATTGCGGTAAGCAGAAAACTGGGTAAAGCTAACAGAAGAAACTGGATGAAACGAAGAATCAGATCTGTATGTAATGAGTTTATTGATCAAATGAATGATGGATTATCTATTATAATTAAGCCCGGACAGGAGTCTCTGAAAATGAGTTATGAAGAGCTCAGGAGTGATATTATAGGAGTATTAAAGAATTCCGGGGTCATAAATGAAAGCGGTTGAATACATCATCAGCCTGGCCGGGAGATTTTTCTCTCTGACAGCTGTTGTTTTTATTAAATCATATAAACTGTTTATATCTCCGTTATTGCCTGGCGCCTGCAGATATTACCCAACCTGTTCGATTTATTCTGAACAGGCAATCAGACGTTTCGGATTTTTAAAAGGGGGGTTTCTTGCTGCAAGGAGGGTTCTGTCGTGTAATCCTTTTGGCGGCAGCGGGTATGACCCCGTGCCTGAAACTTTCAGTTTCAGGAAATAAATAAAGAGATTTATTCACAACTTTCCTTAACCTGCCGCATTTTTTCACGTCATATTACTGGATGAATTTTCAGTTCATGTTACAATATTGCTGTTAAAGGTAAAATAAATGGAAAAAAGAACTCTAATTGCAGTCCTCCTTACAATGGTTGTATGGGTAGGCTGGTTCTGGTATTTTTCGCCGGAACAGGATCAGAATAAACAGGTAATAAATCAGGAACAGGTTCAGGATACAGCAGGAGTTAAAGAGAACACTGAGACAAAGCCGGATTCACCGGTAAAAACATCAACAGCAGTTCTTTCGGCAGTTTCAAAAAATCTTAAGGAAGAGAGTATTGTTCTTAAGACAGGTAAATTTAATTTTGAACTACAGAATCACGGCGCTTCAATAAAGAAGGCTAACTATACAGATAGAAATATCGAACTCGCTCTAAACGAAAAGACGTTTAACTCTAACGGCACGTTAGATTTTGCTGTTCATTTTTCGGAAGATGATTTTCTCAAAGGGAACAGCCTCGCTGGTAATCTCTGGGATTACCAGAAGATTGATGAGCGTACAGTTAAGTTTTTTACTGAAATTTCTTATGAAGGCGCCCCCCTCAGAATTGAGAAACTTTATAAATTTACTGATAAAGGTTACGATTTTACAGTTGAGTATAAATTTATAAACAGGGGGAGGCTGCCCTTTAAGTTTAAAGGTAATGAAGCTATCTTTTCACCTTCAGACACTCTCGGCCCGAAACTTAATTATAATAACAGAAATAATCATATGATGGGTATCTATTCCATTGCTGATGATTTTGAAACGGTTATGAAGGGTGGCGGATTTTTTTCCAAGGCAGGAGAGTTAAAGAAAAAAGAAGGGAATGTTGATTATACAGGTATAATGAGCAGGTATTTTCTACTCATAATGATGCCTCAGCAGTTTGCTCCTAAAGGGATGGTTTTTGACAACAGGGACCATCATGGATACAGAACAGGTATGACTGTGGATATGAGTGAAATTGCCCCTGGCGGTGAAGCTGTTAAATCTTTCAGGATATATCTGGGAGAGAAAGACAAGGAGATGCTGGGTGCAGTTGATCCGAAGATCGTTGATGCATCTGACGTAAGCACACTCATTGAACCTATAAGGTATTTTGTAATCTGGGCACTTATGGGGATCAATAAACTCTTCGGGAACCTGGGGTGGTCTCTGGTGGTATTCTCAATACTTACAAAAATTGTGTTTATGCCGCTGACCAAAAAATCAACAGACTCAATGAAAAAGATGCAGGAGCTTGCTCCGGAAGTTAAAAAACTTCAGGCTAAGCTTAAAGATAAACCTGACGTACTTCAGAAAGAGACAATGAAGCTTTATAAGGATAACAAGGTTAATCCTATGGGTGGCTGTCTGCCGCTCCTTCTTCAGATGCCTTTCTTTTTCGCGCTGTACAGTGCACTTATCAATTCAATAGATCTCTGGAACGCGCCGTTCATGCTCTGGATGAAGGATCTTTCAATGCCTGACACTGTTGCTACAATCTCAGGGTTTGATATAAACATTCTCCCTCTGCTTATGACGGTTTCAACTGTTATTCAACAGAAACAGACAATGGTGGATACAGGGAATCAGCAGCAGAAGATAATGATGTATATGATGCCTGTAATAATGCTTTTCATTTTCTGGACAATGCCTTCAGGACTTGTTCTCTACTGGTTCCTGCAGAATCTTTACCAGATATTGAATCAGGTTATTGTTAATAAAATAGGAAAAAAAGCTTAAATGGGAGATGGAATATATCTAACAATTTTTTTTCAGGAGGCTGAATTATGAAAGTAATAGAGGTAGAGGGAAGGACATCTGATGATGCCACAAAAAAAGCCTTAGCTGAATTGGGAATCAGGGATTCCTCTAAAGTAAATGTCGAAGTTATCGATCAGGGGAAAAGCGGAATTTTCGGATTTGGTGTATCAAGACCGGCAAAAGTAAGAATATATTATAATGAAAGCACAGAGGATGTTGGAGATAGAGTAAGGATAATGCTGGTTGAACTTCTTCAAAAGATGGGGATTGAAGGGGGGGTTAAAGATATTAAAGAGGGTGAAAGTAAAGTCTATGTTGAGCTTGAGAGCAGAACAAGTTCCGGACTTATCATAGGCAAGAAGGGGAAGACTCTTGAAGCGCTTCAGTTTATGATAAACCTTATGATTAATAATGTCACTGGCAGTGACAAAAAGATTATTCTGGATATAGAATCATACAGGGACAAGAGGGAGAAAGCTCTTAAAAAAATGTCGAAGGATATGGCATTCAAGGTTATAAAAAGCGGAAGGCCTCTTACCCTTGAACCGATGAATCCTTTTGAGAGAAGACTGATTCACCTGACACTACAGAATGATAAAAGAGTAACTACAAAAAGTGAAGGGCAGGGGATATACAGGAAGATTAAGATTTCTCCTGCAAACGGCAACAGAAAATAATTATGCTTGAAGATACAATTTGCGCCCCGGCCACTGCGCCGGTAAACTCATCACTTTCAATAATAAGAATAAGCGGCCCGGAATCATACAGGGCCGCTTATAGTTTATTCACCAGCCGTAAAAAAATTGCGCACAGGTTTGCGGCTTACGGATCAATTGTGTCAGGAGATGAAGTCATAGATGACGTCATTCTTGTGTACTACAAGGGGCCGTCGAGTTTCACCGGTGAGGATATGGTGGAGATTTTCTGTCACGGTAATCCGATCATTGTTAGCAGAATAATGAAGCTTTTTTTCTCACACGGGGTTAGAGCAGCTCAGCCCGGTGAATTTTCAAAGCGTGCTTTTTTAAACGGCAAGATGGATCTCACTGAAGCTGAGGCAATTAATTCTCTTATTAATGCAAGGAGCGATTGGGAGATTAAAAGATCCTTGGAGCAGATGCACGGTTCACTAACAAAGGCTGTTGATGATATCCGCAATAATGTCATCATCCTTAAGGCTGACCTTGAGGCCGGGATAGATTTTATTGACCAGGACATTGAGTTTGTTTCTTATGAACGCGGCATAGAGATTTCGGAGTCTGTACGTGTCAAATTGTCGGATTTTTTAAAGAGATGCGTTACAGGGGAGAGAGTCTCACGCGGTGTGGATGTTATTCTTGCAGGGCGTCCGAATGTGGGTAAATCAAGCCTGCTTAACCTTATCCTAAATGAAGAGAGGGCAATTGTTTCTGATATACCGGGGACAACAAGAGACCTGATTCGTGAAACAGTGCAGGTTGGAGGTGTAAGAATTAATCTGACAGATACCGCAGGCATAGCCTCAACTGATGATGACATAGAAAAGATTGGAATCGAGCGCACAAAAAGAAAAATTGCAGATGCTTCGCTGGTGCTTGCTGTTATTGACGGAGTTGCAGGTGTAACAGATGAGGATAAAGAAATTTTATCTTCATTCAAAGATAAAAAGATAATTTATGTATTGAACAAGGTTGATCTGATTGATAATGTGAAAGTTGATGCTCTCAGACGTGAAGAGAGATTAAATTTTATCCCTGTTTCAGCAAAGTTCGGTAACGGATTCAGGGAACTTGAGAAAGCAATTTCTGAAGTGATTAACAGTGAGTTTGTGGATTATGACAATTCATTTCTTGCTGATGCAAGAATCACCGGCATTCTTTCAGATTCTATTGTAATAATTGAAAGGGTGATTTCACTTTTCGGAAGAAAGGAACTGCCGGAGATTATAGCTTTTGATCTGAATGAACTTGTAGATAAGCTTTCAGAAATAACCGGTGAGATCTCACCTGATGATATTCTGGGATCAATTTTCAGCAGGTTCTGCATCGGTAAGTGATTTTTTTTGATGCCTGAATTCAGGCTGGTATGATATTTATTAATTATCAGTCAAAACTTGAACCGTCCCAGCAGTGTGTGCAGAGTTTTCCCTTCGGAAGCCCGATTGCTTTAACAAGATCATCAAGTGTCTGATACCGGAGGCTTGTGAGCTTCAGTTTTTTACAGATATGTTCAACCATCGCCTTATGCCTGTCTGAACCATCATTAGCATATTCATTAAGATCTTTTGTTTCTGAACCTTCGATATGAAGAATAGCTTTTCTCCCCGCAAGGTCAAGAGTTGATCTTGAGGTTGAAAAATTCAGGTATTCGCAGGGATATATCAGGCATGGGCATGCTATTCGCATGTGAATTTCCCGCGCCCCGTATTCATGAAGTATCTGCACGTTGTCCTGAAGCTGGGTTCCACGAACAACTGAATCATCGCAGAAGATTATGCTTTTATTCTCAATAAGCTCACGTATGGGTATAAGCTTCATCCTGGCTACAAGATCTCTCATCTTCTGGTTTTGCGGCATGAAACTGCGAGGCCATGTGGGTGTGTATTTCACATAAGGCCTCATGTATGGTATGCCTGATGCGTGGGCAAAACCGAGTGCATGTCCGATTCCTGAATCCGGGATGCCACCAACAAGGTCAGCCCTGACATCTTCCCTCCGTGCAAGTGCGGCCCCGCATTTGTACCGTACCTGCTCAGTATTAATTCCTTCATAACTGGAGGCAGGGTATCCGTAATAAACCCATAGAAAAGAGCAGACCTGCATTTTATCTCCGGGCTTTTCCACCTGCTCAACTCCCTCTGCTGTCATAAAAAGGATTTCTCCAGGCCCGACAAAACGGTCGACTTCGAACCCGAGATTGGGGAAAGAACTGGATTCTGAACTCGCTGCAAAAGCATCCCCCCTTTTGCCTATAATAATAGGAGTACGGCCCAGCTTATCTCTGGCTACATAAATCCCTTCTTCAGTGAGGAGTATCATGGAACAGGAGCCTTTAATGCGGCTCTGGGCGTATTTAATTCCCTCTTTAAAATTTTTCTGAAGGCTGATAAGTGTACCTACAATTTCTGTAGGGCTCGGTCCGCCGCTGTTTGTTTCGGAGAGGTGAATGTTCTGTGTGAAAATCTCTTTTACCAGCTCATCGATATTATTAATTTTTCCAACCATAACAAGTGCGAAACGCCCCAGGTGTGAAAAAAGTACTATTGGTTGTGCGTCTGTGTCACTGATAACTCCTACACCCATATTTCCTGTGAGTTCGCCAAGTTCAGGCTCAAACTTATTTCTGAAATATGCATTTTCCAGATTGTGTATTGTTCTGTGGATACCGTCATTATCTATGGTGGCTAATCCCCCTCTCTTTGTTCCGAGATGAGATAAATAATCTGTTCCGTAAAAAAGTTCGTTAATACAGTCCGATTTTGAACTGCACGCAAAAATACCACCCATAACGGCTCCTTTGTGATGGAAGTTAATTGAATAAGGTATTACATTCGTTTTAAAGTTTGATCTGTCAATGAAAATCTTCAATTTAAAAAATCAGGTGGAGGGAGCCCGATATTATCTTTGAAAAATACTTTTTACAATTTCAAAATCATCACAGTTATTCACTACAGCGTAATCCTCAAGCTCAAATCCGTTAGATGCGATTCTTCCGTAATCAATTTCTCTGCCGTCAAGATATCTGAGCCTCCCCCCTGCTTTCTCCACAACAGGAATTGCTCCCGCCCAGTCCCATAGATAAGATTTTCCGATAAAGGCTATCAGCCTGTTTCGCCTGTTGTCTGTTGTAAGGCATGCGTGAAGTGCAGTTGAACCTAAATTTCTTGCTTTTCCGGGAAAGTTTATTTTAACGCCTTTTATCTCTGATGAGTAAAAGATGTTGGTCTCTTTTTCAATCGGAGTGTTGCGGTCAACTTTAAGTTTTCTTCCGTTGAGGTATGAACTTTCGTTGTCAGTATGAAACATGAGGTCACAGCCGGGGGAATATACAAATCCATAGGCTGGTGTAATCCCTGCAAAAATTCCTACTGATACACACCAGAAAGGGAGGTGCATGCTGAACATCGCAGTACCGTCAATAGGGTCAATGATCACATTGATTTTATCATCAGAGAGAGTTGCTGTTTCTGATAAGTTTTCTTCGCAGATAAAGTTGAAATCGTTAAATCGGGATTCAATCCGTTCTATGAGAAATTTTTGAGACTGAAAATCCGCTTCAGTAACAATGGATCGATCATCCTTCCGGTATATATCCATATCATTTTTCTGAAACCTGAAAGCCGCGTCACCTGCGGATTTTACAATCTCAACGAAAAAGTCTATATCATTACCGGATAGGAAATTTTTATCCATTCGTGTAATTCCGGTTATTCGCCGAGATAAGCGGCTTTCACCTTCGGATTTTCCAGAAGATTTTTACTAGCGTCTTCAAGAACAATGTTTCCTGTTTCAAGCACATACCCTTTATCAGATATGCTTAAAGCCATCTTCGCGTTCTGCTCAACAAGGAAGATTGTTACTTTATCCTCCCTGCTGATTTTTGAAATTGTCTGGAAGATGTTCTGAATAATTATAGGAGCAAGGCCGAGCGCGGGCTCATCAAGCAGGAGAAGCCTTGGTGCGCTCATAAGTGCTCTTGCAATTGAAAGCATCTGTTGTTCGCCACCGGATAGTGAACCAGCAAGCTGCTTTCTCCTGTCTTTCAGAATTTCAAACATTTCATACTTCTCTTCAATGCGCTTCTTTATCAGAGCATTGTCTTTTAACATGAATGCGCCCATTTCAAGGTTTTCAAGTACTGTCATTTCCGGGAAGATACCTCTCCCTTCAGGAGCCATTGATATTCCTCTTGAAATGATCTTATCCGTAGAATGAAAAACACGGTCTTTTTTTGCTGATGAATCTCCCCCTGTATATGTAATTCTTTCTCCGTTAAAGATCACTTCACCCTTGGTGAGCGGCTCAAGTCCCACAATCGATTTAAGGAGAGTCGATTTACCGGCACCGTTTGCGCCGATCAGACAGACAACCTGTCCTGCATTTATGGTTACGTTAACACCTTTGAGCGCCTCGATATTCCCGTAGCTTACATGAACATTTTTCAGTTCTAATATTGCGTTACTCATCTGTTTTTCCTAAATATGCTTCGATAACTTCTTTGTTGTTCTGTACCTGCGCAGGGGTTCCTTCCGCGATTTTGCGGCCATAATTGAGCACAATAATTTTGTCGCAGATATTCATAACAAGTTTCATGTCATGTTCAATTAAAACAACTGTTATGCCGAGGTCCCTGATCCTTTTGATTGTGACCATTAATTCATCTGTTTCCTGCGGGTTCATTCCTGCAGCAGGTTCATCGAGGAAGAGAACTTCAGGTTCTGTTGCAAGGGCCCGGGCAATTTCAAGCTCTCTCTGCTTGCCGTAAGGAAGGTTCTTGGCGTATTCATCTCTGAAATCGAGCAGCCCGAAAAAGTCGAGCCATTTCAGGGAACTTTCGTAAATATCCTGCTCCTCCTGTTTAACGAAGATTCTTCCAAGGATAAAATTAATCAGTTTATTTTTAACTATATGAGGATGGTTTGCCCTGAAGTGTCTGCCTATCATAACATTTTCAAAAACAGTCATTTCCTTAAAAAGCCGGATGTTCTGGAATGTTCTCGCAATGCCGCTTCTGGTAATTTTATATGCCGGGAGCGGAGTTATATCCTCCCCTTTGAAAAAAACAAATCCGCTTGTGGGATAATCGAGGCCGGTAATTGTATTGAAAAGGGTTGTTTTACCTGCACCATTGGGGCCGATAAGACCTGTAATCGAATTTTTAAAAATTTCAATATCAACATCAGATACGGCAACCACTCCGCCGAATTCCCTTCTTAAACTCTGTGTATATAGTAGAGGCACTTTTTTACTTCTCCAGATTTAAAATTTCTTTCTTTAATATCTTCGCATAGTTCAGTTTAACCCGTCCGATAATACCCTGGGGTCTGTAGATCATCATCAGAACAAGAATTAATCCAAATATAACCTGGTTAAGCTGAGGCGGTATTATATGTGAAATTCCAAAAAGTCGCGGTATCTCTGATGTTATTACTATAATTATTGCCCCTGCAACAGTGGCGTAATTGTTTCCAAGGCCCCCAAGGACAACCATGCAGAGAATCATTATGGACATCATAAAATCAAAAGTAAGCGGTGCGACAGACTGATTGTATGAAGCGAAAAGACTCCCCGCAATCCCCGCAAGAAAGGCACCTGTGGTAAAGGCTCCGATTTTATACTTCGCTGTATTAATACCCATAGCAGAGGCGGCTATTTCATCCTCCCTGATCGCTTCCAGAGCCCGTCCAACTCTTGAACGAACTACTCTGCGAACGAAATAGTATGATATCCCCACGATAACCCAGATCAGTATAACCCAGGAGATTTTGTCCATTGAAGAGAACATGAAGCCGAATAATTCAGGCCCCGGGATTCCGTTTATCCCCATGGGCCCCTTTGTCACGCTGTCCCAGTTCACAATAATATTTCTTACTATCTCGCCGAAGCCGAGAGTGGCGATTGCGAGGTAGTCACCTTTCAGCCTCAGTGTCGGAATCCCTATGAGCATTCCGCATAACGCGGTAATAATGCCTGAGATGAACATTGCCTCCCAGAATCCGAAGTGAAAAGCAGTCATTAAAACTGCTGCTGAATAAGCTCCTATCCCGAGAAAAGCAGCCTGACAGAGTGAAAGAAGCCCTGTATAGCCTACGATGAGGTTCAGCCCCAGTGCGGATATGGCGTATATTCCTATGTATATAAATATGAGTAAAATAAAGTTTAACATAATCAGACCTTCTCCCTGATGTTTTTAATCAGTAAACCGCTCGGTTTTACCAGGAGAATGATTATGAGCACGCTGAATGCGATTGTATCTTTTAATCCCTGCGGTATGCCGAGGATTACAACTCCGAATGTTTCAAGGAGGCCAAGAAGTATTCCGCCGAGCATGGCTCCGCTGATGTTTCCTATCCCCCCTACAACTGCTGCGATAAAAGCTTTAAGTCCTGCCATCTGCCCCATGGTGGGATAGAGTTTGAACTCAAGGGACATCATTATTCCCGCAACAGCGGCAAGGGCTGAACCTATCGCGAAAGTCAGAGAGATTATAAAATTGACATTTATTCCCATTAGGGACGCAACAGCCTGATTCTGGCTTGTGGCCCTCATTGCTTTTCCTAATTTTGATTTATCTATGAAGAGTTTAAGTGCTGCCATCATAATGAGCCCGACTGCCAGTATCATTATCTGGTTAGGGGTAATGCTTGTTCCGTCAAGCTGGATAGTCGTATTATCGATGGGGTAATCGAATTTTCTTGATTTGGTGCCGAAAAAAAGCGCTGCTAAATTCATCAGGATAATGGATACACCGATTGCGCTTAAGAGCGGTGCAAGTCTTGGGGCTTTTCTTAGAGGTCTGTAGGCCACGCGTTCAATAAAAACTCCAAGTGATGCGCTTATGACCATGGCAGTCAGAAGAGATATAATAAAAGCAAATATAACAAAAGAGCCCCCCTGTGACGGGTCGCATATCAGATAATAAACATAGTAGCCGGCATATGCGCCGAGCATCAGAATTTCACCATGAGCGAAGTTAATAAATTTAAGGATGCCGTAAACCATTGTGTAACCGAGAGCAATGAGTGAATAGATAGCCCCCAGTGTAAGCCCGTTCAGCAGGTGCTGAAGCAGTTCGTTATGTGGAATATTGAAAAGATTCATCAGGTTAATTTCCTTTATAATTCTACAGAAACAGGCTGAAGTGCTGCTTCAGCCTGTCTGCCGCTACTCTATTTTATCTCAACAAGCTTATCGCCGTCGAGTTTAAACATCTTAAGCTGTTTGAATTTTTTGTTTTCCGCTGTGTAGATACCGATATTTGCAACAAGGTCACCATTAGCTGTAAAGGTAATTTTGCCTGATGCGCCGTCATAATCTTTTGTTTTTGCAACGAAATCTCTAACTTTGTCCCTGTCAACTTTCAGGTTCCCACCCATTGCTTTGCTTGATGTTGCTTTAATTGCATTGAGCATAATCAATGCACCGTCATACGCGTTAAGGCTGAAAGCGTCCGGTTTTTCTCCCCATTTTGCCTGGTATTTAGCTTCGAAATCTTTTCTTTTCTGACTTGAGGGCTGCTCTGCCGCCTGTGTGTAAATCACGCCATTTGAAAGATCTCCTGCAAGTTCAAAAATCTGAGGATTTGAGTATCCGTCAGCGCTGTAGAATTTTGCTTTGATTCCAAGCTGTTTTGACTGCTCAAGCATCTGTGCGATCTCTGCAACATAGTTCGGGAAATAGATTGCTTCAGGATTCGCGCCTTTAATTTTAGTGAGCTGGGTTTTGAAATCTTTATCGCCCTGGAGAGCAGTTTCAACAGCAATAACTTTTCCGCCCTCTTTTTCGAACTGGGCTTTGAAGTCCATTGCAAGGCCCTGACTGTAGTCATTTTTTATGTAGAGTATTGCAACTGTTTTAACATTTTCAACTTTTGCAAGATATTTACCGAAAACAATTGCCTGAAGAGCGTCACTCATAACATTTCTGAATATGAACTTACCTTTTTCAGGGAGATCTTTATGTGTTGAAGATGGAGAAATCATAACGATTTTTGAGGCTTCAGCTTTTGGAGCAACTGCAAGTGATACAGAACTGAAAACTGAACCAACTATTCCGAAAACTTTGTCAACACCTGCAAGTTTTTCAATCGCAGGGTTAGCTTTCTCAACTTTACCTTCTGTGTCTTCAATAAGCACTTCCGCATTGAATCCTTCAGCGCCGCCAGCAGCGTTGAACTCTTCAACTGCAACTTTTACAGCCTGGCTCATGAGCTTGCCGTAGTTGCCTGCATCACCAGTCATTGGCCCGAGGAAACCTATTTTAATGGTTTCACCTGCTTTTACAACATCTGACTCTTTTCCGCATGCGAGTGCAAAAAGAAGCATTAAGGAAATGAGGACCGACAGTAACTTTTTCATACTAACTCTCCTTCCTGTATTTTAGGATACTATATTATCCGGCATGACAGCCTTAAATATGCTTAATATAACGGGTATATGAAAAATCGCAAATACTTTTACTACCGGCTTAACCGGCAAACAGCGGTTTAAGGGGCTAATTTCTGAATCATACATTACGGTTAAATCCGGTAGCTGCGATTAGTCAAACAGTCATAATTTTGACTGTTATTTCAATCTGTCAATTATATAATGGGTTTTCATGGGGTATTTGATTTTTTTACAGAGAGGTAATAATGTATAGAAATTTGCGCAGAATTATGTGGTCAGGCGCTAAATGTAATACAGCTCTTTAAATCTGAGAGAAGCCAGGGGTATATAAGATTATCACTTCACAGGTATTGAATACTTTTAATATAAAAAGTAAACCGTTATAATGTTCGATGTCTGTAGCGGAGTTTATGACAGCATCAGGGCGAAGTATTCACACTGATGCTGTCAGGTTATAGATTATTTGGCAGATGCGCTTATTGAAGCTCCGACCGTTGCAGTTAATACAAGATTCTGGTTATTATAGCTGACTTTGAATATTACAGCTCCGCTGGCCTGTTCAGTAGTCCCCCAGTAATCAACTTCGAAGGTTCCATTAACATAAATAGCTCCCCCTATTACCTTTTCGTAGAATGAATTCATATCAGCGTCACTGGCTGGTGTTGTTGTTCCTGCCAGCGCAATAACAAAGCTGTCACCTTCATCAGCAGAATCAAGTCCATTTATTGTAACACTGATTGTATCAAGGCCCTCTGCGCTGGTGTATTCATTCTGATAGTTTCCTTCAACAGGTGCACCATATTCGCCTACTGGCTGATCAGTTCCATCTATTGTTATGATGCATCCTGTAATCTCTCCATTGCTGTCAAACGATTCCTTGTAAACAAAAGTATGAGAGTCCTGTCTGGTAGTTGCTTCGATATAACCGCCATTATCATCTGCAGCACCTTTTAATGTCATTGCGCAGTCATTTGCATTCATAGAACATTCAACGATTACGCCGTTATTAGTTCCTGTTTCCTGCAGTTTAATTGAAAATTTAAATTCTTCAGTGCCATTTTTATATGTACACTGCATTGTGAACAGAGGCCTGCTCCCTGAATTGTCGAGAACTGCTATGTTGTTCCCTTCATAAGTATAGCCTCCCTCTGTAATTTTAAAAATATCTGAGACTTTTATTTTTGTTCTTTCGGCATTCCATTTAATTGAATATGTCCCTTCATAACCTGTTTCAGAATCTGTGAATATTACAGTATGTGTATATCCGTCAGCCGCGTTTGAATCTATAATTATCTGAATTTCAGGGCATTCGATCTGCTCGCCTACAGCGATATTATCCCGTTCATCCGTGGGAACATCATATTTATCATAAAGCGCCTGAAGGCTGTTTGACATCTCCTGCGTGAAGGTAAAGGTAAATTCCCCTTTAGCTAATGTTTTATCTATGTCACCTGTATTTTCTGATAGAAGCTTAGCAAGGGCTGAGTCTATAAAAAGAAATTCGAAATCGAGATCTCCGCTGAACTCTTTTACCTGGTCAACAATGTTGTTTAACATCATATAACCCATAGGCTCGTTTCCGGGGGTGGTCCCTTTTAACAGTTTTGACAGTTTTACAGTACCCTTTTTTCCTGAATGAGATGAGCCGAGGCTCTCTGGTATATTAATTGATGTTTTGGATGGCAGAATTTGATTTTTATAGGTGGTTCCATCCGGGGTACCCCCTCCTCCGCTGCTTCCTCCGCAGCCTGTAATAACTAATGAGAGAGAGAGAGTTGTACATATTAAAAGTATTAAAGCGTTTGTTCTGTTAATTTGTTTCATTTTTGGCTCCTTATTACATAAATATAATTTTACTTGTGTTTAATAATAGAGTTGAGATTTTGTAGTTTAATTTTCAATCATTTTTTGCTCAATAATGGTGTTATTATGTATAAAATATAATAACCAAAGTCAAAATATTTGTTTTTTAAGGTATGCATATATTAATAAACATACATTAAAATTGTTTGACACTTTTAACTTCCGGTTATGCTTTTGCTGTATGATAGATGTGAATAAACAGAAGTTTTTCCTTGCACCTATGGCTGAGATTACAACCCCTCCTTTCAGGAAATGTGTGCGTAAGTTTGACCCCGATACTGTTCTCTACTCTGAAATGCTCTCCGCTGCTGCTGTGAAGGGGGGTGCAATGCATAATGAACCCTTCATGATGAAGAATGAAAATGATGAGCCCTTTGTTTATCAGCTTCTTGGGGGAGATCCTGAAGTTATGGCAGATGCCTGCGTTATTTTACAGGATAGAGGGTGCTCGGGAATTGATATAAATATGGGGTGCTCCGCTCCTGATATTGTAAAAAAATTTCAGGGCTCCAGAATTCTCTCTGACATTAAAGCTGCATCTGAAATTGTTGAAAAATGCCGTGCTGTGTGCAGATGTTCACTCTCCGTAAAAATGAGAAGCGGATTTGAGGAGACCGACGAATCCTATCTGCTGGAGTTTGCGAAGATGCTTCAGGGGGAGGGTGTTGATTATATAACGCTCCATCCAAGGCATGGGAAGCTCTCTTTCCGTAGAAATGCGGACTGGAGGCTGGTGAAACTGCTAAAGGATAACCTCTCAATTCCCGTTGTGGGGAATGGTGATATTATTACCGCTGAAGACGCGAAAAGGTGTATTGATGACACGGGATGTGATGCCCTGATGATCGGGCGAGGAGCTGTCACCTCCCCCTGGATCTTTGCACTGTCCAGGAAGCTTATTGAAACCGGTAATTACTCTCTTGAGGTTGATCTCCTGAAAACCTATACTGATGTAATGCGTGACACTGCTAACATGCTCCCCGAAAACCTGCATAAAAGCAGGGCTCACAGGTTTTCATTTTATTTCATGAAAAACTTTACTTTTGCCCATGATTTAATGAAAAAAATTAGAAATCTTGACAGAATTGAATTCATGATAGAGACTCTTGGCGAATACCTTGATAGAAACCCGCATGAAAGGGTGAAGATATTTGCCGGAGGGAGATAGTTTATGGAATACATGAGGGTGTGGAAAGAGATCAGCGTTGAAGATGTGCAGAATCATATAATCATGGTTGAGGATAAATTCGGGCATTGTCCGGGATGTAAGCAGATAGGAATCGAGCTGAAGGAGCTGAAAAAATGTCCCGGCTGCGGACGGGAGTTTAAATATGTCACATCAAAAGACGCGCGCGGCGGCAAAACTGATATTGTTAGCCGTACAAGGAAGAAACTGCCTGACCTGATCTTTGTTGATTATGATGATTATGAACGGGTCACAGGGAAGAAAAAGGCTGAGAGCCTGTTTAATATTTAATCATTTTTCTGTTTCATCAATATATTTGCGGTAATATACAAAAGCTCTGTAGTTATTCCCCAAATGCTCATATATAACTGCAATATTATATAGAGATTCGGCAAACCCTTTATCCAGATCGTGGGCGCTTTGAAAAGAGTGAAGCGCCTCCACATATTTCCCCCCCAGCAGTTCAGCTAAACCAAGGTAGAAATATCCCTTCGCAAGCCCGGAGTCAAGCTGCACAGATTTTCTCAGGCAGGTTATTGCCTCATCATTGTTACCCTCTGTTGCAAGGTAGACTCTTCCAAGGCCATAGTATGCAAGTGAATAGAATGGGCTCAGTTTCAGTGATTTAAGAAATTTACTTTCGGCAGAGGTAAACTCCCCCTGTTTAAATAAATCAACACCCTCGTTGTAGTAAATTGCGGATTGTGCTGCAGGTGTTCCGTATAACAGTGAGTGAAACGTGAGCGCTAAAAGCATTACGGAAAAAAATCTGTATATACTACCCTGCATAGGGAATCATCTGTTTCAGGCTGTCGTAGAAAAATCTTATAATCCCTTCGCTGAAGAAGAAGTAGAGAATAAAAAGTATCCATAGAGAGAGTGTAAGTATGCAGAGAAATTTCAGTACTCTCTCCGCTCCCATATCATTTGCTTTATAAAAAATTACTATGAGGGATATGGGCCATATCAGGAAAAGTCCTGCGAAGATTAAAATCAGTATCTCTTTAAAGAAATCAACAAAAGCAATATACCATCCGGCTTTGAATGTGATGAAACCGGTTTTAAGTTCATTGAAGAAAAACCATATATAAAATGCGAATATAACAGTAGCCACAAGTTTCCAGAAAATTTCAATTCTGGGGCGGAACCATAGAAGAAGCACAGTAATACCCCAGAAGGAAAAGAAAAGGAATATAGATTTAATCATTAGTATTTCATTGTTCATAATTCAGATTATCTCCAGGGAAAATACCTGTTATTATTATCGATAAAAATATGCCGGTAAGTTATAAAAAAATGAGGCGGAATCATTATTTATGGCAATTATTATTTGCAGGAATACTGCTTTGTCATATTACGTTGACAATGGGATCACCTTTTCTTTGCCATTCACGTAAATGCGGGAATTAATATGGTTAATGCCAGGGATCAATATTAAGATTTGTAAATTGAATATGTAATTTGACGGAGTTTGTAATGCTGAAAAATAAAAATTACCGGGTACTGTTTATCGTTCATGCGATGGTATTCCTCTTTATCTCCTGTGAAAATAAAAAGCTGAATTACAGAGAAGTTCAAATATCAACTGCACCACATATCAGATCTGATATTTTGAATGTGAAAGATTTTACAATTGATATAAAGCCTGACCCCTCAAGCAGGTATAGTCTGAGCATAGTGATCTACAGCTTTTCTCAGGGGAAAGAGACTATCAGTATGAAGGGGGAGGGTGAATTTGTAACTGAAGCAGGGGCGGCTGAAATAAAAGCCCTTGTGAAAATAATGGATGGAGAAAAATTTGTGAAAGCTGAGTTTGTTGAGGTTTCGGGGAGCTCGAATGACGAGCTTGTCCGCAACCTCGCAAAATCAGTGTCAGCCTTAAAGGGGTATTGATTTATTTTTCAGTTTTATTCGGTCCCCTGGTTTTAAAAATGTCTTCAGGGATTATACGGTTTTTTTCGTATTCAGCTTTAATTACATCTCCGGCAGAAGTACGGAGGTCATTTGCTATTGTGCATCTCCCTTCCAGGAGTACACCATTCTGAATAATAAGCTCCGGCGTTCTGATGTCTCCGAAAACCTTGGCTGTGGGCATCAGGAGAACCCTGCTTGTGGCATTTATATTTCCCATGATTAGGCCCTCAACAATTACTGATACAGCGTCAATCGTGGTTTTAACTTTTCCGTCTACTCCTATATAAAGCTGGTCAGCCTTGAGTGATTTCCCTTCAAAGCGGCCGTCAATTCTCAGTGAGCCATTAATATTAAATGAACCTGTGAAGTATGATTTCTCTCCGATAACATTAACCGATAAATCACCGGTGCCTTTTACAATTGCCATTTTACCTTCTCCTTAAGTAATGAAATCATAATCATTGAATTATTTTTACTGTCAACTTCAATTCAGAGCATTTTATTTAAATCTGTTTCTGATAAATTTTATGCAAAGAAGAGTGTTTAATTCAATTAAAAAACTGTAGAATTCATCCATTCTTTTATAAATTATCAGTTTATTTTTACAACAGATATTAATAAAATACTTGCGATTTTTTATTAAGGTTACTTTTTTTAAGGAGTAAACCGCTAAGAAGTACAAAATATATATAAAAAGCTTATGTTTCATTGATTCACTCAGTTTTTTTAAAATGGAACATCAAGAGGATAGAAGCAATTTTTGGACAGATGGATGAAGCCCGGCATGTATTGTTTATAAATACATGCTGCTCAAACTCTTAAAAAACTAAGGAGGAGTAGATGGCTTATAACACACTTAAAGCCCTGGGGCCCAGGGAGAATCTTACAGAAAAATATAGAAAAGACAAAGCAGTGCTGGAGAAGGAGTTCCAGAAACACCTTGATGAATGGAAACAGACAGCTGTCATGGTTGTAAACCTTGCTAAAAAGTATGGAGACAGGGAGCAGCTTCATCACAAACCTTATGGACAATGGGAGACTTTTTCATGGAACCAGGTTTCAGAGATTATGTTCGCTGTTGCAGGAGCCCTTTTAAATTCCGGGCTGAAGGAGGGGGACAGGACAGGAATTTTTTCACCTAACAGGGCTGAGTGGCACCTCTCTGATCTTGGCTCGCAGCTTGTAAGGTGTGTCCCTGTGCCGATCTATGCTACTAATACAGAAAAAGAGGTTGAGTATCTCGTAAATGATGCGGAGATCAAAGTTCTCTTTGCCGGGAGACAGATGCACTACGACAGGTCTTATGCCCTTCTTGATAAATGCCCGTCACTGGAAAAGATTGTAGTTTTTCACCGTGGTACAAAAATTCATGATGATAAACGTGTTGTTATGTGGGATGATTTTCTGGAAGAAGGAAGAAAGGCGGGGCGCAAGGGTGAAATCGAAGAGATAATGGGTAGAGCCCATTATGATGATATATGCACGATAATTTATACTTCGGGCACAACAGGGGAGCCTAAGGGGGCTGTTCATACTCACAAATCCCTTATGCAGAACTCCTGGGGTGTGGGAAGGTATGTTGAAGGGTGCTTCACTGATAACGATTCCGATTTATGTATGCTGCCTCTCACTCATGTTCTTCAAAGATCCTGGGATTTCGGAATTTTTTCCATGGGGATGCAGATCTGGTATTGTGAGGATCACAACCAGATACTTGAGTATTTGGTTGAAGCTAATCCTACAGTAATGAATGGTGCACCTAGAATTTTTGAAAAGATATATTCAACACTCTATACAAAGATCAAGGAAGCATCACCCGTTAAACAGAAGATTTTTCACTGGTCTGTTGCTGTCGGCCAAAAACATGGAGATAAAGTTCTTGCGGGTAAACAGCCGGGTCCCTGGCTTTCTCTTAAAAGAAAAATCGCAGACAAACTTGTACTCCATAAGATAAAAGATCTATTCGGGAAGAATATGCATCATGTCAACTATGGCGGTGCAGCACTTAATCCTGAGATAGAGAGATTTTTTTTCAACTGCGGGATGCTTGTAGTTTCAGGTTACGGGCTTACAGAAACTTCACCTGTTATTTCAATGAATGGTCCGCACTGTTTTAAATTCGGCAGCATCGGGCCAGCCAACCCTCTTGTTGATATAAGGATTGACCCTGAGACTGGCGAGATTCAGGCAAAGGGGCCCAATATCTTCAAGGAGTACTACAAGAAGCCGGACAAGACAAAAGAGGCATTCACAGAGGACGGATGGTTCAGGACAGGGGACATCGGGCGCTTTGACGAGGACGGGTACCTCTATATTACTGACAGGCTTAAGGACCTCATCATAACTTCAGGCGGGAAAAATATTGCTCCGCAGATGATCGAACTTATGATGGCAGAGGATCATTTCATAGAATATATAGCTGTTGTAGGTGACGGAAGAAAATATATTACGGCACTCATTGTTCCGTCTTTTGAAAACCTTGAAGACTGGGCGAAGAAGAATGGTGTTGCTTTCAGCAGCAGGGAGGATTTAATAAAAGATCCGAAGGTTATTGCTTATTATCAGCAGATTATAGATAAGAGGCAGAAGGATCTTGGCCAGGTTGAGAGGATCAAGAGGTTTACTCTTCTGGCGAAGGAGTTCTCTCAGGAGACAGGTGAGATTACTCCCACAATGAAGGTCAAGAGAAAAGTTGTCCAGGAGAAGTATAAAGAGCTTATTGATGAGATGTATGTGGAGTAGGTTAGACAAGGGGCTGATGAAAATCAGCCCCTCCTCGCAATTATCCCCATCATATTATAAACAAGCTGTGCAGCAGCATAATCTGAAACAACCGAATTGATAACCGGTGCCAGCTCCACAACATCAAATCCCCGTATCCGTTTAGCAGCCGGGATTGAATCTATAAACCTGAAAAAATCGTACCAGAAAAGCCCCCCTGGAACAGGTGTCCCAGTATGCGGAAAAACTGAAGGATCAAATCCATCCACATCAATTGATATATATATATCATCAGGAAAATCTGTCGGGAACTGAATGCTGAATATATTCTCTCTGTAAATTTGTGGAGCATCATAAAAAATTATATCGCTATGTGTTCTCCGGTAGTTTCTCTCCTCTGTGGAAAATCCCCGTGTCCCGATCTGTATAATGGGTATTCCCTGTTCATGGACTCTCCGCATAACACACCCGTGTGCGAATTTGTTATCCTCCATCATATCCCTTAGATCGGCATGTGCGTCAAAATGAATTATTCCAATCTGCCCGAAATGCTTTTTGTGCGCAATTATCGGCGCATAGGAAACGGTGTGTTCTCCGCCGAGGGTTACCGGTATTTTTCCTTTTGCAAGGATTTCTGCTACTCTCTGTTCTATATCCGCGAGGATATCTGTGTCTTTGCCGGAACAGTCAATATCTGCATGTGTGAAAATCCCCTCTTCAAGCGGAACAGAGATTCCGTCAAAAGCCTCAAGCTGCTGCGAAGCTTCAATGATCGCCTCAGGCCCCCGGGATGTTCCTGTTCCGTAAGATACAGTCTTCTCATAAGGCACTGGGAGTATATGAAAGAGCGATTCGCTCCCCATCTTACCACCTTCGCTTTCAAGAAAGAACAATCTGTCCGTCATGAGAGCCTCCCCCTGAAATCATCATATCCGAAATTTTTTTTATGAAGAATTTCTTCTGTCTCAGAATCGTAGTAGTATATATCCGGAAGTTTAATCCCGTTGAATGTATTTGTTTTAACCATGGAATAGATTGCCATATCAGTAAATATCAGTCTATGGCCGGTATTCAGAGGCTCCCGGAATGAATAATCGCCGATAACATCACCTGCAAGGCATGACAGCCCCGCAAGCCGGTATGTATGGCTGAGCTCGCCCGGCAATCCAGAGTTAAATACATGGGGCCTGTAAGGCATCTCAATAACATCCGGCATGTGGGCTGCTGCTGATGTATCAAGAATGGCAATCTTCATCCCGTTGTCTATGATGTCAAGGACCTGTGATACAAGAAATCCTGTGTTAAGCGCAACAGCCTCGCCGGGCTCAAGGTAGAGGTCAATATTATATTTTGTTTTAAAATCAGTAATTGTCCGGCAGAGCAGATCAATATCATAATCCGCACGCGTTATGTGATGTCCTCCGCCGAAGTTCATCCATTTGCATGCAGCAAAGAATTCGCCGAAGGATTTTTCCGCTGCCTCAACTGTGCGTGAAAGCGCATCGGAGTTCTGCTGGCAGAGTGTGTGAAAATGAAGGCCGGAGATATACTCCGGCAGTCTGTCAGGGAAGTTTTTTCTGGTTATACCGAGTCGTGACAGCGGTGCGCATGGATCATACATCTCGACTTCGGTTTCCCGGTGCTCCGGATTTATGCGAAGGCCGAATTCAACTTTGCCTGAATATTTTTTTATGAGAGGGAGAAATCTTTCGTACTGCGACATCGAATTTAAAACAATGTGATCGGATAACTCTGCAAGCTCAAGAAAGTCTGCTTCACTGTATGCAGCAGCGAAGGAGTGTACTTCTTTGCCGAAATCCTCCCGGCCCAGCCTCGCCTCATGCGGGGAGCTTGCGCAAATTCCATGAAGATATTCACGCACAAGAGGGAATGATGCGAACATTGCATATCCTTTAAGCGCGAGAAGAATTTTTGCACTGGTACGTTTCTGTACCGAGTCCAGTATCTCCAGGTTTTTGCGTAATAAAACACGGTCAACAACGAATGACGGAGTAGGGAAGAGATCAGGATTTATCACCTGAAAATTTCCTTCCACGGGAGTCCGTGTGTATTCAGAGCGTCCATAAACGGGTCAGGGTCCATCTGTTCCATGTTGAAAACGCCTTCCCCTTTCCATAAACCTTTTATAATCATCATTCCGCCGATCATTGCAGGTACACCAGTTGTATAGGAAATCGCCTGTGACTTCACTTCGCGGTAGCATTCCTCGTGATCGCAGATGTTGTAAACATAGTATTCGCGTGGTTTACCGTCTTTTATCCCTTTTATATTGCAGCCGATGCATGTTTTCCCTTTTGTTCGCGGGCCAAGGGATGCAGGGTCAGGGAGCAGCGCTTTCAAGAACTGCAGCGGAATAATATCAACTCCATTGAAATGAACCGGTTCAATAGATGTCATTCCAACATTCTGCAGAACTTCAAGGTGCTTCAGGTAGTTGTCAGAGAAGCTCATCCAGAATTGCGCTCTTTTGATTGTCGGTATATGTTTAACAATGGACTCCAGTTCTTCATGGTAGAGCCTGTACATTGTATATGTTCCGACATCTTCCGGACACTCGAACTGCATCTTCATCGACATTGCCGGAGTTTCAAGAAAGTCACCGTGCTCCCAGTGTCGACATGGTGCTGTTACTTCACGGATGTTGATCTCCGGATTGAAGTTTGTGGCAAAGGCATAGCCGTGGTTTCCGCCATTTACGTCAATGATGTCCAGTTCATGAATCTCATCAAAATGATGCTTCAATGCATAGGCTGTATAAACGTTTGTAACTCCGGGATCAAACCCTGAGCCTAAGAGTGCAAAAAGTCCGGCTTTTTTAAATCTATCCTGATACTCCCACTGCCAGCGGTAGCAGAACTTCGCTTCATCTCTGGGTTCGTAATTTGCTGTGTCAACGTAGTGCACCCCTGTTTCAAGGCATGCATCCATTATATGGAGGTCCTGGTAGGGGAGAGCTACATTTATAACCACATCAGGTTTTACATCATTAATCAGTTTAACCAGTTCAGGAACATTGTCAGCATCAACCTGCTCGCACCTGATGGGCCTGTTTATCTGGGATGCGATATTTTTTACTTTGTCCAGTGTTCTGCTGGCAAGTGTTATCTCTTCAAAAACTTCAGGCACCTGGGCGCACTTGTGTGTCACAACCTGTCCCACTCCGCCGGCACCGATAATAAGAACTCTTCCCATATAATTTACCTCCTATTTTTCAAAATAAGTATATCCTCTGAGCCCGTTGTCATATGCATTCATAATATGACGGCGCTCATCCGCTGTTATGTTGCCGTCCCGTATTGCCTGTTCAGCAGTTTCTCTGAAATTGAGGAGCATCTGCTTAGGGTTGAACTCGACGTAAGAGAGAACGTCTGCAACAGTATCCCCCTCTATTTCCCGTACAAAATCATAACCACCGTTGGGGTAGATTCTTACACTGACTACGTTGGTGTCTCCGAAAAGATTGTGCAGGTCCCCCAGTGTCTCCTGGTATGCCCCCACAAGAAAGATTCCGAGATAGTAATCCTCATTCTCCGGTGGTTCATGAAGCTGAAGCACGTGTTTGACATCATGCAGGTCAATGAAACTGTCGATTTTTCCGTCGCAGTCGCATGTGATATCAGCAATTACCGCATAACGTTCAGGCATCTCCTTCAGCCTGTGAAGAGGCATAATAGGGAAGAGCTGGTTGATTGCCCAATGGTCAGGAACAGACTGGAATACTGAAAAGTTGCAGTAATATATATCAGCTATTGCGGACTCGATGTCGCTGAGGTCCGGAGGGAACTGCTTCATCTTCTTTTTTTCTTTTACGATTATGCTTATAATATTCCAGAAAACTGTCTCTGCAAAAGAACGCTCACGCAGAGAGATTTTTCCATGCTTGAAGTGCTCGCGGATCTCATCCCTGTAGTAAAGGGCATCGTTGTAGCACTCCTGAATGTTTTTCAGTGTCATTGTCTTCAATATATAATAAAGGCTTTTGATCAGATCGTGTGATTCTTCGGGTGGAGTTTCAGGTATCTGAGTGATTTCGAATCTGGCAACATCCAGTACATTGCATATAAGGATTGAGTAATAGGCAACAGTAACTCTTCCGGACTCTGTCACAATTGTCGGATGCGGAATACTCTCCTCATTCATGATCGATTGTACAATTTCAATTATATCAACACAGTATTCATCTATGGAGTAGTTTCTGCTGTTTGAGAAGTTGGTGTTTGAACCGTCATAATCAACTGCAAGTCCGCCGCCAAGATCAAGGTGCCCCATGGGAGCCCCCTCTTTCACAAGGCCTGCATAAATCCTTGCTGCTTCAACAACCGCTGAGCGTATATCACGGATATTCGGTATCTGAGATCCCAGGTGATAGTGCAGGAGCTTAAGGGAATCCAGCATATTTCTGCTCTTCAGAAGATCCAGCGCCTCCATAAGCTGCGCTGTATTTAACCCGAAGATGCTCCTGTCTCCCCCTGACTCTGTCCAGTGTCCACCTGCCTTTGATGACAGCTTTATCCTCATACCGATGTTGGGTTTTATCTTTAAAACTTCAGATCTCTGGAGTATAAGCTCAAGCTCACCGGGAATCTCAACGACAAAGAAACATTTAAATCCCATCTTCACGGCATAGAGCCCCAGGTCTATAAACTCTTCGTCCTTGTACCCGTTGCAAATTAAACAGGCTTCCTTATCATTAAGTATTGAAAGTGCAGCTATGAGTTCAGCCTTGCTCCCCACTTCGAGGCCGTGGTGATACCTCTGGCCGAATTTTGCTACCTCTTCTATAACCTGCTGCTGCTGATTAACCTTGATAGGGTACACGCCCCTGTACTCACCCTGGTAATTTAGTTCCCTGATTGCTTTTCTGAAAGATTCGTTTATATGAGTGATTTGTGAATCAAGGAGGTTCTCGATCCGCAGAAGCACCGGCATCTCAAGTCCCCTTTGCCTGATCCCTGATATGATTTCCATGAGGCTAACATTTACGTCAGACTTGCATCCAAAGGGGCTTATTGTCACTTCACCTTCTGCGGATATGTTAAAGTAGCCCGCACTCCAGTTTTTTATGCCGTAGAGTTCTTCAGATTTTTCAGTGGTCCAGCGGCCCAGTAATTCTTTTTTGATCATTCCACTACCTGCGAATTGATAAATTTAGTAATCAGTAAAAAACAGAATAAATAATACCGGAAATAGCGCTGCCCGCAGGAAACGCGTCTATATGTTTATGATAATAAATTTTTACGGCATTTTACGGAAATAACCGGAAGTAGACGCATTTTTTTGATTAAGCAGTTTTTTACAATAAAAAAATTTACTTATAACATAAATACCTCTCCCGGTTCATTAGATAAATTTCAAAAATTTTTATAATGAGACATAATTATTCACTAAACTAATTCTGTAAAAAGCCGAAAATTGTTATAGAACCGGAAACTAAGCTATCTATGAAAAATTGTCTAATCATAAGTTTAATTACTTCGGGCCTGATCTTTTTATCAGCCGCGTCCCTGTATGCGGAGAGTGATGTCATTAAGCTTGAAAACCTTGATCATCAGAATAACTCTCTTCTTAAATCGCTGCGTGATGATGTAAAAAAAACACTTTTTACCATTAAAAGCCGGAGAAGCGACAGTAACCTTCCTGAACTTAAATTTTACAGCTATAAGGTTAAACCTGGAGAGAATTTCTGGGTGGTGCTGTCAAAGTGTTCCATGGACATGGACACTCTTATGACTGTTAACGGCCTGACATCGCCATTCCAGGTCGTTCCAGGTACAGTGCTTTATATACCGAACATGCGGGGCGTTGTTCTTCCCGGAGAAAAAAAGAAAGAAATTTACCAGGTGCTTGCTTATGAAAAGATTGATATACGTTATGTTCGCACAGTAAATAAAAGCAGTGATCTTGATAAAAAATTTATTTTCATCCCCTGCGGAAAAATTTCCGGCGTGGAGAGATCAATGTTCCTCGGCACAGCGTTTCTTTCTCCTGTAAGAGAGGGGCGAACGACCTCAGGCTTCGGAACAAGGAAAAACCCTTTCAACAGCAGAAAAATGGAGTTCCATAAGGGGATAGATATAGGTGTTCCAATCGGAACAAAGATTCATGCATCAAGAAGCGGGAGAGTTGTATTCAGCGGGTATGAGGATGGCTACGGAAAGCTTGTGATCCTTGAGCATGAGTTCGGTTACCGGTCATACTATGGCCACCTAAGCAGAGGTCTGGTCAAAGAGGGGGATGTTGTGGGACCCGGTCAGGTTATAGCGCTTTCAGGTAACACCGGGAGATCTACGGGCCCGCATCTTCATTTTGAGATACGAAAAAACGGGCAGTCAATGAATCCCTTTACATATATAAAAAGAGTGCATACTGTCAGATAGATTCAGACACGGCTTTTACAAGTTCATTCACAGCATCAGTAATGTTGACAGTTTTAATTCTCTCCCCTTTTGCAAAGAGTAGCATCTTCCCGTTCTGTCCACCTGCAAGGCCGTAATCAGCTTCACTTGCTTCACCGGGGCCGTTCACCTCACACCCCATTACAGCAATCGTTAATGTTTTATCGGCAGAGCGGAGTACTGCTTCAAAATTGCTGTGTATTTCAGCATCAACCTTCTCCGCGATTTTCAGCAGGTCTATATCTGTTGCAGTCCTTCCGCATGTGGGGCATGAGATAATTTTAATCGGTGAATACCTGAGCCCGATGGATTCAAGGATCTTTCTCCCCACAAGTATTTCGTCTTTCGGATCACCTGTCATGGAAACCCTTATTGTATCCCCTATTCCTTTCAGCAGGAGGTGGCCGATTACTATTGAACTCTGCACTGTACAGTTGAGACCGTAACCCGCCTCAGTGAGTCCTATATGGATCGGGTAGTTTCTTGTTTCAGCCATTATCTGGTTGGCTTCGATAGTGGCAAATATGTCGGAGGATTTTATTGATACAGCAATGTTCGTGTAATTAAGATCTTCCAGTATCCTGATATTTTCCAGTGCTGAATCCACCAGAGCTTCAGGTGTGGGATGGGAATATTTCTTCCTATTAATTGATCCGCCGTTAACACCGATACGTATAGGTGTGTTCCTGTCCTGTGCAGCGATTATAACCTCTTCAACCTTCCAGCTCTCGCCAATATTTCCCGGATTAATTCTTACTTTAGAGATACCTGCTTCAATTGCTGCAACTGCAAGTCTGTAATCAAAATGAATGTCCGCGACAAGAGGGATGTTTACCGATTTAATAATTTTTTTCAGCGGCTCAATCCCCTTTTCATTCCTGACAGCTAACCTCACCATATCAGCGCCAAGAGACTCAAGCTGCTTTATCTGTGTGATTGTTCTGTCTGTATCTTCAATAGGTATATTTGTCATAGATTGAACAGAGATTGGAGCATCTCCGCCAATGGATAATTTTCCTGCATGTATTTTAAATGATTCCCTTCGTCTTATGTGTTCATTCATCTGTCAGACCTTAGTTGGAATTGGAGCATATTTCAAGGCGGATTGTCATTTCGAAAGGATGTGAAAAATCTATTTTCTCAATTAATAATCTACCGTTATAATAATAGCGATTTAATTGTTTTCAGGTCAATAATATTTATAAAAAAAGAAAAGCGGCTTTCGCCGCTCTCCCCTGAAAAATTCGTGTGGCTGCATAATTAGAAGTTATATGCAATTCCAAGGTTTGCCTGAATAGCAGTTTGATCTCTTGCTGCTATATCAAGGAATTTATAGCGTCCTTCAATCATGAGAGAAAGAGGTGTGCCGCCGATTTTAAAATCAAGACCGAGAAACAGGTCAACGCCTGCATCTGAATCTTCATCATTTGTATCATCATCATCAAAATCATAATAGTTGAGAGCAGGGCCGAAACCGATAAATGGAGCTATGGAACCTTTATCCATGAAGTGCCAGTACCAGTCAAAGTGAATCCCCCAAACGTCGACTGCATCGTTATCGTTATCAGGATTTTCAAGTGTGAACATATCTACACTTGGTCTGAAATCAAGGTTATTGATCAGGAATGTTCCCATGTCAAAATAGATACCGAAATTCCATGCGTCATCATAATCTTTAAGATCATCTTTAGGCATTGTGTAGCCGCCTTTAACGCCGATTGCCTTTGCAAATACCGCACTTGATGAAAAGCCTACAAAGAGGCATAGTGCTATGATAAGTATTGAGAGTTTTTTCATGAAAGTCTCCTTTTCCTGAAATGTTTTAAATTAGTGTAAATATTTCAGGAATAGTATAGTTTTGTCAATTTCTTTTAAATAAGTGCACTTGATGTGTATTTTTTATTGCAAAAAAGAGTCAGCTTGCCGCAAATATTAAACATGAACATTTATGCAAAAAGACATTTCGATAGATTCCGAAACTCCGGAGTGCTGAAATTGTTGGTCAGTTTTAACAGGGGAATAGTACTACTTATTCTGTTGATCTGTACAGCGTCTTTATGTTCGTGCGGAAATGTTATTAATGAAACAGTTTTATCACACTCGGATGATCCGGTTATTATCAATGATGATGAATATTCCGGTATAGTATTCACAGAGATGAACAGAAATTTCTCAGTTTCCGGAGATATAAGGATCGAAAAATCGGTAGACCAGGGATACTATATAGCCGGTACCGTTGTTGAAGAGACAGCTGATAATGTATGGTTTTCATTAATTGATAAAAATGGTAATTTTAAAAATGAAGCTTTTTTAAGAAGCAGTTATGATGACAGGGTGCGCAGAGTTAAAGTACTGGATAGTGAAAATCTGATAATATACGCAGACAGATATTATGAAGATGGTGATATCGATTTTATTATTGCAAAAGTTAATAGAAAAACCGGGATAATATGGGATTACTGTTTTGGTGATGAAATAAAAAACAGAGTATTTGATATAACCGTCACAGATGACGGCGGTACACTTATTACCGGCCTCTCATATTACCAGTTGCTGGGATTTATGCATTATATTACATTTACAATGAAGATTGACAGTAACGGCAAAAGCTTATGGAGAAAAGATTACAGGAGTCTTTTCTCAGTATTCATGCCGTCAGAGATTCGGGATGCGGGAAACGGGGAATACCTGGTCTCCGGTCTTTGCCTGAACAGGATAACAAACAAGTTTAAAACTTTTTTTACCAGGATCAACAGTTCCGGAGATGTGCTCTCTTCAATTTTTATAAATGCAGCGGGAATGCACACAATGTTAATAGGAACATCTGTCCGGGAGAATGATGGTTTTACCGGAGTGATAAGCCTTACCGGCGGGTTCTACGCGGACAGCATAGTAGTCGCCTGCTTTAACAGAGAAATGAACATTCAGATTTTAAGGGAATACTCATTACCTGATTTGAACGTAAGAGGTAAATATATAAAAGGGGCTGACGGCAGCATTGTTATTGCCGGGATGCTGAATAATGAAGCAGGTAACGGCCTCTATTTTTTAAGGCTTTCAGAGCAGGGAGTCATTCAGAATCTGACAACAAAATACTATGATGCTGATCAGTATGATCTGTCGGATGTCTATTTTAATACAGTGGAGACAGATGAGGGCCTCCTCTATCTGTGCCGCTACAATAACAGTACCGGTTCCCTGGAGGATGGCAGAGTCTTTCTGGACAGGATTCATCCGGATAATAAATATAAATCCATACTGTCACGGGGTGACAGTATGCTTAATGCGGACTCAACAGACTATGAGACAGGGGGAGTTGAGCTTGAGACAGGGGACTCCTCCCTTATGGAGAAAGGTGGAGCGGAACTCTCCTTCATTATTAATTGAACAGCCGCAGAACATCCGGTATCAGTGCAGAAAGGTATGTATCTTTTTTTTGTCACTTTCTTCGATATCTGCAAACTCAAGAGCTGTATCGTAGTTTTTTTTATTTTTTTTGCATCTTATCACCACTCCCTCGCATTTAATGGTATGATTTTTTTTCTCTCCATTCAGAGAGAGCTGCATGTAGACACGGGAATATGGCTCTAAAGATTCTGAAGTGTGGCAAAGTAAACCTTCATCGCTGATATTAACACCTTCAGCAGCAATATAGTTCTCTCTCCCCATTTCAAGATCTATCATCTGAGTTATTGTAAACCGCGGAGATTTACGTCTTTCAGTTCTCATGCTTTCCCTCCATACTGTTTACAGATATTTTAATATGATAACTGAATAATTCCAAAAAAAGTCCGCATAATGCCGATGTAAACCCGTCCGGGTGTTCGAGAATTTGTGTTGACATTTTATATGTATTATAATATCTGAAAATAGACATAAATATATATATTGCACAGAAATGTAAAACTAAGCCGGTTAGTTTGTGCATGATCAATTCAGCAACCACTATAACAAATTTATAGAAGCGTTTAATTTAGGAGGATGACCAGATGAGTATTGCCAGTTCTTTTGGTATACCCGCAACTGACGTTACCCGCGAATTTTATTTTAACGTCGGCGGCCCTCACGGTTTCATGAGATGGGGGGTTTACATTTTCATGTTTGCCGCTGTTTTCTACCTCATTTATACCATAGTTAAAAAGGTACAGATTTGGAGACAGGGCAGGAGTGAGCTTAGAACAGATTTTCCTGAAAAAAGGATTATGGCTGTTATCAAGTACGCTTTTCTGCAGGCAAAGGTTCTGAGAGAGAAGTTCCCGGGCATTATGCACGGTGCAATCTTTTTCGGATTTGTGGTACTGTTCATTGTTACAATGATCATTGTTGTGCAGGAAGATTTTACAGGACTCTTCTTCCACTATCACTTTATCCATGGTGATTTTTATATCATATGGTCTTTCTTTGGTGATGTATTCGGAGTTGTTGTTCTTATTGGTCTTTGCATGGCTATCTACAGAAGGTATATTGTTAAGCCCACAAGGCTTGATACCAAGAAGATCGATACATTCGCTCTTGCTCTGATAACAATAATCATTTTAACAGGATTTTTTAACGAAGCGATGAGGATCGCTCTCACAGGTTTCCCGGTATTTGAGAAAGTAGCATCTCCATTCGGTTATGCTCTTGCTATGCCGTTCTCACTTGTAAGCGACAGCGGGCTTCAGGTATCTCACTATATTAACTGGTGGATACATATGCTTGCAGCTTTCAGCTTCATAGGCCTTATAGCAACTGATAAGATCGGGCACATTTTTGTTTCTTTCCTTAATATTTATTATGGAAATATTAAAAATGAAGATGCGAAAACAAAGTACACTGTCCCTGTAATCAGCCCTGCTGAATTCGAAACAGCTGAAAGTTTCGGTGTAAGCAAAGTTGAAGAGTACACATGGAAACAGCTTATGGATGGAGACGCATGTACAAGATGCGGAAGATGTCAGGATAACTGTCCTGCATATCTGACAGAGAAACCTCTCTCTCCGAAGAAGATGATAAATGACGTTAAAGCAAACATGGATGAGCGTATCCCTAAACTCATGGTCGCTGAAGACAAGGCAGCAGTTGAAACAACTCCTCTTATCGGTGACGGTACAGAGGGCTCCGGTTCAGTTCAGCCTGATGAATTCTGGGCATGTACAAACTGCGGTGCATGTATGGAGAACTGTCCGGTTAATATTGAACACGTTCCCAAGATGATTGACATGAGAAGATACAAGGTTCTCATGGAAGGTGATATGGCTCCCGAGCTTCAGACAACCTTCTCTAACATGGAGACAAACTTTAACCCGTATGGTTTCGGATTCGGTACAAGGGGTGACTGGTTGCCTGCTGACCTCGGTGTGAAACTGCTTTCTGAAGATGCTGAAGTTGACTATGTTTACTTCGTGGGCTGCGCTGCCTCTTTCGACAAGAGAAGTCAGAAGGTCGCCATTGCTCTCCTTCAGATAATGAAAAAAGCTGGCCTCAAAGTCGGTATCCTCGGTGCTGAAGAAGCATGCTGCGGTGATGCTGCAATGAGGGGCGGTAATGAGTATCTCTTCCATTCTCTTGCAACACAGAACCTTGAGACATTCAAGGCTTATGGGATCAAGAAGATAATTACAACATGTCCTCACGGATATAACATGCTCAAGAAAGAATATGCAAGTTTTGCTAAAGTCGGATTAGGTTCTGACGGCAATCCTCTTGAGTATGGAGTTGAAGTTTTCCACCACACTGAAGTTATTGATGAGCTTATCAAAAGCGGTAAAATCAAACTTAAAGAGGCTCTCAACGAAACAATCACATATCACGATTCATGCTTCCTCGGAAGATACAACGAGATATATACACAGCCAAGGGATGTTATCAAAGCTATCCCCGGCACAAACCTTGTTGAGATGAGCAGAAATCACAGAACAAGCTTCTGTTGTGGAGCTGGTGGAGCCAGGATGTTTATTGAAGAGCATCATGGAACAAGGATTAACCAGTTCAGAACAAAAGATGCACAGGGATCCGGAGCAACCAAGATCTGTACAGCATGTCCGTTCTGTCTCACTATGCTTTCTGATGGTGCTACAGAGCTTGATATAGCTAACCTGACAACTTTTGACATTGCTGAGTACGTTTATAACTCAATGGAAAAATAAACTTATAAAAGCAAGGGGTTGTAGCTCCTTGCTTTTAACAATGGGTTGCAACCCGTTGTCTGACACCAAAAAGGCTCATCCTGCAAGGGATGGGTCTTTTTTTATCTAATAAATTTCTGATTATGTCGATAATAATGTAGAGCGGAAATCTATTCGTTATAATTATGGTCAGGATGAGAAAATTTAAACCGGCAATCATAATAATTGTTTTCATACTTATATCCGGAATCAGTCAGGTTTATGGAAAGGATACCCATGCATTCCGGGTGCATCTCCATACTGATAAACTTAAGTTTTATAATAATGATGAAATAATTGTAAAAATCAGTATAAAGAATGTCACAGATGAACCGGCGGTGTTTTATCTTTACGATTCCCCTGAGCGAATTGATGTTTTTGATCGTAAAAGAGGGGATACTGCTGATTATACAACATTTAAGCCGGTTGTGTATGATATGAACGGCAGGAATGCAGAGCTTGTTGTTCCTTATATTACTTCTGAAAAAAATTCTGCGGAAACACTCTCCTGGATGATTAAGAGAGAGATTAAGCTGGGACCTGGTGAAATTTTTACCCATAGTCAGAATCTCCGCAGGATATATGATATCCTCCCTGAAAAAAACTACCGTCTCAAGCTTCACTTCTTCCCTTATATAGGTGATAAGGATGATGAAAATCAGGTTATTGTGAGCAGTAATGAGATTAAGTTCA
This sequence comes from Spirochaetia bacterium UBA5763, assembly GCA_002418835.1. Lineage (GTDB taxonomy): Bacteria > Spirochaetota > UBA4802 > UBA4802 > UBA5550 > UBA5550. The sequence continues at coordinate 151,314 of DIEX01000033.1, read as the reverse complement.
GGGTAGCCAGGGATAAAACTTATGAAGCGTTTAAGCCTAAAGACCCGAATTCAGTAAGACTGGCCCCTTCCGAGGTGGTTCTTCTCCTTTTAAGCGCGGAGAGAGAGGGTAGTAGTGAACGGGCAGTAAAGTACCTTGATGTTGATAAGTTCATACACTCATATCCCGATTTTTCCCGCAGATATGATATTTCTGATGATACAGATAAAAAAAATATTGAAAAAGAGTTCATACGTTACCTGATTAATAAAAGGGATGATCCTCTTGCTGAATACAGGATCGTCAGTGAAGAGATTGAGTCATCCGGTATTGTTGCTTATGTATCTGTTGAGGCTAAAAGGGAGGGATTGATACGCCCGAGCCGTTTCAGGTACGTTTACAGACTTGAAAAGAATGCGGACACCGATTATATATGGCTTGTAGCGGGCCTTGAAGCTTTAGTTATAAGGGATGTTAGAAAATGACAGAGATATTATCACAGGATGAGATAGATGCCCTGTTGACCGCCATATCCACCGGCGAGGTGGACACGTCGGACTATACAGCAGTTAAAGAACAGAAAAAAGTCAAGATTTACGACTTCAGGCGTCCTGACAAATTTTCAAAAGATCATATCCGTACACTTCAGATGATGCATGAAACATTCGCGCGTTTGACAACTACAGCGCTTTCAGCTCAGCTTCGTGCGCTTGTGGGGGTTCACGTTGCATCTGTTGACCAGCTGACTTATGAGGAATTCATCCGCTCCATACCTAATCCTACAACTCTTGCAGTTATAAATATGGACCCATTAAAGGGATCTGCTGTTCTTGAAATAGACCCTTCGATAACTTTTACGATTATTGATAAACTCTTTGGAGGTCTCGGTGAAGCAACAAAGATAAGCCGTGAGCTGACAGATATTGAGCTCTCTGTTATGGAGGGTATTATTGTAAGGATTCTGGGGAACCTTCGTGAGGCATGGTCAAACGTAATTGACCTCCGTCCAAGGCTTGGAAACATTGAGACAAATCCGCAGTTCGCGCAGATAGTACCCCCTAATGACATGGTGGTTCTTATAACTCTGGAGACAAAGGTCGGCGAAGTTGAGGGTATGACTAACCTGTGTATTCCTTATATCTCAATTGAACCGATAATATCGAAACTTTCCGCGCAATACATGTATTCCAGTATCAGGAAAGGTATCACTGACGAGAATCTGGGTATTATCCAGAGCCGTCTCGAAAATGTAACTCTCCCTGTTGTTGCGGCAATAGGTAATGTCAAGATCTCCGTACAGGAGGTTCTCGAACTCCGTCCCGGTGATGTTATCAAACTTCCTGAAACAAAGGTCGGTGATGATATGATCCTCACAATCGGAGGAAGAAGAAAATATAAGTGTACGCCCGGCCTTGTTTCCAACAGGCTTGCTGTTAAACTCGGCGAAAGGATTGACGAGGTGCCTGACGAACTTCTCACATCAAGCAGAAGTGAGGATGAATTTTAGGCATAAAAAAAGACCGTTTTTAACGGTCTTTTTTTTAAACTTTTCCCCTGCCTGTTATTTTGATATTCTGTTTAGGTACGGCATGGGATCAACAAACTCTGTTCCGATTTTTACCTGATAAAAACAGACATATTCCGTTGTTTTGCCTGTGCGGCCGACATAACCGATCACTTCACCTTTAAGCACTTTCTGGCCCGGCTCAACAGATACCCTCTGGCAGTGGCTGTAGGATGTGATGAATCCGTATTTATGCCTTACAGAAACAGTGAGTCCAAGATTAGGATCCCACTTAATCTCGCTAATGTTCCCCGGAGCGGTTGCCCTGATCTCTGATCCCGGGAAAGCTTCGATATCTATTCCGGAGTTAAACTCAGTTTCAAAAGTGTATGGTGAATTTCTGTAGCCGTAGCGTGAAACGATGTAACCGTCAACAGGCCAAACAGATGGTGTGTTTTCTATAATTTTTTTCCTGTAGTTCAGGAAATTTTTTATCTTTTTAACTACATCTTTTGTTGTTTCAAGCTCCTGGCGGACTTCCTGAACATTCAGAAGCTCAATTGATGGAGCCCCCTGGTCACCGGCTGTGCTCTCGGAATTAGGATTGGGATTAGGGTTTGGCACTCCCCCTTTTGCCCATAGTGAATCAATATTACTGTCCGGCGTAAGTGAGTAGAGATAAGTGAGTTCAGGTTTAAATTTCTGAAATATATCGTGGAGTTTGTTTATCTCCTCTTTGTAAATTTTAATCTGTACCTTGGAGTCAGCGCCATCCCTTTTCAGGATTGAAACTTCTTTCACTGTGGATGAATGATTTATAATTAAAATAGATGTAATAATAACAGTGATCACGACAAATGCGACTATAGATGAAATGGTAAAAATTGATATGTGAAAATTAACAATTTTTTTTTCGGAGTGAGGGATAAACATGACAGTGATTCTTTCCTGTCCTCTCTCCCTGAATCTTTTCCATGATGAGTCAATTTTTTCTTTAATTCCGGAAAAATGATCAATAAAGAACTGCCCGGCATTCTGCTGCAGGTCTCTGAGGTTTGTATCTTTAAAAGGATTTATAGCCATTTTATTTTCTACACTACTATAGTATTAATAATTTTATTATTCTGTCAATTCGAAAAATGAATGTAAATAAGAGTTTTAATATTAAAAATAAATTTATAAACAATTATGGGCTTTTTTACAATATCGGCATGGAAATGTCAAGTGTATAAGTAAAAAAAGGGGGACAGGGGGGAGTTTTATCCTTCATAACCAGAAGGCCATCATCTGTTCTTTCAGCCTGTCAGCGGTTTCTTTCCCCTTCAGGATTTCAATAATTTTAAGTGAAAATGGAATAGCACAGGCAGCTCCTCTGCCGGTAATTATTCTGCCATCTGCAATTACAGGTTCCGGGATGAATTTTCCGGATTTAATTTCATCTTCATAACCGGGGTAGCAGGTATATTTCTTGCCTTCAAGTATTCCGGCCTCCTCAAGGGCTATGGGAGCTGCGCAGATTGCTGCGGTAATGCCGCCTGCTTCATAAATTTTCCGGATCAGTCTGATAATACGGGGATCTTTTTTAAGGTTAGAACTGCCGGGCATTCCGCCGGGGAGAACTATGCCGCCATAATCCTCATCCTCCTGTAGTGCAGTGTCAGCTGTAACAGGTATTTTGTGAGCTCCGGTTACAACCGGAGCCCGGAGGGAAGCGGTAATTGTTTCGATACCCCCTCTTCTTAAGGTGTCAATAATTGTTACAGCCTCTATCTCTTCAAAACCCTCTGCAAGGGGGATAAGTATTTTCATAAACTTTCCTTTATTCTAAAGTTTCAGCGGCGCTCCGCTCTCCTTTACCTGTGTGAGCTTTGCTTTAAGGTCATTTTCAAGCTTTGTTATCTCAACTTCTGCCTGTGCCCGCTTTGTGCGCCCTTCTGCCTGAATTTTTAGAGTTTCATCTATGGTGGATATCAGGCTTTCATGAACTTTTTTCAGGGTTTCAATCTCTACAATTCCTTTTTCAGACTCCTTTGCAATGTCGATGCTGCTGGTTTTCAGAAGATCGGCATTTTTTGTGAGGAGGTCATTTGTTGTTGAAGATACCTCTTTCTGAAGTTCAAGGGCTTTTTTCTGTCTGAAAAGAGATATTGCTATAACTACCTGGTTTTTCCATAAAGGGATTGTGTTAAGTATGGAGCTCTGGATCTTTTCAACAAGGAGCTGGTCGTTATTCTGAATCAGCCTTACCTGGGGGAGTGTCTGTATGGAGATCATCCTGCTGAGTTTCAGGTCGTGTATCTTCTTTTCAAATCTGTTTATCATCTGGGAGAGATCCTGAACTTTCTGCGCGTCAAGTGTATCTTTTGATGCTTCAGCCTTTGCCTTCAGCTCCGGGAGAGTCTTTTCCTGAAGTTCTTTAAGCTTTATCTCTCCTGCGAGAATGAATAGTTCAAGCTCCTTCATATATTCTTTATTCTTGTCATAGAGAGCATCGAGGAGAGTGATGTCTTTTAAAAGCTGCATCCGGGCTTTAGAAAGTTCATCAGTGATCTCTTCTATATGGTGTTCGATAGACTGATACTGGGCAATAAATCTTTTAGCTCCGGAAACAAGCCCTCCAAGAAGCGGTATCTTTGACATGAAACTTTCACCTGAAAGAGAGCTCACATCCAGGTCTTTCACTGTGAGCATAAGATCTGTAAGGGTCTTGCCCACGTCTCCAGCATCTTTAGCTTTAACCTGCTCAAGTACATTGTCAGCGAAAGTGGAGATGTTGCTCTGTGCACCGACACCGTACTGGATAATACCCTGAGAATCATTTATATCAATTGAAGATGCAATCTGCTCCACCTTCTGTTTCTGGTCAGGTGTAAGATCATTTAATGAAACTTCTTTTTTAATTTCCTGAACTGCTCCTTCCATACTGGCCCCCTGTTAGGTTAAATTTACATGAAATTTTTCCAGAAATCAGTGTCATTGCTGGTAATTGAATCGTACTTCTTTGTCATTCCGGTTTATCTGAAAGATAATACCGGAATCTTTAGGACTATATACGTTCGTGAAAATACATGATATAATCATTCCGCATTCATAAGATTCCGGCATTTCACTACGTTTCAGCCGGAATGACAATCCCTGAGACTATCCCTCTAATTTAATAGTCTTCTCAAGAACTTTAATCTCTGTGTTAAGATCAAGGAGATCGTCTTCGAGAAGATTATGAAGCTGCTTTGTATAAGTTTCTTTTATAGAATCGAGAACACTCTCTACATTGGAAATAGCAGCATCAATCTCACTGTTCCTCTCTTTTTTACTGAGAAGCTCCACGTATTTTTTAACGATTTTTTCAGTAGCATCAAGATAATAATTAATAAATTGTTTTGCCTTTGTCAAATCATCGGGATTTTTCTGTATATAATCGAATATATCAAGCCCGGTTTTGCAGATATCCTGAATCTTCCCTGCAATTTCATTGTCAGCAATGAGCCTCGTCTGTGATCTTATATTACGGAGACGTTCGCTCCCCTCTTTTACAGCTTTTTCAACCTGTATCGAACGGAAAGGGTCACCTTTAACAGTAGGAGTTTTGCCCTTGTTCTGCATGGATTTTACAGTGCGCCAGGTGACATAGTATATCAGGATGCCTATAAGAATAGCAAGAAGTATGGATCTGCTGTAGATGATATCGTAAAAAACATAGCCGGAGGCAATACCGGCAATCATTGAAAGGAGAAATCTGAGAAACATTTTTTACCTCGCGGTTATTATGAGAATAGAAAACAGTCAGTTTGAAATTTTATCAAAGAGACAATGTTGAATTATCAGAAATAATCAGGAACGATAATATAAATTACGGGTTTAAGATAATTATAAATGTTTGAGGAATCAAGTTTAATTTGAATCAATTTTTCTGATGATTGAGAGGATTAATTCTTCAGCAGCAGGTAAGAGTTCAGGCAGTTTATCAGACTCCTCTTTCGAAAAGTTTGAAAGAACGTGATCCGCTACATCCATCTGCGGATTAACAGGTCTCCCTATGCCGAAACGTATTCTGTGGAAATCGGGAGTTCCCGCTTCCGCAATAATTGAACGGAGCCCGTTGTGACCTTTGTGTCCGCCTCCGGTTTTAAGCTTTATATCGCCGAATGGCAGTTCAAGTTCATCATGAACCACTATAAGTTCACCCGGCTTGGTATTGTAGAAATCCATGGCTTTGGAAACAGACTGCCCGCTTAAATTCATAAATGTCTGCGGGAAGAGGAGGATCGCGTCTCGGCCGTCAATCCTGCCGGAGCCGGTTTCAGCACTGAACGCTTTTTTGTTAACTTTAATCCCGGATGCGGAAGCAAAATGCTCTCCGACCATAAAACCTATATTGTGTCTGGTGCGTGAATATTTATTACCGGGATTGCCCAGGAAAGCCAGAATTATCATTGTTATGCTCCGCGGGCCGGGTTAAACGGATAGATCGAGTGAGTTTACAGCTTCTTTCAGATCGTTGAAAATCCTGATCCTCTTGTCAAGGCCTGTAATTTTAAACATCTGCATGATGTCGCTGTTTATATTGATTAAAGCGAATTGTCTGTTGTTCTTTTCGGACTTGGTATAGTAGACTACAATTATTCCAAGTGAAGAGCTGTCAATAAAAGTAAGATCTGTAAGATCAATAAGTATATGGGATTTCTGCTCAACACATTTATTTACAAGTGTTTCAAAAGGCGAAATATTTTCAATTGAAAGCGTACCTTTGACGCTAATCAAAATATAGTTTTCTCTCTGTTCTGAACTGACCTTCATTCTCATAACCGTTTAAATGTGCATCACATTTGTACTTTAATTATCGTCAAGTAGTGCTCTAATATTCTCTATTTGGCTGTATTTTTATTAAAAAAATTCATTTTTAAGGAATTACCGCTTATTAAGAGCAAAAATACTTATAGTTTAAATAAACCTTAAATTAGCTTTAAATCACTTAAAATATTATACCTTCTAATGTCAATGTAATAAAATTTTTTACAAATGTAAAGCGAAGAGGTAAGAATATTAAAGTTGACATATGTTTACCGGAATCTAACCTGTCAGAGTCTATTATAATCATACATTCTATGGGGCAATAATATGCCGAGAGCAAAAATCTGGGGCTTTCTGGCCGTAATACTCTCTGCCGGTCTGTTCGCGTTATCAGTCTTTTCTTTCTTTATTATTAATAACGGGGATTTCTCTACATTCTCATCTGTTGATTTAAACGGATTAAACAGCTTCACATACTATTCAGCTGCAATACCCGTTGCTGTTATAGCTCTATGGGTGCTTGCCACAGGGTTCTGGATAGGATGGGTAATTCTTACTATAAAGGTGGTGCCTCCAATGCCTGAAATTGTTGAAAAAAAAGATAACTCCAAGATAAAGGCTTTTTTCCTCTGTCTTATAACTGCAGCCCTTGCTGCTCTTCTTGTTTACGGAGTTTATATAAGAAGTTTCTGGTCCCTTGCAGTTCCTGCACTTGTTATATCAGCTGTAATACTCGGAGCGATCTTCTGGGTAGGTATGGCTATAATTACAACAAGAGCTACGCTGCCGGTAAATAAAAAGTAATAGTTCAGACTGAAGCCTATGAGAGTTCTTATTGTCGGCTACAGAGGGAATCCCTACTGCGGGGGACAGGGTATCTATATATACAATCTCTCAAAGGAGCTTGCAAAGCTCGGTGCAGAGGTTGATGTAATTGTCGGCCCCCCTTATCCTGATCCCCTTGAAGGGTGGGCAACCGTCTACAAAATTGAAAACCTGAATATCTGGTCTATCAAGACAAAGGATATTCCTCCGGAAAAGCTGAATAGGATTTTCTCCCCCTGGAACTTTGCTGATTATGTTTTAACAAGGCTCCACATGTTCCCTGAAATGGAGACTTTCAGCTTCAGGACTTTCTTCGCTCTGAAAAAAATTCTTAAGACAAAGAGATACGATATTATTCATGATATACAATCTCTCGGATGGGCAACTGTTCCCATGAAGGGTTATGGAATACCAATTGTCACTACAGTGCATCACCCTCTTACAAAGGACCGTGAGGCTGATCTCATGGGAAACCGGGGGCTCTGGGACAAAACAACTACAGTTCTCTTTTATCCCCTTGTTATGCAGAGCTTTGTAATCAGGAGGCTTGACCGTGTGATTACTTCTTTCAGAGAGGGGATCGACGAACTTCAGAAGGCCTTTGGAGTTAAGCGGGAGAGGGTCTCTGTTGTTTATAACGGGATGGATGTTGATATGTTTCAGAATACCGGTGAGCAGAGGGAGGAGAATGCTCTTCTCTTTGTGGGGAATACCGAGGACAGCAAGAAAGGTCTCGTCTATCTTTTCGAGGCAATGACCATGCTCCCGGAAAATATAACTCTCACTATTGTTGATGACGGCCCGCCGAAGAAGATGACTGCGGCGGATATGATAAAGAAATACAATCTTGGACACAGGGTAAAATTCACAGGTAAACTGAGCTATGATGCCCTTGTGAGCATGTACAGCAGAAAAACCATACTTGTGATGTCTTCTCTATTTGAGGGATTCGGACTCCCGGCTGTTGAGGCAATGTCCTGCAAAACCCCTGTTGTTGTTACAACATCAGGATCGCTTAAAGAGGTCGTGTCCCCGGATTGCGGGGTGCTTGTCCCGCCTAAAGATCCTGCGGCACTTAAAGATGGTATACTGAAACTTCTTGGAGATAAGAAGCTCCGGGAGAGGATGGGTGAGAACGGCAGAAAATGGGCTGTGGAAAACTTCTCGTGGCCTGTTGCAGCAAAGAACACCCTTGAAGTTTACAAAGATGTAGTAAGAGAGTACAGGAGCGGGAAATGAAAATATGCCTATTAACATACAGGGGGAACCCGTACTGCGGCGGCCAGGGTATATACACAATGTATATCGCCCGTGAGCTTGTTAAACTGGGGCATGAGGTTCATGTTATCCAGGGGCCGCCGTATTTTCCTGAAATGGAGGGAGTTCACATACACTACCTCAGCAATCATAATTATTTCAATATAAAGAAAGACTACATCAAACCTCATAAGCCTTTTGCAACATTTGAGCCTTTGAATTTCTATGAATTTGTGGCATCAAAATTCGGGATATTCCCGGAGATCGAAACATTTTCAGTCAGGGCTTTCCTTAAGCTGAAGGAACTTCAGAAAAAACATAAATTCGACATAATACATGACAATCAGAATCTCGGTTACGGATTTCTGCTTATAAAGCTTCTGGGTATACCTTTTATTTCGACTATACACCATCCTCTCTCAATAGACAGGTCAACATGGTTTGAGTATCCTTCAGACTTCAGACTTAAAATTAAACGGGTGTTATATTATCCGTTAATCATGCAGGGATTTGTGGCGAGACATCTTGACCACATAATCACCGTTTCTGAAGATTCCGCAATTGAAATCAACAAGGCTTTCGGCGTAAAACAGGAGAACATTAGTGTTGTCTACAACGGCCTTGATACAGAGATATTCAGGCCGCTACCCGGTGTTAAGAAGAAACCGAACAGCGTGATATTTGTGGGAAATGTTGAGGACAGGAAGAAAGGTGTTGTTTATCTGCTGAAGGCTATGACTCTTACAAAAAACAGATTCCACCTTACTGTAGTTGACGGCGGCGCACCTAACAGGATGTATGTTACAAAATGGATCGATAAGTTCGGTCTTAATGACAGGATACACTTCACAGGGAAGATTCCCGGTGATAAACTTATAGAGCTTTACTCGCAGCACCAGATCGCTGTTTCACCTTCACTTTACGAAGGATTCGGATTTCCTGCTGCTGAGGCTATGGCCTGCGAACTACCCCTTGTTTCATCTGACGGCGGCGCTCTCCCTGAAGTTGTGGGGAACCATATGGAAACAGGCTACGTTGTTAAATCACGCGATCCTTACGGCCTTGCAGAGGCAATAGATTATCTCCTTGATAATCCGAAGGAGCGTGAGAGAATGGGTAAAGCTGCAAGAAAAAGGATTACCTCGGTCTTCACGTGGGAGAATGCGGCCAGGGAGATGGTTGAGGTTTACCGGGAGGTAATTAATGCTTACAGTTGATTTTGACAGGCTTGCAGTACGTGAAGGTGATGTTGTACTGGACGCAGGGTGCGGGCTGGGGAGACACTCCATCGAGTTTATGAAGAAAGGAGCTTCCGTGTTCTGCATGGACCTTGACCTGGACTGTCTGCTTAAAACACGGTATACAATTGCAAGTATGATGAAGAGCGGAAACGCCCACGCAAAAAGTTCATTCCTTACACATATAGGCGACGCGTTAAATCTTCCGTTTAAAGACGGAACTTTTGACAGAATAATCTGTTCCGAAGTAATGGAGCATGTTAATGACGATTTCCAGGCATGCGGTGAGCTTGCCCGTGTTCTAAAAAAGAACGGACGCATCGCAATTACTGTGCCCACATATATCAGTGAAATTGTTTATGATGCAATAACTTATGAATACTTTACTTCACCCGGCGGGCACGTCAGGAAATACCATCCTTCACAGCTTGCAGATATAATGCGGGCAAACGGCCTTGAAGTTTATGCTGTGGGATTCAAACATTCATTCCATACAATATGGTGGATGATTCGCGGAGTTGTGGGTCTTCATAACGGTGAGCACCCGATTACTAAGGGATACCACAAATTTCTTCACCTGGGGCTTATGTCAAAATTCATGCGAAGGTGCGAGGAGTTTTTTAATAACTTCTTCCCTAAGAGCATTGTGCTCTATGCGTGGAAGAAGTAGGCGAGGGGGGTCATCTCTCCTTCTGAATTTTTTTATACCGGTAGACATTCAGACCGGGTTTAATATCATTTTTATCTCCTGTAACTAATTCGCACTTTGTCATTGTCATCATGGGGAAAGACGCGCGCAACACAATGAGTTCATCTCCGGAATATACACATAATTTATCACCCATGCAGACCTGTTCTGCAATATTTTTTCCGGTGATGATTATTTCATTCCCGGATACAGATTTAATTGTACCAATAAGCATACCGGCATTCTCCATCTCCTGTTTCCGGATTTCAGCAGGTAGAGGGTTTATGGCAAAACCGGTTTTACCTTCTTTTTTAAGAAGAACAAATCTTTCGGAAAATATTCCCGCGCCGTCATATTCAGGTTTAATTATAAATTTTCCGGTTTTATCAATAAATCCGTATTTGCCGTTTATTTGAACTTTAGCAAGGCCTTCGGAAAAATTTGTTGCGAAGTCGAAAACCGGATTGATGGTGATATTACCCTTTTTATCGATATATCCCCACCGGTTATTCTGTTTAATAACTGCCAGTCCTTCAGAAAATGGTAACATGTATTCAAACACCGGTTTAACAATAATTTTTCCGCTTCTGCTGATAATTCCACACTTGTTGTTTTTTGTGAAAATGGCAACACCTTCAGTAAAAGACCCCGAACTTTCGAAATCAGTTTTTATAACATGATTACCCTGTTTGTTTATATAGCCATGATTATTAATCCCTGCGAGGCCCTCTGAAAACGAATAAGCCTCCTTGAATTTAGGGGGGATTACTGTTTTTCCCTCTCTGTTAATAAAACCATATAACCCGTTTATTCTGACGAGAGCCATCCCCTCTGAAAATTTTATTGCCTGTTCAAATTCAGGCTTAATTACGAATCGGCCGGTTTTGTCTATATATCCGTATTTCCCGTTCTTAGCAGCAGCGGAAAGGCCTTCTGAAAATCCCGGAATTGACTCAAATTCTGCCGGAATAACCAGTTCTCCGCTTTTATCAATCATGCCGTATCTGTTGTTAAAACCGGTCCATTGGAGGTCTGTGCAGACAGTTGCCAATCCTTCGGAGAAATCGGCAGTGTATGAAAGATTATTAATTACAACTTTCCCACTGGTGTTAATAAACCCCCATCCTTTATTTTTTTCAAAGACTTTCGCCATCCCCTCTTTGAATGGATGGGCGATATCGAACCGCGGTTCAATGGTAATTTTACCATCTCTGTTTATATAGCCGTATTTACCATTTTTCTTTATCATGGCAAAACCTTCGGTAAAGTCCGCAGCAGATTCAAACTCCGGTTCTACAAGCCATTTGAGATTTTCAGTTTTATTCTCTGCTTTCGCGTTATGATATGAAAAAGCGTGAATTAAAAGCAGAAGGGTTACCGGAATCAGCAGAGTTCTGTTTATAAAACAGTGTAATTTTTTAAAAAATATATCTGAGTCAGTTCCAGTCATAGGGATCTCCAGAATAGATTACAGGATGGTGTCCGTGTTATTTTTAGTGAGTATTTTTATCTATCAGGTTGATTCGGGAATGTCAAGAGAGATTGATTTCTCTTTTGATATGGAAAATTTTCCGGAAGATCCGGTTCAAGTTATCTTTCCGATCTGCCGATAAATTAAGTTGAGGTGAACTATGATTTCATCAGCAGGCCGGATCTTAGGGAAATTGTCAGGAAACCAGGTACTTGTGGCAAAAAAACAGGACCAGGATTCGTCTGATTCAGTTAAACAGAGAGCGATAGAAGATCTGAAAAACCGGGATAAAGAAGTGAGGGCTCATGAGGCCGCTCACAGCGGTGATCCCCGGCTTGTTAAGATTGGCGCTGCGCAGTTCGACTATACAATCGGTCCTGACGGTAAAGCATACGCAACCGGCGGAAGAGTCACTCTCTCAACAGGTAATGCCCGTACCCCTGAAGAGGCCCTGTCAAAGGCAGAGGCACTGAAAAAAGCTTCAATGTCTCCGGGTGAACCTTCATCAAAGGATTTCCAGGCACTGAATTCAGCAATCGCAATAGAGTTTGAGGCAAGGAATCAGATCTACAGGGATAAACATCAGAAGGATGAAAACTCCCTTTCTCTTCTGAAGGGGAGCAATTTCAGTATTTACGCTTAGACCGGGAACTCCCGTGATTCAATCTCCACCGGGCCGTATTTTAAAAAACATCCTATTGAACGCATTTCGAACTTATACAAAACAGGAATTATGCCGATAAATAATAGACTGATCCATTTAATAAAGTTTCGCAGGAGCATAGTATGAATTTAAAACCGCAGGTGGAGGACTCTCTTTTAAGACTTAGAAAAGATCTTGAGGAACTTATTGATGTTTCCGGTTTCTGCGGTTTGAAAGGCGGCACTGAAACTGAAGATATGGATTATGATGAGCTGAATCTCCTCCATGCTCTGGGGAAAGATCTCGTTCCTGTCACTGTGAAAATCGGCGGGCCTGAGGCAAGGACCGATATTCGTTTCTGTTATTCTGCAGGTATTGAAGGGATCACAGCTCCTATGATTGAGTCAGAATACTCTCTCAGAAATTTTATTAATACACTTAAAAATCTTATAGCTCCGGCGCATTACCCTGATCTGAAGAAGTCTATTAATCTTGAAACAATTACAGGCTACAGAAATATACTCGAAATTGCGGATTCGGCTTCATTTGGCGAACTTAACAGCGTCACAGCGGCACGGTCAGATCTCTCCGCTTCAATGGATATGCATCCTGATGATCCTGAAGTGATGAGGGTGACAAATCAGATTGTAAAAATTTCACGGGAGAGAGGCAAGAGAACCTCTGTGGGCGGGACAATTACCAAGGCAAACTTTGAAGTTATTGCAGAAACTGTTCAGCCTGACATGATTAATTCACGTCATGTGGCAGTGGACCTGAAAAAAATCAGTGAGTCGGGTTTAAAAGATGCAGCTGAGAACATGCTTTCATTCGAAATGGGAATCTTTGATCTCCTTGGTCAGCTCAAGCCTGAAAGAGGATTTTACTACAAGAACAGGATTGAAACCAATAGAGAGCGCATCGGGAAGAGAAAGATTGTTTACTCCATGAGATAAGCGGCCAGTCTGTTTTTTTGAAAATATAATATAACTCATGTTATGAGAGTTATTGTCGAATAGATTCAGTTCTGTTTAACAGGTAATGAGAAATAAAAGGTGCTCCCTTTTCTGGGTTCGGATGAAACTGAAACTTCTCCTCCATGCTTTTCAATAATTTTTTTTACAATCGCGAGGCCTATACCTGTCCCATCCGCATCTATATCATGGGTTCTGTAGAACTCTTTAAAAATATTCTCATGATTTTTTTTATCTATTCCTATTCCATTATCTTCAATATAGAAATAACAGAAATTTTTGCTGATAGAATGAATACAAAGGAGTATACAGGGGTCCTCAGTGTTGCCTATATATTTAACAGCATTGGTAATTAGATTTTCAAAAACCTGGATTACCTGGCTTCTGTTCGCCACAACAGCTGGTACAGGTTCAGGAACTGATACCCTGATAATGTACTCAATTGACTTTTCCTCGAAGCAGTATTCAAATCTCCCTGAAATATCGAGAAGCAGTTTAAGTATATCGATCTCTTCAACAATATCGTTTTCAACACCGGCTTTAGAGAGCACAAGAACATCTTTAATCAATTCCTCCATTCGGGTATTTTCCTTTTTTATCTGCTGTAAAAGTTCAAGGCATTCCTGATTCATCCCGCTGGAGTGATTTTTTTTAAGCATATCCATGCAAAGCTTCATGGAAAACAGTGGGGATTTAAGATCATGGGTAACGGAATGAACAAAACTTTCAAGCTCCCTGGATGCTTCCTCAAGATTTTTATTCAGGATGTTCTTTTCTCTGAGTTCGATAGTCAGCCTGTTGTTGGTGTATTCAAGTTCTTCGGTTCTTGTTTTAACCATCTCCTGAAGGTTGTCTCTATAGAGAGCTAATTCCTCCTCGGTTTTTCTATGCTTGAGAATGTTCCACATACCCTGAAGCAGATGTGTAGTATTTTTTATAATGCTGTCGCTGTAAGAGTTCTCCCTGTTGGCCAGACCTGCCACTGCAACTACCTGCCCGGAGTCTATTATCGGGATATCGATATGTCTTTTTAGAGCCGGGCAGTTTTCCCCATAAATCTTTTCAATTTGTTTAAGCTTGTCAGGATTGTCAGTCACAAGAGCGCTGCGTCTTTTGAGTATGTCAGAGATTAATTCAATATCTTTAAAAGTTAAATATTTTTTATCCGTGGTATAAAGTTTATTTTCCGGGTCTTCTGTCCGGGGTGTTATAATTTCAACAGTCAGTTTGTTGTTGTCGATAAAAGCAATATACCCTGTTTCACTTTTTGAAATAGAGACAGCTTCCTGCAGAGTGTAGAGTATCATTTCATGATATGTAGATCCGGTAATTTTACTGAATTCAGAAATTGTTTGTATTCTTAGATTATCAAGACGGAGTTCTTCCTCTGCTATCTTTTTTCCCCTGCTGACTTCAAGATTAAAGAGGGCATAAGCCAGTTCGTCGGCTACGCTTTCCAGCATATATCTTTGTTCTTTATTGTTAACATTATTATCTTTCAGAACAATGGACATATAGCCATACCCGAAGGATTCATATTCTATGGGATATGATATTGAAGATGATTTTCTGTTTTTATATTCTTTGCCTGGATTTGTGGCACTGAGATCATTGATATACGGTTGTTTATAGCGAGTCTGCTGAATTTCTGTTTTTTGTGACTCGCGGGAATTGTATCTGGTTACTTCATTTTGCGGTTTTCCATTTTCATCATAAAGAGCAACTTTTACTGAGATATAACCGGGGTTTTCTGCAATGGCCGACGCTATCCCTTCGATGAGCCGCTCTCTGTTGAATTCCTGAATTACAAGTTTATTTACGCTCTGGATAAGACTTACAATAGTTGTAAGGTAATTTATCCTGCCCTCAGCCTGTGCAATTTTTTTACTGAAAAAAGAGATTATTAAAGGGACAATAATAAACATCGTTGCTCTGAAAAAGTCATTGATTGTAACTACATAATCCCTGAGAAAAAAATGTCCAAAAAGCAGAAAAGCTGCCAGGAAAAAAGCGACAGGTAATCCGCGTCTTTGCCACCAGATTGCAGACAGGATTATTGGAATGTAAAAAAAATGGCTGAAAACAGTGCCTTTGTTTTCTACAACATGAAAATATACTGTTAGCGAACAGGATAAAATAATCAAGATAACGATCAAAGAAATTTTTGATGATTCTTTTAAACTATAATTCCTGAGTTTATCATTTATATTGTCGATAGAAGTCTTGCTTTCATGTGAAACTCTATCCATTGTGAGCGTAAGAAATATTCCAACAAACAACAGTGCCCCGACTCTTAAATAATCGAAGTATGATATGCCGTCACCGGTGAGGTTGTATGTTATAAGCAGAAATGATGAGAGAAAAAGTACAACTGTTATACCTCTCTTTCTCCACCACAGAGATGAAAGGAAAATAGGGATATAAAAAAAATGTGAATATACTGTTGTTGTGTTCAGCACAAGGCTTGAATAGAATGTAAGGAAGCAGCAGATTCCGAGTAGAAATAATAGTATAAGAAATCTATAAGTCTTTTTCTCCTGACTGGTGTCATTGATGTTGTCCATAATATATATACCGGAAAAGAGCCTTGTTTTTGATTAACTTACTTCTATTTTAGAAAAAAGGATGAAAAGATAATGTCAACAAGAATATGGAGCAGGCTATGATCATAAAACTATTGAAATCTTTTTATTGATTAAAGCCTGATAAGCGGAGCTGACATTTCTTTGCTGTTTCCGGACATCATTATTAGAAGAAATATTTAGTGCGCCTCCTCCCAGTTTGCTCCTGTGCCGATTTCAACTACAACCGGTACATTGAGAGGGATTGCGCTCTCCATCTTTTCTTTAACAAATGATTTCATCTCGTCGAGTTCATCTTCATAAACTTCAAACACAAGTTCATCGTGTACCTGCATTATCATCCGTGATTTCATTTTTTTTGCGGTAAGTTCACGGCTGATATTGATCATTGCGATTTTTATCATGTCTGCGGATGTTCCCTGAAGTGGTGTGTTAATGGCAACACGTTCAGCTCCTTCTCTCCTGAAAACCGTGTCTGAGTTTATCTCCGGAACCGGCCTCCTCCTCCCCATGAGTGTTGTGACATAGCCGTTCTTTTTCGCGAAATCTATTGTTTCATCAATATAGTTTCTGAAGCCGGGGTATGTCTCAAAATATTTGCGGATAAATTCAGCCGCATCTTTCATGCTGATCTCCGCCTGCTGAGAGAGGCCGTACGGGGACACGCCGTATATTGTTGCGAAGTTTATTATCTTAGCCTGCCGTCTCATGTCCGGCGTGATTTTGTCAAATGGTACGCCGAATGTTGATGAAGCGGTCATACTGTGAATATCAATGCCGTCACGGAATGCTGCAAGCATATTGGCATCATTGGAGTAGTGCGCCGCGAGGCGGAGTTCAATCTGCGAGTAGTCCGCAGACATCATGATGAATCCTTTCTCCGGAATAAACCCTTTGCGGAGCTGCCGTCCGAAGTCGTCCCTTACAGGGATATTCTGAAGATTAGGGTCGGATGATGAGAGCCTGCCGGTTGCGGCCACTGTCTGGTTGTAGGATGTGTGTATTCTTCCAGTTACAGGGCTTATCAGTTTCGGGAGAGTTTCTATATAGGTACTCTGAAGTTTGCTCAGTGTTCTGTAGTTTATCAGGTGATCGATAATTTGATGTGTACCTTGAAGTGTTTCAAGCACCTGTATGTCAGTGGAGAATCCTGTTTTTGTTTTTTTAACTGTTTTAAGTCCGAGCTTATCGAAAAGTATTGAAGCCAGTTCCCGGGTTGAATTGATGTTAAATTCCTGTCCGGCTGATGCATAAATATTTTTCTCGA
Organism: Spirochaetia bacterium UBA5763; assembly: GCA_002418835.1. Lineage (GTDB taxonomy): Bacteria > Spirochaetota > UBA4802 > UBA4802 > UBA5550 > UBA5550. The sequence continues at coordinate 134,098 of DIEX01000033.1, read as the reverse complement.
CATCAAAAATTTTTGCGGCAGTATCCTTCCTCATTTTTTCAAAATGTTTAGTGTCTATCTTAACGCCGGTATATTCCATATCTGCAAGAACAGACATAAGCGGCATTTCAATTTTTTCAAAAAGATCGACAAGCTGATTTTTTTCCAGTAGTGGTTTAAACATATTATGCAGGCGGAAAGTTATATCAGCATCTTCTGTTGCATATTCAGCCAGGCGAACGAGTGGAACCTCAGTAATAGGTACGGCATTTTTACCGGTGCCTGTAAGTTCCTTATATGTAATAGTTTTATATTTCAGATATTCTTCAGCAAGATCGTCCATGTTGTGGCGCCGTTCTGATGGATTGATCAAATATGAGGCTATCATAGTATCGAAAGTGATGCCGCGAAGTTCGATCCCCGCGCGCCTCAGCACAAGGAGATCATATTTTATGTTCTGGCCGATCTTTTTAATCTCCGGGTTTTCAAGAAGAGGTTTCACTTTCGGTATTGAAATTGAACTGTCAAGGTAATCCTCGCTGAATAATCCTTTACTCGTCACAGGGAGATACCATCCGGCCTTCTCTTCAATTGAAAAAGACATCCCCACAATGTTAGCCTCCACAGGCTGGAGGGAATCTGTTTCTGTATCAAAAGAGAGTAGAGTTGCTTTTTCAATTTCGGAGATCATCATGTCTAGATCTTTTTCCGTGCGGATAATTTTGTAATCCTTCTTTTCAGGTTCAGCTTTATCCGGTGTTTTTTTCTCTCCAGGCTGAAAAAATTCAGTGATAATTGAATCCATTTCAAGGCCGCGAAAATATTCAGAAGTTTTTTCCGGGTCAAGGCCCTGAAATTTCATGTCTTCAATATTCTTATCAATTGGAATATCGCGGCGGATTGTTACGAGCTGGCGTGAGAGCATTGCCATATCGCGCCCGTTTTTTATCAGCTCGCCGGTTTTGCCTTTAATTGAATTTGCATTTTCAAAAAGTTTTTCAAGTGTGCCGTATTCAGTAATAAGCTTAAGCGCTGTTTTTTCACCAATCCCCTTTATGCCCGGCACATTGTCGGAGGCGTCCCCCATGAGCGCCATATAATCTATTATTTTTTCCGGGGGGAGGCCGACTTTGTTAATTACTCCCTCCCTGTCATATATCTCGTATTCAGAAATTCCTTTTGAGCTTGCATAAATACGTACATTATCATGTACCAGCTGGTACGCGTCTTTATCCCCGGTTACAAGGTATACATCAACATCCTTTGATGAATATTTTTCTGCCACAGTTCCAAGTACATCGTCAGCTTCAAATTCCGGGAACTCAAGGAGCGGGAGCCCGAGAGTTTTTACCATTGTTTTTATCTCTTCAACCTGGCTCCTCATGTCGTCAGGCATCTTCTGCCTGTTCGCCTTGTACTCTTCATAAAGCTGAAAGCGGAATGATTTTACCGGGGGATCAAATGCCACAACGAGGTAATCGGGGGTCTGTTCCCTGATAAGTTTAAGCAGCATCCTGGCGAAGCCGAAGATCGCAGATGTGTTCTGTCCGTTCGAGTTTATAAGAGGATTACGTATAAAGGCAAAATACGCCCTGTAGCAGAGGGCGTGTCCGTCAATTATGAAGAGTTTTTTTTTCATTTTACACCTGTATGTTATATGGCCTGGGTCTGTTTAAGTCTCTTGATTTCACTGATTTTTCCAACAAGTATCTCATCGGTTTTTGCAAGCCTCTGGGCCAGAATCTGTACCATCTTTGCTGCAAATGCGGGATTCTTTATTAGAAAAGCCTTGAGTTGTGTTACGTTGTCAATATAAGCGAGTTTGACATCACCGAGAGAACGTACTGTGGCGCTCCTGGGGTGATCAGTAAAGAGGGAAATCTCCCCGAAAAAGTCACCTTTCTCCATAGTGGCAACAACAAACTGCTCATCCCCGCTCTGGAGGATTATGCTGACACGTCCCTCCAGAATAATATACATTCTATGTTCAAGCTGGCCTGCTTTGATTATATTTTCACCATTCTGATAATACATGATGTTTTTTGACATGGTTAAATATCCTCCGGATTTTATTCTGGTTAATAAATTATCGGTATTATGTCAATAAATCTCTAATTGAAGAAAACTTTCTTTTGCCTTGATTTTTATGAAAGAAGCACTTATTTTTGAATTACCATCAATATCTTTTTTATATATGTAATAAAAAGATATAAAATTTTAAAAAGGAGTTTTATTATGAAAAAACAAGGGATAGCTCTTTCACTTGCACTTGTAATGAGTGTGATGTCTTTACAGGGTTGTGTAGGTGGCGGTAACGGATTTGTTGTCACAAAAAAACTTTATAACTGGAATTCAAGATTAAGCAATAAGTGGGTCAATGAGGTTGTCTTTTTAATTATGGTAATTATACCTGTGTATGGGATTGCTGTACTTGTTGACGGAATTATTTTGAATTCAGTTGATTTCTGGACAGGATCGAATCCCCTTGCTATGCAGCCCGGTGAAGTTGAAACAAAATATATCACAAAAGGGGATAAGTCATATAAAGTTGAAGTGAGTCTCAACCGTATGCATTTCCAGCAGATAACAGGCCCGAATATGGGTGAAGAGGCTGAGCTTGTTTATAACCCGGAAACAAAAACATGGCTCCTCGGTAACGGGAAAGAACTGAAGAAAGCAGTACAGGTGCTTAACGGCAATGAAGTTAAAATATTTAAGAAAGATGGAGATACAGTAATAATGAGCAGGGATGCGGTTTCTAATAATCTTGATAAGCTTGTTTCTGAAAAAATATAGAATTAACTTCTTTAACGATGATCTCAATAAAAAACTCCGGCAAAAAATACCGGAGTTTTTTAGTTAAAGTGCCGGAAAGCGGATTATGCAGCTTTCTCTTCTTTATTTTTTTCATCTTTATATTTGGTTGCAAAGAAATCCTCTGTTTCAGCAACAACAACCTTGCTGAGAAGAAGGAGACCGATAAGGTTCGGTATAGCCATAAGCCCGTTCATTGTATCAGCAAAGTCCCATACAAATGCGAGTTTAAGGCAGGCACCTATTGCTACGAAGGCAACGAAAAGAATTCTATAAGGCAAAAGAACTTTTATTCCGCAAAGATATGTAGCACATTTCTCCCCATAGTATGCCCAACCCAGTATTGTGGAATAGGCGAAAAGTATAATCCCTATTGATACTATCCAACTACCCATTGTTCCCATGGCATGGGTAAAAGCCGCAGTAGTAAGAGCTGCGCCTGTAAGTTCGCCACGCATAAAGTCTGCATTCATCAATACAATGGCAAGAACCAGTCCTGTTATTGAACAGACAATAATTGTATCAAGGAATGTACCTGTCATTGATACAAGAGCCTGGCGTCCGGGGTGATCTGTTTTTGCTGCTGCTGCCGCAATTGGAGCACTCCCAAGGCCCGCTTCATTCGAGAAAACTCCGCGTGCAACTCCGAATCTCATGGCTACCATTGCTCCGGCAAATCCTCCACCCACCGCCTCAGCTTTGCCGAAAGCTGCTTCAAAAATATATGCGAGAGCTGCGGGAAGCTGCCCTATGTTCATCAGTATTACTATCAGTCCTCCTATTACATAAAACACCGCCATAAAGGGTACGATCATTGATGTAACACGGCCTATACTCTTGATCCCCCCAAGAACAACAAGCGCGGTAAGTATTGCCATGACTATACCTGTTGCAATTGCCGGAATTCCGAATGATGCTTTAACTGCGTCCGCAACTGAGTTTGATTGAACCATGTTCCCTATTCCAAAAGCGGCAATGGCGCCGAAGAGGGCGAACAGCATTCCAAGCCATTTCATGTTGAGGCCCCTTTCAAGGAAATACATAGGGCCGCCTGCCATCTCCCCTCTTTCATCAACTATTCTGTATTTAACAGCAAGTATTGCTTCAGAATATTTTGTCGCCATACCTACAAGAGCTGTAACCCACATCCAGAATATTGCTCCCGGCCCCCCTAAAACAACGGCAGTAGCAACACCCGCAATGTTGCCTGTACCGATAGTAGCAGCAAGGGCTGTCATGAGCGCCTGGAAGTGGTTTATGTCACCTTCAGATTTTTCATCCTGGTGAGGGGTGAATGCCAGCTTCAGTGCATACGGAAGATATCTGAAACTTATGAATTTAAGTCTTACGGTTAAAAACAAGCCTGTTCCTACAAGCAGCGCAAGCATGTAGGGGCCCCATACAATGGAGTTTACAGTTCCCACGAAATTAGCAATAGATTCCAAAAAAAAGCCTCCTGTGAAGAGTTATTGTTTAAAAGCCGGAGTTGACTCCATAATTACTTCAGGAGTCGTTTATTTATTTTTCCCTTTATATCCGTATAGAGTCAGAATATGAATCAACTATAAATAAGTTCAGAAATATTCGTATCAGTTTATATTAAACCGGCGGAGAGGGGACCGGATGAACTATATTATATTCTCATCCGGTTATTTTTCTGACATCAGTGGAGTCAAATGTCAAGTTTTTAACGCATAACAGACGGATAATTTACAGGGACTTAATATTTCAAAATTATGTTTGACATTTAATCATTCATTAATGTTAACATTTGCGAATATATGCAAGTGTTAACATTAAACAGAAATTATTCCCCGGCATGTTTGTAGCGTTTTACTTAATAATCAGGGAATTGTCTTTCCCCCTTTGCACGAGTGACGATCTATGGCCTGATTCAAGAGTAAACAGGTATTGTAAATAAAAAACCGGTATTTATCATGTTTATAATATTTTAATTAAAAACTGGAAAAAGAAAAAAAAGAGGATATATTTGAAAAAAAAAGAAGAAGCAAAAAATTATCCGGAGATGGATGATCCGGAATTTTTTAAAATCCACGCGGAGTTCTGTTCAATACTGTCGAATGAGAAGAGGCTCAGGATTATGTGGATACTGCAGAACGGCGAAAGATCAGTTTCAGATATAGCGGAGTATCTTGATATTCCTGTAACAAATGTTTCGCAGCATCTTAAGGTTTTGAAAAACCAGGGTGCAGTTGCTGAACGTAAAGAGGGCAAGCAGGTTTATTACAGGATTACCAATAAAAAGTTTATAGAAGGATGCAGGCTAATCCGGCAGGGAATTATAGAAAATTTTATGGAGAGGAGTGAGGTTTTTTTTAAAAAATGAGAGGATGGATTTTCCCGGTCATTTTTTTTATTTTTTTATCATGCGGGGAACCGGAGTATCTAACACCGGCTGATATATCCTCTGTTGTTTCATCTGAAAAAACTGTTATAATAGATCTCCGTAATGAAAAGAAATTCGCTGATGGACATATTAAGGGAGCAATTAATGCAGAATTTCATGATGCCACTTTTTTGCGTGATATAAAGAATATAGATAAAGAGAAAACTATAGTCCTCTATTGCGGTGAGGGGATTAAGTCTGATGAAGCAGCTGAGATAATGAAAAAAGAGGGCTTCAGAAATATTAAGATTCTCAGCGGCGGTTATACACGCTGGCTTAGTGATGGATTTCATGGGGAAAAATAAAAATTCCGCTTTAGATAGACGAAGGAGGTTTTTATGAGCAGAAAGGCGTGCTTTTTTGCTTCAGTATTAATTTTTTTAACAGGTGCATTCACAATGCTTTCTGCAGCTTCTGTGGATCACTCAAAGTTTGCTGAACTTAACAGGAATTTCAGCAAACCGGAGGAACTTACATCTGCATGTCTGAAATGCCATAATAATGCGGGTACAGACATAATGAAGACTAATCACTGGCTCTGGACACGGAAAACGGATAAGATGCCGGGGAAGGAAGGTCAGATGCTTGAAGTCGGCAAGAAAAACATAATCAATAACTTCTGTATTGCCGTGGCGTCAAATGAGCCGAGATGTACAAGCTGTCATATCGGTTACGGATGGAAAGATGGGAATTTTGATTTCACTAACCAGAATAAGATCGACTGTATTGTGTGTCATGACACAACAGGAACATACGAAAAATTTCCCACTGGAGCAGGTTATCCTGCTGATAAAGATACTGTTTTTCCGGAAAATCAGAAGCTTTATAAAAAGCCTGATTATAAATTTATAGCGCATAATGTGGGGCGCCCCAACAGGCAGACCTGTGGTTCATGTCACTTTTACGGCGGCGGCGGAAATGCTGTGAAGCATGGAGCTCTGGATAAGTCACTTCTTGATCCTGCCAAAGAGATAGATATTCATATGTCAAAAGACGGAGGCGGCATGACATGTGTTGACTGTCACGTAGCTGACAGGCATGATATCAAGGGACAGCTTTTTTCAGTATCTGTTGAGAATAAAGACAGGTTGAGCTGCGAAAGGTGCCATACAAGGAATCCTCATACTCAGACATTATTCGTGGAAAATCAGCCGGACAGAACGTATGACATTTTTAAAAACAGGCTTTATATGAGAGAAAAGCCGGAAGAAAATTTTACAAGCAGGGTTCTTGATAAACATACAGAAAGAATTGCCTGCCAGAGCTGCCATATAAAATTCTATTCCACAAAGCATAAAACCAAGGTCTGGTGGGACTGGTCAAAAGCAGGGCAGAAGACACCGGTGGGTAAGCCTAAAGTCGTAAAAGATCAGGATGGTGATCCGATCTATGACGGTAAAAAGGGTGAGTTCAGGCTGGCGAAGAATGCTGTTCCCGAATACTACTGGTTTAACGGCACAGTGGATCATATACTGGTTGGTGATAAAATTGATCCTGATAAGAGACCGGTACAGATAAACAGGATTGCCGGAGAATGCGGCGGCTCTGATTCAAAGATCTGGCCCTTTAAAGTTATAAGGGGCAAACAGATGTTTGATCCTGAAAACAAAACACTTGTTGTGCCTAAACTGTTCGGCCCCAAAGGGAGCGGCGCTTACTGGAGTGACTGGGACTGGACTAAATCAGCAGAGATAGGGATGAAGGCGGCAGGAGTACCTTACAGCGGAAAATTCGACTGGATTGAAACAGAGATGCACTGGCCGCTGACACACCTTGTAGTATCTAAGGAGAATGCTCTTTCATGCAATGACTGCCATTCAAGAAACGGAAGGCTCGCAGGTCTCCCGGCATGCTGGATCCCCGGAAGGGACAGAAGCCTGGTGTTTGATATTTTCGGTATTCTTCTTATAGCCGGTTCCTTTGCAGGCGTCACTGTTCACGGTGCTTTGCGATATCAGGCGGCAAAGAAGAGGAAGGAGGATTGATATGTCAAAGAAAGTATATATGTATAAAAGATTTGAACGGTTCTGGCACTGGGCTCAGGCAGCTCTTATTTTCTTCCTCGCATTCACAGGTTTTGAAGTGCACGGCTCCTATAGGGTCTTAGGTTTTGAAAGGGCGGTGGTTCTTCATAATTACGCGGGGTTTACACTCATAACACTTATTGCTTTTGCAATATTCTGGCATTTTACTACTGGGGAATGGAGGCATTATATTCCAACAACAGACAAGCTCAGGGAGATGATGCTTTACTATTTCAAGGGTATTTTCCAGGGTGAGAGAAAACCTGTGGGCAAATCACAAAAAGTAAAACTTAATCCGCTTCAGAGACTTACATATGTGGGTTATAAGGTTGCAATCGTTCCTCTTATGGTCTCTACTGGAGTGATATACTACTACGTAGCTCACGGGGATATCCATCTGCGTTCTGTAAAATATATTGCTATATTTCATGCATTAGGGGCTTTTCTACTTATAGCTTTTACCATTATTCATGTTTACATGACAACCACAGGTCATTCTCTTACTTCGCACATTAAGGCAATGATTACAGGGTGGGATGAAGTTGAAGATGAGGATATTACAGAGTAGAGCATATCAGATTTAATCTGTTTAAATAAAAATGCCGGGTTTAAATGCTAACCCGGCATTTTTATTTTTTCTATAAAAGAAAAATTGTTGCTCTCTTTATTAATATCTATGGTATGAGTAAATTTCAGGCCGTAGTTTGCAGGACTGAAACGGGGAACTTGAAACATGGAAAATGAAAGAATTATTTTTGCGTTCAGCCTCACTTTAATCGCAGGCCTCTCGACCGGAATAGGGAGCCTCATGGCTTTTATGTCAAAGAAGTTCAATCATAAGTTTCTGGCCGGTGCCCTCGGTTTTTCAGCGGGGGTCATGATCTATGTTTCTCTTGTGGAAATTTTTGTAAAAGCAAAAGCATCTCTTACTACTCTTTATGGTAATAAACCCGGATACTGGTATACAGTGATTGCTTTTTTCGCGGGAATTGCGATAATTGCTCTTATTGACAGACTGGTGCCCTCTTATGAAAACCCTCATGAACTTAAAAATTTCGATCATATAGCAGATGGAAAAGCAAAAGACAGAAAACTTATGCGGATGGGATTGTTTTCCGCGCTGGCTATCGGGATTCACAACTTCCCCGAAGGACTTGCTACATTCATCGGCGCACTACAGGACCCGGCGCTCGGTGTAAGTATAACTGCCGCTATAGCAATACACAACATACCTGAAGGTATTGCTGTCTCAATACCTATCTATTATGCGACAAAAAGCAAGAAGAAGGCTTTTATCTTATCTTTTTCATCAGGACTTGCAGAACCTGTAGGGGGGCTTCTCGGCTATTTTTTCCTGATCAAAATATTCAACGACGCGGCATTCGGTATAATTTTTGCCTGCGTTGCCGGAATTATGGTTTATATTTCACTTGATGAACTCCTCCCCACAGCAGAGGAGTATGGTGAACATCATATTGCAATCCTGGGGCTCATCAGCGGTATGGCTGTAATGGCTGTAAGCCTGCTGATGTTTGCCTGATTTTTAAATTTTTTATCCCCTCCCCGTAAGTATATTTCTCATATATTTTCCTGACATTTATCCGTACAACTGGATTTGTTCCGGGATATTGATATATTTTAAATACAATCAGTTTCCACCGGGAGGAGTTATGGACCGTTATAATCCTTTTGAATTGCGTAAATTTGTTGCGCCGGAATTCCTTTTTGGAAGCGGTGCCATTGAGGTCGTTGACCGATATATAAAAAATCTTGGCGTAAAGAAGGTCATGGTTGTAACTGACCCGGGAGTAATAAGCGCAGGATGGGCGGAGGTTGTTGAAAGGTTTATTAAGGGGACAGATATACCCTTTGTAGTATTTAACAGTGTTACCCCTAATCCGAAAGACAAAGAGGTAATGGCCGGGGCTGAGCTATACAGGCGTGAAGGGTGTGATATGATTGTGGCAGTTGGCGGAGGGAGCCCCATGGATTGCGCCAAAGGGATTGGTATTGTGAGTACTAATAATAAAAATATTCTTGAGTTTGAAGGGGTTGATCTTGTTCCTCTCCCCGGGCCTCCTCTTATATGTATACCCACTACTGCCGGCAGCTCTGCGGATGTATCACAGTTTGCAATAATTGATGATACATCAAGGAGCGTTAAAATAGCAATTATCAGCAAAACCCTTGTGCCTGATGTGGCACTAATCGATCCTATAACAACAACAACCATGTCGCCGGAGCTTACAGCTGCCACGGGGCTTGATGCGCTTACACATGCTTTTGAAGCTTACGTATCAAATGCCAGTTCTCCGGTAACTGATGTCAATGCTCTTAAAGCGGTGAGACTAATAGCTCATAACCTTGTGCCTGCATGTGAGCATCATTATGATCTCCGGTACAGGGACAGGATGATGCTCGCCAGTCTTCTTGCGGGCCTCGCTTTTTCTAATGCCAGCCTGGGGCTTGTACATGCAATGGCCCATGCGTTGGGCGGACTTCTTGATCTCCCGCATGGCGAGTGCAACGCACTGCTCCTTGATCATGTTGTGAGGTATAATTTTTATTCTGCGGCAGAAAAATACTGCGATCTTGCCGCAGCCATGGGGATCGATATTGAGGGTATGGGGCACGACAGGGTTAAAGAAGCGCTGAGTAATGAAATAGGCTCTCTACGCGAAAGAGCCGGACTGAACAGTACTCTCCGCACCCTTGGAGTTACTGAAGAGGTAATACCTGACCTTGCAAGATATGCTATTGCAGATCCCTGCGCAGTTACAAATCCCCGGGACCCCGGCATAAAGGATATCGAAGGAATATATGCAAAAGCCCTCTGACAAGCAGGATGAAAAAGACAGCCTTCGGAAAAAAATAATCGGGCTGGGGGACTGTTCTCTTAAGAAGAGTTACTATACGCAACTTCAGGACCAGGTGGATGATCTCGAGAGAAGCAGAGAGGATCTCGTTGATGCAATAAAACGCGCCGAGACAAGTGAAAATATACTCAGGGCCCTGTTCGATAATACAATTGACGGCATAGTGCTTGCTGATGTTGAAACAAAGAAACTGGCAAAGATGAACAGGTCTATGTATTCATTACTTGGCTCTGATGACACGGAAGTGGAGCTTTATCTTGATGATATTCATCCGGAGGATAAACTCCCTTATATCCGTTCACAGTTCGCGAGGCTTGCCGAAGGGAGGATTAAACTGGTTAGAAACATTCCGCTGAAAAGGGGGGACGGTTCGGTACTATATGTTGATATAAGCGGTACCGCTATTGAAATAAGCGGAAGAAAGTATATCGCGGCGGTTTTCAGGGACATGACCGAGCCCCGCAGAGCAGCTATTGAGAAGAGTGAACTTGAATCAAGGCTCCACCAGATGCAGAAGATGGAGGCCATAGGTACACTGGCAGGGGGAGTTGCTCATGATTTTAATAACATTCTTACAGCGATAATGGGCCTTGCTGAACTGTCTATAAGAGGTACAAAACCTGATGAACCGGTGCACAGGTATGTTGAGCATATCCTTGAGTCGTGTTACAGGGCCCGCGATCTCGTGACTCAGCTTCTGTCCATAAGCTATAAAAGTGAAAAGAAACTGGAACCGGTAAGCCTCCTCCCTGTAATAAAAGATACCATAAGACTTATAAGGGCTACTCTTCCATCAACAGTTGAAATCAGAACAATGATTGATGCGGAATTTGATTATGCCATGGCTGACCGCACGCAGGTAAGCCAGATAATGATGAATCTTTGTACTAACGCTGCACAATCAATGCGGGACATGCAGGGCGGGATAACAATTGATGTTTCAAACAGCTATGTAGATGATAAATACGCCGCGTCACACCCTGATCTTAAAATGGGATTATATCTGCTTCTGAAAGTGGCTGATAATGGTTCGGGGATTGATCCTGCAATTATTGAAAGGATTTTTGAACCTTTTTTTACAACCAAGGAGAGAGGGAAGGGGACGGGCCTCGGGCTTGCAGTAATTCACGGCATAGTAAAGAATCATGGAGGTTCAATTTATGTTTACAGCAAACCCGGAGAGGGTACAACTTTTGAAGTTTATCTCCCCGTATCCGGAGAAAAAAATGAAGTTATAATAAAGGAGAACCAGAAACCTGTTACAGGGCATGCTTCAATATTTCTCGTTGATGACGAAGAGATGCTGACCGAGGTGAACGGCTCAATTCTTGAAACTCTCGGTTATTCAGTAACTGCATGCAACAGCGGAGCTGAAGCTCTCCGGGTGTTTTCTAAAAATCCTGACATGTTTGATCTCGTTATTACAGATATGACCATGCCGGGAATGACCGGGCTTGATCTTGCTGCGGAGATAAAAAAAGAGAAACCCGGAATTCCGGTTATCCTTTGCACCGGATACAATGAACAACTGACAAAGGAGAAAGCCGAAAAAACCGGTATATGTGATATTGTAATGAAGCCGTTCACTGCAGCAGAATTAGGACAGGCTGTGCAGAGAGCTTTAACAAAACAAATACAAAGGAATTAACGGCATATTATCTATTGATTAGCCTTTTTCTTTTTTTAATGACAGGTGTATATCTATAGTCCCTTTCATTACCACTTTTCCATCGGTATCAAAGCAGTTAACTATTGCGGGGTAGGGCTTGTTTAAATTCCACTCTTTGATTTTATTAATGTCTGTTTCAAAAATTCCTGTAAGATCCGTCTTCGCAAGAGCAAGATACTCAACAGTCATCCCGCTCGGGATCCATCTGTAGTGGTCCGGTATCGAAACGTCCATACCCATTCCCCCTGCAAGTTCAACAATGTTACACATGGCAATGGCATGAACAGTGTTGAGGTGATTGGTTACAGCTTTTCGCTTCTTCATTTTAATTACACATTTTCCCGGTTTGAGTTCAACTACATAAGGTTTTATTGTACCGAAATACCGGGCTTTCCTGCAAACAAGCCATGAGAATAATATTTTACCACCTGTGTAGCCCTGCATACTGTTAAACAAATCAAGTGCTTTACTCATAAATCCCCCGTTTACTTATTAGAATTTTTTTAAAAAAGATTCCAGAATTTTAACAAAAGCGGCAATCTCCTCTTCGGAAAACCCACGGATTATTTCATTATTGATTTCTTTTGTTATTCTCAGAGCCTTCCGGCTTTCAGCTCTTCCATTCTCTGTTATGCGGAGTTTGGATATTCTCCTGTCTGTATCGTCCCTGATCCGTTCGGCAAATCCCTCCCTTACGAGCCTGTCCGCAAGGCGTGTAAGAGTGGAATTATCAATGTTGAGAGCTGTGCTTAGCTCACTCATGGTTTTATCCCCGTCTTTTAACAGAAGAAAAAGTATCCCCATCTGTGATGGTGTTACATTCACACCCTCCCCCTGAAACTTCTGTATTGAGTAGTATTTAAGCCTGCTTACAGATCTTGAAATCAGGTAGAGAAACCTGTTGTCCTGTGGTGGCATCGATTTGTCCTTGCAATTATTTGTAAATACAATATTTGTATCTGCAAATAATTGCAAGGATTTTTTAACAATGAAGTTTCATAAGGAGGAAAAATATTATGTTGCTTTCAGGAATTTTAATAATTTGATATTACTTGAGTCAGGATAAACAAAAACCCGCTTTTCAGCGGGTCTTGTCTATGGTGCAGAGGCTTATTTTGCTTTTATCTTTGCTTTAAGAACTTCTTCTTTAAACCCTTTAGTGAAACTGAATTTAGGAACTTTTGTCGCTTTTTTTGCAGGGATTGTCATCTCTTCACCGGTAAGTGGGTTTCTTCCTTTTCTTGCTTTTGTCGCGGGCCTTACTTTAGCGAAAACTTTTCCGATTTTACCGAGGGGCACTCTTTCCCCCTGAAGAACTCCTGCTTCAACCATGTTAAATACGAGTTCAAGTATTTCTTTTGCGTCTTTTTTTGAAAGCTCTTTTGATTCAGCAAGATATGCTGCCATAGAAGTTACAGTATAGCTCTGCGGGAGCGCAACTTTCTTCTCTTTTTTATTATCAGCTTTTGCCATAATTATAACCTTTCCCTTTATTCTTGTGTGTTGAAATAATGAAAGATTTCTGAATTATTAATCTGTAGTATAAGGATTCAAAAAGCTTTCAGTGCCGAATATAGAAGTCAATATACTCATCTGTCAAATGAAATAATGCTACATAATCCGGAATATAAAAAAAACTTCGTAAAAACAGCGGTTTTTACATGCTTTCAGCGTTTGTTCTTCCGGGGATGGCATGAATACAGGTGAAAATTAAGATTGAAATAATTCCTGTTATTATTAATAGTATTTTTTTGAGATATATAAAATTGACGGAGACTTTTATGAGAAAACTCATGCCGGTTATTTTTACATTTGTTCTGCTGCTTATATCGGTATCTGCGGATGTTTACGCAGGTATGGTTTCAAAAAGCGGCGGTGTCAGATCTGATACAATTATAGGGAGAGAAATTCCGCTGCCTCTGTTTTCCGCGTTTCATAACGGAGAGGTTAAGGATATAAACCTCAGGGATTTCAAAGGGAAATGGATAATTCTTTTTTTCTATCCTGCGGATTTTACATTTGTCTGTCCCACTGAGCTGAAGGAACTGGCTGATTATTATGAGGATTTTACTGAGGCGGGTGCTGAAGTTTTTGCTATAAGCACAGATTCAGCTTATGTTCACCGTGCCTGGCAGAAGGACTCTCCACAGCTTAAAAATGTTAAGTATCCTATGCTTTCAGACAGGTCCGGAGCGTTCAGCAGGGCTCTGGGGGTTTACGAAAGCTCAAAAGGTACGGCTATCCGCGCGTCATTCATCGTTGACCCCGATGGTATAATTGTGGCTGCGGATTACTCCCATGATTCAATCGGCAGGAACGCGGGGGAGCTTCTGCGTAAACTCGACGCAGCAATAGCTGTACGTAAAGGGGGAGGGGGAGCCTGTCCGGCAGGATGGACTGAAGGTAAAGAACTGATTAATGAAAAATAGGAGCCATACTATGTCTAATCGAAAATTTAAAATAAGTTTAATAATTGCAGCTGTTATTGCTGCTTCATCACTACAGGCACAGCAGAGTAAGGGGACGGTTTATTACTTTTATGCTGATAATTGTGCGGCATGTAAACAGGCGCAGGCTTTTTATAATAAACCTGATGGCCTGAAGGATGGAGAATCATGGACGCATAACGGTATTAAATTCACTGCATATAAAATTTCAGATTCAAAGAATCAGGTTATAACAAAGAACATTAATACTCTAAACAATCTATGTTCAGCCATCGGGAAAAGAAAAGGGAATAATAATTTCGTTTATTTCAGGCGCGATGTATATGAGTATTATAAAAACAAAGGGCTGCCGTACTTTCGTAAAGAGGAGAAGTATTCAAGAAAGGATGAGGCTTTTCTCACTCCGGTTTTTGTAGTCGGAGACAGAGTTGTGCTCGGATTTAACCAGGACCTTGTACAGCAGGCATTGAACGCGGCAAAATAAAATAGTTCTTGCCTAACCCGGTGCTCTGTTTTATTCTTTGTTCTATAAAGCAGAGCACTCCTCAATGAATAATAATGAAAAAATAAGTAATTCAGCAATCCGTATGATAACCGGCAGTGCTGATCTTGCCGCTTACCTTTCCGGTCTCAGGGGAAAAGGGATAAATAAAATCGCCGTCGACCTTGAAGGTGATCAGGGGCAGATTAATTACAGGTACTCCATCTCAATAATTCAATGCTTTGACGGTAACGAGCCTGTTATAATTGATGTTCTGAAAACAGGCAGCTGCGAATCACTCAAAGAGTTCCTTACATGCGATGATATAGTTAAAATTATGTTTTCATCTGAGAATGATATTTACATGACGCAGAATGTGCTGGGCTGTACAATACAACCTCTGCGTGACATAGCTGTGGCTCAAAAGCTTCTCGGGATGAAAATCAATATTGCCGAGTATATCGGAGTTAATAAAGAAGAGAAACATTCTTTCCAGAGAGCCAACTGGCTGAAACGGCCGATAAACAATGATCTTCTTAACTATGCGGTAAATGATGTTCTCTCTCTTATTCAGATAGAAAGCGATCTGGAATCCGCTCTGAAAGAAAAGAAGCTTCTGACAAAATATGAACAACTTAATGCAGGGATATCCTCCAAAAATTTCAGGACAAATCAGTTCCTTGTTTATAAGGACAAATTTCCAGGGTACAGAAAACTCTCTCCGGAGAAGAAGGAGCTCAGCCGTTTACTCTGGATATTCAGAGAGATGCTTGGCGAGCATTACAATTGTCCGGTAAGTTATCTCCTTACTAAAAAATCTATGGCTGACATTGTCGCGCAGGGTGGAGATATCCTTGTACATTTAACCGATGAACTCAATACGAACAGAAGAAAAAAAATTGATACGGATCTTGTTATAAAATTATTTGACAGGGCAAAAGCTTATTCTGAAAAACTTAAAAAATGAAGATGTTACTGGATGACATCTGAAACAATTTTTGCAAGGCTTTCCAGTGTATAGGGTTTAGTTATAAAAGCGTCAGCACCTGCTGAAGAGAGTGCCTGCATCTTTTCATCACTTATACTCCCTGAAGAAATTATAACTTTCGCATCAGGGTAATCAGCTTTGATATGCCGGAGAACCTCGAAGCCGTTTTTTTTCGGCATATTGAGATCCAGAATCATACAGGCAAAGCCCCCTTCGTTTTCACTGTACCTTTTTACTGCGGCTTCAGAGTTGAGCTCAACTGTTACCTCATAACCGCAATATTCAAGAATCTCTCTTGAAATATCACAAATACTCTCTTCATCATCTATAACAAGAATTTTACCTTTACCTGATTTAAAGTCCGGTTGCAGTTTGTTTTGCTTAATGGCACCGCTTTTATCAGCCGGGAGATATAAACTGAATAAGCTCCCCTGCCCGATGTCAGAGGAGACATTAATAAAACCGTTGTGATTATGAATTATGTTGTAAACCATTGCAAGGCCAAGGCCTGTTCCTCTCCCCTTTGCTTTAGTAGTAAAGAATGGTTCAAATATTCTCTCCATGGTTTTTTTATCCATTCCGATGCCGTTATCTTTAACTGTTATCTTCCAGTAATCTCTGCCGGATTCAGCTTCAACAGGCAAAGGCTCCGAAGCTCCCCCTGATGAGAACCTCTCTATACCGATGCTGAGAATTCCCCCCTTTTTTTCATTTCCGGGCCTCATTACAGTCATGGCGTCTCCGGCATTAATACAGAGATTAAGTATCACCTGCTCAATGCGCGTGGAGTCCACTGCCGCCCTTGCCGGTTCGGGATAATAGTCTGCCCGGATCTCTATGCTTTTTTCAAAGGAGTGGAAACAGAAGTTATATACATGTCTCAGAATTTCATTCAGGTCAGCGGATTCCATGGTCATTTCATCTTTTCTCGAGAGGGAGAGGATCTGCCTTGTGAGTGTAACAGCCCTTTTCCCGGAGTCATCTATGACATTCAGAAATTTTTCGAGGTCTTCATGGTTGAGCTCATTTTTTGAAAGCCGGTGCTTAAGGAGCGAGACTGTTCCGGTTATACCGGAAAGGACATTGTTGAAATCATGGGCAATCCCCCCTGCAAGGTTACCGATGGAATCCATCATCTGCGCCTGGCTCAGCTTTTCATCTTTTTTCTTTATTACAGTAACATCATCCATCCGTATAACAGCACCGGTTATTCCGCCGTGGTATAGTGATGATATTGATATCTCTATCTGAAGTTCGCCATCAGTTGACCTGTAGTTGTTCTTTATATCCATACCTTCTTTCGATTCAAGAACCCTGTTTATATCTGTGTTGAATTCATTGAGCATGGGGAAAATTTCAAAAATATCCCTCCCCAGGATGTCTGATGATTTCATGCCGGTAAAAATCTCAGCAGCTGAATTTATGCTTCTGATCAAACCGGTTTTGTCAACGCTGATGAGTATTGATGGTATTGAATCAAATAGACTGCTGAGATACTGGTGCATATCATTAAGCTGTTTTTCTCTTTCAATCCTTGTGTCGATTTCGCTTTGTATTGTGCAGGCCATCTTGTTAAAATATTTTTCAATCTCACTGAATTCATCACCGGTACCGATGGAAAGCCGTACTTTCCTGTTGCCGCTGTCTATCTCTTTCAGCGCATCAACAACCGAATCAATGGGCTTCAGGAGATGCCCTGATATAAAATATACAGCGATAATATTAATTATTATAAGTCCCAGCGTTAGGATGAGCTTTTCCGCGATAAGCATGTACAGTTTTTTTGTGTAAAGCTCTCTTGAGTAAATTATATATGTTTTACCAAGTTCAACGTCATCCTTTGTGATGTTGATATCATGCCTTAATTTAAGCGAGTCTTTTAAATCCTTTTTTTTCTGCATCTGGATATTAATCGTCCATGTTGCATCGTTGAGGTGTATCTCATTTACTTCAGGATCAGCATATATTATATTCAGGTTTGCTTTAATTTTTTCGGTGTCGAAATCCCAGAGAGAGCCAGTATTGATATTTTCAAGCAGGGTATTATAGTGGCTTATTTTACTATTAAGTCGTTCCTTTTCAGTATTCATTTCATTTTTTATAGCGAAGAAACCGAAAATAAGGTTAAATGATACCGATGATATGGTGATTGCCGCTATTACCCTGTTTTTAAATTTCATACCTGATCAACTGACTTATTTTATATCAGTAAATATATTTATTAGAGAAGATGTCATCAAAATTTTTAATAATTCCCCACAGGGTAACCGGTATTTTTTTGGATAATTGTTATATAGATTAAGTGCCAATCAGAAAAAATTATAACCGGCATAGAAACTCACGGTAGTTGGTGTCACCAACCGGGTCTATGCTGCTTATCATGCATCCTATACGGTAATAATTGTTTATCTGATTGATGTTCATAACCCTGCTCATCATAGTTGCCTGTCTGTTCTCAGGCATGTGTACAGTGAAAACAAGAGATTCTTCCTCCCTGAAATGCCTGACCAGATTTTTTTCTTTGAAGAGTATTCCAATCCCGCTTTGTGAAAGATCGATTATCATCATTTTGTCCTCTGATGGTCTGAAAAGGAGCATGTCTTTTGAAACAGACTCCGAGAATGCAAGCCCCATTCTTCTGGTATATGTCAGAGCATCTTCAGCAAGCTTTTCAGTGTGATTTATCTGAATATATCCAAAGGGCATCATCCCCCTGTAGAACAGCGGTACAATAATTTCAGAATTGAAAATGCTGTCTTTGAGGAGGGGGTCGGAGTAGTATATCTCGTTCATATACCTGCTGTAATCGTCCGAGTCGGTACCGTCCTGTCTTGTGTGAATTGAATGGATAAAAATCGGCTTTCGTTCATGAAGCACCCACTTCATCCTGCTGTCTGATTTTCTGTCTCCGGAGAAGAATACCCGTATATGCTCGAATCTCCCTTCAAACTTTCCTGTGATTTCAGAACGTACCCATTCAGCACGGCTCCTGTTATGACGGAACGATTCTTCAACAACAGTGGGCGAGATTATATTTGTTATAAGGGCTTTCTTCCCTGATTTTTCATCAGTACTTTTTCTATCCTCTTTCCGTGTGGCTTTGAAGACCTCTATACCCTCGGTTTCAAATATAAGAAGATCTCCTTCATGGCCATGAGGAATTATATGTGTGAAGTAAATTTCATCTTCATGCCTTGTAAATACTGCGGATGCCTGTGGTTTAAATTCAGGGTCCGGGAGTTTTATTGAAATCCTGTTGTTTTCAGTTTTGATACAATCGACTTTTATATTCATGCCCTCTGTTTTCAGCATCACAGCCTGTTGCTCAAAGAGTTTTTTAAATATGTCGATAAGTTCGCTTTTATCTGTTATATGTCTGACACCATCTATTTTCATTAAATTTAACCCCTTTAATCTACCGGTTTTGTGTTAAATCCATTTTATTAAATAAATAATACTGACAAAAAAGGGGGAATCAAATTTAAGTTCGGGCGTCATTAAACTTTTAGAGGTGTTTCAGAGGATTATAGAGGAATGTTTTTTATTGCTCAGGAGCGGATTTTATAATCCGTAAATTTTTAATCCGGGGAAAAATAAATTTACAAATAGATAATTGATTGAGAAATTAACTTTTAGATAATATTAATTTTAGAGGTTATTTTATGGCTGGTAAAAGACTGGTTCACTATGACTTGGTCAGAATTATCGCAATGTTCGCTGTAATTGTTGTACACACATCCGGAACACTTTATCGTGCTACAGCTCCAGTATCCTCCTTTAACTGGCAGGTTTCCAATATTTATTCCACATCGGGCAAATTTTCCATATGTATATTTATGATGGTCAGCGGAATGCTGTTTCTGAATCCGAAAAAAAGCATTACAATAAAGGCTATGTATCGGAAAAATATACTGAGAATCGCCAGCGGTTTTATTTTCTGGTCTCTGGCTTATGCATTATTCGGCCTGTGGGTAAAGGTTCAGATGAACGGATATTCAAACGCCTATATGCATAGTTTTTTCATCGATGTGGTCAACGGGAATTACCATATGTGGTTCTGCTACATGATTATTGGTATATATATGATAGTACCTTTTTTACGATTAATCAGCGGCGATGAAAATCTGATGAAGTATTTTTTAATACTCAGTATTATTTTTGTGAGTACAATTCCTGTTCTGCAGCAATTGCCTGATGCTATATCAGAACCGATAACCATCGTAATTACACAGCTGAGATTAAATTTTGTACTTGGGTGGGTCGGTATATTTATGCTGGGCTATTATCTGAGTTACTGCAATATTTCAAAAAAAGCTGAAATAATCAGCTACATTCTGGGGATACTCAGTCTTATCTGGACAATCGTTTTAAACGGCCTGTTGTCTATCAGGAATAATCAGAGTTATGAGGGATTATACGAATTAACGAATATTAACATTCTGTTAACTGCTGTAGCAGTGTTCATTTATTTCAGGCTGCATGTTTCGAAGGTGGATTTTTCTGAACGTTTTCAAAAACTAACACTTATCCTGTCAGAATGCACATTCGGAGTATATTTTGTTCACGTTTTTATAATCATCATTTTTCAGCAGCTTGCACTGGCGCAGAAGCTGTATAATGCAGTTATTGCGGTTCCGGTTTTATCAGCCGGCGTGTTTATAGTCAGCGCAATAATAATATATTATTTCAGGAAAATACCCTTTGCAAGGGACTATCTGACCTGATAGCGGTGATTATAGTTCGTTTTTTTGCTTTTTAGACATAGGTAAAAAACAAGTTAAGGTCTGTTCCGGAAAAAGGAACAGACCTATATTCTCTCCCGGAGCCACTGTTCTGTAATCTTCATAATCTTTCCATAATAAGGGGTAATATCGTGCCCCATGTCCGGATAAACATACAGGGTGCTGTCGAATCCGCGCTCCTGCATCTTTTTATGTAGGTTTTCACTCTGCTGCCAGGGTATTATGTCATCCATTTTTCCGCAGAAAAGTAGAACCGGTATATTACGTGTGATGAATTGCGGGCTATAGGCTATGCGGGTTTTACGATCCTCCCCTGCAACAAATCCGATACGATCAAACGGTTTTTTTGTAGTAGCGGGGTCGTTTCCATCCAGCCGGCTTAAAAATAATTCCAGATCAGGGTCTGTAAGATCGAAAAGTCCGCAATAGGAAACCACACCATGAATAGCCCCTTCAGGAGCCCTGGAAAACGCGTATAGGAGAGCAATATGCCCCCCTGCACTGTGGCCCGCGAGAAATATTGTATCTTGCGAGTATCTCCAGTGACTGCTTCTCTCCTTAACGAATGCAATGACATAGTCCATATCTTCAAGAATATTCCGGAGTCCCGTGCCTTTAATTCCGGCAAGCCTGTAATTTACAGAGAACGAGGCAAATCCCCTGCCGGAGAAATATCCGCGCAGGAATGAAAAATCGCTTTTATCACCGCCGGTCCATGCGCCGCCATGTATCAGTATAATGACCGGTGAGGCCTCTGTTCTCCCTCCGGGGAGTGAAATATCCATGGTGTTTTCCTTATCAGGGCCGTATGATATATCACTCATTGTATATGAAGAGAGCGGGCTTTGAGGAAAACACCCGGCAATAATAGCCAACACTGCTGAACAGAGAATAATGCATGCCAGTGAAAGCATTGGGTTCTTTTGCTTTTTACATATTTTCATAAGTTTAATATACTTCAATCCGGTTATTATAACGACTAAACTATCAGTTTGTAACTGTATACATATTTATTTATGACTATATTTTTTGGTTGAAATTTTTTATTGTTTCGGCAGTTTTTTAACTATTCCTGTGTAACATTTTTTTATGTAATTGTTGATTTTTTAAATACGGTTTATGATACTGCACGGGAAAATAAATGCTTGACGCCTAAGCTTATAAAATCAGGCTTTATTCATCATTTAAACTATAGTATTAAATCTGTATAAATGGTATATGATATCGCTTAAATATAAGGGATTATAAAAATTATGGAAACATACATTATAGTGTTTTATCTGGTCATTCTGTTTCTTCTTTCCATCTATGGAGCAAACAGGTATTACACAATCTATCTTTTTAAAAAACACCGCCATGATAAAATCGTTCCTCTTTCAAATTTTGATTTTTTACCGAAAGTGACAATTCAGCTTCCGGTTTTTAATGAAAAATATGTTGTTGAAAGGCTTATCGATTATGTTTCAAGGATAAGGTACCCCAAAGACCTTATGGAGATACAGGTCCTTGATGATTCTACTGATGATACCGTAGAGATCGCAAAAAAGAAATGTGAAGAGAAGAGAAAAGAGGGATTTAATATAAACTATATTCACAGGACAGACCGGACAGGTTTTAAGGCCGGTGCCCTTGAGAACGGGCTTAATATGACTGACGGTGAGTTCATAGCAGTATTCGATGCGGATTTTCTCCCCCCGGAAGATTTTCTTGAAAGAACAGTTCATTATTTCACAGATGAAAATATTGGTATGCTCCAGGCAAGATGGGATCATGTGAACAGGAGATATTCTCTCCTTACAGAGTGCCAGAGCATTCTCCTTGACGGACATTTTATGATTGAGCATACAGCAAGGAACCGTTCAGGAAGATTTTTTAACTTCAACGGAACCGCGGGCATCTGGAGAAAGAAAACTATTATTGATGCAGGGGGCTGGCAGCATGACACCCTCACAGAGGATCTTGACCTCAGCTACAGGGCGCAGTTAAAGGGCTGGCAGTTTATATATCTCCCGGATCTCACTGTGCCTGCGGAGCTTCCTATCGAGATGACGGCATTTAAATCGCAGCAGTTCAGGTGGGCGAAAGGTTCAATCCAGACATTTCTTAAACTTAAAGGGAAAATTTTAAAAGCTGATGTGTCACCAAAGATTAAGCTTGAAGCTTTTTTCCATATAGGCGCTAACTTTGCTTATGCGCTCATGACGCTTCTTACACTTTTTATGCCGATAGTTCTTATTATCAGGTTTAATAACGGCTACAAGAAACTTTTTTATCTCGATCTACCGATATTCATTTGCGCAACGCTTTCAGTTTTCCTTTTTTATTTCTACACAGAATACGTTGTTATTAAAGAGACCCTCAGTGTTAAAAACAGGTCAACAGCAAAACCTCTGATGTATCTTCCATTTGTTGTAGCCATAGGTATCGGCCTCTGCATCAACAACAGCAAAGCTGTATTAGAGGCTGTTATAAAAAAAGATAGTCCCTTTAACAGAACTCCGAAGTATAATGTATCTGATGATGTAAAACATTCTATGAAAAACAGAATGAAGAATGTCTTTGGAAATGTATACAGAACCAGAAAAATAGATGCGGTGTCTCTTATCGAGCTTGCGCTTGCAGTTTATATGACATATGCAGTTTACTTTACTTATGAAAATGACCTTTATTTTTCACTTCCCTTAATTCTTCTTTTTCAAATTGGTTTCTTCTACACATCAATTCTGAGTATTGCACAGGCCCCACTGTCAGTTTTTGTCAGAAGAAGAAAATAACAGATCTTAATACTGAGAATAAAAAGGGAGCCTGGTAAGCTCCCTTTTCTGTTTTCAGGTTTATAGCAAATACTTTTGTTTTGCCAGTTTTTGTCACTGCGCGGTATGAAATGCTGTGGCAGTCTTCTATGGCTGATATCGATTTTATCTGTTAAAACTATTCTTTTCAATACAGTTGCTACACTCACCCTTTTATTAAAAGGGGTACAATTTTTAAGCAATATTTAAATATCCATGTTTTAAATAAAGATTTTGATTTAAGTCTTTTTATTTATTATATTTAATATATGAAAATCTCTGTTTTTCCAAAAAAAATGGTTAAACGCCATTTTATAATAGGCATAACTTTTATCATGGCACTGCTCTCTTTTTCATGCTGCGGTGATCGGTACAGTAATGGAGATAAATTACTACCTCTGCGTGTTTCAATTATTGAGGACAAAAACAGCAGCATTACATTTGAAGATATTCTTTCAGGTAAATATACTTTTAAAGAATTCCGGGAGAATAATCATAACCTCGGTTTTTCATCTTCATCGTGGTGGTTAAAGCTGTCTGTTGAAGACAGCTCTCTTCCCGCAGGTGAATATGTACTTGTGTACGAACAATCCTGGACCAATACTGTTGATGCGTATTTAAGCTCTGCCGAAGGATTTATATCTTATAAATCAGGGCGGGAGCATGGATTCAATTCAAGGCCTGTGCCTGATCGTAATTTTGCTTTCCCTGTAATGGTGAAGGGGGAAAACCCTGATATTTACCTGAGGCTGAAAAGTCCATACAGAATTATTCTGGATTTTAAATTCATGGATCGTGAAACATATTTTAAAAGAGGTTCTATCGTTGAGCCTTTTTATGGAATACTGGTTGCTTTTCTGATTTATAACCTGATACTTTTCTTTTTCATCAGGGAGCGCGTTTTTTTATACTACTGCGGATTTCTATTTACATTCCTTTTATTCCTTCTTGCGTTTGACGGCACAGGTTTCATGTATCTCTGGGGCGGATATCCGGCATGGGATGATTTCGTTTTTACTGCGATGCTTATATTACAGAGCTTCTGGGTTATTTTATTTTTTATCCGGTTTACAGGTTCAGCCGAGTTACTCCCGGCAGGTACACGCTTTCTCCGTTTCCTTGCAGCAGCGACAATCCCTATGGTTATTGTTAAACTGTTTTTCCCCTCAAAAAATACATTATTATGGTCACTGCCTCTCCTTCAGTTAATTGCAGTGACTCTTATATTACTATCTATATACATGGCTGTAAAAGGTTCAAGGAGTGCAGTTTATTTTTTTCTCTCATTCTTTCTGCTTCTGGGGTTCAGTCTTGCGAATTCACTCACTTCATACGGTTTGATAAACGACAGCTATATTATGCATATGGGTATGCATATAGGGGCGTCGATATGCGCTGTCACCTTCTCTCTCGGTATGGCGGACAGAATAAACAGGTTAAGGATTAGACAGGCTGAATCGGAACGTACTTTGAAAGAACAGAATGTAAAACTTGCACGAAACAATGAAGAACTTGATGCAACAAATCAGGAGCTTTATGCGGCAATGGAGGAACTTGAAGCAGCTAACGGGGAGATGCATGCAATAATGGAGGAGCTGCAGAATTCGAACCGGTTGTTATGGGACAGCGAGCAGCGCCTTTCCGGTATTTTCAGGTTTGCTCCGATTGGTATTTCGCTATTTGATCTTAATGGTAATATTACCAGGGTAAACGATTATGCTCTTAATATGCTGGGTTATACCGAGGAGGAAATTCTTGGGAAATCCTTTCAAACGCTTACACATCCCGATGATTATTCAAAAGGGAGAGATCTTTTTAATCAGCTTATAGCCGGCAGAATAGACACATACAGGTATGATAAAAGATATATCCGCAAGGACGGGTCTGAATGGTGGGCGGATGTTTCGACTTCGGCACTGAAATCTGAAACAGGCGGGATTACCTCGATGATTGGAATTGCCATTGATAATGATGAAAAATTTAAAACGCAGTCCGAACATGAAAAAATTCAGAATCAGCTATGGCAGGCTCAGAAGCTGGAGGCAGTGGGGACACTCGCAGGAGGCATTGCTCATGATTTTAACAATATACTTACGGCAATACTGGGCTACACGGATCTTGCCATATCGGGTGTCAAAGATGGCGAAAATATTGAAGAGAGCCTTTTGCAAGTAAAGAGCGCGTCAGTAAGGGCTAAAGATCTGGTGAGGCAGATACTTACACTAAGCAGAAACGGTGATAATGTCAGAACCCCCGGCAGGATTGTCCCGATAATTGAGGATGCCCTGGGGCTTGTAAAAGTAGGTATATCCCCCGCTGTCAAAATTGCTTTCATATGTAATTCCAGAGAAAGCCTTGTATTATGCGATCAGACACAGATTCACCAGGTTGTACTTAACCTGTGTACAAACGCGCATTATGCGATGAAAGACACTGGAGGAGAAATTGCGGTTTCAGTGAGTAATGCCGGTGTTGATTCAGCTCTTGCAGCGCTGCATAAAGTCACACCTGGAGAATATGTTGTAATTACAGTATCAGATACTGGCACTGGTATGAATCGGGATATACTTGAGAGAATATTCGATCCTTTTTTTACGACAAAAGCACCAGGAATCGGTACAGGACTGGGGCTCTCTGTAGCGCGGGGCATAATTCTGGACCATGGAGGTTTCATAACTGCAGAGAGTGAAGAGGGGAGAGGCACAAAGTTCTCTGTCTATCTGCCGGCATATAGTGGTACGGAAGTGCAGACTCCTGCTGACAATGCGGATGCCGAGATCCCGGGCGGTAGTGAGCGTCTTCTTATTGTTGATGATGAACATGTAATAGCTGAAATGATCCGCCTTCTTTTCCAGAAGCTTGGATATACAATTAAGACTGCTTCCGGAGGGGATGAAGCGCTTGAAATATTCAATTCTGCCCCGGATGATTTTGATCTTGTTATAACAGATCAGGTTATGCCCGGTATGAGCGGCCTTGAGCTCACCAGGGAAATAAAAAAAATAAGGCCGGAAATGCCTGTAATACTCTGCACGGGATATAGCGAGATAGCTGATCCAATGAAAGCAAAGGATCTTGGAGTCTCTGAATTTCTCTCCAAGCCAGTAATGACAGAAGATCTTGCCGAAGCTATCCGCAGGGTCCTTGACGGTATAAAGAAAGAATAACTGTAATTTCAGGTTAATCATTTTACCGGGGATTTTTCACAAAAAGTTTTATTTTCAGGAAAGTTATATTATAGCAGTTAACGAATTATTCAGATCCTTTAGTTTCTTTGAAATGAGAGAAGCTATCTATTTCAATCGTTAATTGCTATAGTGTTAAAAAATAGTATAAACAGAGCAGATTTGTGGAAAAGAAAAGCAAAAAAATATGGTTCCATTTTACCGTTAACCTCAGCATTGTTATAGTGGTGTTATGCATATCCGGTATAGGCTCTCTTTTTTTTATTACTGAAAAACATATTAATGAAGAGATCCGGACAAGGGCAAGATCTTATTTTTACAGTGTTTTAATAACAAGGAAATGGAATGCAGTTCATAATGGAGTTTATGTGCTTAAAAAGAAGGGGATGGAACCGAACCGGTTTGTGATCGAGCCTGATTTGAGGAGCGCTGACGGGAAAATATATACCTTAAAGAATCCCTCTGTGATGACAATTGAGATATCTCAGCTCACTGAAACCGAAGGGCTCTTTTCATATAAATTGAGAAGCCTTAAACCGATAAATCCTGCAAACACCCCGGATGAATTTGAAACAATGGCCCTTGTTTCGTTTGATCATGGAACTGAAGAGTCTTTTCAGAAAATGAAGAGGGGTGATAAAACTGAATACAGGTATATGGCTCCGCTCCCGGTAACTGAAGAATGTATGAAGTGTCACGGTGTTCAGGGTTATAAACCCGGTGAAATAAGAGGGGGGATCAGCGTAACCTTCGATATTACTGCATTAGAAAAAAACTTATCATACACTAAATCTTTGATTATCATACTCGGCATCCTTTCTCTTATGATAACAGCGGGTGTTTTCATGGTCTCTGTAAAAAAGCTTAAGCAAAGTATAGACGATTCAAATAAAGAAATTGAAAGACTTGCTGTAACAGATGAACTAACAGGTCTTTATAACAGGCGTTATTTTTTCAGAAAACTTGATGAAGAATTCGAAAGGACCAGAAGGTACGGGCAGACGCTATCTTTAATAATAACGGATATCGACAATTTTAAATCATATAATGACCGCTATGGCCATCAGGCAGGTGATACTATTCTTCGCGAAGTGGCCGGCTTTATCAAAAAAAGCTGCCGGGAGACCGATACACCTGCACGTTATGGCGGTGAAGAGTTCACGATAATACTCCCTTCCACCACAAGGGAAGGATCCTCTGCAATGGCTGAAAAATTGAGGCATAAGGTCTCAGAATGCGAAATAAGCGGGTTTGATTTCAAGGTTACAGTAAGTATCGGTATATCTGTCCTTACGCCGGAAGACGCTTATTCCCCGACTACCCTGATTTATGACGCAGATTCAGCCCTTAGCAGGGCTAAAGATGAGGGGAAAAACAGAATTGTAATTGCAATGTAAAATGCGGTTAAATCATAGAAGAGAGCCTGTTGTTTAATTCGTCGATTGTATAAGGTTTCTGAATGAACCCGTCATTTGCCTTCTCAAGCATCTGTTCAACATTTTCCTCTTCTTTATATCCGGAGGTAAGAAGGACTCTCATGGAGGGCATAAACTCTTTGATTTCCCTGTAAATTTCAAGACCCGATTTACCGGGCATCGACATATCAAGAATAACAAGGGATATCGAATTATTCTTCTCTTTCAGGATGAACATTCCTTCATCACCGCTTGCCGCGCACAGGACATCATAACCGAGTTCATTCAGTATTTCACCTGATGTCATTCTTATTATCTCTTCATCATCAATAAGCAGAATAATCTGCGGCATATTTACACCCCTTTTATGAGTTTAAATACAAGATATTGATAAAGGGGAAATCTTTCAATACAGAATTTTATAATTAATCCTTTATTTATGATATAATATAGTTCTTGCGATCCTGAGATTAATATGCAAAGTTGGCGATACAATCCCGTTAATAAAAAAATATAACGTATCGTGAAATGATAGATTGATGAAATCATTCATAAATGATAACTAACGGGGAATATAAAAAAAGCCGGTTTAACATTCATTTCTTAAGTGTCTGGAGGAATATATGCAGTGTAAAAACTGTGGCAGCAGGGATTTTCAAAAATCCACATATAATTATTATATATGTGCAAGCTGCGGTAACCTTTATTATGAGGATAAATATGGTAAGAAAAAGTCCAAGCCTATCAGCGATATATATTTTATTCTCATAATAGGTACAGGAGTAATGATAGTAACAATACTTATACTCCTATTTGTAACCGCTTCAAGTAAAAAAGAAAATGTAAGGCATCTGAAACAATCACCCGCAGTGACTGAGGTTAAAAAATAGTTCTTCTTACTGCACAGGTTTTTTCAGCTTGAGGCCTCAGCATCATATCCTGCCTCATCGAAAAGCTTAATCAGCTCGGATTCTGACAGCGCAGATTCAAGGTTGACTTTTTTTGATGCAAGGTCTATATTCAGGCTGCTGACCTTCCCTGAATCATTCATAGCCTTTTCAATCCTCATTTTGCAATGGTTACACGACATGTCCGGTACGCTGAAAGTATATTTCATATTTTCCTCCCTTTATTTTCTTATAGTCATTGAATTTATTATAACATTTATTGAGCTTAGTATCATGGCGATCTCCGCAATTGCAGGATGCAGCAGACCCGCAACTGCTGCAGGAATTGAAATAATGTTGTAGATAAATGCCCAGAAAAGGTTCTGCCGTATCTTCCTGTATGTCAACCTCGATATCTTAATTGCATCAGAAACAGCGGTGAGCCTTCCGGATGTAATGATTATATCAGCGCTCTCTATGGAGAGATCTGTTCCGGAACCCAGGGCTATACCGAGGTCAGCGGCTCTGAGTGCCGCAGCGTCATTTATCCCGTCCCCAACCATCCCCACGCTTTTTCCTTTCTTCTGATACTCCTGTATCTCAAAAAGCTTCTGCTCAGGCCGTACTTCGCTTATTATTTTTTCAATTCCGGTTATCGCAGCAACAGCTCCAGCAGTTTTTGAACTGTCACCGGTTAGCATAATAGGCGTTATTCCGAGAGTTTTTATCCCCTTCACCGCCTCACAGGAATCCTTTTTGACAGGATCGGCAATTGAAATAAATCCTGACACAGCTCCTTTCTCTCTGAATTCAATTACAGTTTCACCTCTGGACATCTGTTCAGAATATTTTTCAGGAGTTGATGGGCGGCCTATAAATATATCAGCTCCGTTAATTGTACCGGAAATCCCCTCTCCGGCCTGTTCAGTAATTTCTGTAACGGAACTGTCAGGTTTGATACCTTCAGTTTTACAATACTGCTTTATTGCATCAGCAACAGGGTGAATTGATACAGATTCAAGGGCAGATATTAACTGAAGCTGTTTTTCATTCAAATCGGTAAATACAACCTGTGGGGTGCCCGATGTAATTGTCCCTGTTTTATCGAGGAAAATAATATCGATTTTACCAGCCTGCTGCATAGCTTCTCCGTTTTTAATTAGAAGGCCGTTTTTTGCGGCAAGTCCGCTTCCGGCTATGAGAGCCATGGGTGTCGCAAGCCCCATGGCGCAGGGGCAGGCTATAACAAGTACTGCGATAAAAACAAAAACTCCTGTTGACACTGCGCCTGCATCCGCATTGATCCATGGAAGGTGCAATGATAAACCCTGGAGGTAGGGGTGGAGAGCGTCATAAAAAATGATCCATGATCCGCCGGATAAAAGCGCAAGGATGAATACGGCGGGAACAAAGATGCCAGTTATCCTGTCAGCAAAGCCCTGTATAGGAACAGAAGAGGACTGTGCGTCTTCAACAAGTTTAATCATTCTTGCAAGGAAGGTATCTTCTCCGGTACGTGTTACCTCAAACTTGATATAACCGCTTTCAAGAACAGTGCCCCCTGTCACATCCTGGCCTGTAACCCGGTGAACGCGTCGCGGTTCCCCTGTAATCATTGATTCATCGATAAAACCTTCACCTTCAGTAATAACTCCGTCCAGAGGAATCCTCTCCCCGGATCTGACTATTAGTACTGAGCCTTCAGACACATTTTCAGCAGGGACCTCAACAGTCTCTCCTTCAATAATCATAAATGCTGAGCGGGGCCGCATAGCAAGGAGCGCCCGTATCTCACCGCTGGCTTTAAACTTCAGCCTTGATTCAATGTATCGCCCGGTAAGGTGTATCGAGACAAGCATAACAGAGAGTGAACCGAAAGAACTTATTTCCATCCCCGAAATGTAAAGCGGAGCGGTTATCCAGGAGGCCAGAGCTCCTGTTGCAACAAGGGTATCCATATTCGCATGGGTATGGCGTGCTGCTATATAAGCTCCTTTGAATATGCCCCGTCCGGGACCGAAGATGGCTATGGCTCCGGCTATAAATTCAACAGGGGGAAACCATGGAATATGGAGCCCCCCCATGTGCAGCATCATCAGCAGTGTTACAGGGATAAACAGAGCAATGGATATAATCATTCTCATTCTGGCACTTCTGAAGTCCTTCTCCACTTTTTCCGTGTCAGGGACGTCAGGGAGAGCTCTGTAACCTGTTGAATCTATCTTTTTTTTAATATCATCAAAAGTAATATTACTTTCTGTTATGACATACCCTTTTTCAGTCCCCAGATTTATTGATACAAAATGTACGCCATCCATTTTTTTAAGGCTGCGTTCAACTATTCTCACACAGGAAGCGCATGTCATTCCTTCAACGCCGAAGGTAAAACGGTTTTCATTCTTTTCTGTATTATTCATAGTTCCAGATCCCCTTCTATGTTAGTTGTGTCAAACATTAATTGGATGTTACAGAAATTTACAAGATATTAAAATGCCTTTAACTTCAGGTTAAAAGAAAACCCGGTATAGCACCGGGTAATCATCTTCTTTTTAAAAAATGTGGTATAAAAAATCGTATAATTTAATCCTCTGATCTCCTGCCTGCTCTTTTACGCTCTGTTTCACTGAGCATCTTTTTTCTGAGCCTGATGTTCTGGGGTGTAATTTCCAGCAGTTCGTCATCTGCAATATATTCAAGGGCCTGTTCAAGACTGAATTCTCTGGGAGTAATAAGACGCACCGCGTCATCAGAACCGGCGGCCCTCATATTTGTGAGCTGCTTTTTTTTGCACACATTCACAACAAGGTCACCTTCGCGATTATTTTCACCGACAATCATCCCTTCATAAACGTCAACACCTGCGCCGATAAAAAGCTCACCCCGTTCCTGTAGATTGTCCAGGGCAAAAGCCACTGATGCGCCTCTTTCCATTGCAATAAGTACACCTTTGTTTCTCGCAGGGATATGTCCCCTGTGCGGCTCGTAGTCATAATATATGTGGTTTAATATTCCTGTTCCTCTTGTCTCTGTCAGGAATTCGTTTCTGAAGCCTATAAGTCCTCGTGAAGGGACTTTGAATTCGAGTCTTGTATAGCCATCGCCCCCCTGCTTCATATTTGTCATCTCACCCTTGCGGATACCGAGTTTTTCGATAACAACACCGACAAAGTCATCAGCAACATCTATCATGGCAAGCTCAATCGGTTCGTATTTCTTACCATCGATCTCTTTAAAAATAACTTCAGGCTTTGATACCTGAAACTCGTAGCCTTCGCGCCTCATATTTTCGATGAGAATCGACATCTGAAGTTCCCCACGGCCTTTAACTACGAATTCATCGCCCACTTCCGAGCGCTCCACTCTGATGCTGACATTAGACTGAATTTCACGCATCAGTCTCTCCCAGAGGTGACGGGATGTAACATATTTCCCCTCCTGCCCCATGAAAGGTGAATCGTTCTGCATGAATGTCATTGCAAGTGTCGGTTCATCAATATCTATAACAGGGAGCGGATTGGGCATGTCCTTATCTGCAACAGTTTCGCCTATGTCTATACCTTCAACTCCGGCGATGGAGACAATATCCCCCGCATAAGCTTTTTTGATCTCGGTTCTCTTCATCCCTTCGTAAGAGAATAGTTTTGATATTTTAAAAGGTACATTGTCGCCGTTTCTTTTAATCAGCACAACATTATCCCCGGAAGCAACCTGTCCGTTATGAATTTTTCCGGTTCCTATTCTTCCCATATAGTTATCGTAATCAATGGCAGACACAAGAAATTGAAGAGGAAGGCTTATCTGGCCTGTAGGGGGTTCCACATGTTTAATAATAGTCTCAAAGAGCGGCTTAAGATCCTCGCTGGGATCCTCAACTTCATATTTGGCAATACCCTGTTTTGCTGAGGCATAAACAACCGGGAAATCCAGCTGTTCATTTGTGGCGTTAAGCTCAACAAAAAGATCAAATATCATATCAAGAACTTCATGGGGCCTGGCGTTAGGCCTGTCAATCTTGTTGATTACAACAATCGGCTTATGCCCTATCTCCAGAGATTTTTTCAGAACATATTTGGTCTGAGGCATGGTCCCTTCAAAGGCATCAACAATCAGGAGAACGCTGTCTACCATTTTCATGATCCTCTGAACTTCGCCACCGAAGTCAGCGTGACCGGGTGTGTCCACAATATTGATTTTGAAATCCTTGTAGTGAATTGAAGCGTTCTTTGAAAGGATTGTAATTCCTCTCTCTTTTTCAAGATCGTTGGAGTCCATCATCCTTTCTTCAACATGCTGGTTGTTGCGGAATATGCCGGATTGTTTAAGCATCCCGTCAACCAGAGTTGTTTTCCCGTGGTCAACGTGTGCGATTATTGCAATATTACGTAATTTATTCATAACTTTTCCTGTGCCTAAAGTATTGTTTATTCAGCGTTAATTCCTGTTTTTTGCGGCAGAATTTTAATCTTTTAGCAATTCCCTGTGGTTATCTGGAGAATATACATGAATTATCTTTGCTGCGTGTTTAAGGATTCAACCTGTCTGTTTTTACTTCAGAATGAAATAAAATGACATGATACTGAACCATAAAACATACGTTTATGTACAAGCATTTTTTAATTAATTTCACGAAATAGCTTTAAATATAGGTTAATAAAAACCCCGTATAAACGGGATTTTTATTCATGATTTGGATGGATGCAGGCTTAAAATCTCCATTACAGATTAAATTCTTTTCCCTGTGCCGGCATTAAGCTTAACGGATTTCCCGCCTGATTTAACTGTTACTTTATCGCCTTCAATCATCAGAGAACCGTCATTGTTGACATCAGCTTTCCAGATAACAGTACCCTCCGGGTCGGCACAGAATACATACTCACCGGATGCTATGTAAAGTTTCCCGTCGCTCCTGACAGCTTCATTTACAACTTTTCCGTCCCATTGTATTTTACCATCCCTTATAAAGTAAATATCATATCGCGTAATCAGCAGTCTACCCTCCGGGACAGGCCGTTCTTTCTGCTGTTTTATAGCTCTTGTAATGCGTACAATATCCTCTTTAGGCTTCTGCTGTATTTCAATTATCTCTTTGTTCTCTTTTGCAAAATCTTCCGGGGAGAATTGTTGAACACTCTTGTCGTCAATGCCGATTTGTACTTCCGATTTCTGAATAACCTCTTCAATAACGTTATCACCGGGAAGTTCCCCTGCTGTTGCCTCCTGAAGCCGGTTTTCAACTACCTTTTCCGCTTTTTTAACCTCATCAGCAGTGATGACAACCTTCTGCTCTTTTTCGAGAGTGGGGGCGAGTTCCATCACTTTCTCCACGCTGGATTCAAACTGTCTGATTCTTCTGGCCACCTTAACTTCGCCGTTAAATACCTTGATTCTTGTTGTTTTTAATTTGTCAGCTTCTATGGCGAATTGAGTGCCTCGTACTCCTGCAACAGCAGTGGGGGTTTTAACCATGAAGTTCTCATCTTTCAAAAGTTTTTTAGGCTTACAGAGAAGCTTTCCGGAATTAAGGCCGATTTCAGTATCTTCAATATTACCGCTTTTAAGAAGAGTTGAGATCTTTACGCTGCTTTGAGCTTTAATTCTTATAATAGAACCGCCAATCCTGATATCGCAGAAGGAATTTCCCCCTGTTAAAATATCGTCGTTCTGTTTTATGATATCACCGATCTGGGCTTCAACGCTGTTTATTTTTACATCGCCTATCATGAAAGAGATAGTAGCATGTTCCTCAACAGTTTCTCTTCCGCAGCCGAATGCAATGGCTGCAATAATTGCAAGGAGTGCCGAAACAGTTTTTTTTCTCATGAGTTCGCTCCTGAAATCCAAGGTATGACAGCATATAATACAGCTTTAAATAACCGTGAAAGCCGGAATCGCTTTTTCTGACAAGTGTATGCTGCCTGCGTATAATCATTATAAAAAATCGGCACAAATCAACAATTTTATTGAATAATAATTGAATTGAGGTTGTATAATACGGAGTTATTATTCACGAATATATCATAAACGGAGCGGTATGAAGAATCTGGTTGAGGACATTATTTATTCAGCAATTATAGGGGATGCATCGGGCTACACCCTGGGCGGGATGAAAAGTGCACATATAAAAGCTGTATTTAAAGATATAGAGGGGTACATTGATCCTGCTCCTGCTCTAAAAAATAATATGGATAAGTGGAGGAAACCGGGTCTTTATTCTTCAATCACTCAGTTAATGCTCATTGCAGCAGCATCTGTTGAGAGAAATGTTTTCAGAACGGACAGGTTTATTGATGCAGTAAAAAGAGCTCAGGAACATCCTGATAGCGAGTTCAGCTTTTTCAGGGAACCCGGTTTGGCTGAGCAGTCTTTCATCATGTCAGCCCGCACTGAGAAAAAAGAACAGGTCGTCCCCTTTTCCCGGAGTTGTGCCCGGCTCCTCCCTGTTGCTATACCGCTTCTTTTATCTGAAAATGAGGTTTCGCTGCTGGATCACTGTCTCCGGTTTATTTCACTATTTACAACCGATGCGGCAACAGCTTCCCATACATATATTTTTCTCAGGATTTTAATAGATCTTTGCCGGGCAGAGGGGAGAGGGGAATTCATGCATTGTGTGTCGGAATCGGCATTGAATGGATTTGACTATCTCAATAGTAACCAGCACAGGATTTTCGACTGCGGATATAATCCCGATTCATTTCTTGGAGAGATGCGTTTATTCACAGATCTTTTGGGTAAAATTTCAGAAGTTAAGGACATAGAAAAAGCTGAAAAAATTATCTGTGAATCAGTAAATACAAGGCTTAAGTCTCCTGTAGCAAGGGGGAGCGTGAATCTCCCTGAAACAGTACTTCCCTTTGCCATTTTGCTTACAGCTCTGACATCGCCTCATAGCTTAATATTCCATACTGCCTCCAGGGAAGGGGGGGCAGCTTCCCCTCTTGCGGCTGTTTCTGCGGCTCTGACAACGGCTTTTTACGGCCTTGATGTACCGCATAGTCTCAAAGAGGAGCTGGCCAATAAAAAAAAGATTGCCGCCATGATTGAACTTTTATCGTCAAAAAACGTCAGGGGTGAAATTACCGGAATTTTATATGATTCTGAACCGGGACTTACTTCAAAAGAGATGGAGGAGTATAGATCCAGAAATAAAAAAGAGCCTAAAAAGCAGGCCCCTCCAAAAAATCGCAGAGATGTTGAATCTGAGCTGACAAAACATGTTGTAGAGAGCTGGACTAAAATTGATAAGGCGAAGTGGCGAAAAGAGAGGGAAAAGCATGAATCATAAAATATTTGACAAAAAGCTGTAAAGATTTTTATAATTTAAGTGATATATACTGCCAGATTATGTACATTGAATTATGCATACAAGGTTCATGGAGGAATTAGATGAGGAACAATATAGCTGTAGCCATGGCATTTATACTTTCATTTTTTATCATTCTGCCAGCAGCAGGTTTTTCAAGAGATCTTACATATAAAGATATCACAATAGACAACGTATCCCGTTATAATGAGGATAGAATAGCCTATCAGCAGGTTGAGCATGTAATTGATCCTGAAGAACATCAGAAGCAGGATACTTCTCTGGCTTCTCTCCTGATTATAAAGGACAGAAAAATGTACCTTTTTAAAGACGGGTATGATGATCCCCAGATTGTCGAGCAGAACAGGATTATAAGGGAAATGGAGAACAGACTCCTTCAGAATGAACTCTGGGTAAGAGAAGTGGACGGTAAACCTGATTATCTGAGGATTACAGACCGGAGAACAGAAATACTGAAAAAAATTATTGTATCTGAAAGCAACGATAATCTTGTCCAGAGATATGCTGATTTTTATCAGAAAATGAGGGATTCTTTTATTCAGAAGCATGTTGCAATTTTTAAAGCACTTATGATAAACAGAAAAGATTCTGACATGGAAGTTATCAGAAAACCTATACCTAAGGCGCTCAATTATAACGGCCCCACTAAATATTTCCTCTGTGTTACAGCCAAAACCAAGGAAGGAGTTGTATATTATGCGGAAGACGGGGATGGCGATGGAGTTACTGAAACATTTTCAGTTGAGCTGCCTGATGGTTTTCAGTGGGGATATAAATCAGGTCCGAACATTATCTTTATACTGAAAAATAAACAGGATAATATAAAGGCCATGATCGGTACTCTTACTAAAGACGCTAACGAAGGGTTCCCGGAAGAGGAGAAGATTATAAATAAACAGTTTGACCAGCTTGATAAAGATATTCCGGTATTGATGGACGATATTATCAGGCTTGATGCCGAATCAGAAAGGGTACTTAATGAGGCTAAGTAGCAGTAATTGATAAATAACAATAATAAAAAAACCGCCATAAAAGGGCGGTTTTTTTATTATTCAGGCTGAATGTCAGGAATTTACTATTAAATTAATCCAGCTTTTTCATGTATTGAGCTTCTTTAACACATGGGCTGAATGGCAGAAAATCGAGAGGATTAAGCGGGAAATCACCATATCGTACTTCAAAATGCAGGTGATTTCCTGTAGAGTTCCCGGAACTACCTACATAAGCTATAACCTGCCCCTGTTTAACTATATCACCTTCTTTTGCAATAAGTTCTGAACAGTGGCAATATCTTGTGAACATATTATCCCTGTGCTCAATTGTGAGCGTATGGCCAAGGTTACCTGCATATCCTCTGTATATAACCCGTCCGCCGCTTACAGCAAGAATGGGGATCCCTCTCCCTGCGGGGATATCGATACCCTCATGAAAAGAACCCCACCTTCTTCCGAAGGATGAACTTATTCTGTCAAAATTTGCAATGGGCCAGATAAATTCATTTGCGCCAACTGTAATAGTCCCGCAGGAGGCCCGGTTTTTTACGTATGCAATATAAGATTGTGAAAAGGGGATAAATACGGTTTTTTCGGTTCTGAAATCGGGACCGTTCACAGTGGCTACATCCTTTTCACCTGTGCTGAATGTTTTAATGGCGCTTTCCAGAACCTCGGGGCTGCTGTTGACAATCCACTGGCCGGAGAAACCTTTATATTCAATTATTTTATTGCTGTCGATTACAACAGATTCTGATGCGTGAAGGGTTGATGATATAATTAAAATGAATGAAAGTATTACTCTATTTATTATTTTTTTCTGTTTCATTATAGTCCTGATTATTTGAAAATAAAGCAATGTAACTGCGAGGTCAATTTATTATACTTATAGTTTTTTCTAAGTCATTTGTCAAGAATAAAGATGTACAATTTATTTTTTTTAACTAATTATTCGGTAGCATTTTAAATGTTTATATTTAAATAATAAAATTTAATATATAGTGAATTTTATTTAATACAGCAATCCTTTCGCGGCTGTTAATTTATAAGAGCATATATAAAATTATATTAACGCTATTAGAGTTTTGACAGTGGTTAACGTTTCTTTAAAATATAATTGAAAAATATTATATTGAAGATTATAGTCCTGTTGTGAGTATATGATATCATAAATAAATATGATTTAACATAGAGAGGGAGATTATGAAATTTACTAAAATGCACGGCGCCGGTAATGACTATATCTATATAGAAGATTTTAAAGGTAGTATAAAAAAACCTTCACAGCTTGCTGTAGAGATGAGCAACAGGAATTTTGGTGTGGGGAGTGACGGTCTGATTCTTATTCTTAAATCGAAGAATGCAGACTTCAGGATGAGGATGTTCAACTCCGAC
This sequence comes from Spirochaetia bacterium UBA5763, assembly GCA_002418835.1. Classification (GTDB taxonomy): domain Bacteria; phylum Spirochaetota; class UBA4802; order UBA4802; family UBA5550; genus UBA5550. Next base: position 95,681 of record DIEX01000033.1, on the reverse strand, counting down.
GGGAGCGAGTCTGAGATGTGCGGCAACGGTATAAGGTGTTTTGCAAAATATGTTTATGATCATAAGCTTACAGATAAAGAGGAGCTTGATATTGAAACAGGGGGAGGGATTAAGCGCCTGAAACTTAAGCTTAAAAAAGGGCTGGTTGATGCTGTGCGGGTTGATATGGGGGAGCCTGTTCTCCAGCGTGAAAGGATCCCCATGATCGGTGATCCGGGTATGGTTATCAGCGAGGACCTTCATCTCCCTGACGGCGTGACTTTTAATATTACTTCAGTTTCAATGGGGAATCCTCATGTTGTAATTTTTGTTGAGGATGTGGAGAATTTTCCTGTTTCTAAATACGGTCCCATGATTGAGACTTTTGATCTGTTCCCTCACAGGACAAATGTGGAATTTGTGCAGGTAGTTAACAGCAGGGAGGTTATTCAGAGGACATGGGAGAGAGGCGCAGGTGAGACCATGGCATGCGGAACAGGGGCATCAGCAGTGACTGTGGCATGCGTTCTTACAAAACAGACCGATAGAAAAATTACTGTGCATCTTAAAGGTGGTGATCTGAAAACTGAATGGGACAGCAGAAGCAATCACATATTTATGACCGGCCCTGCTGTTGAAGTCTTTAAAGGGGAGTGGCCGGAGTAGGTTTATATCTCCCAGAGCTTTCTGAATGGAACCCCTTTTTCAAGCAGAATAACCCTTGTTATGCCGGGAACATTTTCTTTAACAGTTTTTTCAAGGGATTCCCTGAACATCTGTTCTGAACCTGTAATTATCGCGATCTCCCGCTCAAGTATGACAGGGGAGATATCTATAAGGCATACATTTCCCCCACCGTTTTCGTCAGGTGTAATCCACACATTTTTTACAAGGAGTTTCACCGGGACATTTGAGGATGTGTTTTCAAAATATGATCCTTCTGCAACAAGAGCCACAAGCTTTTTAACAAGGATATCCTCGTCTATATCAGTTTCAATTCTTCTTTTTTCGGAAAGAATCTCTTTGCATCCTTCTGAAGGGATGTAAATGTTGATCTCGTCTTTACTTTCCAGAACCGGGATTGAAGGGAAGATGTCTAAAATATTTTTATCCACATGGAGCGAAAACATAATATAATCAATAAAAAACAGGGCTGATACAAGGAGGATAATGATCCGGGTTTTCTCCCTGGGATCTCTTTTCATCAATTCAACAGTTTCGATGATTTTTTCTCTGTACGTGGAGTAGAGATTTTTCATTCTGCTTTTCAGATCCAGAAAGCTCTCTTTTATAGTTTTTATTTTTTCTGCTAACTTCATATAATAATCCCGGAGTTAATTTTATACCAGAAAGATAATTTCATAAATAGCATATTTCTATTCAATCATTTTATTATACTCATCAATAAATTTTAAAATACCGTTACTTATACCTTCAGCAATTTTTTCCTGGTAGGGATCCTTCTTCAGGTATGAAGCCTCTTTCTTATGTGTAATAAAACCGATTTCGACAAGTACAGCGGGCATAAGTGCCCCCCTCAATACATAAAAGTCAGCTTTATGCACACCTCTTGATTTAAATTCGGTAATTTTTCTGTCAAGGCTGTTCTGGATCAGATCCGCCAGTATGGAACTCTCTTTCTGAATCTGCGTGGTAAGCATCAGTGCTTCCATGTATTCAAGGTCGTTATATCTGTTTTTTCCTTTTCCGTTATTCTCAAGTACAATAACATTGTTCTCAAGAGTTGCTGTTTTTCTTGCTTCTTCATTTGTCGGGTTCTGTGATAAAAAATAGGTTTCAAATCCTGAAATACTGCTGCTTATAGATGCATTGACATGAATGCTTACAAACATGCCGTTCACATCCTTCCTGAGTTCCCTGTTGGCTATTTCAGCTCTTTCTGCAAGTTCAATAAAGCGATCGTTATTTCTGGTCAGCTTAATTTTTAATCCTGTAAGGTCTTTTTTCAGTATCCTTTCAATTTTTTTTGCCACCTGGAGATTGATTGTTTTCTCTTTTAATCCCCCTTTACCAATTGCACCGGGATCCTTCCCTCCGTGACCGGGATCGAGAATTATAAAAGCGATTTTGCCTTTTTTATCATGGAGCGTAATCTTTTCTTTCTTTATTTCAGGGGCCGGTGCGTCGGAGAATATTATTCTGCCGCTTTTTTCTGTTATTATCATACTGTTGAAAAATGTTCCGGCAATTAAAAGGGCAGTTCCTTTGGGGATATAAATACCGCCGTTCATCCTGATTACAGGGTATGATTCATTAATGAGTCTGTTGTCGATTATGATGCTTGCGTATCCAGTTTTATAAACAAGGTAATGGCTTTTGTGGTAAAGCCGGCCTTTCTGGAACACGGGATCAAAACTGCTTTCAATTCCGAGAGTATTTATAAGTCTGTGCAGTGATACATACTGGAGCCCATTAATTTTCTCCACCTGTATGCTTCTGTCCGCTGCGGCACCAGTAAAGGAGAGCAGCAGAATCAGAACAGCAGCAAGATTAAATTTTTTCCCGGCCTGTGCAGTAAACCGAATATGTTTTAACATATAGGACAGAGCCTGTTATATAGAATATAAGAGTCAGGTAAGATGAGAGTTCTTTTACACCGAGTATTCCGAAAAATCTGTAGTTGCAGGAGATAAAATATAAGACAGCAGTCAATGACATGAAGGCTACTCCAAGTTTTCCGAAGATATTGGGTTCGACTTCCACATCTTTTCTGTAAAAGAGAAGAACCGCTGATACAACAACAAAAATCTCCCTGGCGATAATTACAGCAAATATCCATAATGGCAGCCCTTTGTAAAGAATAAGTGAGCTCCCCACTGTTATCAGGCAGATTTTATCCGCCACAGGATCCAGAAACTGGCCTAATTTTGAAACCTGATTAAATGAGCGCGCAAGGAGTCCGTCAAAGAAATCTGAAAATATTACAATAATGAAAAAGCCAAGCACGTAAAAGGCATATCTGCGATCCCCGGTAGTACTTTCCAGATTCATATAATAGACTATAAAGGGGAGTGCCGCAATCCGCAGAAGCGTCAGAAAGTTTGATATAGTAAGAACGTTATCTTTAAAAAGATCTCTGATTTTCATTAAGCTGAACCTTTAACGATTGGTTTTGAGAATAATAAAAGGATAGTAATATAGATTTATGATATTAAATATAAAATTTAGATTATCAGGCACTTAAGTCAAGATATTTTTGGCAGGAGTGTCTTATGATATAAAAGAAGGATTTTAATTGACAACATCCCTGCCGGTTTAAATATCAATGAAAAGTTTTGTAATTTGCTGTAATCCGGGAATTTACTAACAATATATATACGGAAATTAAAATGAAGAAAGTATCAATAATAATCGTCTTTTTGCTGATAATAATTCATATTTCATGCGGCGGTAAAAAGAGTGAAATACCGGCAATTCCTGAAAATTCAGAAGGGAAACCTGTTGCGGTAATTATAACTCCCAATACTGCTATGAGAATTGATCCTCTTATCTTCTCCTCCAGGGTAGCGCTGCTGAAAAAAGGGGAGGTGGCGGAAGTTCTTGAAAGATCCAGCGAAGAGAAGAATATAGGGAACAGTAAAAACTACTGGTATAAAGTACGGCTTGCAAACGGAGTCGCAGGGTGGATCTACGGCGTGAATATAACCATTCTCGATGATTCAAACAGGGGGAATGTGGAGTCCTATCTCAGCCAGTTCTGGGAAAAGGAGACAGAGGAGCTCGGCAGCGCTCTGCATGGAAAGTGGTGGAGCGTTAACAGGTTTAATGATTTCACTAACCATTGTCTTGAAATATATAAAGACGGTAAGTACAGGTCTTATATTAAAGGAGCATCAAAGAAGCTTGAAGGGAATTATAATTTTGATTTCAATAATAATCAGATTATATTTCTCGGTGAGACATCTTTCACTGGAAATCTGAGTTACGTGAAGAGGGGTGAAATATACACACTTTTTAATGATTCCGAAAAAGATGAGATAAAGTTTAAAATGATTAACACAAATCCTGAGTCCGATGATGATGTAATGAAAGAGGATAAACAGGATGAATCCGAAACTAAGAAGCAGGAAAATGAAGGTTAGACTGAATAAATATCTTACACTCTGCAGCCTTGGTTCCCGAAGAAAGGTTGAAGAGCTTATAGTGGCAGGGACTGTTCAGATAAACGGCTCTGTAGTGACGAATCTTGCTACTATTATAGATTCTGAAACTGACAGGGTAAGCTGCAACGGGGAACTGCTGAATCCTATTGATAAAAAATTTTACCTGATACTGAACAAGCCAAGGGGGTACGTTACCACTCTCATGGATGAAAAAGGGCGGGCTACAGTAATGGAACTTATTCCGGAAAGATATGCTAATGCCGGAGTAATGCCTGTGGGTAGGCTTGATATGGATACAGAGGGTCTCCTTATCTTTACCAATGACGGAGATCTGGCTTACAGGCTCACAAGACCATCTTTCAAGGTTCAGAAAGAGTATGTTGTGGACCTTGACCGGCCGATACAGGAGATCGACAGGCTTCGAATTGAAAAAGGTTATTTTGTACACCAGATTAAAGTAAAGACAGGGGCTGCAACTGTTACAGTCCTTGGTAAAACAGGATACACTGTAAGAATGGTTATCAGTGAAGGGAAGAAGAGACAGATAAGATATTCGTTTAAAAATCTCGGGTATAAGGTGGTTAAGCTTAAAAGAATTTCCTACGGCCCCATCTCTCTCGGGAGATTAAACAGGGGTGAGTACAGGCTTTTAAAAGAATCCGAGGTTAAGCAGCTCTGGAAGAGTACAGGGCCGGGCAGGGCAGAGAGTCCAAAAAAGGAAGATATAAATAAAAGGGGCCGGTAGATTCGAGCCCCTTTTTAATTATGCAAAAGAGATCAGCCTATTGCGAGGTTCCCCTTCTCCCCCGTGCGGATTCTTAAACATTCCTGGAGGTCGAAAACAAATATTTTTCCGTCACCGACCTCCTTCTCCGGTGCTGCTTTCATTATGGCATTTATTGCAGCATCAAGGTATTCGTCGTTAACAGCGATTTCGATTTTTGTTTTCCTGAGAAGATTGTCAACTTCAGTAACCCCTCTATAGACTTCAGTAACTCCTTTTTGTCTGCCGCATCCCAGGACGTCGCTCACTGTCATGAGGTGAATTTCATTTTTTTCGAGTTCGTGCTTAACTTCAAGGAGACGGTGAGGCCGTATAATTGCTATTATATATTTCATATTAATCCTCCATTCCCTAATCCATCAGTGTATAGCCGGCTTCATGGTGCTGACTGAGGTCTAAACCGATTTTTTCATCCCGTGATTCTACTCTCATTCCTATGAGAAAATCGGTTATTTTAAACAGTATGAATGTCCCTGCTGCTGCAAAAACTACTGCAACAGCTACGCTCAGAGCCTGAACCGGAAGCTGTGAAGGATTCCCGTTAAAAAGCCCGTCTGTGCCTCCGATCTCTTTTACTGCGAAAAGACCTGTTGCAAGAGCACCCCATATCCCAGCCATGCCGTGTACACCGAAAACATCAAGAGTATCATCGTATCCGCATTTTTTCTTAACGTAAGTGACAAATATAAAACCGAGCAGGCTACCCCCTGCACCAATAGCAATTGAAGCCATGGGAGTTACAAAACCTGCGGCCGGCGTTATGGCTACAAGCCCGGCGACGGCACCGGTTATTACACCCAGGACTGTGGGGGTTTTATGTATAAACCAGTCCAGAAGCATCCATATTAAAACTGCTGCTGCGGCTGCAGTATTTGTATTGATAAAAGCAGAAACAGTCTGCTCCTTCACAGCAAGAGCACTCCCGGCATTGAATCCGAACCATCCGAACCAGAGAAATCCGGCGCCAAGAACTGCAAAGGGGAGATTGTGAGGAGATGGCGATGACGCTCCGCCATTTCTTTTTCCAATCATTAATGACATCACAAGAGCCGATATACCTGCTGTTATATGGATAACTGTTCCACCGGCAAAATCAAGCACCCCTTTATCAAAGAGCCATCCGCCGGGGGCCCATACCCAGTGTGCCATTGGATCATAGATAAAGGTCGACCAGAGTATTATGAAGAAAAGAAAACCTGTAAATTTTATCCTTTCAGCAAAAGCCCCTACCATAAGTGCCGGAGTAATTACGGCAAACATCATCTGGAAACATACAAAAAGCTGATGGGGAATGGTCTGCCCTTCAAGAGGCTGTAGACCTACGTTTTTAAGAAAGAACCATTCGTATCCTCCGATTACTCCTCCTTTGTCAGGCCCGAAAGCGAGGCTGTATCCGAAAAGAATCCATTGTATTGAAATGACAGCAAGTATAACCATGCACTGCATCAGTATAGACAGGATATTTTTTTTACGGACAAGTCCGCCGTAAAAAAAGGCAAGAGTCGGAGTCATCAGCATCACCAGGGCTGTTGCAACAATGACCCAGGCCGTATCTGCACCATTAATCATATTAATCCTCCAGAATATTTTATATGATGATTTATTCCGTTTAAACAGGATAGTCAAGCTCTCATAATTTGCAGACTGTTATACGGGGAATATTTAACGACGACGTAACAGAAAATACTATCAGGTTAAATGTTCGCATAACACATAACGCCTGATTGTTACATCTGTATTAAATTTTAACATTGGAGACACACGGAGGTAAAGAAAAAGACCGCTATGATGCGGTCTTTTTCTGTCGGCTGATGTAAGTATATTTTATTTTTTTACAGGTTTTTTCTTCACTGTCTTTTTAGCAGTAGGTTTGGCTTTAGGCGCAGGTTTCTTTACTGCCGGTTTTTTCACAGCTGTTTTTTTGATAGATGCTTTAGTCTTGGGCGCAGCTTTTTTAACAGCAGGTTTGGCTTTAGGAGCTGCTTTTTTCACTGCTGCTTTTTTAACAGCGGATTTAGTTTTAGGTGCGGCCTTTTTAGCAGCAGGTTTAGCTTTTGGCGCAGCTTTTTTTGCTGCGGGTTTAGTTTTTGCGGCTGGCTGTTTTTTTTCAGCAGCTTTTGGGGCGCCTTCGAGATTCTTGATAATCCATCCTGTTATGTCCCGTAAAACTTTTTCACGCTCTTCTGCTGTTTCATTCATTGTTTCATGATAGAGCCCTTCGTAAAGGTAGAGCTTTTTATTTACTGATGATACTGAATTGTAAAATTCTTCTGTTGCTTTATAATCAGCGATACTGTCGCCTTTGCCGTGAAGCATGAGTAAAGGTTTTCTTATGCTTTTTGCGTTTGCCATGCATTCTTCAGTTGCTCTAATGAATTCCACAGTCCATCTGGCAGAGACCCTGTCATGAACCATCGGGTCATTTTCGTAAGCGGTAACTACTTCTTTGTCATGTGAAATGCCTTCAGCACTTAAACCATTAGGGAATGAGAGTGATCCTATTCTTGATGAGAAAAATGATGCGAGGCTTTTTTTCCATTCCGGAACTTTAAACGCAGGGGCAAGTCCAGGAGATGACATAACAATCAGGGAAACATCGTCAGGATATGTCATAGAATATCTTGCTGCTATTACTCCGCCCATACTGTGACCGAGAAGAATAATGGGAAGTCCGCGATTTTCCTCTTTTATAAATTCAATAAACAGCTTAAGATCATAAACATAATCCATGAATGAATCCACGTGGCCTCTTTTGCCGTCAGATTTCCCGTGGCCCCGGTGATCAATTGCAAAAACAGAGATCTTTTTGCCTGCAATACTGTTTAAAAGATTTCCGTATCTGCCTGAGTGCTCACCCAGTCCATGTGCAATAATGAGTACAGCTCTGGCTTTTTCAACAAGCCATTTCTGAAAAAAGATTTCGACGCCCCCTTTGCCGGTAAAACTTCCTGTATCATGACTATATGATTCCATACATTTACCCCTTGTTTTAACTTAAGTTATATTATACAGATTATAAAAATTTTAACTTTGTCAATAAAATATCGGCGGAATAAGAGGAAGTTATACAAATATTTTAAATTACTTTAATTGGTCCGTGTACTGTACCTTCAATAAACTGTCTTACGAAGGGATTGATGCTGTTTTTAATCTTATCGGGCTTTCCTGTTTCAATGATTGTGCCTTCATAAAGCATCGCAATCCTGTCAGCGATTCTGTATGCTGATTTCATATCATGTGTAACAACAATTGAAGTTATGCCGTAAATATTTTTCATCTCTTTTATCAGTCTGTCAACAGCGCCCCCTGTAATTGGGTCAACCCCTGTTGTGGGTTCGTCATAAATCATAATTTGCGGTTTAACAGCAATTGATCTGGCAAGGGCGGCACGCTTCTGCATCCCGCCTGAAAGATCTGAGGGCAATAATCCGCCCGCTCCGGCTAATCCCACGTTGTGAAGAGACTGTTCAACAACAGGTTTAATTTCATCCTCCGGAATTCCTTTTCTTCTGAGGCCGAAAGCAACATTATCATAGATATTCATTGAATCGAATAGAGCCCCACCCTGAAAAAGAATCCCGTACTTTGAAATAATTCTGCTTCTTGTTTCAAATTCACTTCCGGTAAAGAGTTCATCGTCAACAGTTATTGTCCCTGAATCAGGTTCAATCATACCCACGAGATGTTTCATTATCACTGATTTGCCGGTGCCGCTTTTCCCGATTATGCAGAGAATTTCCCCTTCATAAACATCAAGGGTTAAACCTCTTAATACACGGTTTTCTCCGAAAGATTTGTGCAGATTGTTTATTGAGATTTTAACCATAATTGCTTATTCTTATCTATTATTCTTCTTTATGTTGTTGCAAGTATAATTTGTTTTGTTTTTAATCCCGTGCTGTATTTTATAAAGGATTTCAATGAAAAATGCTCGACAGTACCTGATCCGGTTATTAATTATTAAATTAAAGCATTTTACGATTGAAGCAGTATTATTTCACTTTGTCCGCAATGACAATGCTTAAATCATTTCGTAAACAGCTGTTGTTCATAACATGATCGTAAAAATTTTTGAAAAAAGGTGTTTAAATGAAGGCTTATAAAAAAGAATTCATAGATTTTCTTCTTGAGATGAAATCTTTAAAATTCGGCGAGTTTACTCTTAAATCAGGGAGGCTCTCCCCCTATTTTCTCAATACAGGCATGCTGCATACTGGTGAGTCTATAAATAAACTCGGAAGTTTCTATGCCAGCACAATTACTGATAACCTGAAAACTCCTTTTACTGCTATATTCGGGCCGGCATATAAGGGCATACCTCTTGCCATAGCAACAGTAAATGCGCTTTACCATGAACAGAAGATCAATGTACACTATTCATTCAACAGGAAAGAGGCTAAAGATCATGGCGACATGGGGCTCATTGTGGGTAAATCTCTTACATCTGAAGACAGGATTGTGCTTGTGGATGATGTTATTACAGCAGGTACAGCAGTGCGTGAGTCTATGGAGATCCTTGAGAAGAATGGAAATCCGAAACTTGAAGCTGTAATAGTTTCTGTTGACAGGATGGAGAAGGGTACAGGCGAAAAATCTGCGATACAGGAGATCTCTGAATCCACAGGGATATCTTTTTTCCCCATTGTTACAATTATTGATATCATGGAATTCCTTAAAGAGGAGCAGGCAAGGGAAAAGCATGGTATTGATAAATCGATGCTTACAAAGATGGAGGAGTACAGAGTGAAGTACGGCGTTGCATGAAACTTCTCAGCGAACCCTTTGTCAGTGAAGAATCCGACTGCCCCTATCTGCCCGACAGGAAATGGCGTTTTTCCTATTTTTTTGCAACAGAAGTGAACGGAGAGGAGCTGAACTATATACTCTCCCGCGGCTGGAGAAAATTCGGCATGTATTACTTCAAGCCTGTATGCAGGGGGTGCAGGGAATGCGTCCCTATCCGCCTTGTGACAAAGGAGCTATCCCCGACAAAAAGCCAGAGAAGGGTTCTTAAAAAATGCAGTGATATCAGGGTTGAATTCCGCGATCTTGAATGCAGGGATGAAATTTTTGAGATTTACAGGGATCATTCGATGCAAAGGTTCGCCAAGGAATCGAACTATGAAGATTTTCACAGCTCATTCTATACGATGTCATGCCCCTCGATGCAGTCTGAATATTATGTGGGGGAGAGGCTTGCTGCTGTGGGTTTTCTTGATGTTTCAACGGAAGCATTAAGCAGCATCTATTTTATATATCACAATGATTTTCTCAGCTATAGCCCCGGCACCTTCAGTGTCCTGAGGGAAGCGGCTTTTGCAGCGTCAATAGGACTCAGGCATTATTATCTTGGCTATTATGTGCGGGAAAATAATAGCATGTCATATAAAAACAGTTTTCATCTGAATGAAAAAATGGACTGGCTATCCGGAGCGTGGCTCACTGAAGATGAGTTCCGCTATCCGGAGAAGGTTTAAGTTATTTTATTCTGAGTATCGAGCAGAGGTCTCCTGTATTATCAGAACCTGACTCAGGATTGAAAGTGTCAGGGAGCCACTCTCCGTCAATAATGAATTTGTACCTGTACGTTCCTGATGCAATTCTCTTTTCAAGTCTCCAGATCCCGTCATTACCCCTTCGCATAACATCATTCTCCGGATTCCAGCCGTTGAAATCTCCAACAACAGAGATTATGCGTGCGGAAGGCCTGTAAGTTCTGAACTGGACCATGTTCCCCTTCATCATTTTATAAGTAACAAGTCTCCCCTCTGCCGGGGGATCGTTTTCAGCTATCGATAGATATGAGCCAAGCCTGTCATCCTCCCGTAAACCGTTCCAGGGATCATCTGTCCAGAGGCCGTCAACATTAAACTTGTATGCGATTTTTCCGGAAAATTCTGTATTAGGGAGAAAGAAAAACCAGACTCCGTCTTTGCTGCGGTTCATATTTTTAACTTTCCATGTGGAAAAGTTCCCCCCTATGCCGACTTTTGAAGCTTTTCGATCTTTAAAAGTGAAAAGTGTACCGTCAAGCATTACAGGTTTCCCTGAGCCTATGTTGTCAACCATAACCAGTTTTATCTTCTCAGGGGGCCCGGCCTCCTTCATCTGCGTCAGTGCATAAAAATGCTGAATTTTATTGTTATGCGGCATTGACGATGTAAGTAATATGGCAAGCAGAAGAATTCCGTTTCTTCTAAAAGATTTCATCATTATCCTCTTAAGTCCCATTTTGTTCATGATATATATTTAACTTGTCGATATATAGACTGGAAATATTAATAATGAAAATTGCTGAATCAGTATAAAAAAGTTTTTTTGCTGAATTTTAATTGATTTTTAAATTAATAAAAATATTATCTGAATTATGTCGCCTAATGTATGGTTTAAATATTCATCCGGGATGATTAATGGCAGCGAAGAAGATTGAAATCACTTATACTCCTGAAGAACTTGCCGAAATAGACAGGATTATCCGTGTTATAACAGAGGAACCTCCGGCTTTTGAACAGCCGATACAGCCGCAGGTGCAGAAAAAACCTGTGCCTTTGCCGCAGTCTGATGAGGATAACTTTGATATTGAACATTATGATACGGAGATCCCCTCAGACCTGAACCTGGAAGACGAATCCGGAGAGCCTGTTTCAAAAGGGAAGCGCGGAGATGACATTGAGGGATTTGAGGATTTCGAGGAGCCTGAACGATCTGATGAAGCGACTGAGCTTGACGAGCTGTCAAATATAAATGATGATGATGAAATTGAAGATATAACTGATATAATTACCGAAGCGGAGGAGCCCCGGCCTTCAGCAGATGAAGAGGTCTTTGAACTGGGTGATGCTGATATCGCTTTTCTGGATGAAACTGCCGAAGCGGGTAAATCCGGACCTGTAATGGATGAAGACGGATTCGATGAGTTTGAAGATATAACTGATATAACGGAGCCTGCTGAAGAACCGCAGGGGAGAAGAAAAGCCGAGTCCATAGCCATTGAGAGTGTTGAGGATATAGATATACCTGACCTCGACGAAATATCACTTGATGAGAGCACGGAGCTCCCTGAAGCAGAGGAGAAGGAGATCCCGGATATCGATTTCGGCGATCTCGATAAGGGTACCGGCCCTGCTGACGAATTTGATGAGATTGAAATTCCCGCTGATATTGATGAGATGGATCTCGGGCTGGATGAGAATATTCCGGCAGCGAAAGAGGAGATAAGTACACTTGATGAGATAGATTCATTTGATGACGGCGGATTTGAGGACATAGAGGATATTTCCGATATCTCCATAAAAACTTCTGAGCCCGCAAAAAAGAAACCGGAAATTGATGAGATAGAGGATATTGATACCGATATAAGTGATTTCTCCGACGATTTTACTGATGAGGCGCCTGCAAAGGGGAAGGCTCATGAAGCGGAGGAATCCCTCACAATTGAACCTCTTGATGATGACGGATTTGATCATCTGATTTCTGAAGAGGAGCCTGCCAGGGGCAGGAACGGCAGGAGTCCTGTGGAGAGTGAATCCGCAGAGATTGAGCTTTCTGAAAAGGATCTTGCGAGGCTTAAGAAGGCCATAGTTCTTTTTAATCCGGCTGTCCGTCAGGCAATTCGTGATACTATAATCAATGACAGGCTTTCCAATGATGACACAAGAAAGCTTGTAGATATGATAATCACAGGGAAACCTGAAGATAACATACAGAAGTTTCTTGAAAAGAAACTTAAGATAAAGATAGAGCTTGCTGATGAAACAGTTTCAGGGCGCAGGGTTATTGCTTCCCGCCCGGAATACACTCTTGAAGGGAGGGAGAGGCAGAAACGCCTTCTGAAGGCCACAAAGATATTCGGTATCTCCACGATACTGGCCTGTACTCTCACTATATTGTCATATCAGTTTATTTATAAGCCGGTTATGGCTAAAAAACTGATTCATAAAGGAGTGGAGCTTATAGTCCAAAGCGGAGTTGAGGGGAGCAGGTTCGAAAGAAAATCCAGGTATGATGAAGCTGAAAGGCTCTTTAAAGAAGTAGATGAGGAGTACGCAAAGGATTATCTTTATGGATATAACGAATATGCCAGGGCTTACCTTCAGAACCAGGATTACAAAGAATCTCTGGAAAAACTCAACAGGGCCTACGAGATTGACAGAACCCATATAGATACTCTGAACAACCTTGGTTATTTCTATGCAAAAATTAATAATGAGTATTTCAACATTCTCGGCAAGGATGTAAGGCAGTGGTACTTTGCAGAAAGAAAGGATCTTGAAAGTATAAAGACACCTCTTGATCTGTCGATTAACTTTTACAGGCGGGTGCTCCTCCTTGATAAGGAGAATGTGACAGCGCTTCTCGGCATTGGAAACGCGTATTTTTACCAGGGGCAGTACCTGAAAGCAAAGAAGTACTACGAGGATATTCTGAGGGTAGATCCCGATTCAGTGATAGGGTACTCGGGGCTTCTTAATCTGTATATTGAAAGAAACGCTTTTCCGCAGGTAGCACAGGTTCACGCTGAGCTGAGGGATAAGGAGATGCTTAACGAACTTCCGTCACCTCTCCTGTCAAAACTCGCAGGATATTACCTTGATAAAAGAAAAAAAGATGATTCAAGTGTAAGGATAGATTATGGAGTCAGAACTTCAAAGCTCATTGATAAAGATGACAACACATACCCTGCTGTTATTGAAGTGCTGAAAGCCCTTAATGACAGGGACGAAAACTATCCCCAGCTTCATATACAGTTCGCAAGGCTTAACATGGCCCAGGATAATCTTATCGCTGCAAAAAGGTATCTTGACAAGGCTATTGATCTGGCTCCGGGGTATTATAGCGCTCTCCATCTTCTTGGTGAGTACTACTATTCGACAAAAGAACCCGTTAAAGCATATAAGTCTCTGAAGAGTGCTGTAGATAATTACGGAAATCAGCCGCGATTTACAAAGGATGATTTCTATAAAGAGACAGAGCAGATCGGGAAAACAAACGCGTACCTCGGAAATATCTTCTATTATTTCTTCGACAAAGTGAAGAGCAGGGAAGGCGCCCTTGATGAAGAGATAACTGATAATGAAATTGAGAAGATGTCAAACTACACTCTTGCTCAGCAGCATTATATAGACGCGGTAAACCAGGGGTACAGTTCCTCAGAGCTTCATTATAACCTGGGGAGAATCTATTATATGAAGAAGAGCTATTCTCCCGCCCTCAGCAGCTGGCTCCATCTTTATGATGATTTTGTAAAATCACCGGAACTTATGATCTCGCTGGGTAATGCATTTTATTATAACAATAATATAAATGCGGCTAAGGGTGAGTATCTTAAACTTATAAGTGTGATGGAATATGAAGCTGACAAAATAACAGTTGTTGATCCTGCAAGGGTGAATCATGTGAAGGTATTCCAGAGCCTGTCATCAGCATATAATAATCTCGGTGTTGTTTATAACGACATGAATGATTACGCAAAACGTGACCTGGCTTTCTGGAAGTCCGTTGAGAATGGTTCAAAGCTTAACAGGCAGAATGAGTACGCCAGGGTGAATATGGCCCGCGGTTACAGAAAGGATGGTGCAGAAAGGCATGTCCTTGATGAAAGTATTCCTTACAGCATTGATATATACAGGGAGGATCTGAGGAATTAAAGAGACTCCCTCTTCTTCAGTATCATATATTCAAAACCGTCAACAAGTACCCTGAAAGAGGCGTAGTTTATGTTTTCTGACATTGAATAGACTTCCCAGAGTTCATCTCCATCAGTGAAAATTATTGTAACTTCAACTTCTGTACTTGTTCCACGATGTGCATCAAGAATATTAGCCTGGTAGTCCACAAGCTTCACGTTTTTTATTTCAGGGAAGAGCGGCATAAGCGCCTTTCGCAGAACATTGGCAAGTGCGTCAACCGGACCCTTTCCATTAGAGGCTTCGTGGATAGTTTCACCATTAGCTTCAATATGTACCGTGGCCTCGGGAATAATACCGTTATCAATAAGTTTGTATTCACCAATAACCTCAAATGGCGGAGAATACCTGTCAAGGCTCCGGGCTATTGCAAGTTTTTTTGTTGCATCCTCTACTTTATAATTAAGCATATATCCTCTCTATCCGTTTAATAAAAAACCGGATTCACTGTTTAAAATATCAATTCTTCCGTCATGGTATTTTAAAGTAATCCGGTCTCTGCTTATTGTATATTGATAAAGTTCTTCGTCAACCTTGTAATGCCACTCTTTGCTGCCGTCCTCTGTTTTCGCCTTAATCAGATAGAAATTTTCATTCTCATCAATAAAAATCAGATATATTGAATCCCGGTAAAGCTGAAACATGTAAGTCATGCCGGGAATGATCCATCGGGTTGAGCCGTCAGTTTTCTTTATAGCAAGAAACTGACCGCTCGTGTCACCCGACTCAATCGAAATGTAGAAATTATCCTCATCATGAACGGCTCCGGCAATAAATCCGCCATCCTCTATTTTTCTGATCCATATATTTTTACCTTCGGGCATCCTTTTGCATAAAAGTACAAAAGTTCCGGGATCATATTGAATCAGATATTCATTTAGTTCAAATCTCTGCAAAATCCCCTTGTTGATTAAAGAATATGATTAAAGGAGCCCGCACCCCTTCATTGCATCTATAATTATCTGAGCTGCTTCATCCTGAGAGATGTGCTCCATGTTAATTACAATATGATAGTTGTGCGGATCAGTATTGTCAAATTTAACAAATTCCTTTATAAAACCGTCAATCTCTTTATCTTTTTCAGTGATAAACTGTTCGGCTTCTTTAACACTGTATTTGTGGAGTTCAGACATTCTGTGGGCTCTCCAGCTGAGCGGAGCTACAAGCCTGACATGAAATCCCTGCCCCATATCTCTTGTGATTCTGGTTGCTGCTCTCCCTGCGAGTACAACATGACCGTTATAAGCAAGCATTCTTGTAATTTCTGCAAGCTTTCTGTATACGGCAACCTGCGGCGGAAATGAACTGAATGTTGTCTGAAAGAGCTCTGTCATTTTGTTTCGCGCATTGGTTGTTAAAGTCTGTGCAAGAGATTCTGAAAGACCCATATCACTTGAAATTTTTTCCAGAAGATTTCTGTCGTATGCCGCCCAGTTATGATCATTTTTATACTTCTCATTGAGTAGTAAAATGAGCTTTTCTGCAACCTGGTACGCTCCTGCACCATACTCTCTTGAAATAGTGATAAATGGTTTAGTACCTTTTGCGGATTTAGGCTTGAAGTCTATGCTGTCAATTGCCTCTTTTTGAAGCTTCCAGACTCTTACCTGATTACTAATGTATTGCTCCATATGTGCATGGTATGCCATAATTCACCCCCCAGTTGTATTCAATACCATACTAAATTTTTTTTTGCAGAAAAAGAATAGATCTGCGGCTAAACTGACTCTTTCACAATCAGGGAATCCCCTGCGGGGGCTCGTTACCCCGTGAAAAATCAGATTTGCAGCAAGTCTGATTACATACCCAGCAATTCATGTTTAAATTGAATATACTGATTTTTAATTATAATGTATTTAAAAAAATAAAAAAAGCCCCGGCCGCCTTCGCGGAGGGTAAAACATATTAAACTATTTAAAGAAAACCGGCATTAAAACTGTTTTATTTTAGAATTAACAATTTTACAAATTTTATATTAAGATTATGATATTTTCAACCTTTTTATTTCAGAGTTCCGATCTTTTCTCCCACTTTAACTTTCTGGCCGTATTTAAGCCTGGAGAAGTCCAGCATCCCTTTTTCAAAAAGGATTATTACTGTTGAGCCCAGGTTAAAAGTCCCGATCTCTTCACCTTTTTTTACAGCTTTCTGCTCCTCTTTTGAATAGAGCTTTTCGAATCTTTTCCCGAACAGCCTGTTTGTTACAGCATCATCGTAGGCAAGAGATATTTTCCCGACATTCATTGCGCCGATTTTGCACACAGCCACGTCCCCTTTTGAAGTTTTGATATAAGTGATGAGCCTTTCATTAAGAGAGAAGAGATCCGGCAGGCTGTTTACCATAAAATCCTGCACTGTGTAAAGTTTTCCAGGTATGTTGAAAAAACCTGTAATCTTTCCGTCAACCGGGGAATGGATGCGGTGGTAATCCCCGGGGGAGAGATAAAGTGTGATGAATTTTCCGCCGATAAATTTTTCCGCTTCAGAGGAGGGTATCAGGTCCCTTACAGAATATGTGATCCCCTTTGCCTGCATAATCCGCTCTTTTGTGATTGTGCCGAACTGATCCACCCTGGAATCAGTTGTTGCAACAACTGAACCTGCGCTTTTATCAATTTTACGGGCGCCTTTTTTAAGCTCCCTTGTAAAGAAAAGGTTCAGATTGCAAAACCCCTCTTCCGGGATCACTGCCTCTTCAAGTATAACGCCGTATTTTTTACAGTACCAGTCTATAATTCCATTCATAATGCCGGAGGGGAGTGGTATAAGTGCTAACCATCCGAATATCATTGAGAGCATACTTGTGGGTATGATTTTAAACATCAAAATTTTAAATCCAGTCATTTATCCTCCGGGATCAGTCAATTATCAGCTTTAAGGGATTAATACCTTAAATAAGGAACCTGTAACATTTCAAGAAAAATTTTAAATTGACATATATTAAACAGGCTCTTTTTATTTGTTAAATCTTTAAATAATTTATAAAACAGATTTTTCAACCGCTGCCGCTTCTTCAAAATGACAGCGGATTAATATTGAAACTGTCAATCGCTATAGTTGAAATAAAATTTAGAGTCTAAGAATCTGCTGTATAAGGCTGAAATTGAATAATAAATCGAGGGGCTGAATATGTCTGACAAAACAAATCTCAAAACAATTGATCCTGAAGTATACGATATACTCAAGGCTGAGGATAAAAGGCAGGAGGATAATCTTATCATGATAGCCTCCGAAAACTATGTATCAAGAGGGGTGCTGGAGGCTTCTTCGTCGACTCTTACAAATAAATACGCAGAAGGGTATCCCGGCAAGAGATATTATAACGGATGCGGCCATGCAGACCAGGTTGAAGCCCTTGCTATTGAAAGGATTAAAAAACTCTTCAATGCGCAGACAGCGAATGTTCAACCTCATTCAGGAGCCCAGGCGAATATGGCAGTAATGATGTCTCTGCTTGATGCCGGTGATACTTATATCGGGATGAATCTCTCTCACGGCGGGCACCTTTCACACGGTTCACCTGTAAACTTTTCAGGTAAATACTTCAATGTTGTTGCTTATGGTGTAAGAGAGGATAATAACCTCATTGATTATGATGCCCTTGCAAAGCTTGCAAAAGAGTATAAACCGAAACTCATCATTGCAGGTGCCTCTGCTTATCCGAGGATAATTGACTTTAATAAATTTAAAGAGATCGCTGACAGTGTCGGCGCGAAACTCATGGCTGATATAGCTCATATTGCCGGTCTTGTTGCAGCAGGCGAGCATCCCACTCCTGTGAATATTGCTGATTATGTGACCATGACTACTCATAAAACACTTCGCGGGCCAAGAGGGGGGGTAATCCTTGCTAATGCAGAATATGAAGCAAGTATAAACAAGTTTATGTTCCCCGGAACACAGGGGGGGCCGCTGATGCATACAATAGCTTCAAAGGCCGTCTCCTTTAAAGAAGCGCTTCAGCCTGAGTTTAAAACATATCAGCAGCAGATTGTGAAAAACGCAAAAGCCCTTGCTGAAGCTTTACTCTCCGGAGGCTTTAAACTTGTATCAGGAGGTACAGATAATCACCTGATTCTCATTGACCTTCGCAATAAAAATGTCACAGGGAAAGACGCTGCAAACAGGCTTGATGAAGCCGGAATTACATGCAACAAAAACGGCGTACCCTTTGACGATAAATCTCCCTTTGTCACAAGCGGGATAAGGTTAGGGAGCCCGGCTCTTACAACAAGGGGGCTTAAAGAGGATGATTTCAGGAGAATCGGGAAACTGATTACCATGATAATTGATAATATGGCAGATGATTCTGTGCTTGCGAAGGTAAAAGGTGAGGTTGCTGAAATATGCAAAGCCTATCCCACGGATTTTCTCAGGGTCTGAGAGATGTTTTTAAGCGGAAGTGCTAATATTATACGAATAACCGCTGCCCTTTTCAGTGCAGCGGTTATTTTTTCCGGATGTGCAGGGGAGGTGCCTGTTACTGAGTCGGTAAGGTTTGCTCTTTTCGGGAACACTGCTCCTGCTTCACCCTTTTCCGGTTTTACACCCGCACTGGACTTTGTAATCAGCAGCATCGAGTCTGAAAAGCCAGTTGTAATAATTCATACAGGTGACGCAATTTACGGAGGTTCAGAGTCTGACGGAATAAATGAAAGAGACGTACGGAGACAGTATAAAATTTTTTTTGAAGCAATGAAAAATTTTCATTTCGCCTATTATACTATTACCGGAGATCGTGATCTTTTTAACGTGAACTCCTCTATTTATGAGGAGTATTCCGGGAGGAGGAGATGGTATTCATTTAATTATGGTTCCATGCATTTTATAGCTCTCGATACTTCGATTCCGGATGATAAATTCATTGATTCCGCCCAAATGGATTGGCTGAAGAAGGATCTGACGGCATTCAGCGGTTCAAATGCGGTTTTTATTTTAATGCACAGGCCATTCCTTTCTACCAGGAAAAAGGGTTTTTTGTACCCGGTTCCTGAGGAACTTCATAAATTATTTGCTGATTTCAGGGTGAAGGCGGTTTTTTCGGGCGGAGATACATCATACAGTTCGTCAGTTTACGATTCCGTAAGGTATATACAGGCCGGATGTTCAGGTTTCATTGATGAAAAGGAAAATCGAAGAACAAACCAGTACTATATTGTGAATTATTTAAATGGGGAGTTTGATATAAAGCCTGGCAAAACAGGTTTTGTCAGAAAGAATTAAAGCGGGGGACCATATGTCAGCAGTACAGGAATTCAATACGCTTGATGGATTTATCAGTGAAATGAAAAAGCTTGAAATTACAAAGATAGCTTTTTCAGAGGTAAATGAGAGAAGGGCTGAGCAGACTAAAGATGACCTTCTTGAAGTTGTAGTTATAAGAGAAGTTACTCTTAAATCATATAAAGATTCTGTTATTTATAAATATTTTGAAAAAAATGAAAATCTAAACACTCTTTATGACAGGCTGGTATCTGAAGGCTTTGAGGTTAAGAGGATTAATAATAATATTACGTGAAAAACAGAAAGCCCCCTTCTCAGGAGGCTTTTTTTATCACTCTGTCCGGTTGGATTAGAATGCAAGATTAATGTGATATGTGTTTTTTATTACATTAAGAATAGCCGGTACAAGAGCCGGATTTTTTTCTTTTGTCTCTTTAATGATGCTGATTACATCGCCCCTTGTGAGCTCGATGTCATATTTTTCAACTTTTTCACAGAACTGGTTGAACTCAAGTTTCTGGTTTCCTATTGTGATGATATTTCCTCTCATATTACTCCTCCATGTATATTACATACGTATATTTTTCAAAGTTGCATTAATATATAAAGCAATATGCGTGCCAGAATTCAATAATTTTTAAAATAATATTATGTGACATAATATTATTTTTTTGCCGTGGTAAACTCTTAAAACGTGCAGAAATTTATCAAAAATTTATGATATGTATATATTAATCCATATCAATTATGAGAAGTGTATTTTTTCAGCAAAGTTAATTGCAATCCTGTGTTGCAGATCTTTACACCAGTATCAAAATTACAACACAAAGGGGCTGAAAAATGTCTCCTTTTTAGTTCTGTTCATAATTTTTATGAAGATTTTTGTATGAAATAGCTTCCAGCAGGTGTTTCCGTTTAATATTATCAGATGAATCAAGGTCTGCAATTGTTCTTGCCGCTTTCAGTATTCTAAAAAAGCTTCTGGCTGACATATTGAGTCGTTTTACGGCATTTTCCAGGAATTGTTCATCTTCAGGGTCTATTCGGCAGTGTTTTTTTATATCCCTGTTTCCCATTCTTGAATTAAAGAGAACTTTTGTGCCGGAAAATCTTTTTTTCTGAATTTCGCACGCGGAAGTTACCCTCTCTCTGATTTTTTCAGAGGATTCGCCTCCTCCGTTTTCAAGGAGATCCCTGTATGACACACGGTTAACAGGTACTTCTATATCTATTCTATCAATTATCGGGCCTGAAATTTTCTGGTAGTACCGGGAAACCTTTGAGGGGGGGCATGTGCATTCAATTTCACTGTCGAAGAGATATCCGCACTGGCATGGATTTGCCGCAGCAATCATCATAAAATCTGCGGGGAAGGAGACTGTACCGGCAACCCTTGCAACAGTGATCTCCCTGTCCTCAAGTGGCTGCCTGAGTGCTTGAATTGCACTGTTCCTGAATTCAACAAATTCATCAAGGAAGAGAACCCCGTTGTGTGCAAGGGAGACCTCTCCGGCTCCCGGGTTGATTCCTCCCCCCACAAGGGCAGCTTCAGAAGCAGTGTGGTGGGGCGCACGGAACGGAGGGATTGTGATAAGCCCTTCCCCCTCATGCAGTGTACCTGAAGCAGAGTGGATCATGGTAGTTTCAATTGCCTTTTCAAGTTCAAGCGGGGGGAGTATAGATGGAATTCTTCTGGCAAGCATGGTTTTTCCTGAACCCGGTGCGCCGTAAAGAAGGATGTTGTGCCTCCCTGCTGCTGCAATCTCTATTGCGCGCCTGGCGTTTTCCTGCCCCCGGACATCGGAAAAATCGAGCTCTGAATCATAAGGGGAGATGTTCACAGTTTTGCATGAATATGGTGTGCCTTTCCCTTCAAGCACCTCTTTTGCAGCCGGGAGATTTTCAACGGGGTAGACCTCAATTCCATCAATAACTGATGCTTCATGCCTGTTACTGAGAGGGACAATGATTTTTTTGTATCCCAGCATCCGGAGCGCTATGATCATGGAGATCACGCCGCGTACCGGTTTAATCCTTCCATCCAGGGAAAGCTCCCCCACCATTGGTATTGCATCCGGTTCTATGTCTGTCTGCCCGGTGGATTTGAGAATAGACATTGCTATTGGGAGGTCAAAGTTTGCCCCCTGCTTTTTAAACCCGGCCGGAGCAAGGTTTACAATGAAATTTCTCGGAGGGAATTCGTACCCGGAATTTTCTATGGCTGATCTTATCCTGTCCTTGGATTCTCTTATTACTGAGTCAGGCAGTCCCACTATCGTGAGCCCCGGAAGGCCTTTTATTGTATCAACTTCAATGTCAACTTTTACTGCACTGATCCCGTTCAGCGCAAGAGAAACAGCTTTTGAAAGCATAAATACCCCCTTTGTATAGGATAAATACGATTCCCGGCGCTAAATTTTTAAAATTTTTTTCAGGATTAATATTATCAGGTTAAAAGTTAAATGGAATAATATGAATTGTGATTGCTTTTAATTTATTGTTATGCTTATTTACCTCTGTTTTGATAAATATTGAAAATATTATATCCGGAGGATTTAATGAAATCTAAATCTTTTATGGCAGTCCTGTTTCTTGCAGTTTTTTCTTTTGTGTTTCTTTTTTCTTCAGCTCCAGTTTCGGCGGAGGATGATCACTATCTTGATGATGAACACTATTTTATTGCTAAGGAAAAGCTTACCGGGGCGTGGATGTATGTTACTCTTGCCACTATGAAAACTCCGGCTTCTGCAGAGACCAAAAATGAAGCGGAATTTCTTACTGTAACAGATGGAGAAGAGAGCTGGACAAAGTTTTACTATAAAACCAGGGTTATAAAGAAAGAGGAGATAAAAAAAGGTGTTGTGGTTATTTCCCTTGAGGCATCAACTGAAGATGGCGCCTACCGTGGCCCGGAAAATAAGGATGAAGCTATGGGCGGGACATGGTTTATGGCAAAAATAACAGACCTCAGTGATATGTATAAAGGTTTTGTCACTGTTTCAGGTGGTTACAAGGTCAGGCTTGATAATATGAGAGTAGTGGTTAAATAAAATAGTATTATCGTTTCAGCAAAACATGGCTCCCTGAAAAGCAATTCGGCTCCGGGATATGTAAAAGCCGGAGCCGGTCATGAAAAATTGGATTTAAATTCTTTATACCTGTATGAATTCCACAATACCATAAAGTATATTTGATTTTGCGGCAATCTCTTCAGCATTTGCGGCAAGCTCTTCGGAGCCTGATGCGTTTGATTGAGTAAGCTCATTAATGCCGGAAACAGATTTGAGTACTTCGTTTATGGCAGTTCTGTGTTCCTCTGATGAAATTTTAATGTCCAGAGACACCCTTTTCAGCACTTCAACATGTTCCTTGACTATTTTTTCATTTTGAAGCTGATTGTTCATATCGCCGGATATCCCCTCCATTACGGAAGTGATTGTGTTTACGCTGGAAATGATATTGTTTATGCTCCCAGTAACAGAAGTAACATTTGCCATTTCGTCCTTTATCTCTCTGCTGTTTTCGTTAAGCAGGTGTTCGATGTTTTTTACGCTTGAGGCAGTCTGGTCAGCAAGCCTTGATATTTCATCAGCAACAACTGCAAAGCCTCTACCCGCTTCTCCGGCCCTGGCAGCTTCAATGGCTGCGTTGAGAGAAAGGAGGTTTATCCTTTCAGAAATATCATTTATTATGAGTATAATATTGTTGGCCTCAGTCGAGCTTTTCAGGATGCGATTCATTCCTTCAGTCATTTTTTTTAGTGAGAGTTCACCATCCGATGCTGTTTGAGCGATACCGGATGACATTTGTAGCCCGCCCGCTATACCTTTTTCTGTATTCTGCATCAAAGCGCTTAGTTTTAAGAGATTATCCTCGAGGAGTTCAACACTGCTGAACTGACACCCGGTGCTTTCGACTACAGTGTCAAGACCTGCACTTACTTCGTCAATAGCCGCTGTTATCTCTTCAACTGATGAAGCCTGCCCCTGGGAATTGGAAGCGAATATTTCGGTGGTCCGGGACATCTCCTCAGATGAAGCCGCGAGGCTGTTCGCGGAATCTTTTATTGAAGCTACAAGGTTTGTCAGGGCTTCTTTCATTTTCTGCAGGGAGCCTGCCATTATAGCGATTTCATCCCTGTTGTTTGCAAGGCTGTCAAGTTCGAGTCCCCTTTTGAAATCAAATCCGGAAATACTGTCGATAACCGAAGTAATTTTTACAATCGGGTTGGATATTTTTCTGCCGAAATATACTGATGCCGAGATTGCTGCAGCCATTATGATAAGCATAACAAGTGTCATCTTCATTATGCTTTTATATAGCTCTCGTTTAAGAAGATTTTTCTCTTCGTTTATACGGTTGTCTATTGAATCCACATAATTTGCAGTACCTATGACCCATCCGAATGGAGCAAATTTTTTTGCGTATCCTCTCTTGGGAAAAGGTGTTGTTTCCCCCTTCCTGGGGAACCAGTATTCAAAAAAACCCCCTCCGGATTCAGCGGCTTTCAGGCACACCTGGAATACTTTTATTCCCTTCACGTCTGTAAAATCAAACCTGTTTGAACCTTCGACTTTTTTATTTCCCAGGAGAACTACGTTCAATCCATCCTCCATATCTACCCAGAAATACCCCTCCTCTCCATAGCGTATTCCACGGACAATATTTGCGGCAAATTTTTTACCTGATTCTGTAGAAAGTTCCCCGGCTTCTACTTGACGGTTAATGCCTTCGAGGACCGATATTACATTATCCATCTGGTTTTTTATTTCCCTGTCATAATTGTCCCGGAGCAGAGTTTCAAGAGAGGATATCTCCCGGATATTGTTCATAATGTAGAGATATAGAGATATTCCCCCGGTAATAATAAAGGCTGAAGTTATAATTCCTATTGCCAAGCCGATTATTTTGATTGTAATCCTGTTCATTTCAGGCCGTCCATTTAAATAAAACTGATAAAAACACCGCAGATGTTATATATTTTATTTCTATTATATAAAGCCGGTATAGTACCAATAATGCATATAATCTTTGATTATAGATAATGGAATAGGTGCCCGACCTTAATTATTTGTGGGATTGAAGACTTACAGAGATATTCAAAGGGTGGATAGAATTTTATAAAGGGAGTTGATTTTTTTAAGTTCATCTTCAGAGGCACTAAGGGTACTGGAAATATAGTATTCCACCCTTCCGGAACCGCTTCCCTGCTCCCCCCGGTTTTCCATGGTTCGTTTCAGGTTGCTGACTGTGCCTCTGTTCCCGTCAATTATATCAATATGTGAAGGGAGTATATCAGCGAGAATATTTTTAAAATAGATAAAATGGGTGCAGCCCAGCACAACTGTTCCATACTGCTCAAGGTCGAAGCCGCCGAACTCTTCCCTTATATATCCGGCTATATCCTCACCGCTGAATTCGTATCTTTCGGCAAATTTTACAAGTTCCGGCAATGGGAGAAGATCAACTATATGTTCATTGTCAACACGGTCTATGAGGTTGCGGAGTTTTTCTTCTTTCAGTGTGAGCGGAGTTGCTGTTACGATTACTCTTTTATGTTCCCTGCCGTTTTTTTCAACAGCAGGCTTTACAGCGGGTTCCATCCCTATAATGGGGATGGAGTATAACCTGCGGAGATCCTCCACCGCAGCACTTGTGGCTGTGTTGCAGGCTATTACAACTCCCTTTACCCCCTGGCGTACGATAAAATCCACAGCATCGTATACCAGCTTTTTTACTTCATGCTTCTCCCTTGTTCCATAAGGCGCGTTCAGGGTGTCTGCATAATATATGTAATCCTCATTAGGGAGGAGCCTGAGAGCTTCATGGAGGACTGTAATTCCGCCGATACCTGAATCGAAAAAAGCAATACGCCGGGTCATATACTCACACTGTCATTAAAAATTTTTAATGACAGTTCAACTGTTTCAGTATAAAAAGCAATTAGAAAAAAGTTATTCGGCGAAGAGAGCCTCTATCTCTTTTGCATATTTAGCTGCAATAGCTTTCCTTTTTATCCTCATGGAGGGGGTGGCTTCGCCCTCTGTATACGTAAACTCCTGCGGCATAAGTTTAAAGCTTTTAACTGACTCGGCAAATCCGGAACGGCGGTTCATTTTATCAGTTATCCTTTCATATTTAGCAATGATGCGGCTATCTTTAATAAGCTCTTCATTTGAGACGGATTTTATACCATTGTCAGAGGCCCATACTTTGAGATTCACGAAGTCCGGGACTATGAGAGCACCGAGGTATTTTCTGCTGTCTCCGAAAACTGCAATCTGGCTGATCATAGGGTGAGCGGTAAACGCAGACTCCACCTGCATTGGAGCTATCTTCCTCCCGGCAGATGTGATGATTATATCCTTCATTCTGTCTGTGATATTCAGGTATCCATGTATATCCATTGTACCCTGGTCCCCTGTCTTATACCAGCCGTCACTGGTGAACATGTCCTGTGTCTCCTGCGGCCTGTTGAAGTATCCCTGCATAATCTGAGGGCCTCTGACAAGGATCTCTCCGTCAGCAGTTGTCTTCATCTCTGTCTCAGGGAAAGGTGTTATCCAGCCGTCTGTCTTTACCTGCAATGCCCCGGGGGCGCCGTCAGTGTTAAGTATGCTTGTGCTCTCTGTAAGGCCGTAGCACTTACGCATATGAATTTTCATTGCCCAGAATAGATCGTGAATTTCCGGGAGGATAGGGCTCCCTGTTACTATAAAACCTTCTGCTCTGCTGAGTCCCGTGACACTCTTTAACCTTGCGAGTATCAGGCGGGTGAAAACCAAGTATTTCAATCTCTGCGACATGGATAGCGGCTTTGCGGACATAAGGGCTGGAGCTAACTGCCTCCCGATCTCCACTGCTTTGTTAAAAAGCTTCTTTTTGATTGAAGATGATTTTCTTATCTTACCGGTAATTGAACTGTAGATTTTTTCAATAGAATATGAATTGAATATTCCGAAATCCGGTTTTATCTCTGTCAGTTCCTGGAGAAAATAATCTTTACCGCGTGAAAAGGCAATTATGCCGCAGTCGAGCATAGTTGAGTAGTATCCCATGATTCTTTCAGCAGCAGTGGTGAGGGGGAGTATGGAGAGCACGGTGTGTCCCTCCGGGAGTCCCTGCCTCATGTTGTATTTTATCAGTGAGAACATCACGTTCGAGTGGCTTAACATTACTCCTTTCGACTGGCCTGCGATGCCTGAGGTAAAGATAACTGTCATTGTATCCGAGTTTTTTACAGCTCTGCGCCTCTCTTTAATTTCGTCACGCTGAAGTTTTGCGGCACCTTCTTTAAGAGCGTCAGAGAAAGATATAACCATGTCATCTTTAAATCCGGGATCATCAAATACTACAATTTTTTTCAGAGAGGGGAGTTCCTTTTTGCGGAGGAGTATATTGTCAGCCTGTGTTTTCCCTTCACAGAAACAGACTGTTGATCTTGTATCAGCTACAATCTGGGCAGCCTCCACTGAGGGCGCGAGTTGGTAGATTACAGCGTCAGCGCAGCCAGCTGAAAGTATGGCGAGGTCTGCTATGCACCACTCGGGTCTGTTCCCTGCGTAAATCGGGATTATGCCTCCACCTTTTATGCCTGAGTTTATAAGGTATGAGGTAATGGCTTCAGCCTGCGACGCTGCTTCATTCCATGACAGGTCCTTCCACCCCTCTTTATCTCTTCTTTTAAGAAAGGCGCGTTCGCCGGATTTTAAAACATGGTCATTAAAAATATCTATAACAGTATTATGCTTATAGTCGTATTCCAGAAAATTCCTGGCCATATTTCACCTCTCTCTCATCTATGAGTCTCTGTTTTTTTATTGAATCCGTTTTTTTGACGGCAGTGCATTATGCCTGCGGGATTCATTCGATATAATTTATCGGTTTAGATTTGCATCCATTCAATCGTTAGCTGTTAAAGAAAATGATACCGGCAAAGGTATAACTTTTTTTAATTATAAACATGCAGCGGATGTTATTACAACAAGAATAAAAAATAGTGAAAAATTTTTTAATTTTTTGAGGAATATTGTTGACAAATATGAAGAATGTTTCTATTTATAGAAACATGAAAACAAAAGGTGAAATTCTAAAAAAAGGCCTGTTTACAGGTTTCTATTGGTGGCGTTATCAGATATAGCTGACCGCCTGTAATTATATTTATACGCAGCCGCAGGCGGGCAATACCCCTGCGGTTTTTTATTTATACTTAAGACCGCGGAAAAATAAAACCGCGGTTTTTTAATGGAGGATATTATGACAGATTTAGTAAGCTGCAGTGCAGATTCAGTTAACGGAATAAATTATGACAGTACGATTATCAACAGGTCAATAGCTTCGGTATTCAACGGGGGTAAGCTCTCAACTGAAGAGAGCGAATCTTTGTTCATGCATCTCTTTTCAGGGAATATTTCCGAGGTTGAACTGAGCGGTATACTGATAGCAATGAAGCTCAGGGGGGAGACTCCAGAGGAGATCAGCGGCGCAGCCCGATCTATGAGGAGGTTCAGTACCAAGATAGATCTCTGTAATAAAGAGATCTTTGATACCTGCGGTACAGGGGGGGACAATTCCCATTCATTCAATATTTCGTCATCAGTTGCGCTGATACTGGCCTCTATTGGTATACCGGTTGCGAAGCATGGCAACAGGTCCATGAGCAGCAGAAGCGGTTCAACTGATTTTTATGAAAAACTGGGGATACCGGTAAATCTTACAGGGGATGACGCTGTGGAGTATTTTAAAAGGCACAACTTTATTTATATGGCTGCGCCCAATTATCACCCTGCAATGAAATACGCGGCGCCTGTGAGGAGGCAGCTCGGCACAAGGACAATTTTTAATTACCTGGGGCCTCTCACCAATCCTGCCGGTACAAGAAAACAGGCAATCGGATTTTTCAGCCCTGAACTCCTTCCGCTTTATGCTGAAACAGCGCGCGCTCTCTCTTTTGACAGGGCTCTCATATATTCATCGTGTGACGGTATGGATGAGATTTCACCTTATGCTCCAAGCAATATTTATGAAATTGAATCGGGGGATATGAGATCTTTCACAATAGATCCTGCTGAATTTCTTAAGAGCTCCGAGGCTGCTGAAATTCCAAAAGGCCTGGCTGCTGAGGATAATGCCGATCTTTTTATGAAAACAGCGGGGAGAGGGGAAGCGACACCACTGGCAAAACTTATTTCCATGAACGCTGCTGTTGCTATGTATGCGCATAACAGTGAGAATGAAATTAAAGAGTCATACAGCCGATGTCTTGAAGCTGTTACTGACGGTTCAGTAATGCAGAAAGTTATGGAACTGAGAGAGAGTAACTGATGCAGAGATTCAGCTTAACAGCCATGAGAAAAATAAAAGAGGGGGAGCTCCCGGAGATGAGGAATCTGGCCTCAACCTTTGAGAGGGAACGCCCTGTTTATAAACTCAGGGATTCATTAAACGAAGGGATTAACATAATTGCAGAACTGAAGCACAGTTCTCCTTCGCATGGAGCTATGGAGAGTCATTTAACAGACAGCGTGCGTATTGCCAGGTATGTATATGGCGGAGCTGCCGCAGTGAGTATTCTTGCTGAGCGTGAATTTTTCGGCGGATCGTATGATATTATGAAACTTGCGGCGGAGGGGATATCCGTTCCTGTACTCTGTAAGGATTTTATCTTTTATAAAGAGCAGATCAATGCGGCCTATGTCTGCGGAGCGGACATGGTTCTTTTAATAGCAAAGGCCCTTGAAATGTCTGAGCTTGAAGAACTGTTCCATTATGCTGAGAGCCTGGGCCTTCTTCCTCTTGTTGAAATATGCCGGGAGGATGAGCTGGAGAAGATCAAAAAAATAAGTCCCGGGATACTTATGGTAAATATGCGTGACCTGGAATCTCTGGAGATCGGCTTTGCGCGCGGAATCAAAACACTCAAAGCGCTGCCGGAGAATGTTACAGCAATAAGCGCCAGCGGGATTAAGACTAAAAGTGATATTGATTATTTAATGAATGAGACCGGGGTAAAGAATTTTCTGGTGGGTGCAGCACTTATGACGCACCGGGATCCTGACATGATGATAAGAGAGCTTAGAAATGTTTGTTAAGTTATGCGGTTTTACAAGGCATGAGGATATAGAAAAGATTCTGAATCTGAATATCTCTGCTGTGGGATTTGTTTTTTACAAAGCTTCAAAGAGATACATTAAACCTGTTCTTGCGAAAGAACTATGTGTTGAACTGAAGGGGAGTGGAATTTGCGCCACAGGAGTTTTTGTTGATGATGATGCTGACACAATAAAGAGTATCGCCGATTACACAGGGCTCGATATGCTGCAGGTTTACAGAAATGAAACTGCCGAAGCTCTGCGGGGATTTCTCCCGGTGATTTCATGTTTCAGGGTGAAGCCCGGACATGGAGTGAATGATCTTCCGGTTCCTCCGGAGAGCGGACATATACTTTTCGATACATTCGATACGGTGAGTATGGGGGGAACAGGTAAAGCGTTCAGCAGTGATATGTTAAAAAACTACAGGTTCAGGGAGAGGATGATTATGGCAGGTGGAATAAACTCCTCAAATGTTTCATCCCTGGTTAAAGAAATAAAACCTTTCGGAGTGGATATATCCTCCGGAATAGAAACAGCTCCGGGAATTAAATCCCCGGATAAGATTAAGGAAATATTAGATAAAATTGCGGAGGCTGAAAATGACAGCATTGCCTGATAATAGAGGGTATTTCGGGAAGTTCGGCGGGAGGTTCGTTGCCGAAACTCTTATTAAAACATTGAATGAAGTTGAAGAAGCGTATCATAGCTTCATGAAGGATGAAAACCAGCAGAAGAAACTCTCGAAGCTGCTGTCTGACTACGCGGGGAGGCCTACACCGCTTTACCATGCGGAGCGTCTTTCTGAAAAACTCGGCGCGTCAATATACATGAAGCGCGAGGACCTTGTTCATACAGGATCCCACAAGCTGAACAACGCGCTGGGGCAGGCGCTTCTCACTAAATATATGGGGAAGACCCGTGTCATTGCAGAGACGGGAGCCGGGCAGCATGGTGTTGCAACAGCAACATGTGCGGCTCTGCTTGGACTTGAGTGCGAGGTTTTTATGGGGAGAGTGGATACTGAGCGCCAGTCGCCTAACGTGAAGAGAATGAAACTTTTAGGCGCGAAGGTTACACCGGTTGATTCAGGGAGCAGAACGCTGAAAGACGCGATAAATGCGGCAATGCGCGACTGGACAAAAACATGTCAGGGTACCCATTATCTGATAGGTTCAGTCGTGGGTGCCCATCCGTTTCCAATGATGGTGCGGGACTTTCAGTCAGTAATAAGCAGAGAGGCTAAAAACCAGTTTATTGATGCCGAAGGGTCCGACCCTGATTATGTTGTAGCATGCGTAGGTGGCGGCAGCAATGCGGCAGGGATATTCGCACATTACAAAGGGGTAGATGGCGTGAAACTTCTGGGTGTTGAGGCCGGAGGACGTTCATCAAAGGATGGTGATCACAGCGCAAAGCTGAATTACGGAAGGCCGGGGATTATTCATGGAAACCATACATATCTCCTTCAGACAAGGGAGGGGAATGTGATGCCCGTGCATTCAGTATCCGCAGGGCTTGACTATCCGGCAGTGGGAGCTGAACACAGCTATTTCTACGAGTCGGGAATTGCGGAGTATGTTACATGCACAGATAAGGAGGCACTGAATGCATTCAGGGAACTGAGCCTCATTGAGGGGATTATCCCCGCGCTTGAGAGCAGCCATGCACTTGGATATCTCATTGAGAATAAAGACCGCTTTGCGGGGAAGAGGGTTCTCCTTAACCTTTCAGGACGCGGCGACAAGGATATGCCTATCATCGAAGAGGAGCTTGGACTATGAAAAAATATAACGGATTCTATCTCATGGGTAACTACCCTGATAAAGAGACATTCATTAAATCAGCAGTTGAGGGGCTGAAACATTTCGATTTCCTGGAGGTGGGAATCCCATTCAGTGACCCCATTGCTGACGGAGAAACAATTGCTGACGCCGCACAGTTTATGATTGATCAGAATATCGGTTTTGCTGAAATTTCTGAAAGCATAAAGGAGATAAGAAAAACTTCAGGTGCAGAAAAAGATATTTATCTCATGACCTACTCCAACATAATTTACAACATGGAGATGCAGCAGTTCAACTCTTTCTGTATAGAACAGAATATTAAAGGGCTTATTCTGCCGGATGTGCCGTTCTGTGAAAAGGAGTTTATCCGGGCACTTGGTGTTGATATGAAGATAAATATCATAAGCTTCATGACACCTGAAAGCAGCGATGACTCGATAATTGAGAGCGCAAAGTCAGCTGACTCATTCATATACTTTATCTCAATGCGGGGAATAACCGGCGGCGAGTTCAATCCGGATACTGATACTATGAGAAAGATATCTCTTGCTAAAGAAAACGCTTCAGTACCAGTGGTGCTGGGGTTCGGTATAAGGAGCAGGAGGTCAGCTGATACAGCAATAAAGATCGGGGACGGATTTATCACAGGTACTGCATTTATTGAATCCCTTAACAGCAGCGGATACAACGGTTTTAAAAACAGGCTTCAGGAGTTCTTTATATAGTTACTTTTTTTTTCTGCTCCCTGCTTTTACAGCAGGGGGTAGTGAACACTCCTGCTCTTTCATAGTCTCTATTAAGCCTGTTATGCTCCCTTTCATCTCTCTGAATTTATCAACAGAGAGTCCGCTCCTGCACAGGAGCAATTCCGGGATTTTTACAGCTCTCTTCTTCAGCTTTTTCCCTTCGGGCAGGAGAGAGATTATTACCTTCCGTTCATCCTCTTTGTCTCTCTCACGGCTCAGCAGTCCCCGCGCTTCAAGTTTTTTGAGAAGAGGGGTCAGTGTGCCTGAGTCAAGCTGAAGCAGTTCGCCTATTTCGTTTACTGTAAGCCTGTCGTTCTCCCATAAAACGAGCATTACAAGGTACTGCGGGTATGTGAGATCCAGCTCGTCAAGGAGCGGCCTGTACATCTGCGTAACCGCCCTTGATGCCGCGTAGAGTGTAAAGCAGAGCTGGTTTTCAAGTTTCAGAAGTTCATCTTCTCTGTTCATTTTATTCAGCCTAAAACTTTTAGTATGTCC
Source organism: Spirochaetia bacterium UBA5763 (assembly GCA_002418835.1). GTDB lineage: Bacteria > Spirochaetota > UBA4802 > UBA4802 > UBA5550 > UBA5550. The sequence goes on along the minus strand of DIEX01000033.1, from coordinate 62,763 downwards.
TTTTCGATCTTTTCCGGTACGGTTGCAGGAGCATATCGTTTCACAACTCTTCCGTCACTGTCCACCAGAAATTTGGTAAAATTCCATTTAATCTTCCTTCCGAAAATTCCCGGCGCCTCTCTCTTAAGAAATTCGTAGAGCGGATGAGTATCCGGCCCGTTCACATCAATTTTTGAGAACATCGGGAATGTGATGTTAAAATTCAGGGTGCAGAAGGATTTAATCTCACCATCTGAACCGAGCTCCTGTTTCATGAACTGGTTTGAGGGAAACCCCAGGACTGCAAACCCTTTATCCTTGTGGTCTTTATAGAGCTTCTCAAGGCCGTCATACTGCGGGGTAAAACCGCATTTGCTTGCGGTGTTTACGATGAGTAATACTTTCCCTTTATATTCACTCATCGGCCTGCTGAAGCCCTCAATTGTTGTTACGCTGATATCATATATCGATTCATTTTTCATAATATCCATCCTTTATTATTTTAAAATAATACCCCCCCTGCTGCTTAAAATTATCAAAGCAGAGGGGAGAAAGCCACTAATTATTTCCTGCTGCTCTTTCGTATGGCCACCTTGAGTTCCCGCCCCAGTTCATATACCTGGTATAGCCCTCCTTGCTAAGCTTTCTTATGACAGACTGTACACGCCCGCCTGTTTCGCAGTAGATAATAAGGTACTTATCTTTAGGCAGTTCATGAAGCCTTGACATTATTGTACCTGAATAGAAAGTCTTTGCAGTGGGTATGTGCCCTTTGCTGTAGTTTTCTTCAGACCTCACGTCTATGATCCAGATTGAATCATCAGGTTTTTCTGTGAGTTTTTTTAGCTCCACGGGCTCTATGTACTTTTTCAGTATCTCCCCTTCAGGGCCTGTTCTCCCTATGAATGTTGGTGCTATGACAAACATGTATACCGCTACGAGAATACCTGCCAGAACAGCCAGTGCGCCTGCAGTTATTCCGCTTATTTTAAGAAATCTTTTGCCGTTCACTTTAAATCTCCTTGTACTTAATTAAATTGTGTAAAATATAATTAAGTACAATATGTTTTTCTGTCAAGTATTTGCGCAGATTTTTTTTCTTTATTTTAAAAATGAATAAAAAATGGAGAAAAAGAAGGGGGGTATACAGCAGATCTCCCCATTTTATCTGTTTTATTTATTTTTCAGAACCGGTATGCATATATCAACAATATGTTTCTTTTGCGGGTGTTCATCGGAGTCGTTTCTCTTCATCTCAAAGCTCATACCTTCTGCCGGCCTGTAGCCGCTTTTCGGGATAAATTCTCCATACATATAACCCCATGCTGCACCGAACTCCTCTGATGAGATTTCAAATCTCCCGACAGCGTATTCCCCTTCGGGGATAACCATGCTTTTATAGACTTCAGGTATTTTAACATCTGTGGGGAGAGAGATTGCCATAAGCATCCGCTGTTGATTTTTCGGGGTTGATTCCGGATCGTCAGGGTAGATTATAATGAGCTCTGTGCTCCCCGGAAAATTCCAAAGCCCTGCGGGTACTGCCCATTTCAGCAGTTTTTCGAGCTGAATATCATAGATCCCCGGATTGTTTTCAAAGTCACCTTTGTACTCCACATAAGCGACCCGGTAAGAGGGGAGCTTTTTAATTACTGCACCGGTTTTTAATGAGGAATTTCCGGCACAACCGGCAATGGCACAGGTAATAATCAGGCTGTTTAACGGGTTAAGATTTATCATGTATTATCTCCTTTAATTTTATGGGGAGATAATAACATCGGCTGATTTGTTATTCTTTCCTGATTATGCTTAATTCTTTGCATATCCTGCTTTATATTTTTCCTTTATTGCTTTTACAAAGTACCCTCCCTTTTTTTTAATTTTACAGGGTAAAAGATTGGACTTATTTAAAAGCTGTCTCAAAATCGGGTATTGTTTTAAATTTATATACTATAGCAAATTGTGGAATAATTCAATTGTAAAGTGCTATAGTTAATTACGTAAAGAAGGATTATCAAGCTATGAGAAATGTTTATGATGTTTTAGCAGAAAGGGGATATGTTGAACAGGCAACCCATGAGGATGAAATACGCGAACTGTTAGGAAAAGAATCAGTTACGTTTTATATAGGTTTTGATCCCACCGCTGACAGCCTCCATGTGGGGCATTTTATCCAGGTTATGGTCATGATGCACATGCAGCAGGCCGGGCACAGGCCCATTGCCCTCATCGGCGGAGGTACAGCAATGGTGGGTGATCCGTCAGGCCGGACAGACATGCGCCAGATGCTGACAATGGAGCAGATAAGAAAAAACAGTGAATCATTCAAGGAGCAATTTTCCCGCTTTATCGATTTCGGTGAGGGGAAAGCGATTATGGTAAATAATGCTGACTGGCTCCTTAAACTTAATTATATTGAATTCCTCAGGGATATAGGGCGCCACTTTTCCGTGAACCGTATGCTTTCTGCTGAATGCTTCAAGAACCGTCTGGAAAAGGGACTCTCTTTCCTTGAGTTCAACTATATGCTGATGCAGTCTTATGATTTCCTGGAACTTTACCGTCTTCATAACTGCAAACTGCAGTTAGGCGGGAATGATCAGTGGTCAAATATCATATCAGGTGTTGACCTTGTCCGGCGTTCGGAGAATGCCTCTACATACGGGCTCACATTCAAGCTCCTTGTTACCAGCGAAGGGAACAAGATGGGGAAAACCCAGTCGGGCGCAGTGTGGCTCGATCCTTCAAAGACTACGCCTTATGACTTCTACCAGTACTGGAGAAACATTGATGATCCGGATGTGAAGAACTGTCTTTCACTCCTCACTTTTATTCCTATGGATGAGGTTAACAGGCTCGGTGCTCTTCAGGGAGCTGAGATTAATCACGCGAAGGAGGTCCTGGCTTACGAGGTGACAAAGCTTGTTCATGGCCAGGATGAGGCTGACAAGGCACAGGCTGCCGCGAAAGCTCTCTTCGGTGCAGGAGGAGATTCGGAGTCTATCCCTACAACTGAATTCAATAAATCCGAATTTGATAAAGGTATTGATATCATCGCGCTTCTTTCACAAACAGGGCTTATCGCAAGCAACAGTGAAGGGCGGCGTCTTATCCAGCAGGGTGGTATCTACATGGAGGACGCTCAGGTGACTGACTTCGCCAGGGTTGTTACCTCTGCTGATCTTAAAGATGGAAAGCTTCTTATACGCAAAGGGAAAAAAGTTTACCACCAGGTTGTGGTGAAGTAGAAATATTATTTATCCCGCCCTATGCTCCGGTTATATTGGAGATAGAGCGGGATAGCCAGACTCCGCATGTCTACCGGGTGTTATTCCTCCACCCCCACCATCCCCTCTTCAGAATACCTCTCACCCTTAACCGCTCCCGGATAAAAAACTGTTTCGAGATATTCCCGGGATCTTTTATCAAGTGTAACGTCAGCAGCGGCGATATTTTCAAGGAGATATTTCTCTCTTCGCGTCCCGGGGATTGGCACTATGTTTTCACCTCTGGACATTACCCATGCAAGTGCAACCTGTGCAGGAGTTGCATTAAGCTCTGCGGCAAATTCCTCAAGCTGCTTTACCAGCCTGTTGTTGGTTTCGTAGTTAGCTCCGGAAGTCCTTGGCATAAATTGCCTGAGGTCGCCTTCACTTTTTATTATCTCTTTGCTGAGCTTGCCCGTGAGGAAACCTCTCCCCAGCGGACTGTATGGCACAAAACCGGCATCGATTTTTTTAACCGCGTCAAGCACAGATTCCTCCACACCCCTGGTAAAAAGGGAATACTCGCTCTGAACAGCGGTGACGTGGTGAATCGTGTCTGCCTTCAGTATAGTCTCAGCGGATACCTCCGACAATCCGATATATCTTATCTTTCCCTGCTCAACAAGCTTTGAAAGCTCACCGATTGCATCCTCCAGCGGTGTTGAGTGATCACGCCTGTGTATGTAGTACAGGTCAACGTGGTCACGCCTGAGCCGCTTCAGGCTCTTCTCCAGGGCTTCCCGTATATATTCCGGCCTGTTGTTAATTGTACGCTTGTATTCGCCGGGTCTGCGAACAATGCCGGATTTTGTGGCAACGAATACTTCCTCTTTCCATTCACGTAGAGTATCCCCTATAAGCTCTTCGTTATGGCCTGAGCCGTATTGGTCTGCTGTATCAAGCATTGTTATCCCCATTTCCAGAGCTTTCAGGATTACCCTGCGTGATTCGGCATCATCACCTTTGCCGTAAAATTCGCTCATGCTCATACATCCCAGCCCCATTGCTGAAACAGATGGCCCCTTTGAACCGAGATTTTTTTTATACATAGTGCTTCTCCTTTTCAGATTGTAATGATATTATTAAGCATAAAAATCCTGTGTCATTCATCCTTATAATTGACATTTTATTAGTTATTACAGACATTCTGAATATGCCAGCAGAAAAAAATAGAGGGAAAGAGCGGAAGAGATTATTGCAGCCTGTCAAAGTACTTTCAGGGGAGCTTACAGATTATTCAACGGAAAAGCTGCACAGGCATAATGTTCACCAGGTTCTGCTTATCAGAGACGGAGTTTCCCTTCTTGTGGAGGAGGGGAGGAGGCAGCCTTTATACGGGAATATGTGCGCCTTTCTCCCTGCGGGGTGCCTGCACCGCACAGTTGTCTTAGGGGGGAGTGTTACTTATCAGTCACTTTACATCTCTGAAGATATGCTGAAGACTTCTGGAACGGGCATTATAATTTTCAGTTTATCTGAACTTGGGATAGCTTTATTCAACAGGATCGTTTCAGAAAAAAAAAGTGATTCCGGTTCGGGGATATTAAAAGATATCATTGAACTCTTCATCAGGATACTTGGAGAGGATATTACATCTGGCAGGTATGACTACGCTCTCCCTGAGCCTCATTCGGATGAGTGTAAAAAACTGACGGATTACATCGAAGAGAATTACATGAGAAAAATTTCAATGGCTGATTTCAGGTCTGTTCTCCCTTATTCCGAGAGGCACATTGCGCGGCTCTTCTCCGCTGAAATGAAGATAACACTTTTTGAATACCTGCGGATGTACAGGATGTTCATGGCAACAGTAATGCTGCACGGGGAGCGCTCAGTGCTTGAGATATCCCTTGAATGCGGATATGAATCACTCTCAAGCTTCTATAATGATTTCAGCAGATACTTCTCACTTACTCCGGGGGAGTTCAGGAAAAGTGTTACCTGCAAATCCTGAGATTTTAAAATATTACCTCTCAGCAAAAGCCAGCTTCACTCCGAAGAAACCTATAACAACAGCGAAGGATCTCTTTATATATTTCATCATTCCTGGTGAAGAGATAACGTAGCCACGCACACCGTTTGCAAGGAACCCGTAAATGATGAAAACAGCAAGTGTCATAATCATGAAAACGCCGCTTAAGACGGAAAGCTGAAGTGCCGGTGATTTTGCATCAGCAGAAACAAATAGCGGGAGGAATGTTAAAAAGAATATAGTAAGTTTCGGGTTAAGAATATTAATAAGAATCCCCCTTGTTGCAATTTTTACAAATCCCCTGCTCCTGTTGTCTGATTCAAATATAAGTTCTTCATTATCACGCCACATTGACCATGCAAGGAAGAGAAGATATGCTGCACCGATAACTTTTATAACCTGAAACGCCATTGCGCTCATGTGAAGTATCGCTGAAAGGCCGAGGATGCTTGCTGTAAGGTGAGGGATAATCCCCGCAGTGCATCCTGCTGCAGCAGCAATTGCTCCCCGCCATCCCGATGAGATACCTGTAGTAACAGTGTAGATAACACCTGTACCGGGTATAAGTACTACAATAAGTGCGGTTATGCAGAATTCAATGGTAATCATTGGTCACTCCTTAAGACATTATATACCCCGATATGACAAAGAAGTGTACAGTGCAATAAATTTTTTAAAGACTTAAACAAAGATTGTTGTTTAAATTAATGTTTTGCTATAACGGGTATAGCGTAGTTATTCCCGGATTTTCATTAATCAGAGGTGAGTTCAATGATATCAATAACTGAATACAGACCTGAATACCAGGGGGAGGTTATAGATATGATCCTTGTAATACAGCAGAAGGAGTACGGTATTTCTATAACTGCGGAGGATCAGCCTGACCTTAAAAATGTTTATGAATTCTATCAGCAGGATGGAGGGAATTTCTGGATTGCGCTGAGTGATGGTGTGGTTGCGGGAACCATAGCGTTAAAAAATATCGGGAACAACTGCGGAGCTCTGAGGAAGATGTTTGTAAAATCTGAATTCAGAGGTGCTGATAAAGGTATTGCATCAGGGCTACTTTCGGTTCTTGAAAGATGGAGCCCGGGAAATGGATACAGGGATATATATCTGGGCACAACCCCCTTTTTCAAAGCAGCACACAGTTTTTACAGGAAAAACGGATTTATTGAAATTCTAAAAGAAGAGCTCCCGGAATCATTCCCTGTTATGGATGTTGATACAATATTTTTCCATAAGGAATTATAGCAGGAGCTTTCAATGAGCGTTTAAACTACTGATACCCCTCAGCCTCTTCAAGCAGATCTTTATCCCATTTTTCCATGGGGAGTTCACTCCATATCTCCAGAAGATTTCCTTCGGGATCTCTGAAGTGCGCCACTGTCATACCCCAGCCCGGCATCTCTTTCGGTTCGCTTAAAAATTTTACTCCCCGTGAATTAAGCTCTTTCCATGTTTCATCAATATCCGTGACCTTTATTATGATAGCACTCCTGTCCCTGAGCCCTGTAGGGAGAGCTTTATCCGCGTTCCCCAGGGCTTCAGCCATCAGGTCTGATTTGAAGATGGAGAGCCCCGATGGCAGACCGATATCAAAACTTGCGTAAACGCCCCCCTGCTTTCCCCATGTGACTTTAAGACCCAGTGTCTCGGAATAAAATTTAAAGCAGCTGTCAAAATCCTTAACCATAAGCCTGATACAGTTTAATTCCATTATATGCCTCCTGTGTGTTGTTTTATTTTTAAAGGAGGTCTTTGCGGCTGTATTGTAAAATTCGGACATTGTTTGCGGGATTCAGTTGCCCGGGGGTCATCCCTGTATATTTTTTAAAATTTTTTATAAGGTGGGACTGGTCATAAAACCCGTCGTAACCTTTGCCCTCAGCAATACTTGCAAGGTTCTCCCTGAAACGTGTAATTCCGGAATACTCCTTTGCGCCTATTCCGAGTAGACCTGTGACTTTACGGCAAACCTGCCTTGTGCTGAGCCCGATCTCTCTGCATATACTTTCCACCGGTTCAGTGCCGGAAGACCGGTCCACAAGTTCGAAAAAAGCTTTTATTCTGCTGTCGCCGGAATTGCTTAGCTGTGACAGAAACCGCCTGTTAAGATGATCTATGAGTATATTGAGATTACCTCCGGACAGGCTGTCAGTAATAAGTGAAGTTTCGAGACTGAATTCTTTGAGATCTATATCTGCGGTTCTGTTCAGCATTTCGCTGACATTTATTTTTAATAATCCGGTCAATGCCGCCGGTTTAAACCTGACTCCGAACATCCCTGTCCCCCCTTGAAGAGCAACAGTGATCATCTGATCCCAGATACCTGTCATGGAGATATCCGTTACTCTGTAATTCTTCATTGAAAAGATCATGTCAAAGTAGCCGTCAGGGAGTATGTCGTATTCATTGTTTATCCCTGGAGCCGTATAAGTATGCCAGAAGCATTTTATATATTCGCTTAAGCCGGGGTGGGGTAAAAATTCGCGATATGTTGTTTCGCCTTTATCCATAGATATATTATCTGATAATTGATTTAGAATGTCAAGAAGGCAATGTCATAATAAATATTCTTTTAAATTTATTGTATCATCATGACGGAAAACAATCCCCTCTGAGAGGAGCATCTCCTTCTGCTCCTCATAACCATTACCGCGAGGCAGTGATATAGTCCCCCTGCTGTTAATTACCCTGTGCCACGGCAGGCCATGTTTTCTGCTTGAGGAGTGCAGTATCCTTGCTACCTGCCTGGCAGCGCGCGGATTACCTGCCATTGCGGCAACGAGGCCGTAGGTCAAGACTCTCCCCTGCGGAATGCCCCTGATAATTTCAATCACGCGGTTAGTAAATTCATCAGCCAGATTATGTATCCCTGCGATTTTATTGAAAAAATGTATTTAATCAATGCCTATTATTTTTAAATGAAATTTTATTGTCAAAGATTAATCCGTGGGGTAGGATGGAAACAGAGAATATTATGGATCTGAAAGACAGAGTAACAGCAGCAATACCTGAACTCCGGGATTACTGGCCGGAGATAAAGGATCTATTCAAATTCAGGAAAATCCCTGAAAAGACAACACTCCTTGAAGAGGGCTATGTATCGAAATATCTCTACATCGTGTCAAAAGGATGCCTGCGGCTCTATGTCATAAAGGAGGACGGCAGAGAGGTTACTGTTCAGTTTTTTTTCGAAAAGCAGATGGTGGCGTCCATGGAGAGCGCATTCACCGGTAAACCGGGAAGAATATACCTGGAGAGTATTGAAGATAGTGAGGTGGCAGTTGTTAGGCTCAGCGACTTCAAAAAAATTATAGAGCGTTTTCCCGGGATGGAAAAATTTCTGATTAATTTTCTTCAGCAGCGGCTTTTATATTACACAGATCTATATACCTCTTTTATTCTTAATTCGCCTGAAGAGAGGTATGAAAAACTTCTTAAAGATAATCCGGAAATTATTGAGAGAGTCCCGCATCACTACATAGCATCGTATCTCGGTATAACACCTGTGTCGCTGAGCAGGATCAGATCCCGCATCGCAAAAAAAGAACCCCGTTAACATATGTTAATGACAGTTACCCCTGTCACTGCTATTCTTAAACTGCATTATATCAACTAACGATTAAATTACTTCACTCCCTGTTAGTCGTTTGCGATGACATTATTTAAATGATTCGTTATTTGGTATATTAAACTCTAATGAAAAATGAGGTTACGTTAACATTATGGAATGGGTGAAGAGTATTCAATCCTCGACCAGGGTAAAAAGCAGAAAAAGTGAAACTGCTTTTATAAAATTTAATTCCTCGAAATGCAAGGCATGCTGGAACTGTATTGATGTATGCCCTGAGAATGTTTTTGTGAAAATGAATATCCTGGTACATAAGCATGTACTGATAAGAAAGGGTAAAGATTGTATAGGATGCGGGATGTGTGTGAGTATCTGCAAAAGCGGGGCTCTTTCACGAATTATTAAAAATGAGGCGGGCGGAAAAAATGAATAAAATAGAAAACGGGGAAAAAAGCAAAACATATATTGTGCGCAGAAGGACATCTTTGATAATGTTCTTTATGTTTATACTCCTTATACCTTCAGGTATAATGATGCACATATATGATGATCCGGTTTTAAACCACGGGAAACACATTGCAATGCTGATACATAATATCTGCGCAACAATTTTTGTTATTACAGGTATGTTTCATGTTAAATATAATTTTTCAGCAGTAAAAAAATATTTAACAGACCTGTGAAGATTACCTGAGCTATTTCGGCAGGTAATCTTCACGCACAGGGGAGAATGCTTCAACTGCAACAGAATCCTCAATGGCTTCGGCTGAGTGATCAACACCTGACTTTACGCACCAGCTGTCACCCGGCAGGGTTTCAAAACTCTCTCCGCCGATTTTAAGGATAATTTTCCCTGATATAAGGTATCCGATCTGTTCGTGTACATGGCTGTGTGGAGGGAGTGATGAACCCTTCTCAAGGAGAAATTCACTCATAAGAGTTTTGTCGCCGTAAGAGGCTGTCCTCATCTTTATACCGGGGAGCATATCCCTGTATGTTGCGTTATTCTTTTTGGAAAACATAAGCATACTCCTTCTATTTTACCAGGGGGAGAGCCCCTGTTATACTTCTCACTTTACCTGTGTCGCCGAAAATGCAGAGACCCAGGTATTTCAGATCAGCTGAACCTGAAGAGGCCATGGATTCAATATATGAATCATAGGACCTGGAACGCGCGGCAATATCTGTGAAGCCGATTACATCCAGTCCTGCATCTGATGCGGTTCTCTTTATCTCTCCGAGTTGTTCAGCATTTGAAGAGAGTACAGGAACCGGCATAGTGAGGAGGCCGGGGTGAATATTCATATCAGCGTCAGTTACATCTTTTCCGATTATTCCCGGAATTTTACGGCAACAGCTCATTGCAAGAGCTGCTGACGTATTTGCCATAATACCTGCGGGGAGTTTTTCATCCAGCACAATTACAATTTTCATTTCTGTCCTTTTTACAAAATTTTAATCATTAAATAGTAACGACCCCGGGTAAGTTTGTATTGGAAATAATTGCGGTTACAGGAATTTTTTCCTATATTTTTGTGGTGTAATCCCTGTATATTTTACAAAGGTATTGCTGAAATGACTCTGATCATAAAATCCAAGTTCAAGTGATATCTCCGCAAGGTGGGTGCCTGATTTAAGGAGTTCCCTGGCCCTGTTGATTCTTGTGTTTAGAGAATAGGCATGTGGAGTCATGCCGAAGGACTTTCTGAATTTTTCCACAAGATAGTATTTGCTCAGGCCGGAGACTTCTGAGAGTTCATCAAGGGGTATATCCCTCTGCCATTCAGTGTTTATGTGATCGGCTATTTTTTTCATCACAGCAGGAGGGAGTTTCCGGCAGGAAGTGCTGACTGTAACAGCATTGCCCCTGCCGGTATCAGACAGAAAGCCGGAAACAGTCTGTATTAAACTGTCATCATCCCGGGTAAGAACCGTTTCCGGTCCTGTGTATCCGGAGCTTTTGATTATGTATGGCTCTTCTGGTATGGCGAAGCCGTCCATCACATCATCTGGCAGCATGAATACCCTGTATGAAACATCAGATCCCTGCGCCGGGACACAGGCGTGGGGTATGTATGCAGGCATAAGGATAATTTCGCCCCCCTGGAGAGGGTAGAGCCTTTCATCCACAAGGAGGCTGCACTCTCCACTGTAAATAACTGTCACAGAGAATCTCTCATGAAAATGCCTTGTGAGACTGTCGTTAAGGGAGTCAATATGCAGTGACTCAACTGAGCTGTAATTATTCATTCTGTTACGGAGTATATTTTGCATTATCATGGGAATCAAGTGAAAAATGATGGAAAGTTCCGGAGTTTATTGTGTTTAATAAAAAAGAAAAAATAGTTGCCGCTGCAACTAATATTATTATAAATGGTTGTCGGTGCAACTATAGGGGGAAGAATATGAATAACATAACAGATATTGCAAAAAAAATCAGGGGAAGGCTGGGTATGGAGTATTACCCCGTGGGACTCTATTACAGCAAAGAGAGGCCGGCTGATTCTCTACGTTTTAAAGAGAAGGGGAACGGATGTATTATGCCGCTTGTTCTCTCCGCTGCAAAGGGGAAGACTGTTTCAGTGGATGCAGATTCAACAGGGTGGAACTGTTCAGCTTTCTATTTCGGATACTCGGAGTGGATATTCGAAGGGATTGAGTATTATCTCTCTGATGGCCTTGAAACGCGTGAATGTGAAAAATTTGTAAAGGACCCTGCGGAAGTAAAAAAGTATCTTGAATCTCTCCGCTTTAAAGAACCGGTCACTGATGTCACTGTGCTTAAACCGCTTGAAAATTTTGCAGAAGGTGAAAAACCGGAAGTTGTGATCTTCTTTGTAAACGCTGACCAGCTGAGCGCCCTGACGTACCTTGTATATTTTAACTCTCCGCTCAGTGATGACAGAATTGTAACCCGTTTCGCATCAGCCTGTGCCGCAGCTGTTACCCTGCCGCTTAAGTACCGCTCTGAAAATAAATATAAAGCTGTAATCGGCATGAATGACATATCAGCTAGGCTCAGGCTGCCGAAAGACCTTATGACTCTATCAATGCCTGTTGAGCTTTTTGAAGAGATCTGCAGTTATATTGATGAATGTTTTTTTAATACAACGCAATGGAAAAGAATTCTTGAGAGGAACATAAGAGAAGGAGCAGAAAGGTAGAACAATGGAGATACCTGAATTTCTCAATGACGCACTGGGATTTAACCTTTATCAGGCTCACCTGCTTATGAGGCGGGAGTTGCAGAAGGTACTTACAGGCTATAACCTTACTCCGGAGCAGTGGACAATACTTGCAATTCTCTGGTTTTCAGAGAAACCGCTGAAGCAGAGTGAAATCGTACAGCTTACACTGCGTGATAAGCATACTACATCAAAGATAATCAGCAACCTCGAGCGGTACGGGTGGGTGGATAAAAAAAATGACCCGGAAGATGCCAGAACAACACTGATTTATATAACTAAGAAGGCTGAGAAATATAAAGATGAGATAACCGGAAATGTTAAGAATAATCTTAACGGGGTAATGAAAAAATTCGGATTAAAGGAGAGAGACGAGCTTGTAAGTCAGCTTAAGAGACTCCGCATCCTTCTGGGTGAGAATGATTGAAGTTATAATATGCAATCTATAAAGAGGAAACAGTTATGAATGTCAAGGAACACTATGACAGCCACCTTGGAAATTTTTATTCCTGGATGATCGGCGACTATGAAACACTTGTTTCAGGTAATTTAAGTTTTTTTACCTCACATAGTACAGGAGACGGGAAGGGTAAAACCGCCGTTGATTTCGGATGCGGCAACGGGGTGCATTCAATGGCCCTGGCACACCTTGGGTATAGTGTTGTTGCTTTTGATTTCAACAAACAGCTTCTTAATGAATTCAGATCAAGGATTCATAAAGGAAATGTTATAATAGTGGAAACAGATTTCATGGACTTTGAAAAACATTTATCTGTTAAACCTGATCTTATCATCTGCATGGGGGACACAATTACGCATCTCAACAATTTATCTGATGTTGAACTGATTTTACAGAAGAGCTGTAACGCGCTGAATGAAAAGGGGCGGTTTATTATCTCTTTCCGAGACCTCACGATTCCCCTTGCAGGAGTTGAAAGGTTTCTCCCTGTAAAATCGGATGAAAACAGAATACTCACCTGTTTCCTTGAGTACTTTGATAACCATGTAATGGTTCATGACCTTCTGCATGAAAAGGATAACGGCAGATGGACGCAGAAGATAAGCGCGTATAAAAAACTCCGGATCTCCGGTGATGAAATGAAGGGGATGCTCACTGCCGCAGGATTTGATGTGGTATCCTCAGAAGTGATTAACAGGATGATCTATATAACAGCGGTAAAAAGCCAGGCGTAAGATCTCTTATGATTTTTTTCCCCTGGATTTTTTATTACAGATTTAATAAAGCAGCAGAGTACTTATTTCGACTCTGCTGTTTAAATGAAAATCTGAATGCTTTAAGAATTACCGGTATTATACTAATCAATAATAAACCTGCTCCCGGAAGTGAAGTATTCTATCCTGTCACAAAGGATTGATTTAAGAATCAGATATCCTTTCACACCGGTGCAGTGACCTGTATAAATCAGAGTGGAGGGATAGTTTTTATTCAGTTCTTCAGCTAATTTTCTGACTTCATCTTCGGGCTCTTCCATTTTACAGGTAAGAGGGTTCATTAAGTGAAATCCTCCCAGCACAGCTTTAATGCGAGTATCCGGAAATCGTTCAGTAACTGTCTGCAGGGTATTTAGTAGCCCGTTATGGTTACACCCTGAATAAACAATCAAACCATCATTGTCCTTTATTACATAAGCGGTTTCATGTGAAAAATCATCATCAGTGATGTTTCCATTAGAGTCCTGTTTGACAACTCCGCTGTTGGCAGATGGTTTTTTATAATTGCCGCTTATTCCGGTTACTGCATAAATATCCTTAGTCAACATCGAATCACTGGAAATAAACCTGAATCTATTCTGATATTTTGTAAAAAGATCCGGGGCATTTTTTGTAAGACCGGTGTTTACCTTGTATAAACCGAAAAGCAGGCGATAGTGATTTTCAGGTGCATGTATGCTTAAATAAACAGGAGCAGTGCGGTTTCTCTCAAGAAATGAAGGCAGGGCTCCTCCGTGGTCAATATGTCCATGCGATATAAATACAGAATCAGCTTTTGAAATATCTATTCCAAGTACTTCGGCATTGGCAAGGGTAATGTCTGATTCACCGAGATCAAAGATATATGATTTGCCATCTCTTTCAGCCAGAAGACTGATACCATGATCTGCATTAATACCGGCAACTTCGCCATCGCGATAGTTTTCGAGCAGAACTGTCACACGAGTCCCCCCTTTTTTTGAAAGTGAAGCATTAAAAAAATTTCTTGAATCAGCGATCACCTGGATGATCCTTGTATTTTCTGATTTCTGATTCCATTGACGTGTAATGAAGAATATCGCTCCCTGTGCTAAAACAATTATGATCAGGGCAACAGGGATTGCTGTCAGAAGTTTTTTCTTTATTTCCCGTGTCATCTGTTTACCTCCTTTTAATATTTTGAGTTATTACTGATACATTTAGCGGCCATTGTGTTTATTGGTTTTATTTCTCTTTATGCGCCTTTTTCATCTGTATCTTTCTTTAAAAGGAGTGCAGCACCGGTAACGATGAGCCATGCCGCAAGCATCTTAGCCCCTGTCCTGTTGAAGATGAACGCAAATTTTACACCGAACTGTTCGAGGTTTCCGATTATCATTACCCCCATGGTGATAAAAGCAAATACTGCAATCCACTTTGATATAATTTTTGTACGGATAATCGAGATGCCGAAAAAGAGCATCATGAATGATGTAAATGTAAATTGAACATGTTCAGCCAGTGAGTCGCCGATATAGCTGTTCATCGATTTAAAAATCAGGTCTATAGTTTCGGTGTTGTACATTCCTGAATGACGCATCACGGCAAGCCTGGGGAAGAGAATGCTGTAGCGGATAATCCCCGCGTAGAGCAGTATCCCTGTTATAATGCCGCAGACCTTTCCGAGAGCAGACCATACTTCTTCACCGGCATTATTCAGTATTTTCTCAAAAAGAATCGAGAACATGAGGATGCAGATACCCGCACCACCGACACCGATATAATACAGGTATGGCACGGTATTGATATTTCCATAAAGTCTTTCGAGAATGACAGCCGGCTCTGCCCTGATTATATCGGGATACCCGAAAATGAACTTTAAAGCCGTAACACCTGCTATTATTACAACTCCTCCTGATACTGCAATAATGCCTGCTGCACTGAATAACGGTTTTTTTGTAAACATACTATGCTCCTTTATTTTTAATATTGTTTAGCTACTAAACTATTGTATAAAAATATTACCGCTTACTGAAATCAGTAATTAAATTTATTATTGCTGTGAATTTTTCTACATCTTCCGCCCTGCATTTTTTTAATTCAGCCATTACCTTTTTTTTAAGTTCCTGTTCATGTTCTGAATGATAACGTAAAACCCGGCCCCCTTCATCTGTCAGATAGAGTGCCTGGTTTTTCATGTTATCTTCCTGAAAAGTTCTCTCTATCAGGCCTTTTGTAAGAAGCTTTGATATAATCTGTGAAATCGCTCCCTTGGTGATATCCATATCATTTACGATATCGGTGGCCGTGATACCTGCACTCTTTCCTATTATCTCAAGTATATGTACTTCGGCCCGATAGAGTGTGGTGTTGCCGTACACGAAGGGCGTTTTTTTCCCTGTTGAGAGGACATGGATCAGCCTTTTAAAAGCCGTTATTAATTGTTCTTCATGTTTCATTATTCAATAGTATAGCTACTATACTATTTAGTCAATATATATTTTAAAAATTTTACATATTTTAGTGAATTACCGGAATAATCGATGTACTAAAGGGTAATCCGGATATTTTGCATCTGATAAATTTGCTTACCCGTTTTTATGATTGCAAACACTATATAGTATAAATAATTTGCTGAATTAGAGTTTATAGTATTTTGCGATTGAATTAGAACCGACTTCGTCATTCCTGCGAATGCAGGAATCTCATAGGATGCTTTTTATGAGATTCCTGCATTCTACCCCAAGGGTACTTCTTCGCTACGCTCAGGGTGCGCACGCTCCAGCCGGTATGACATTGCCCTAATCATTTCGTTAACAGCTATAGCTGAGAATTTTGAGTAAATAATAAGGGATTAAATAATGAAAGCAAAAATGTTAATGTCTGTCATCACTCTTATCCTGTTAGCCTGCTCATGCGGCAGTATGAACAGCTCTCTTAAAAAGGAGAATCTATCCGGTGAACTATCCATAGTCGAACTTGATAGCGGGGTATACCAGGTAATTCACAGTTTCCCCTGGCCCGGAAATTCGTTAATAGTAAAGCTCGGCCAGTCTGACTTTGTATGGGTTGACACACCTTATACCCCGGAGGCAACATCCTCTGTACTTGAATGGCTGTATAAAAAACATGGGAAAAGCATAAAGATAACTGAAATAAACACCGGGTTTCATATTGATAATCTTGGAGGGAACGGTGAACTTATAAAACGTAAAATACCGGTTTACGGTTCACAATTAACGTGCGAGTTGCTGAAGACAAGGAATAAAAACACAATGCAGACCATGCTTAAATGGCTCAGTTCACCTGAAAATAAAATTTATTATGATGCGTATAAATCATTCAGGTTTTATGAACCTACACAGAAGTTTAATATAAATGAAGAGCAGGTATTGATAATCGGCAGTGAAAAGGTTGAGATATACTTTCCGGGCCCTACTCATACTTATGACAATACGGTTGTTTATATTCCGGGGAAAAAGATACTCTTCGGCGGCTGCATGGTGCTTTCAATGGAGGCGAAGAAAGCCGGGTTTGTTGACGACGGTAACATGAAAGAGTGGCCGAAGTCACTCGCAAAAGTATTGAAAAAATATGGCGATGCTG
The DNA here is from genome assembly GCA_002418835.1 of Spirochaetia bacterium UBA5763. Taxonomy (GTDB): domain Bacteria; phylum Spirochaetota; class UBA4802; order UBA4802; family UBA5550; genus UBA5550. The sequence continues at coordinate 45,987 of DIEX01000033.1, read as the reverse complement.
ATCTTGTAATACCGGGCCATGGAAGTGCGGGGAATATTAGCCTTCTTAAGCATTCTATCAGTGTCCTTGAAAATAGAGGAAAATAAAGAATATATGAAACTCATCAGAAAAAATTTAATGATAGAGCGCATCCCTTCAATTTTATGGGGGGAGAAATCTGATAAACTTTTTATCGCTGTTCACGGAAACATGTCAAGGAAAGATGATGATGTCATTGCTCTCTTCGCAGAGGAGGCGGCTGTTAAAGGGTACAGGGTGCTGAGTTTTGATCTCCCTGAACATGGTGACCGCGCGGAAGAAAATTATCCCTGCATGGTATGGAATTGCGTCAGTGATCTTGCCTCTGTGATGAACTATGCACGGACTTTATCAGATAATATAAGTTTATTCGCATGCAGCATGGGCGCATATTTCAGCCTGCTCGCGTATAAAGACCTGCCGATTGAACAAGCCCTTTTTCTTTCCCCTGTTGTAAGCATGGAACGGATTATTACTAATATGATGACGTGGTCCGGCATAAGCGAGGAGAGGCTGAAAACTGAAAAAGAGATAAAGACACCGGCGGGGCAGACCCTCTACTGGGACTACTACAGCTATGTGAGATCCAATCCTGTTGAGCGATGGAACATTCCTACATCAATTCTTTATGGTTCAGATGATAATATCTCCCAGTATGATGTAATTTTTGAATTTGTTAAACGCTTCAATTGCAGGCTACAGGTTCTGGAACAGGGCGAGCATTATTTTCACACTGATGAGCAACTGAGCTGTTTCAGGGAATGGGTGAATGATAGAATTATAGGGTAACAGGTTTATGCAGTTTTTTACCGGCTGTATATCCCGCTGTAACACTCTTATATGGATTATTGCTTGACGTTTATATTTATATTGAATTTAATATGCCAAATTTAACCGGATGTTTGAGATAGATGTATGACAGACAGGATTGTTTCAGCGGTTCTCCCCGAATCTTATGCTTTTAAAAACACAGACTGGTATAAAAAAATACAGAAAGACCACAACAGGTTCAGGTACTATGTTTTACTCTTTTCATACATGAGCACCACTTTGATCCCGGTTGTCTCTCTGTTTTATGATCTCCTGAAGGGGAAAACAGACCTTATATTGAACTACTCCCTGTCATCAGCAGTAATGATTATAATGCTCATCTATCTGCTGATTTCTAAAAATGTTATTATCATGACAGTGGTGACCATAATCACTGCTTTTACAGGGTTCTACCTTGCCGTGTTTCTGCCGGGAGATCACGGTGCTCATATTGTTGTTTTATTCAACTTTATCCCGCTGGTGTTTTGCATAACTGACAGCCGTACAGGGGCGTTGTGGTCTGTTTCTTTTATCGCTTTGAATATAACAGTACTGTTTATATATCTCCTCACAGGGGGGGAGTTATTCACTCTCTACGTAAACATGGATTACACTGTGATATCTATTATCTCCGTAATGACCATGTTCGGTATAATCTACAGCGCGTCAAAACAACGTGAAAAGGTAATAAGGAACCTGGTAAACAATATTGTTTACGATAATATTACAGGGCTTCCTAATAAGGATTCGTTTATAAGATGCATGGAGGGGATGGATGATTCAATAATTGCTATTGTTCAGATAAAGAACTTCAAGAACCTTGCAACTATATTCGGGTATGAATTTTCAGAAAGGATGCTTGTATACATATCCGGCGCACTTAAGGATATTTCAGAAAAAACCGGAACCAGGGTTTTTAAGCTCACGTGGCATGAATTCGGATTACAGATCCCCTTCAGCAGGTATGGAATCCCTTCTAATGCAGTATTAATTCTAACAGGGATAGTCAATGAACTGAGCAGGAACAAGATACAGTGGGACAACAAGGAACTGAACCCTGTTATCTGCGCTGGCGGTGTCATTGTGAGAAATGGCGAATACACCGGGGCACTCTCAAAAGCGGATAACGCCCTTCTCCAGTCCCTTACGCATAACAGGAGCGTTGTGCTGCATGACAGTTCCATGGATATAAAAAAGTCAACATTTGATGACGCGCGGAGGTACAGTGTCCTTCATGACAATATCCTAAACCGGACCTTGAAATCATACCTTCAGAATGTTGTTGATACAGTTACCGGTAAACTTGCCTGGAATGAATCGCTCCTCATGGTAAAATCAGAGGAAGGGGTGTATGAATCTGTGAGCCGCTATCTCCGTGTGGCAAAGAGCACCGGTCTTTACCCCCGGCTTACAGAATTTATGCTTGATGAGGCCCGGGTTCACCTGGGTAATACAGGCTCACCGGTTTCGGTAAATATCTGCCCTGCTGATATCCATAATGAGGATATTTTTAATAAAATTAAGAAGATTACAGAGTATGAATCCTATAAGAAGGGGAGCCTTATACTGGAGATTATAGAGAGTGAGGAGATTGAAGATGTTCAGTACTGTATTGAGTTTATAAACAGGGTCAGGTCGCTTGGCGTGCAGGTGGCCATTGATGATTTCGGTTCAGGGTATTCAAATATTGCGAACCTCATGAAGCTCGGCGTCGATATTGTTAAAATTGATGGAGAATTAATCCGAAGACTTGATAGCGACAATGAAGCCTACTCTCTTATAAAAGGTGTTTCAACGTTCTGCATAAACAGCGGAAGCACTGTAGTTGCTGAGTTTGTTGAGAATGAGGTAATATATTCAAAGGTCAAAGAGCTGAATATTCATCTCTGTCAGGGTTATCATTTCTGCAGGCCCTTTGATCCGGGTATGAACTGAACATTTCTGAACTCTCTTTCTCAGTTACTGATGAGCTTAATGAATATAACCTGGAGTATATCACGCACCATGAAGTCCTCGAAGATATGGCCGTTATTGCGTCCGCTGCAATAGTATCTGAAAACAGAAGATTTGTTGATAATGGAAAAACTCTTACATCAGCGGGGATATCAGCAGGGATAGATTTATATTTATACATTATAATAAAAAAGGTGTGTAATGATTTATTCAAATGTAGACGTAAGAAGACAGGACAGGCTGCTAGATGAAACCTCTGCCGGTTATCTTTTAAAAAATGTGGAATACGGCGTATTATCCATGTATTGCAATGAAACCGGGGTTTACGGTTTGCCGGTTAGTTATGTGTGGGATGGTGATAAATCCATTTACCTTCATTGTGCGCCGGAAGGTAAAAAACTCCGATGTATTGATGAAAACAGCCGCGTTTCTTTCTGTGTTGTTGGAAAGACAAATATTATTTCAGATAAAATCACAACTGAGTATGAAAGTATTATCATGGAATGCCTTGCAGAGAGGCGCCTGCCTGATGAAAAAAAGATGCACGGATTATCACTGCTGATTGAAAAATACTCACCGGATGACAAAGAGACAGGTATGAAATATGCCGAAAAGTCTTTTAACCGGACAGAAATAATACGTCTGGAAATAGTCAGGTGGTCAGGGAAAAGTAAAAAAGTAAATAACGGGTAATAACAGACGTCTGGTGAACTACCTGGAAAAACATTAAGTCATGTTGACATGCTTTTTGTTAAAGGTTATAATTATTCCTCAACCGGTTATTTAACTCCCCAGGACTTTCTGAATCCGGGCCCTGCATCAAACATGAAATCGCGGCATGAAACAATTTTGCCGAATTTTATAGTAAACATTGAAAAACCGGTATTATGCCATTTATCCCCGGTACGGGTTGTTGAATCAAATTCCCAGTAAACTGCTATAGTATTTGTGCCGGTTAAATCAAAAATGTTGTCAACACAGACGTTCTTTATTTTGAATGTGAATTCAGGATAGTTCTCAAAAAAATTCATAAACCATTTTCTGAGTGCATCTTTCCCATGATGAGTACCGCTTGCAGGGACATCCCCTGGGTAAACAAGGAAAGCATCGTCTCTCCATGCTGATAATAATTTATCGAGTTCGCGCCTGCTGAACAAATCAAATCCCTTTCGCGCCTGTATTTTTGCTATGATCGTTCCAATCATAAAAAGCCTCCTTAACTGATTAAATTTTATCTGGTGGATGGGTAGAAAGCAAAAATTTAAAGCCCAGTTTTAATCAGATAAGAGTGAAAAAATTATACAATAGCAAAGAGTTGTTAAGAAAAATAAACAGTTTCAGTTGAATTCAGTCAATTAATTTCACGAAGCCAATACGAAGCCTTCCCGAAGCCAATACGAAGCAAATGTTAATCTTACTATGCTGACTTGCAAATCAGGAATAGCCGTATTAGTAGTATCACGTGATATAAATATAAAGGACCTTTAAAAGCATTAATGCAGGAGGAGGAGAAATGGGAGAAATTAATTACGACCCGGCAATTGACAGGATTAAAAACAGAGTAGGTAATTTTGTCTACACAACCTGAAAAGGTAAAAATATTATCAAGAAGTATAACGGTGACAGCCGTAAACCTTCTGAACTCCAGGTTGAGATACAACGGGCTTGAGGGGGGCTTGAAAGCGGCACGGATTACTTTGTGTACTGTGTTTTTACTGACCGGCCGATTGATGAGGCGATAAGAATGACCGAATCAATTGGTAACAGGGTTACAGTGCATTAATGAACTAAAGGGTTAACCTGACATGTCTCTTTGACTCCACAAATTTTTAAGTCACAGGGGCCGTTTGTTGTCTCTCCCTCGAGGAGGTGATGAACGGGCTTTTTTATTTTTAAAATAAACCTCGATTATATTGACATTATAATATTTTTAATATACAATAACATGAAGCACGGTTTAAATTAATGCTTATTGATCAATCAACAATAAAGAGCAATTATGAACGTCAATTCATTGATAAGAAAAAACTTTAAAGTTTATAATTCATCCTCTGCACTTGAAAGGATCAAAGACGATCTTATTCTTTATTCATTTGTTGTTATAATGGATGAAGAAAAATATATCGGGTTGTTAACATCGGCCGTTGTTTCCCAAAGTGGCAGGAGTTCTGTAATGGAGTTATTGCAGGAGGATGTCCATGTCGGGCATGATGAAAAATTCAGAGAGATATTAAACCTGATGGAGATGAAGAAGCTCCCGGTTCTGCCGGTTTTCAGGGAAAATAATTTTATAGGTGTAGTAATTTATTCTGATTTATGCCAGGTGTGTGATTTGAGAAAGTTTCGAATAGCCGAAGAGTCACTCAGAGAAAGCCAGCTGATTTTTAAAACAGCCTTTGAACTTCACTCAAACCTTATGGCCATTACAACTGTTGCCGATGGTATATATATAGATGTTAATAATGCTTTTTGCTCCACTCTTGGCTTTAACAAAGGGGAGTTGATCGGCAGGAGCTCAGTAGACCTGAAGATATGGACATCCCGGGATGCAAGGGAGGAAGTGCTAACTTTATTTCAAAAGCACGGGCATTTGACAAATCATGAAGTTGAGTATTTCGCGAAAAACAGGAGTAAGCGGTATGGTCTGTTTTCAATAGCCTCTGTTGAAATAGAAGAGAAAAGATATCTGCTTACCTCCATGGCTGATATTACTGATCAGAAAAAAGCAGAGTTTGCATTGAGGGAAAGTGAACAGCTTACACGCAGCCTGATTGATATACCCGGTGAACATATAATTTTATTAACACCTGATCTGTATGTCCTCGATATAAATGAACAAATGCTCCGGAGTTTCGATAAAATGAGAGAAGAGGTTGTAGGGCACAACAGTGGTGAGTTTATCCCGCAGGATATTTTGAATAAAAGAAAAAGAATAATTGATGCTGTTATTGCATCCGGAGAACCGGTTAACCATATTGATCAGAGGAACGGCATGTGGCTTAGCAGTGTTGTATTCCCGATATTCGATGAATCAGGTGGCGTGTCAAAAATCGGTGTATCTGCCCGTGATATAACCGGGCAGAAAAAACTTGAGGCGGAACTTGAGCAGCACAGGAATCATCTCGAAACAGTGCTTGAAAAAAGATCAAAGGAACTGTTCGAGAGCGAAAAACGCTACAGAGAAATTATAAATACAATTACTGATTATGTTTATCAGGTAGTTATTGATGGTGATAATAAGGTTAGGACAATACATACAGACGGATGTTATAATGTTACAGGATACCACTCTTATGAATTCATTAATGATCCGGACTTATGGATAAATATCATTTTTGATGAGGAGAGGAGAACAGTAAAAGAGTTTTTAAAAAGAATTTTAAAAGATATAAAGCATGAAAATAAAATCGAGCACCGTATTGTACACAAAAATGGAAGCATCAGATGGATAAATAATACAGTAATAATTCATAGGAATACTGATGGAATAGTCACTGGGTATGATGGGGTTATTAAAGACATCACTGAAAAAAAGCGTATTGAAAATGAAATTAAACGCCTTAATCAACATATAATTAAACTGCAGGAAGAGGAGAGGCAGAGGGTGGCCCAGGATCTTCATGACAGCGTAGGGCAGACTATCCTCGCGGCAAAAATCAATATTGAAGCTTACATACAGAATCCTGATCGATTTAAGAATCAGATTGATGTAGGATTGTCATTTTTAACTCAGGCAAGCAACGAGTTAAGAGAAATTTATACAGGCCTATACCCCACAGTGCTGAATGATCTCGGGCTTGAAATGGCTGTAAGACTGTTGATGTCAAATTCTATCGAAGCGGCAGGTATTATTACGGAAGTAAACGTTCATCTGAATATCCAACTCTCACATGATCTGAATGTCAGTTTATACCGGATTATTCAGGAGATTGTATCAAATATAATAAAACATTCTCAAGCTACGTTTGTGTATATAAGTTTAACCTCAGGAAACAACCTGCTTGAACTTTCTGTTAAAGATAACGGAATCGGATTTAATACTGATAACATACATGAAGGAACATCCGGTTACGGACTCGCAAATATTAAAAGCAGGCTTGAGAGTTATAACGGGACAATGACTATAGAAAAAAACACACCAACTGGAATAAGTATATACGCTGCCATTGAATTACATGATGCTGATTAATTCACTAATACCATAAGCGGAATATGCAGAAACTCACAATTAATCTATAATTCCTGTGGAATTAATCCTTTAGGGTTATAGACTATTAAACTTTTTTTAGGTTCTATATAATTAAAAGCTATAATTTAACACTCCCTATTTTTGCAGAGTATTTAACAGTGGGAATTATATTAAAAAATATAATGATTTTTGATGATTCCAGTCTTATACGGACATCACTGGCATTTTATTTAAATAAAATGGGATACTGTATAATTGAAGTCGCAGATGCCAGAACTGCAATAAACTTAATGATGAAAAGCGCTATAGATCTTTTTATTATCGATATTGATATGGCAGATATGGAACGTATTGAATTTTTAAATGCGATAAAAAATAATGAAATTACCCGGAATATACCTATTATAATGATCTCAAGTGAATATAGTTATAATATACTTGAAGAATATGATAATACAGGAACAACGAGTTGGACGATCAATCCTTTTGAACCCGCGAAACTGTTTGTGGCGATAAAAAACCTTTTAGTTATGTAGTTTCTAAATTAGGGAGTTCTGTCACCCTAATTGATTTTTTGCAAGAGGTATAGAATGAATAAAACTAATATTTATATCGCTGATGACCATGCTATTTTAAGAGATGGTCTTAAACTGATTTTGTCCCAGAATGATAATTTTATTATAGCGGGGGAAGCCAGTAATGGCATACAAGCACTTGAGGAAATTGAAAGATTAAAGCCTGACATCGCTGTTCTGGACATCTCCATGCCTGGTATGACGGGACTTGAAATTGGCCGTCAGATAAAAAAATACAACAGTAGAATAAAAGTAATAATACTGTCGAGACATGATAACGAGATATACATTCAACAGGCATTGCAGAATAAGATAGATGGTTATATTCTTAAAGATTACGCCGCCGGTGAATTATTAAGGGCTATTAATGATGTGTTGAATGGGGATATCTATTTAAGTCCAAAAATAATCACTAAGATTGCATATAATACAGATCTCATCACAGATAATCATCCATACAAAACAGAAAATGAAAACAATAATTTATCAAACAGAGAAAAAGAGATCCTGAAACTTATATGCGAAAACAATTCCAATAAACAGATTGCTACCATGCTGAGAATATCGGAGCAGACAGTAAAAGCACATCGCCATAATATCATGAAAAAACTTGATTTGCATAAAGCAACTGAACTGACAAAGTATGCCATAAAAAATGAGATTATTGAAATCTGATGTATTGCAAACTTATAAAAGTCTTCAGAGATATTGTATGAGTTCAGAAAAAAAAATGTGCCTGGATAACTGGGGCAAAGGTCTGCTGATCGGAATCATTTCCAGAGCAATTAATGCGGATAAATCATTAAACAATGATGATATTGAAAAACTGAAAGAAATAAAAAAACAGCTTCAGCAGACAGGAAACGGAATCAATGTAATTCTATAATAAAAGTAATTAAGGTCAATAGCAGTGTTTCGGTACAGGAGGTACTATGACAAAGATACTCATTGTTGAAGACGAACCGAATCAGCGTGAACTATATGCTGAAGAACTTATGGAATCGGGGTATGAAATTGAACAGGCATCGAATGGTATAGAGGCCATGGAGCTGATAAAAAAGCAGAGTTTTGATCTCGTAATAATGGATATCCGTATGGCTGAGATGGACGGGATTGAAACACTCGGCAAAATCATTAATGAACCTAAAAAAATACCTGTTATCATATATACTGCATATTCAAACTATAAAAGCAACTTCATGAGCTGGACAGCTGATGCATACCTTACAAAGTCATCAAACATTGAGGAGTTAAAAGATAAGATAAAGGAATTACTGCCTGATTAATACTATGCTGAAGAAATAATATGGTTATACTGTAGTTATGCTGCAACCGGAAAGAATAAAATAGATAGTATGACCTGCAAAAGAGTTTATCAATGAACCATAATGCTGATAAAATAATTGATAAGGAATTAATCAAAGTAATATTTGAAGAACGATTGCCTTTGCTTAAAGTCTTTGTAAAGATAAAAGATATTAGCATCCCTGTTGAATCTTTTAAATATGAAAATGATTGTGTTATTATCAGCATTCATCAGCATGGAATAGATACTGATAATGTCATAATTTATGCCCGCAATAATGAAAGGATTATCGCATCCCATGCTAACCTGAAAAGGAAAAACAATGACAATACATATATTTTTGAACCAAGTGATGTCATTATTTTTGATGCTAACAGAAAAGAGGAAAGGAGTATTGTTGAAAACAGAAATATAAGCACATCAACTTCATCTATCTATATTTCAAATATCATATCTGATTTTTTAATTAATGAATCATTCACGGCTTCACGAAGGCGCGTTGATTTTATCAAAGAAGCTATTATTGAAAAGATCTCTCTTGAGAATATTTTAATTAAAATAACACTTTTAAATGAATTACATAATGATGAGCGAATGAAGTTTTTCATGTCTGAAAGAAAGCCTTATTTCTTTAAAAACCTGAAAGATGTTTTTAACAGTGAAAAACTCAAGACAGATCCCGAACTGAAACGGTATGCGCTTTCCATTTACCCCTCTGATTCAACTCTTGAAGATATGAAGATCGTATCCGAAATATCAGTGCCGCTCCTTTATAAATTCATGCTTCCTTTCGGATACATTAAAGCAGTAAGCCAGGAAGCGCTGACAGATAATGATTTTACTGTAATTCGAAAATTCGGAATGTCAGTATCCACACTATTTTCAAACGAGAAGAGCCTGATTAAAAACTCTGAAGAAAAAATTGCAGTTATAGATTTATCTAATCATGGACTCGGCATAATTTTTAAAGATAAACGTATGATAAAACATTTTAAGGACAACTGCCTTATTATTTTTACAGTTTTTCTCCCGGAAGAAAAACAAACAACAATGCTTTGCATAGTGCGGAACATTTCATTAATTCAGAATTTTATCTACAGGGTTGGTTGTGAGATTCTGAATATTGAATCAATTGGCGAGGTGAATTATTCTGAGTATCTTGAGAGGTTATGATCACAGCCGTTTCAGTGCATTCACTATATACTAAAATTATACAGCTTTTTTTATGAAATGGTATTATGAAAGAAAAAGGGGAAAGCCAGACTGAACCATTATTTTTGATGAGATTGCAGTAAAAAATATTTTCCCCGAGAGAGTTTAAAAACTATCATTAATATAATTATACTGCACAGGGAGGAAATTTATGCAGCTTGATGCCATAAAGGAAAAAATCAATACAGGAATTAATTCATCAGAGCAGTATGTCACTTTTCTGATAAAGAACGAAACATACGGCATTGAAGTTTTAAGGGTGAAGGAGATAGTGGGGATTACCTCAATAAGATCTATTCCAAACAGCGCCAGTTACCTTAAAGGGGTTATTAACCTCCGCGGGAAAGTAGTTCCGGTAATTGACCTGAGGGTGAAGTTCAATATCCCTGAAAAGGAGTATGACACCTCTACTGTTATTCTTATTATTGAGGATAGGGGAAACCTTGTGGGTATTATTGTTGATGCGGTCTCTGATGTAATAGATATGCCGGGTGAACTGCAGGATATTTCAGAACTTCATACAAGTATAAACAGGGAGGTGATAAAGGGGGTACTGAATATGGAAAGTAACCTGATAATGGTTCTTAACCCGGACATCATGCTTTCTACGGAGGATATCCAGGCTGTATCTGAAGCGGAAAAAGAGTAGGGTTTATAAGGATGCGGGTTCTTGCTGTTACCTTTTCCCTGTTCTTTTTTTTGTTTCTCTTTCTGTTTTTTTCTCCGTGGAAATCACGGGCATCCTCAGAAAAACATGATATCCCGGCAGTCCTTACAGAGGGGGAAAAGAGGTGGATCGCGGCACATCCTGTAATCAGGCTGGCGCCTGACCCTGATTTCAGACCGATTGAGTATTTTGATGAAAAAGGGGATTATTCCGGGATTGCCGCTGATTACGCCAGGCTTGTTGAGCGGAAGCTCGGCATCAGGTTCGAATTCGTACACTGCGCGAACTGGGATGATGTAATAGAGAGAGCCAGGCACCGCGATGTGGATGTTCTCAACGCGGTGGTTAAATCCCCGCGGCAGCGGTCTGATACTGATTGTGGATGATGAGGAGGGCGTCCGTCTGATAGCAAAATCAATACTTGAAGAGTGCGGTTACGAGGTGATAACCGCATGTGACGGCGCGGAAGGGGTTGATGTATTCAGGGCCCGTCATCGGGATATTGCAATGGTGCTTCTGGATATGGTTATGCCGAGAAAATCGGGGAGGGATGCCTTTATTGAGATGCAGAGGATAGATTCTTCCCTCAGGGTGCTTCTGGCTTCAGGTTTCAGGCTGGATGAACGGGTTGAGGCTGTAGGCGTAAAGGAATTCATACAGAAGCCCTATTCGCTGATAAAACTGGCGAAGGCTGTATATAGTATAATTAATGCCGGATAGCTGGAATACTTCCGGAAAACAGTTACGATATTGCGGATGAAAAGAGAATTATTTCGATAAATGTCAAAATTCATCGATTACAGGTATTTTGAGAGGATATGATATGAGCAGAAAAAACGGAATCAGCATACTTATTGTTGAGGATGAGATAATCACTGCCATGCTTATAAAGAAGCGGCTGGCTGACCTCCGTGCTGATATCTGCGGTATCGCCACTTCAGGGGAAGATGCCATAATGATCGCCGAGAGCAGAAACCCGGAGCTTGTGCTTATGGATATAAGGCTTTCAGGAGTTATTGACGGTATTCAGGCTGCGGAGAGAATTGTTTCATCAGTACTGTCAAAGATTATTTTTATTACAGGTTATGCTGATGAGAATGTAAGAAACAAGGCTGGCAAGGTTAATCCCCTGGCATTTATGACAAAGCCTGTGAACTTTGACAGCCTTATGAGGATTATAACACAAGAATTCTGCAGCGAAAAAAAAATTTCATAACATTAGAGATCAAATGGTGAAGCTATATCCGGTTTCAGAACGGCTGTTATCGGCGCTGTTCAGACTGATAGAAGGAGTATTAATTTATATCACTTCAGGCATAATATAAATGATGTTTTTTTGAACAAAAAAATAACCCTTACGATTTCTGAAAATAAACCTTTCGGGTTATCCGCAATATGGAGTATTTTTTACTCAATAGTTTTATATAACAGATTTTAAAAACTGGAAAAGACACTGCAAAAACCTTTTTATCATTTTTGTATTAAAGTACTCACTACGCTTTACTCCTCTCTCTTTTATGCATACAATTATCACATCAAGAGGTCTCTGAAATTCTATTCAATATAGAGAAAATCATGAAAAAGCTGAGATCAAAACTTATTCTTCTTACACTGGGAACCGGGCTCGGTGCACTTATCCTTATTATAACTGTATCCCTGTTTTCAATTAACCGGTACAGAGCCCAGCTTCTTAAACTTAACAGGGATGTTATTTTTACCGACCATGATAAGAATGTTAAGAACCAGGTTGAAAACGTCATCTCACTGATTGAGGGGGTCTATAAATACCAGCAGGCCAATAACCTTGCAGATGAACAGGGTAAGGAGATGGTAGGAACTCTTGTAATGAATTAAAAGTATGATAAAAGCGTGTATTCCCGGATCGATGATTATGAGGGGATGAATACATTCAACGCTGCAAATCCTGCCACTGAGGGGAAGTCCCGTATAGATCTCACTGATGCAAAAGGAACGAGAATTACTCAGGAGATAATTAAGAACAGGAAACAGCCTGATGTTGATGAATAGAGCGTATTCATCCTGTTCAAACCAGTAGTGATTTAATATGGATAACTTTTTATACTGATGTATCGAAGGGGCAGATTATGAAAAATGGAACTCATGGTGAAGGTCTCAGGTTTTCAGAACTGGTAAATATAGATGAACTGCGCGGGTTATGCGAGAGCTTTACCGCAATTACCGGTTCAGTAACAGCGCTCCTTGACCTGGAAGGAAATATTCTGATCGCCACCGGCTGGCAGGATTTATGCACGCGTTTTCACCGGGTTAACATTACTACTGCGAGCCGATGTCGTGAAAGTGATACTATTCTGGCCGGTAAACTTGAGAAGGGCGAGTGCTATAATGTTTATAAGTGCAGGAACGGCCTTGTCGATGTAGCCGTACCTATTATAATCGGCGGTGAACATGTTGCGAATTTTTTTACCGGCCAGTTTTTCTTTGAGCCGCCGGATAAAGAATACTTTTTGCGTCAGGCGGAGGAGTTCGGATTCGACAAAACCGATTATATGGATGCATTGAGCAGGGTTCCGGTTTTTAACGAGAAGCAGGTAAAAACAATGATGGATTTTTTTTCCCGCCTTGCCCGGCTTATTGGAGAGATGGGGCTTGCCGGAAAAAGCCTTCAAGAAACCAATATTGAATTGCGCAAGCAACATGATCTCCTGAAAAAAAGTGAAGCAGATTATCGTAGTGTTATAGAAAACATACAGGATGTCTTTTATCGTAGTGATGCTCTGGGGGACCTCATCATGGCAAGTCCAAGCTTTTCAACGCTGTTGGAGTATGAATCTATCGATGACTGCCTTGGTAAACCGATCGCGGAAACATTCTATTATTATCCGGAGAAACGCGCGGAATTTCTTGAGCAAATTAAACAAAATGGAAGAGTGATAGCTTATGAAGTTGTTTTGAAAAAAAGAGATGGCACTCAAGTCGTTGTGGAAACGAGCAGCCACTTTTATTTTGATGATGTCGGTAATTTTGCAGGAATTGAGGGGGTATTTAGGGACATTACCAAACGCAGACATGCTGAAGAGGCCTTGCGGGATGCCTTTGTAAAAAGAAATGAAATGGAATTTATAATAAATCACAGCCCTGCTGTTGTCTGGTTATGGAAAGCAGCTGCCGGTTGGCCGGTGGAATATGTATCTGACAATCTTATCAGCTTCGGATACACACCTGATGATTTTATAAGCGGGAGGATTACGTATGAATCTATAATATACCCGGACGATCTTCCGAAAGTAGCTGATGAAGTTGAAAAATATACAAATGAAGGAAGAGCCGATTTTATTCAGGAATATCGAATAATTACAAAATCCGGTGACATACGCTGGATTGATGACAGGACGTGGGTGAGGCGCGGTGCTGACGGCTCAGCAACCCATTACCATGGGATAATCGTTGATATCACCGAGCGAAAGCGCGCAGAGGAGGCGCTACGTTCAAGTGAGCAGTTTATGAAGGCTGTTATAGACGGTTCTCCTATTCCGCAGTTTGTTATAGACAGGGGGCATCACATCATTCTCTGGAATAAGGCTCTGGAGGAGTATAGCGGGATTAAGGCAGAGGATGTCATCGGGACAAATCAGCAGTGGCGGGCGTTCTACAGCCATGAGCGTCCGTGTATAGCCGACCTGCTGGTTGACGGTTCTATGGACAGAATTCCTCAGTGGTATTCCGGCAAGTACAGCCAGTCCAGGCTGATAAAAGACGCATTCGAAGCTATAGACTTTTTTCCTGCAATGAAGGGGGGGACATGGCTCTATTTCACCGCGGCTCTGCTCAATGACACTGATGGCGTTATCATCGGTGCTGTGGAAACGCTTGTTGATATTACCGATCAAAGCCGGGCTGAAAAGGCCCTCAGACTTAACGCTGAACGGTCGGAAACTCTGCTGAGAATCAACCAGATGATCGATGCCCCTTTAGAAGAAATCATGAAATATTCATTTGAAGAGGCTGTCAGGCTGACACAAAGTGAAATCGGTTATCTCGGGCTTATGAATGATGATGAGTCAGATATGAAAGTACGGATTTGGTCCCGCAATGTAATGCCCGAATGCGGCACAGATGACAGGTTCCTCCATTTTCCTGTAAAGACCGCCGGGCTCTGGGGAGAGGCTGTGCGCCAGCGCAGGCCTATTATTACTAATGACTACAATGCACCGCATCCCTGGAAAAAGGGTTATCCGGAAGGGCATATAACAATCAGGCGTCATATGAATGTTCCCGTGATTGTTGGGGCAAAGATTGTACTGGTCGCGGGTGTCGGCAACAAAACAGAGGATTACGATGAAACCGATGTTCAGCAGCTGACGCTGCTGATGGAGGGGATGTGGCGGGTTATCGAGCGTAACCGGACTGAACAGGAATTAAGGGATTCGCAGAGGAGGTTTGCGGATATTATCGAGTTTCTTCCTGATGCTACTTTCGTTGTTGACAGGAATGACTGTGTAATCGCCTGGAACAAGGCTATTGAAGATATGACAGGAATCAAGGCAGAAGAGATGCTGGGTAAGGGTAATTACGAATATGCCATTCCTTTCTACGGGGAGAGAAGACCCATACTCATTGATCTTATCCTCCATCCGGATCAGGAGGTGGAAAAGGAATACACAGCAATTAAACGGGTTGGGGATTCCCTTTCGGGTGAAGCCTTTACGCCGTGTTTGCCCGGAGGTGAGGCATACCTTTACTCAACGACTTCCGTTTTACGTGATTCTACAGGTGAGATTATTGCAGCGATTGAATGTATCCGGGATAATACCGAACGTAAAAAGCTGGAAGATCAGCTTATCCAGGCGCAGAAGATGGAAGCTGTGGGTCGTCTTGCCGGAGGTGTGGCGCATGATTTTAATAATATGCTTACTCCGATTATGGGGTATACGGAATTACTTAAGCGAAGCCTGCCTCATGATGATCCGAGGCAGAATAAGCTGGACGAGATTATCCATGCTTCTGAACGGTCTCGTGACCTGGTTCGCCAGCTTCTGGCATTTGCGCGGAAACAGACACTTGAAATGAATCCTGTTGACATGAACAGGGTAATCCTCGGATTCGAAAATATGCTCCGGCACACACTTCATGAGAACATTCATCTCGAAATAAATCTCACTCCTTCTCCTGGCTCAATAATTGCAGATATAGGCCAGGTTGAGCAGATAATCCTGAACCTGGCTGTAAACGCGCAGGATGCTATGCCGGATGGCGGAGATTTAATAATAACAACTTCAGTAACAGAACTTGATGATTCATATGCTAAGCATCATGATGAAGTCAGAGCAGGCTTTTACAACGTAATTGAGATATCCGATACGGGTGAGGGGATGGATCTTGAAACCTGCAATAGAATATTCGAGCCGTTTTTTTCCACTAAGGGAGATCTGGGCACAGGTCTCGGGCTTGCCACAGTCTATGGTATCGTTAAACAGCATGGAGGGCATATCTCTGTGTATAGTGAACGCGGCAGGGGGACCACTTTTAAAGTATATTTCCCCAGGTATAATGAGTATTCTCCATTTTTTAAACCTGCAGAGGTAGTTGATAATACTCTGCAAGGCCATGAAACGCTCATTGTTGTTGAGGATCAGGAGCAGGTACGAACCCTGACTGTGAATTTACTCAAAGATTACGGTTATCATGTACTAGAGGCTGAAGATGTAAAAAATGCCATGAATACTGCTGCCTCTCATCATGGAGATATTCACCTGCTGATTACAGATGTAATACTCCCCGATGGAAACGGCAAGGAACTATATGAAAGCATGTCTGTATTATATACAGACATAAAGATTTTATATATGTCGGGTTATCCAAGCAACGTGATTATGCATCACGGTGTTCTTGATGAAGGAATTCAGTTCATTCAAAAACCGTTCTCTATGTTAGGCTTAATGCAAAAGGTTCGGGAAGTGCTTGATAAAAGATGAGTTTAAGTTCCGGACTATCAAATATTTTTATATGAAGAGGGAGAAATTCATCAAGGTTTGATGAATTTTTCAGATACGCACTGGCAGTCCATGTCATGAAATTACTTTTATAATTTGAGTATGCGGTATAAATGAGTACAGGCAGCTTTTTCCCATAGTTATAATTTTACCAACAGCCTCAATCCCATCCAACAAAAAATAACCCTTACGATTTCTAAAAATAAACCTTTCGGGTTATCAGTAATATGGAATTTTTTTACTCAATAGTTTTATATAACAGATTTTAAAACTGGAACAGACACTTAAAAAACTTTTTTATCATTTTTGTATTAAAGTACTCACTCCGCTTTACTCCTCTCTCTTTTATACATAAAATTATTTCATCAAGAGGTCTCAAAAATTTTTTTGTAATATGGAGAAAATCATGAAAAAGCTGAGATCAAAACTTATTCTTCTTACACTGGGAACCGGGCTCGGTGCACTTATCCTTATTATAACTGTATCCCTGTTTTCAATTAACCGGTACAGCGCCCAGCTTCTTAAGCTTAACAGAGATGTTATTTTTAATGATTATGATAAGAATGTAAAGAATCAGGTTGAAAATGCTATCTCACTCATTGAGGGGGTCTATAAATACCAGAAGGCCAATAACCTAACAGATGAACAGGGTAAGGAACTGGCAATAACTCTTGTAAGGGGATTAAAGTATGGCGGGAGCGGGTACTTCTGGATTGATGATTATGAAGGGATGAATTATTGTAATGCTGCAGACCCAAAAACTGAGGGGAAATCCCGTATAGATCTTACTGATGCAAGAGGTACGAAGATTATCCAGGAGATAATTAAGAACGGGAAACAGCCGGATGGGGGATATACCGAGTACTGGTATCCGAAACCGGGAGAAACAGAAGCTAAACCGAAACGGAGCTACAGTAAGTCTTTTGAACCTTACAGGTGGGTTACAGGAACCGGCAATTACGTTGATGATATAAGGGGGGTTGTTGCTGCCCAGGAGAAAGAAAACAGCAGGTATATACGGACGCTTATTATTACTGTTCTTTTAATAGCCGGCGTAATATCAGTATTAATTGTGGTTATATCGATCTTTTTCGGTAACTCAATTGCCCGCCCGATTATCAGGGCATCAGAGGTAGCCAACAGGCTCTCTGAGGGGGACCTCACAGGGAGGGTTGAAACGGAATTTACAAAAAGAGAAGATGAGGTGGGCACCCTCTCTGCCAGCATAAACGATGCAGAGGAGAAGCTTGAAAGGATGATCTCATCTATTATCAACGCCATGCAGAACCTCTATTACGCCACTGAACAGATAAGCCAGGGAAACCAGAGCCTTTCACAGCGCACCACTGCACAGGCATCTGCACTTGAAGAGATTGCTTCAACGATCGAGGAAACAACAGCCACTGTAACCCAGAACTCACAGAATGCCGCATTCGCCAATGAAACATCGATAAGCTCGTCTCACTTTGCCGAGAAGGGTGGGGAACTCGTTACCTCTGCAGTTAGTTCAATCAATGAGATAAGCGAGTCGAGCAAAAAAATCGGCGAAATAATCTCAGTAATAAATGAAATCGCGTTCCAGACAAACCTTCTTGCGCTGAATGCAGCAGTTGAGGCTGCACGGGCAGGTGAACAGGGGAGAGGCTTTGCTGTTGTTGCAGGGGAGGTGAGAAATCTGGCGCAGAGATCCGGGACCGCGGCTAAACAGATAGGGGATCTTATCAGAGATTCTGTTGAAAAGATATCAAAAGGGACTGAGCAGGCAAACAGCAGCGGCGAGGCAATTAATGAGATAATCAAATCTGTAAAAAACGTGACACAGCTTATTACAGAGATCAATGCCTCAAGCAATGAGCAGAAAGCGGGGATTGAGCAGATAAATACCGCGATAATGGAACTTGATAAAATGACACAGGAGAATGCCGCTCTTGTTGAAGAAACTGCCTCTGCAAGCGAAGAGATGACTTCGCAGGCACAGGAACTTCTTGATATGACTAAGAAGTTTAAGATTGAAGGAGAAGCCGGAGGGGGGAGTGATGATAAATCAGATCCGCCCGGGTCATCAAAAGAAGACGGGAAAGAATAACCGGGGAGGATCGCATAACATACAATAAACCGTTATTCTCTTTTTTTAACAAAATGAGCCAGTAACCCTTAAAAATTATAAAATAACCCTTTAGGGGGATGTGCATTTTTGAGTATTTCATTTTTTTTTCTTATTATCTGGTGTATTATTATTTATCAAATCATAATCCGGAGGAGAGCGTGCTGACTAAAACTAAAACAGGTGTCACGGATGATCATATCATTCATATAATATCAGTTATCTTTATCAGAAAAAAAACAGATAGAGGTTGATATGAATAAACCTGATCGCTATCTGACATTCAGGCTTGATGAACGGATCTTCGCAATTCCTGTAACTGTGATAGAGCGGATTATTCATGCAGTAGAAATAACCTCTCTGCCGGATACCTCGGATCTCATCCCCGGTGTGATTAATATGGAGGGTGAAACTTTATGTGTAATCGATATCCGGAGTTCTCTTAATATACCAAAGCACGCGGTAAGAAGCAGCGACCGCTTTATCATTATAAACACAGAGAGGAGGCGGTTTGCCCTGATTACTGATTCAATTGAGGATATTCTGAAAACAGAGGATGAAGACATTGTTCAATCTGAAATGATATGGGACGGGCTGAAAAGGATTACAGGGACAATCAGACTGGATGGGAATATAATCCCGATACTCAGTATTGAACAGTTTTTTTCTCAACAATGCGCAGAAAAAGATTGTGAAATTGTTCATCAATTCTCCGGAGAAAGTGAGGCATGAACTCAGGATTTTCACAGCAGGATCTCTGCCGCGCTGCAGAGATTGTGGCCGCAAGGACCGGACTTCATTTCCCGGGGGAGAGGCTTAGAGATATGGAACGCGGCATCCTGTCTGCCGCTACCGAACTCGGTTTTTCCGCTCCAGGTGCCTGTTTTGACTGGCTTCTGACAGATTCAATGTCAAAGAATGATATTGAAATTCTGGCATATTACCTTACTATAGGGGAGACTTTTTTTTACCGGGACTGCAGATGCTTCACTGCTCTCAGGGAGAAAATTCTCCCTGAACTGATAAAACGGAGATCCGGAGAAGGAAAAAATATCAGGATATGGAGTGCCGGATGCTGTACCGGCGAAGAACCTTACACAATCGCGATAATTCTCCGCGAGATTATACCTGATATATCCGGCTGGAATATTACAATACGAGCTACTGATTTGAACAGACGTTTTGTGAAAAAAGCCATGGAGGGGATATATACTGAATGGTCATTCCGCGATACACCGCCTGCTTTCAGGGAGCGTTATTTCCATCAGGCAGGGGGAAGGTATTATGAACTTCTCCCTGAAATTCGTGAGATGGTGGACTTCTCCATCGTGAATCTTGCTGAAGATATTTACCCGTCAGTAATCAATAATACGAATGCAATGGATCTCATTTTCTGCCGGAATGTGCTTATGTATTTTACAACTGTGCAGGCTGCCAGGGCGATCCGCAGACTTTATAATTCAATCAGTGATAATGGCTTTCTTATTGTCAGCCCGTCTGAAACATCCCGGGTTCTGTTTACACAGTTTGAACCTGTCAGTATTAACGGAATGATTCTCTACAGGAAATGCCCCCCGTTAAAATTTATAACTGATTCCGATAACGATGAAGTACAGTCTGTAATTTATAAAGCTGTCCAGACTCTGGATGAACACACACAGGAAGAGCTTTACAGCATTGATAAGGAACCAGCGCATGAAGAGACAGATGATTCTAAAAATTTGAAAATTGAAGAGATAGTGACCAATGAAGAGAAAAGCCTGACAGGAATAAATCCGGTGAAAGGCGATGATGCCATGTCTGAAGCTCTATTCATGTTCAAAGCCGGAAACTACAGGGGAACTGTAAAGATTCTTCTGCAGCATCATATAGAGAAGGGTACTGAAGAGGTTCCGGTAATGATTCTTCTATCGCGGGCTTACGCGAACATCGGTGAGCTTGCAGAGGCGCGGAGATGGTGTGAAAAGGCGATAAATCTGGAAAAACTTAATGCGGAGTATTATCATCTCCTCTCTGTGATTCTGATTGAACAGAATGAGATCACCCTTGCTGAGAACTTCCTTCTTAAAGCCCTGTATTCAGATCCCGACTTTGCACTTGCTCATTTCACCCTTGGAAACCTTGTAAAGTCTATGGGGAGAGAAAAGGAGGCATGCAGGCATTTCAATAATACAGTGAAGATCCTGTCAAAACATGACCCTGAGAACCCGGTTCCGGGGGGGGATGGCATGACTGCCGGGAGCCTTGCAGAAATTGTACGGGCATTTATCTGAGGGGGGAGCAATGGAAAAGAGCAGCGTTATTGAAATAACTTCACTACCTGATGATGAAGCATCTGTTCTTAAAAGAAGGGCCCAGACGCTTGCTGTAAAACGCCTGCCCAAAAAGAGTAAAGGGAAGATACTCTTTGTAGCTGAATTTCTTCTTGGAGAGGAGAGATACGGTATTGAGGTCCAATTTATGCAGGAGGTTTATCCTCTCCGCGAACTGACTCCTCTTCCGGGAATCCCCTCCTTTATCCTTGGGATTATTAATGTCAGGGGTAAGATTCTGCCTGTTATGAATATCAGGAAATTTTTTGACATACCGGAAAAGGGGATAACAGAGCTTAACAGGGTATTAATTATTGCTAAAGGTAAAATGGTTACAGGCATCCTTGCAGATGAAGTGCCGGGAGTGCGGGGGATCAATCCTGATGAACTGCAGCCCCCCATGGCAACTCTGACCGGAATAAAAAGTGAATACCTGCTCGGTATTACTGCCGAACGCCTAATTGTACTCGATATGGCAAGGATACTGGATGACCCCGGTATTATAGTGAATAACGGTGTTTTGAAAAAAGGAGGAGAAGGATGAAATGGTTATCAGTCAGCAGCACAAGAGGTAAACTGTTTACAGGGTTCGGCCTGATTATAGCGATGCTTGTTCTTCTGATATCTGTGACGTATATAAATCTCTCTTCGCTTGCAGAATCTCAGGAACTGATCCATAAAAAGAACCTTGTGAAAGTTGTAAGTCTTCTTGAACTCCGTTCTGATCAGAATGCGATAAGAGCGAGAATACTTGAGAAGATGATTTCGAATAACAGCAATCAGAAAAAAATAATTGATGATGATATTAAACAGAGATCCGGAGAAATTGATAAAGCGATAAAGAGAGTTGCTGAACTTGAAACCGGAAACGCTGAAACGATGAAGATAGTAGAAGAAACTCAGGGATTTATAAATGAATACAGGGAGGGACGTAAACAGCAGAATTCACTGATAGAAAGGGGGATGATGATTGAGGCTGAAGCCCTTGGAAGCGGAATCCAGAGTGAACGGTATGAAAAGATCAGAAAAGTTACAACCAGCCTTAGCGATCTCGCGGTATCTGAAATTCAAAGCCTTGCATCGGGTGCATCAGAAAGAGCGCAGTTTACACTGTTTCTTGTCCTGATTCTGGGAGCAGTAATAGCTGTTATATCTGTACTGATTTTCTGGAACATCATTTCCAGCCTGCGCAGCGTAACCCGTGATATAAGCGAGGGTATAGGCGTACTCAGTTCGTCCGCAAGTGAGATTGTCACAACAACTACCCAGGTGGCGGCAGGGGCTTCTGAAACTGCTGCCTCTGTGACAGAGACCACCACCACTGTGGAAGAGGTGAGACAGACAGCGCAGCTCTCGGCACAGAAGGCGCGGGCTGTTCAGGATACTGCCCAGAAAGCTGCGCAGGCAGTCCGGGGGGGGAAGGAGGCGATGGCCCAGACTATTGAGGGGATGGAAAAGATCCGCCGGCAGGTTTCATCTATTGCTGACATTGTTGTGAACCTGAGCGAGCAGAGCCAGACGATCGGAGAGATAACTGCCACAGTGAACGACATTGCTGACCAGTCGAATTTACTCGCTGTCAACGCGGCTATAGAGGCTGTGAAGGCAGGGGAACAGGGGCTCGGTTTTTCGGTTGTGGCACAGGAGATCAAGAGCCTGGCTGAGCAGTCGAAGCAGGCAACAGCCCAGGTGCGGGGAATTCTTAACGATATACAGAAGGCTGTGAACCAGGCTGTAATGTCTACTGAGCAGGGTACAAAGGCTGTTGAGGCAGGGAGCGTCCTTGCTGAAAAAGGGGGGGAAACCATAGAGATCCTTGCAGAGAGCGTAAGCGAGGCAGCTCAGGCCGCCACGCAGATCGCTGCCTCAAGCCAGCAGCAGCTTGCGGGTATGGACCAGATAGCCCCGTCAATGGAGAACATCAAACAGGCGATGTCGCAGAACGTGGCGAGCACTGAACAGTCGCAGAAGGCGGCACAGAACCTGCACGACCTGGGGCAGCGGCTGAAGAGTATTGTGGAGAAATTCCAGGTTTAAGGTGCCACAATGGAAAGGAAACAGGAAGAGTTTCTTAAAAAACTCCTTGAGGAGTTTAAAGTAGAAGCTGCCGAACACCGGCAGGCCATTGTTGACGGCCTGATGGCCCTTGACGGAAATCCTGAACCGGAAAAAACGAAAGAGACTATTGAAACCGTGTTCAGGGAGGTGCACAGTCTTAAAGGGGCAGCGCGATCTGTCAACCTTTCAGAAATTGAACGTCTCTGCCAGGCTGCGGAGAGTGTTTTTTCGCTCCTCAAGCGTGGAGATGCCGGGTTTACACCTGAGCTTGCTGACCTGCTTCATGCGTACGTAAATATGCTTGATCTTCTCCTCCTGCGCTCCGGTGAACCACTCTCATCTGAAGAAACGGGGGAATTGTCAGCCGTCATACACCGGATGCAGAAAGTATCAAAAGGTGAGGAACCGGAACCTGTACCGGTAATACCGTTAAGCCATACAGCAGAAGCTGCGGCCGGAAACGAAACAGTGCGTATCACAATATCAAAGCTGACCGATCTTTTCCTCCAGGCTGAGGAACTTATCACAACAAAACTCAAAGGGGTCAACTACGCGGCAGAGCTGCGTGATATACACTCACGTATCGGGCTCGTCAGAAAAGCCGGATGTGATGATAACACTCTGAAAAGTATTGAAAGCGATATCCAGGGGCTCTATGGTAAAATGGAGCAGGAATTCCGCACCCTGGGGCGTGTACTTGACGGGCTCCTTTCTGACATGAAAAAAAGCCTGATGTTCCCCGTATCGTCGGTCCTGGACTTAATGCCGAAGCTTGTGAGGGACCTTGCCCGCGACAGCGGCAAATCGGTTTCCCTTGCTGTCCGGGGAGGCGAGATTGAAATAGACAGGCGCATACTTGAGGAGATCAAGGACCCCCTGATACACATGATCCGCAACAGCATCGATTATGGTATTGAAATGCCGGATGTGCGCACAGGGAAGGGGAAGAATCCATGCGGCAGCATCGTTATAGATGTAAAGAGGAAGGAGAGCCGGAATGTGGAGATCGCTGTTTCAGATGACGGCGCGGGAGTTGACAGAGAGAGGGTCATAGCCGCGGCTGTTAAGGTGGGTATTATTTCGTCCGGGGATGCGGAAACCCTTTCAGATAACGATGTGTTAAACCTTCTTTTCAGGTCGGGAATATCAACAAGTCAGATAATAACTGATATTTCAGGTAGAGGGATAGGCCTTGCCATTGTCCAGGAGAAAGCCGAGAAGCTGGGGGGATCTGTCTCTGTTGAGTCCGTACCGGATCAGGGAACCATTTTCAGATATACTCTGCCGCTTACCCAGGGAGCGTTCCGGGGCGTAATGGTGCGTGCAGCGGAACAGACATTTATTATACCGATTCAGAGTGTTGAACGTGTCATCCGCATAAAAACATGCGATGTTAAAACTGTGGAGAACAGGAGCACCATATCCCTGAATGGTGAAATAGTGCCCCTTCTGTCTCTTGGGGTTGTCCTTGGTATTCACGGAAATCTTGTCCGCGGAGATCCCCCTGAGCTTAAACCGGTAGTGGTGCTTGCCTATGCCCGCAGGCGCATAGCTTTTTCTGCTGATGAGGTGCTGGGCGAGCAGGAGGGGATTATAAAAAATCTCGGGCCGCAGCTGCAGGGTGTAAAGAATATTGCCGGCGCCACTGTGTCGGGTACGGGTAAGGTGATTCCGCTGCTTGATGTGGCAGACCTGATGGATACCGCCATTAATTTCAATGCAGGGGAGTATGCATCTGAGCTTCCAGATGAAACCGGAATTATTAAACATACAATTCTGGTCGCAGAGGATTCTGTAACGGCACGGTCACTGCTGAAGAACATCCTTGAATCAGCGGGCTACACTGTAAAAACTGCTGTTGATGGAATTGATGCCTTTACAACTCTCCACAGCGGCGGAATTGATCTCCTGGTTTCTGATGTGGATATGCCCCGTATGAACGGATTTGACCTTACAGCAAAGATAAGAAGCGACAGCCGCCATACTGCGCTCCCTGTTGTGCTGGTAACAGCCCTTGATTCAAGGGAGGACAGGGAGAAGGGGATCGATGCGGGGGCTAACGCGTATATTGTAAAAAGCAGTTTTGACCAGAGTAACCTTATTGAAGTTGTGAAGAGATTAATATGAATAAATTCCGGAAGGGGGATGGATACTGTGATAAAGATACTTATAGTTGAAGATACACCTGTTATCCGGAAGTATCTTGAGTTTATTTTTGAATCCGTACCGGGGATGGAGGTAATAGGAACAGCAGCCAACGGTGAGGAGGCCATTGAATTTCTTAAATTCCGGATGCCAGACGTGATAACCATGGATATACATATGCCGAAGATGGACGGGTTTGAAGCTACCCGCTATATAATGGAGACCACACCTCTCCCGATAGTTATCGTAAGCGGAAGTACAGACCCTTCAGAGGTTGCAGTGACATTCAAAGCGGTTGAAGCAGGTGCTGTGGGGATAACGCTCCGCCCTCCGGGGATAGGTCACCCGAATCATGAGACAGAGGCAAAAAAGCTTGTTGAACTGGTAAGGCTCATGTCTGAGGTGAAAGTTATCCGGCGCAGGGGAGGGAACGGTACTGCATTAAAATCAATGCCGGATGGAGCAGTTTCAAATGGAGCAGCGGATACCGGAATAATTAAAAATGGAATAGATATTATAGCGATTGGTGCATCAACCGGCGGTCCGCCTGTTATAAAGTCAATACTTGAAAAACTCCCTGCCGGATATGGCGCACCGGTGCTTGTTGTCCAGCATATCGCGCGCGGTTTTACCGAAGGATTCGCGGAGTGGCTTAATTCCTCATCAAAGCTCTCTGTATGTATAGCGAAACACGGGGAGCCCGCTTTACCTGGGAGAGTGTATGTCGCACCTGATGATCTGCATATGGGTATTTCGTCCGATGGGATATTAAACATGAGGGGGAGCGATCCGGAGCACGGGCTCCGCCCGTCCGTTTCCTATCTTTTCCGTTCAGTGGCTGAATCATTCGGCCCCCGCGCGGCAGGGGTGATTCTTACAGGGATGGGGAGTGACGGGGCAGATGAGCTTCTGCTGATGCGGCAGCGCGGAGGGATTACAATCGCGCAGGACGCTGAAAGTTCAGTGGTTCACGGGATGCCCGGTGAAGCTATAAAACTGAATGCCGCAATGCACGTTCTTCCCCCGGAGATGATTGCCGCAGCCATTGGAAAACTTGTAACATTAAACCGGAGGGATCTGCAATGACCGGAACAGATGTGAGAACAAAAGGGGGGAGGGAGATACTTATTGTAGAGGACAGCAAGGTACAGGCTGCCACCCTTAAACATCTTCTTGAGGAAAACGGTTACACAGCTCTGACAGCGGGGAACGCCTCTGAAGCAATTGATATTCTATGCAATGAGGTATTTACACTTATAATCAGCGATATCAATATGCCGGGGATGGACGGGTATGAATTCTGTCAAAAACTTAAATCAGATGAAAGGTACAAGGATATCCCGGTAATACTCCTCACTTCGCTTTCGGACCCCACTGACATTATACGCGGCCTTCAGTCGGGCGCTGACAATTTTATTACAAAACCTTATGAAGATGAATATCTACTGACCCGTATAGAACATCTTCTTATTAACAGGCAGCTTCGAAAATTTATGAAGGGGGGCGTTGCCCTTGAAATAGTATTCAGGGGTGAAAAGTACAGCATAAATTCAGACAGGCAGCAGATCCTTGACCTTCTGATTTCAGTTTTTGAAACAGCTATCGATAAAAATGAAAAACTCCTGAAGACACAGGCCTCACAGTATGAGATGATTGAGCTTATGGCTGAAAAGAATATTGCCCTGCTGGAGACACAGGAGGAACTGCAGAGGCTTATGGAAAACCTGGCAATAGAGAAGCAGAAACTGGCGGAGGAGAAGGAGAGGATCAATGCAATAATAAGGTCAACGGCTGAAGGTATTATCGTAACAGACGTGGATCAGCAGGTTATCATGATGAACCGGACAGCGGAGGAGTTTCTCGGCTTAAGATTTGACGAAATTGCCAATCAGTGTATCGACTGCGTGATTAACGAAGATTCAATAAAAGAAAAAATCAGTTTTATTCTGAATAAAATGAAAAGCGAATATGATTTCGATTTTAAAATCAATGAGGGTGATAAAAATCTTGAGAAGATAATACATGGTAAAACCTCGCTTATAGTTGACCGGGATGATAACAGGCTCGGCACTGTCACGATAATTTCTGACGTGACAAAGGAGAGACAGGTGGACATTATGAAAACCGAGTTTTTATCAACTGCCGCGCATGAGCTCCGTACGCCCCTTACATCCATACAGGGTTTCTCTGAAATACTCCTCACAAGGGGGGATTTATCCCCTGAGGACAAGAATAAATACCTCACGTATATCAATAAACAGGCCGTTAAGCTCGCGCTTATTGTGAACGACCTTCTTGATGTGGCACGCATAGAATCAGGGCAGGGATTTGTAATAAATAAAAAAATCTGTGACATGAAAAAATGCATAGAAGAGGTCATACCTCATTTTACCGGTATATCATCAATACATAAAATCCGGACTGCTTTTACCGACAAAAATATCCTGTGTCTCGCTGACAGTGACAAGATAGGGCAGATTCTTAAAAACCTTGTAAGCAATTCCATCAAGTATTCACCGCAGGGGGGGGAGATACATATCTCTGCTGAGATTAAAGGGGATTTCTGCCAGATATCAGTGAGGGACCAGGGGATTGGAATGACGCCTGAACAGATTGAAAAAGTTTTTTCAAAATTCTACAGGGCAGATGCTTCAGACTCAGCCCCGGAAGGTACGGGGCTTGGCATGACTATTGTTAAATATCTCGTGGAGGCCCACGGGGGGAGAGTCAGGATTGAAAGCGAATACGGCGCCTGGACAGAGGCAGCCTTTACAATACCGTTGCATGATGTTGATAAAAATAACGTATAATCACGGATTAAAAATCCGCGGAAGGGGGATGAAGTGAAAAAAATACTGATTACAGATGACCAGCTTGAAGTAAGGGAGCTTGTTGAAGTGACACTCAGGGTAGATGATTATACCATATTCCAGGCGTCAAGCGGGGAAGAGGCTGTCAGGATCGCTGAAACTGAAAAACCTGATCTTATACTTATGGATGTGATGATGCCCGGAGGGATTGACGGATTTGAAGCCACAAGGCGGATAAAAAGCAACCCTGAGTTAAAAAACTGCCACATAGTGATACTCTCTGCCAAGGGGCAGCAGATTGACCGGGAGAGGGGGAGAGCTGCCGGCGCGGACGATTATTTTGTAAAACCTTTCAGCCCCCTTGAGCTTATAACAAAGGTTGAAGAGATTATGGGATAAACCTGTATATGAGCAGCGGCAGAGAAAAAAATAACATTACCGCGGAAATCCTCGTTGTGGAGGACAGCCAGGTGCAGGCTGAAGCTTTGAAGCACATCCTTGAAGAAAACGGATATGCCGTTTCTCTGGCGTATAACGGAATGGAGGGGGTGGAAAAGCTTGAGAATTTCAGCTTTTCACTTATAATCAGCGATATAATAATGCCTGTGATGGACGGGTATGAGTTCTGTTTAAAGGTTAAGTCTGATGAAAGGCACAGGGATATCCCTGTTATGCTCCTTACTGAACTTTCAGAACCGGAGGATATAATAAAGGGGCTACAGTGCGGCGCTGATAATTTTTTAACAAAGCCCTACAGTGATGAAAACCTCCTTAACAGGATAAAGCACCTCATGATTAATTGCAGGCTCCGGAAGAATGGAAGCGGAGAGCTCGCGGTGGGGATTTTTTTCAGGGGGAAAAACTATATCATCAACTCTGATAAACAGCAGATCCTTGACCTGCTGATATCTGTCTTTGAAACAGCAATTGAAAAAAACAGGGAACTGATTATTTCCTCTGAATCCCAGCAGACACTTATTGAGATGCTTACCGCTAAAAATGATGAACTTGCCAGGTCTTATGCTGAACTTGAAGAGATAAGAAATACCCTTGAGGAGCGCGTCAGGGCACGGACAGCAGACAGGGATAAACAGATAACAAGGCACCTGATGACAATTGAAACTCTCCGCCTGAGTGATGATAAATACAGGATGCTTACAGAGCGGATGACAGATATACTCTGGACAATTGACAACAATCTTAACCTCACATACATAAGCCCCTCAGTTGAGAAAATACTCGGCTTTACACCTGAAGAGAGGATGCTTCAGACAATTGATGATATGCTTACACCTGAATCTTCAGCGCTTGTTCAGAGAATTTTAAAGGATGAATTTGAACAAGAGCAAAGGGGGGCTGATCCGGACCGTATTATTGCTCCCGAGCTCTCTCTTTACCATAAAAACGGCACAGTAAGGATATTTGAAAACTCCATAATATTTATACGTGACAGAGAAGGGAAGCCGGCGGGATTCCAGGGGATGTCAAGGGATATAACAGAGCATAAAGAGATGGCAAAGCTTCTGCGCGACAGGGAGGAGAGGTTTAAGTCAATTCTTGAAGCTTTAAATGACTGGGTATGGGAGGTGGACTGCAATGGACGTTATACATATTCAAGCCCACGGGGTTCATCTCTACTCGGCTATGACCCTGATGAGATAATAGGGAAAACCCCCTTTGATCTAATGCCGCCTGATGAGGCTGTCAGGGTGGGGGCTATATTCGGCGGGATAGCGGCAGAGGGGAGACCGTTTAACGGACTTGAAAATAGCAATATAAGAAAAAACGGAGAAATAATAGTACTGGAAACAAGCGGTTCACCTTTCTTCAGCGAGAAAGGTGAACTGCTCGGTTACCGGGGCGTTGACCGTGACATCACAAAACGTAAAGAATATGAAAAGATTATAGAAAAATCGACACTCAGGGAGGGCTCTCTGAACAGGATTTCAGAAGTGTTCCTTACTGTTCAGGACGAGTCAGTTTATAAAGATGTACTAAGTATAATACTGGATATAAGCGGGAGCAGGGAGGGCTTTTTCGGTTATATTGATGATAAGGGGGCGTTAGTTGTCCCGACACTATTGGGGGAAATAATGAAAGAATGCATGGTTGAAAACAAAACTTTTATATTTCCACCTGACACATGGGGAAAGAGTATCTGGGGGAGGGCAATAAGGGAGAAAAAAACTTTTATTTCTAATACTCCTCTCTCAGGTCTGCCTGACAACCATATAAAGATTCATAACAATATTGTTGTACCTGTGATCAGCAGGGAGAAGGTGATTGGAATAATCAATCTTTCAAACTGTGAGAGTGAATATACTGATGAAACAGTCACTCTTATCGAAGACATTATACTGTTTATCTCCCCTATAATGAACGCAAGGATTGAGAGAGACAGGAAGGAGACGGAACGTCAGCAATATGAAGATGAACTTTTAAAACATCAGCTTCACCTGGAGGAGCTGGTTACAGCAAGAACAGGGGAGCTGATGAATGAACGTGACAGGATTAACGCAATAATAAGCTCTGTGCCTGACGGTATAATTGTAACAGATATGCAGCAGAGTGTAATCCTTATGAACCATTCAGCAGAAGAGCTTCTCGGCATCTGTTTTCAGAGCGTGCAGAACCAGCCTATAAGTATTGTAATACATGAAGAGACTCTCCGTGAAAAACTGAAACACATAATAGACAGACTTAAAACCGAATATGAATTCGACTTTACCCTCCATAAAGATCATAACGGTTCTGAGAGGACCATGCATGGGAAGACTTCAGTAATTATAGATAGAGATGATAAAAAGCAGGGGACTGTTACTATTCTGTCGGATGTCACAAATATCCGGGAGATTGACAGGATGAAGACAGAGTTTATTTCCACAGCAGCCCATGAACTCCGCACACCCCTTACTTCCATTCAGGGCTTTTCGGAAATCCTTTTGACAAGAGAGAATCTTGATGAAAATGAACAGAAAAAATATCTCAGCTATATAAACAGGCAGGCAGTGAAGCTTGCTAAAATTGTAGGGGATCTCCTTGATATTGCACGCATTGAATCAGGGAAGGGTTTTACAATCAGCAGGGAGAACTGCTCACTTGAGAAACTCTTTTCGGATGTTGTTCCGTACTTTGAAAATCTGGGTCTTAAGCAGAGGTTTGAAGTACGCCTGCCGGGTAAACCTGTCTCTTTTTTTGCAGACATAAGCCTCATGGAACAGGTTCTGAAGAATCTTCTTTCCAATGCCATAAAGTATTCACCTGGAGGTGGGATTATAAAAATCTCAGGGGATGAGGATAACGGTTTTGTAAAGATATCTGTTGAGGATCAGGGTATAGGGATGACCACCGAACAGTCATCAAAGATTTTTGAAAAATTCTACAGGGCAGATGCTTCTGATTCAGCGCCGGAGGGGACAGGGCTGGGGATGACTATAGTTAAATATATAGTTGAGACACATGGAGGGAAAATCTGGATAGAGAGTGTTTACGGTGATGGTACAAAAGTTTTTTTCACCATCCCTCTTGAAGAATTTAGTATATGCTAATACGTTTCATAAGGAGCAGCAGAAATGAATACAGATGAAAAGATACTGATAGTTGATGATGACAATATCTTTTTAAAAACAATCCATAAAAGGCTTTGTCATGAGTTCACTATTTTTACCGCCAGTTCAGGTATTGAAGGGCTTGAAATTATTAATAACGAAACCCCTTTTGCGATTGTTGCTGTGGATTACATAATGCCGGGGATTGACGGCATTGAATTTCTGGAAAGAGTACGGGGGATATCGCCTGACTCGGTGAGGATGATGATTACAGGCATAACGGATCTGCAGTCTGTTTTAGAGATAGTAAACAATACAAGCATTTTCCGGATTATAAACAAACCCTGTTCTGCTGAAGCCCTGGGTAAAGTGTTTGAATGTGGCATGGAACAGTATAGATTAATATTATCTGAAAAAAGGAGAAGAGATGAGGCTGATGCCGCATATAAACAGCTTATTGAATACGCGAAAGCCCTTAACGGGACTGTAACAGATCTTAAAAATAAAAACAGTGAGTTGAATAATGCCTACTATGATACAATTAATAGGCTTGTTGTTGCGTCTGAATACAAGGATGAGGATACTCATGATCATATCCTTCGGATGAGCAGATACAGTGCACTTTTGGCTGAAAAAGCAGGATTTTCGAAGGAGGGTGTTGAAAACATTCTCTTTGCATCTCCTATGCATGATATAGGTAAAATAGGGATCCCTGACACCATACTGATGAAACCGGGGAAGCTTGCGGATGATGAATTCAACGAAATGAAAAAACATACCATTATCGGTTCTAAAATACTTGAGGATTCAAAAGCTGAAATACTTAAACTCGCTGCTTCAATTGCATTAACACATCATGAGAGATGGGACGGGAGGGGCTATCCATACGGAATATCAGGAGAAGAGATTCCTGTTACAGGGAGAATAGCAGCTATTGCTGACACCTTCGATGCCCTGACATCCAAACGCCCATATAAGGAGGCCTATCCTGTTGAGATTGCCTGTGATATTATAATTAAAGAAAAAGGGAAGCAGTTTGATCCCGGGCTTACTGATGTTTTTATGGATAGTTTTAATGATTTTCTTATAATTAAAGAGGGGATATCGTCATCAGCCAGGCCTGATTCCGGTAATTTTGCCCCCAGTGAAAGGGATTGTGAATGAGCGATATTATTTTGCATGTTATGAATATTTTAATATCTGCCGGTAACCGGATATGAATGAACATGAAGTGATAAGCATACCAGGTGATAAAGAGCAGCTGAAAAAGTATGCAGAGGATCTCTCTGCTGTATACAGATCTGAAAAGAGAAAAAGGGAGGAACTTGAAGCTGCAAATGAACAGCTTGTAGAAGCCAGAAATGAAGTATTAAAAAGAGAGAAAGCCCTTGAAGAGAGCAGGGAATGCTACCGTTCATTAGTTGAAAATATCCCGGTTGGTGTTTTCAGATTTCATCTGTCTGACCCGGAAAAACTTGCTTATGCAAATTCTGCACTGGCAAAGATAAATGATGATGTTATTGACAGATTAATGTCACAGCCTGTTTCATCCTTTTTTGCGGATAAAGATGTTCTGAATATGCTTATTTCGAACACCATCAATGACGGTTCAATAAATAGCAGGCTGGCCCGTCTGAAAAGAACTGACGGAAAGCTGATATGGTGCTCAATATCCGCGATATGTCATTATGATAAATCGGGAGAACCTGAATGGATTCAGGGAGTCATCGAAGATGTTACGGAAAGAGTAGAGATTGAAAATAAACTCAGCAAATACTTTTTTTTCCTTGAATCATTAATCAATACAATAGGTAGTCCTGTTTTTTATAAGAACGCTTCAGGTGTTTACCTTGGATGTAATAAAGCATTTGCTGAAGAGATAATAGGAGTGCAGCGGGAGCAGATTATCAATAAAACTTTTTCCGAGTTAAGTGACAGAATCCCTGATTATATAGCCCTTGCAAATGCTGAAAAAAAAGATAATGAACTGTTAGAGAATCCAGGAATTCAGATTTATGAATCCCCGGTCAAATGTGCTGACGGTAAAACCAGATTCTTTCATTTTAATAAATCCACATTCAGTACACCTGATGGTGAACTGGCCGGAGTTATAGGGATTATGGTCGATGTCACGGAACGTATTGAGAAAGAAAGAAAACTTGCCAGAATCAATGACGAATTAAATCTTTTAGTATCATCAATGTCAAGTATTATAATAGGCGTATCTGTTAAAGACAGAATAACTCACTGGAACCCTTACGCGGAAAAGCTTTTAGGCCTGAAAGCTTCTGATACAGTCGATAAAGTCTTTTG
The DNA here is from genome assembly GCA_002418835.1 of Spirochaetia bacterium UBA5763. Classification (GTDB taxonomy): domain Bacteria; phylum Spirochaetota; class UBA4802; order UBA4802; family UBA5550; genus UBA5550. Next base: position 11,995 of record DIEX01000033.1, on the reverse strand, counting down.
CGAATGCAATATAAAGTGGGAGTGGGGAAGAATATATGAAGGGATATCTCAATGCATACTTGATGATAGACTTATAAGACTTGACGATATTATATATGAAAAGCCTAACGGGAAAAACGGAATTCTCGGCCTCACAGTAACCCCCCTTAAACATGAGGATAATATACTCGAAGGATTCCTTGTTCTTGGGAGAGATCTTACAGAGCAGCGGTTCATGGAACAACAGCTTATGCAGGGGAGTAAGCTTGAGGCAATCGGCCAGCTCGCAGCAGGGGTGGCGCATGAAATCAATACTCCTCTGCAGTATGTCGGTGACAATATCAGGTTTATTACAAAGTCATTTGCTGTTCTCCTCAGTATACTCGATATATACCAGCGGGCATCTGCCAATTATAATGATCGGGAGTTTTTTTTACAAAGAATCAGGGAGATCGATGATATCTCTGAAAAGGAGATGTTTTCTTTTATCCTCGATGAACTCCCTGGAGCCATTGACCAGTCTCTTGAAGGAATCGAGAAGGTATCATCTATAGTGCAGTCAATGAAAGCTTTTTCACACCCCGGAATCGGACGGAAGGTGCCGGCGGACATTAACAGGTCAATAGAAAACACAGTAACAGTCTCCCGTAATGAATGGAAATATGACTGTGAACTGAAACTGGAGCTTGATTATAATCTTCCAGAAATCCCCTGTTACGAATCTGAGCTGAACCAGGTGATATTAAATCTTATAGTGAATGCCGCTGATGCAATACATGAAAATTTCGAGAAAGGTAATATTGATAAAGGGGTGATTATTATATCCACTTTCAGAGAAGAATATAATGCTATTATTACAATAAGTGATAATGGTGGAGGAATTCCGGAGGATATAAGGGATAAAATATTTAATCCTTTTTTTACGACAAAAGATGTGGGGAAAGGTACCGGGCAGGGACTGCCGCTTTCATTTTCAATTATTCACGAAAAGCATAGCGGTACACTTTCATATGAAACTGAAATGGGTGAGGGAACAACATTTATTATTAAACTCCCCCTTGAGGATGAGTAAATTATGGGTATATCAGTTCTTTTTGTTGATGATGATCATTCTCTCCTTGAAGGTATCGGGAGAATGATCAAACTGGAGAGACGGGATATTATATTCTCTCTTGCTTTTACCGGTGAAGAAGCATTAAAGCTTCTTGAGGAAAAACACTTTGATGTTGTTGTTTCAGATCACCTTATGCAGGGGATGACAGGGCTTACCCTGTTAACTGTTATAAGAACTAAATATCCTGATACTAAAAGAGTGATGCTGTCAGCTCAGATACAGGATGATATTTATAATGAGGCTGAAAAATTTGCCGATTTATATATTTCCAAGCCCTGCGACACCATGACTGTTATAGCAAAAATAGAAAAACTTCTGAATGATGAGGTGAATTAAGATGAGTAAAATACTATTTGTTGATGATGAAAGAAATATACTCGAAGCCTATAAGCGCACACTTATAAAAAATTTTGACATCGTGGCTACGGATTCCGGGGATAAAGCTCTGGAAATTATTGAGAATGATCATTCATTTAAAGTAATAATAAGTGACTACAAAATGCCGAAGATGAACGGTGTTGAACTTCTTGAAAAGGTCCGGGAGATATCCCCTGAAACAATTCAGATAATGCTCACAGGGCAGGCAGACATGAAGGCAATAATTGACTTAATTAATAAAGGGAAAATATTCCGTTTCCTTACAAAGCCCTGTTCCCAGGAGGATATGCTTAAAAATCTCAATGATGCCATACGACAATATGAACTTGTTGCAGCAGAAAAAGAACTTTTAGGCAAAACACTGGGCGGGAGCATAAAAGTTCTTACAGACCTCCTTGCGCTTGCGAAACCGCAGGCCTTTGAGAAGACGCAACGGGTAAGAAACCTGGCGAGGATTATTACATCAAATCTGAATATTCAGAACACATGGCAGCTTGAGATTGCTTCAATGCTTTCCCAGATCGGGTGCGTAACCATACCTGATGATATTCTGAAAAAAAAATACAGAGGGCTGACTCTCTCTGATGATGAAAATGTGATGTTTTCATTTCACCCTTCGATTGGTGCTGATATGATAAAAGCAATTCCGCGCATGGAAAAAGTTTCTGAGATTATACGGTACCAGGAGAAAGATTTTGACGGAAGCGGGTTCCCTTTAGATGAAATAAAGGAGGAACAGATTCCTGAAGGTGCGCGTATACTGAAAATTATTCTTGATTATGAGAGGATGATTTCAGGTGGAGTTGAGAAAGAAAAGGCAATTCTTGATATGAAGAAAAAAAGCGGAGTTTATGATCCTGAACTACTTGTTATCGCGGAAAAAAGCTTTTTACAGAAAGGTGATAAATCACGTTCCTTTATAACCAAATCTATACCGGTAGATCAGCTGAATGAAGATATGTACCTGGCTGAAGATGTTATGTCCGCATCCGGTAATATATTAGGGAGTAAAAACCAGAAATTCACAGAGGCGCTTATCACAACTTTTAAGAATTATGCAAGAAATCATCAGCTTAAAGAGACAATCAGTGTAATAATCCTTGGCGGATAGTTCTTTAAAATAATTTATTGTTTTTTTCACCCCTCATTGAATCATATTACCACTATATACAATAGATTGTTGTTAAGATGCATAAAGAGAAATGAAGGCAAAAGTAAATTTATATCATTACTTACCTTCAGCTTGCAAGTTTATGTGACAGTCTAACAGTCCCCTGAAAAATTAAATCTATCAGAGGAATTAACAATTAATCGCTGCCCATAAAATACAAGGAGATAAATTATGAACGAATTTAATCACAATAATCAGGAACTCTTAACCCTTGTTGATGAATGGGAATCGAAACTGTTAAAGCTTCCTCAGGAAACAATCGCAAACAGAAGAAACAGCCAGAACAGGACTATTAAACAGATTTTGGGGCACATGATTGATTCGGCATCAAACAATACACACAGGATAATTCATCTGCAGTATCAGCCGAGTCCCCTTATTTTTCCGGACTATGCAAACCTGGGTAATAATGACAGGTGGATAGCAATTCAGAATTACCAGGATGAGAACTGGAATGTTATTGTTCAGCTATGGAAATATTCAAACATTCATATAACACATATAATAAAAAACGTTAACATTGATAAGCTGGATAATGAATGGATTACCGCATTGAATAAAAAAGTATCACTCAGGTCGATGATTATTGATTACCTGAGGCACTTTAAACTGCATCTGGCTGAAGTTGATGATCTGATTAATCAGAATTAGGATACTATAATTGTTGCATAAAGTATGCATAACAATTATTAGAGACTAAGGAGTAGTTTGGTTTGAGTTATCCGGTACATAGAAAATTTATAGAAAATGCGGTTGAAGTAATACGCAACAAGAATGATGCATTGGGACTCGCGGCTGGCGGTTCCTGGATAACCAATGAAATTGATGAGTATTCGGATTTAGACCTTATTATTGTCACAGCTGAACGGTTATCTGATAGTAAAGATAAAATGTTAAACTGCGCACTTTCACTTGGGAAATTACTGAGTGCCTTTACAGGTGAACATGTCGGTGAAAGCAGATTATTGATATGTCTTTATGATAATCCGCTCCTGCATGTTGATATAAAGTTTCTTATCCCGGCTGAATTATATGATCGGGTTGAAGATCCTGTGATACTTTGGGAGAAAGAACAGAATCTTTCTGATATTATAAACTCTACTAAATCTGATTGGCCGGGGCCGGATTACCAGTGGATTGAGGATCGTTTCTGGACATGGGTCCATTATACCGTGCTGAAACTCGGTAGGGGTGAAATTTTTGAAGCGCTGGAATTCCTCTCATTTATTCGCCAGAATGTTATTGCTCCATTAATCCAGGTGAAAAACGGGAATCTCCCCAGGGGGTTCAGAAAAATTGAGTTTAACTGCTCTCCAGATGATGTTAAAAGGCTGTCAGCGACATTACCTGTATATAAACAGGATGAAATATTTGATTCTTTATATAACATTATAATAATTTATAAAGACCTGAGAGAGGCAATATTTCCGGGATCAGTATTAATAAATAATGAAGCTGAACAGAGAGTTATTGAGTATTATAACGAAGTAAAGATGGCAAGAAAGAAATAAAACTGGAATGAAATTCTTTTTATTATCACCATGGATGTCCGGTATGCGAGATTATATTTTCTGGCTTTTAATAATAGCTTATTCAGCCCATGTTATGGAGGAATATATCCTGGGATGGAAAGAATGGGTTCATGATTTATCCGGCTTTGATCCCGGGTGGGATGAGTTTTTTGTGGTAAATGCTGTTGTAATAACAAGCGGGATAGGTTTTGCCATGATAGGCTTTAAAAATCTTTACATCAGTTTAATGTTCCCTTCGCTGATGTTAATAAATGCGGTTTTCTGCCACATCCTCCCTGTAATTATTAAACGAAGGTTTTCACCGGGTGTACTTACATCAATTTTTCTTTTCATACCGTTATCTATTTTTACTTTTTATGAAGTATACAGACAGAATTTTATGACTCCCGGTTTGATCATAACAGCATCAGCAGGGGGAGCTGTTATAATGATCTATCCTGTATTTCTGCAAACATTGAAGAAAAAACTGAAGATACAGCAGTATTGAATTATAAAAACTTCTGTTATAATCAACAGGCACTTGAGGCTAAGCAGGTAATTTATGAAAAAAACCGGTATAATAATTATCATATTTTTTTGTACTGCACTAATATATGCGGATAGCAGTTCTGAAAATCTCAAGATAAAGGTATTTGAGCCTGTTAATATCAATGGTGCCAGGCAATGGATGCTGATACGGGGAAATGATGAATCCAGACCGGTGTTGTTGTATCTTCATGGCGGGCCGGGCTCATCTCTTGTCCCCTTTGCTTATAAAGCAACGGGTAAACTTGTTAACCACTGTATAGTTGTTTACTGGGATCAGAGAGGCGCCGGATTGTCTTATGATGGGCATATTCCTCAGTCCACGATGAATATTGAACAGTTTATAAAAGATACTAAAGCAGTGACAGAGTATCTGAAAAAAAAGTATGGCAAGAAGAAGATATTTATTCTCGGTCATTCATGGGGCTCCACGCTGGGAACAATGGTTGTAAGCAGGTATCCCGATGACTATTATGCATATATCGGTGTCGGGCAGGTTGTTAAACCGGAAGAGCAGGAACGGCTGGGTGTGCAGTGGCTTAAAAAGAAACTGATTGAAGAAGGTTCTGCAGAGGAGAGGGGAAAAATAAGTTCAATGGAGAGATCTAACTGGACCAACAGGCAGCTTCTTAAAAAGTATGGGGGAGTGGTGCATAATATCCCGCAGAGTGCTGTTTCTGAAATAATGCATAATTCTCCGTATAATCCGGATAAGTACACAGGTGACCTCTATTCAAAGGGTTTAAAATTCGCTTCAAACCTTCATGAGGAAGTTAAATCAATAGATTTTTTTAAAAGTGTTCCTGAAATAAAAGTTCCTGTTTATATGTTTCTGGGTGTGTATGATTATGTGACACCTGCTGAGCCTTCTGTGCGGTATTTCAATCTCCTGAAGGCCCCGTATAAAGAAATCATATGGTTTAAAAACTCTGCTCACAGGATGGATATTGAAGAACCTGATATATTTCAGGATGAGATTATTAAAATATTAAATAGAACTTAATATGAAACACTGTATAATGATTATCATTCTGATAGCTCTTACCGGATGCAGCCCGGAATTAGTTGATATGTCTGAAAGCATCAATACTTATCAGAAAAACAATGGCAGGCAGATCTGCAGTTTTTTTGATCTTGAGATCAATGGCTGCATGCAGAAAGTTCTAATTGAATCAAAGGACACTATAAATAATCCCGTTCTTTTATACCTTCATGGCGGCCCCGGATCATCTGCGTTGATTTATTCACATATATATTCAGATAAGCTCAGGGACAATTTTATCTTTGTAAACTGGGATCAACGGGGTACGGCATATTCTTATCACGAGGGGATGGACCCTTCAGAAATGTCTGAAGAGCAGATAAGAGATGATGCACTGGAATTGACATTATACCTTCTCAAAAGATTTAATAAAAAGAAGATCTTTCTTGCCGGTCATTCTTTTGGAAGTGTATTAGGTCTTCAGCTTGCAGCAAATCACCCGGAACTTTTTTTTGCCTATATAGGGATTGGGCAGGTTATTCCGTCTAAATGGGATGAATCTGTAAAAATTACATACAATTGGCTGCATGGAGAGTTAATAAAGAATAATGATCTTGAAGGGTTGAAGAGGATTGAAAAAGATCACTTCCCATATATAGATCTTGTTACAAAATATGGGGGGCATCACAGGCTGTCGATTAACCTTGAAACGCTGAAAAGAACATCACCATATTATTTTAACGGTTATGATGAAATGGCAGAGAGAGGACGGGATTTTTCACAGGGGAATGTCTGCGAAGGCAGGAGCATCGGAAACTTATTTTATAAATTGGATTATAAAATTAAATCTATGGTGAACAGATCAATTTACAGAATAGATATTCCATTATTTTTTTTTGAAGGAGAGAATGACCATGTCATTGCTTGTGCACCGGAGCTGGTTGTTGAATACTGCAATATGGCCAGGGCGCCGAAGAAGGAGATTGTGTGGTTCCATGATTCAGCACATATGATGAATATTGAGGAACCGGAGAAGTTCCAGAATGAGCTGATAAGAATAAAGAAGGAGACTATTAGGGAATAACTGAAGCATTTAATTTTGACAGTTCTTCTGTTGAAGTGATACCTGTATCGGGATATGGATATTTGTTTATTTTTTATTCATAAACTGATCAAATGTAAGGTCACTGAATAAGCTTTCAATGCTTTTACGTATTTTTAAACCAGAAAGGGTATAGTCCGGCTATTCCTGTAAGGGTAACCATAACAATTATCAGGCATGAAAAGATAAAGGATATAAGCATGTTCCCCTGAATACATTTACTAGAAATATTAGTTGAAATATAAATTATACATACTTCAATATACAAAACAGGAGGTCGCTTATGAACGGACAGATCGTTTCTTTTCTTATTTCATTATTTTTAATTTTATCCGGTGGACTAGCCGCTGCTGCTGAATGGCAGGTCGACAGGCAACTTCGTTTCCAGCTTGCCTATATTCCTGATGGTAAAGTTATTCCGGCAGATCCTGTGAAAGTTCCATCACTGAAACTTACAAAAGAGTATCTGCCGGATATAGACAATATTATACTTTCAGACATCAAAGGTCTCGGATTTACTCTTCCAGAAAGAAATAAACCGGAAAAATATAAACTTTATCTCAAGCTGTTTAATTTCCCGCAGAATCTTAAATCCGTCTCAATATGTCCTGAAATTCTAAACGCTTATCACATTGCAGATATGCCAGGCAGCGGCAGGAAACTTTTAAAGTATACATCTGATAATAAAAATGTAGCTGTAAAGTTCGGATTTATAGATGCGTCTGACAGGATTTTTACAGAAAAAAATCCATACCCCGACTTTCTGAGTGGTAAGGATTCAGAATTCTACGATGTATTTCTTAAAAACACACCATTCTTCTCACTGTATCTTAATCCCAACAGAACTGTTAAAACATCAGATAATGATGAACTGGCAAAGAGCAGCGCCCGGGGTGTTGTTGAGTTTCATAAAGATTTAATTGCTCATTATAATAAAACTCTCATTCCGGTTAAAGGAAAAGGAGAAGATAAGTATTACTCATTCCGTGATGAAAAAAATAAATTTACCATCAGGATCCCTAAAGAACCGATGGTATTTAAAAACTGGAGAGAACTCCCTATGCCTACAAATCCAGGGCATCATTTTCTAAGTGGATTGTTATTGATCTATCTATCGGCCGATGGTGATTCAAAATTGGCAAAAGAAACCATTTTTGAGGTAGGCTCAATTGTCAGAATTCCGTAATACGGCTCTTTTGTAAAAAAATCAGTTTTTTAAATTTGTTGAACACTTTTGTTATAGTATTCAGGGGCTGGAGGATGAAGTAATAATATCTCCTGATAGGATAATTATCTTACAAATTATTGATAAAATTTTTTACAAATCAGGAAATCTGTCATTATTCTTTAACAGACTTTCTGTCAGTTATAATGTTCAAAACAAAAGCAAGCCCCAGTATAGATTCAATACTAATTGCGATAAAAATCGAAGAGTTATAATTACCGTATAAATATCCGGAACTTCCGTTGATTGCAAGGGAAGAGAATATTACCGTCATTGAAATGCTTAAATAGATTCTGCCTTTTGAAACAGGGAGATTCCGTGATAAAAACATTAATACCGATAGTCCCAGCATAAATAATGAAGCTCGCCTGATAAGTATTATTGATGCCGTATCCGGCACCAGTCCCATATCAGTTATAAAAGCTTCTGAAGTAAAGAAAGTCTGAATGAACAGAAAGATGAATAAAGCAGCAGTTGCAATACTTGTGATTTTAAATAGTGATTTCATATTTTATTACCTGAATTTTATGATATTTCTTTATCAGTATAAGGCAAAACAAAGTAAAGTATATAAAAGTATTAATTTTTTACATTGCGGGTAAATTCTTTTTAAACCTCTTCTTTCTCAATCGTATTATGAATGAGGTTCAATGCCAGGTGTGTCATGCGGTCATTGCTGTCTCCTATTCATAAAGATTTAATCCCCGTCCACCGGAGCGGGGATTATTTTTTAACTGCCGAATAATCTTTATACGGCTCTTATATAGTTTATTTCTTGACGTTATTTGTTGTATTTTAAATTTTATATAATAAATTTATTCAGATTTCCGGGGATCATGATGCACTTGGGGAATACAGGTCTCTGATTATAATTTGTACCTGGAATAATATGAATTAAAGGAGAAACATAATGATCTATAACATTTTGTCGGAATACCATCCCTTTAAATCACAAAAAGCAAAAGAGATGTTTATGGAGTTATATAACGATTTGGCAAAAGAATGGCCTGTATCATCACAAACCGTCATGATAGATACATCCTTTGGCAGAACTTTTATCAGGATTTCCGGGTCTGAGGCAGCACCTCCGCTTGTGCTGTTGCATCCCGGTGGTTCCAATTCTCTGTCATGGATACCCCAGATAAAAAAATTATCAGAGCATTTTAAAATATACGCTATTGATAATATTTATGATAACGGACTCAGCATATATACAAAACCTCTTTCAGGTCCGGATGATTACATGACCTGGCTTATAGAGGTATTTGATGCACTCGGGTTGAAAAAGAATATAAAAATGATGGGAATGTCTTATGGCGCATGGCTCACATGTATATCTGCACTAAAGTTTCCCGAAAGGCTTGATAAAACGATTTTCCTCGCTCCCCCGGTAACAGTGATGACAGTGAACCCTGTTTTTTTGATGCATTTACCACTTATGATTATTCCTCACCGGTTTTTTTATAAAAGATTTATGAAATGGTTTTTTAACGATTATATTAACAAAGACAGGAAAGCTGCAGAAACAGCTATAGAGAATATATACAAGGTTTCAAAACTATTTAAACAAAAACGCATGCCCGATCCAACACTGCTTACAGATGAAGAGCTGGGAAGCATTACTGTTCCTTCACTTTATATAGTCGGTGAAAATGAAAAAGTATATTCCTCACAAAAAGCGTTGGAGAGGATTCATAATGTTGCTCCAAAGATAAAGACAGTACTTGTTCACGGAGCAGGACATGACATGCTTGCAGTTGAACCGGATTTCATAATGGAGAAAGTTTTAGAATTTTTAAGTGAATAGTCTGATTGTATTAATGTATACATGAAGGGGGCATCATATAAAAAGTAATTCCAATGTTTAAACAATTAAGCTTGATTACTATCTGCTCCTGAACTTATGCTCGTCACTCACCGACATCTGTTCGAATTGCGCTAAAATATATTAATAAAACTGCCGTTACAGGTATTTCGACAGATAAGAAATAAAAGTTTTATAGAGACAGGCATTATGAAATTAAAAGTCAATTTAAAATTTCTATCAGGATTTGTTCTCATCTTAATTATAGTTTCAGTTGGATTCTGGCATTATACGTTCGGTAAGATACCGGTTCTTTTTAAACTGAATGCTGAATTGAAAGCTGAAGCTTATTATACGGGTGACTTTGAATTTAAAATGGTCGGCCTGATTTATTATATAGATCATGGTGAATACTATAAAGCCTTTAGGGGCGTTAACCATCTTTATCACCAGATGAAATCACGAAAAGATTTGATTAAGGTTCCATCGTTTTCAAGTAAAAGTGAAGAGTTGGAATTTTATCTGAGTCTTCAGAATCCCACAACCGGGGCATTCATGGATGAGTCATATCCTTTATGTACATTTATAGGTCCTACAATGAATGTCTTATCTCATCTTGAAATGCTTGCAAAAGAATCAGGGAGAAAATTGAAGCTTAGATATCCTCTTGGTTTTCTTGATGAGATTAACACTCCGGAGAAATTAGAAGCATTTCTTGATGATTTGTCAATGGTAGGATGGCTGGTTTCAAAATTACCTCAAACTCCTTATGTTATAATTTTTGAACTTAACGATTATCAGGATATTGAAAGAACCGGTGCATATATGTTCTCTGATGCATGGAAACATGCTTTATTAAACTGGTTTTATAAAAGACAGGATTCTGAAACAGGTTTCTGGGGGCCGGTATCTAAAACTGATGGCAGAATTTTAAAATCAGGTGATATGAATTCAACCTATCATATTGCAAAGATGTTTATTGATGATTCCGGGAATAATAAACATAATGAATATCAATTAAAATATAAAGATAAAATGTTTAAAACATTAATGACAAAACTTTCTGAACCAATACCGGGCAATAGTGCCAGTCAGCATGACTGGTCTATATCAAGATACAGGGCTCTGAGGCTTTTGATAAAAAAAATAGTTCCAACATGTCAGCCTGAGCAGAAAGTTCTGGCAAGAGAGGTAATTCAAAATTCACTGGAAGTCGTTTTTTCGCGTTTTTATGTAAAGAAGGATGGAGCTTTCAGTCTTTATCCTGATTCTTTAGATGCGGATCTGGATGGTACAGGCGAATGTGTATCATTACTAATGAACATCGGAGCATTATCTTTTTCTGTTCAAGAAGCTCTCTGGGGAGTCAGTAAAACTATAATAGACAAAGGAAGTTTTATATTTTCTAATGTTGATGAAGGATTATTAAATTCTATTCAGGAGCCGGGTGTCAATTCAATCCGTATATATACGAAAGATCCATTTACTGGAGGATATACAACAAACCTGAAGAGTATACTATATCCAGCCATAACGGATACTCCGGATATAATCGAAGTTATTGCAGGAATTGATATATGGCTTTTGAATACACCACAAAAAATGGGGAACTGGATTTCAAAAGAATTTTTAGAGGATGTATTACCCACGATTAAGATTATGCCGGAAAATATTTTAAATGAAAAATTGACAGTTGATATTTTAAAATATTTTTTAAAATCTTCAAATCAGATAACTATTGTATCTTTTGATAAAATGCAGATTCCTCAAAAGATAATAAGAGTTAAAATGAAGTGAGCAGAAATTGCCCTATGTTCAACGGAGAGGAGCCTTATGATCGCACTGATGCACGATTCACCTTTGGCGTGTCAGCAAGAATCCATTCGGCATGGAGCTTGTTGCCCGTTTTGAGAGTGACTTCACGGCATTGAGCCCTGAGCAGTGCAACATTATGCTTGGCAGTTTTCATAAAATGCTTAACAGCGGCGGGTCCCTTCTTCTGGATGTTTATTCACTGAGCTATTTCAGGTCTGTTCAGGAAAAAGCTGTTTATGAACTTAATATGATGGATAAGTTCTGGTCTGCTGAGGATTGCTATTGCTTTCTTAATACTTTCAAGTATGATGATGTGACACAGTTACTTGATAAATATACGATATACAGCAAGTCAGATAAACGGACTG